>CACZFN010000017.1 GCA_902780505.1 uncultured Ruminococcus sp. | reverse complement strand
TATCCGCATCGACAAGCTGACCGCAAGGGATATCCAGAAATTCATCAACAGCCTTGCCGGGGAAGGAGTAAACGAGCATACAGGCAAGCCGCTGTCACATAAAACAATGGTGCATTATTTGTCGTTCATATCAACTGTACTTGACTATGGTATAAGAATGGATATGCTGTCGGACAATCCGTGCAGGAGAGTGACCGTCCCGAAGGGCAGCAAGAAAAAGCGGCATATTCTCACAATGGAAGAAACTCAGCATTTCTTTACGCTGCTTGACGAGCACGCAACTATCAAATGGAAAGCATTTTTTACGCTGATAATTTACAGCGGTATGCGTCGGGGTGAGATGTTAGGCCTTGAATGGCATGACATTGATCTTCAAACGGGAGTTATCCACATTGAGCGAACGTCGAATTACACAAAGGCGAGGGGAATCTACACCGATACCCCCAAGACCGAATGCTCGGTGCGTTTCATAAAAGTCCCGATGAATGTGATAGACGTTTTGAAAGAATACAGAGAATGGCAGGATAGTGAGATCAGGCGACTCGGCAGCAAGTGGAACGAAACAGACCGCCTGTTTACAAAGTGGGATGGGCGACCTATGAATCTTCAAACTCCCTATGGCTGGTTGAAGGAATTTTGTGAGGAACACAACTTCCCATTTTATGGAATTCACCAATTCAGACACTTGCATACTAGCTTACTTATCGGTGCAGGTATCGACCCCACCACGGTTTCGGGAGTTTTAGGTCATGCCCAAGTTTCTACAACTTTGAACTTGTATTCTCATATGTTCAGAGAAAACCAGGTCAAAGATTCTGAGCCGACTGTCACGGCGGACAATTGTAATGAAAGTGACATCAACCGTGCGAAGATCATCTGCATCAAGACAGGCTACGGTGCGTGAAGACAGCATAAGTCCCAAGTAAGTCCCAAGAGCGATTTTTAGGAAAATAAAAAACTCGGAAACGGCGATATTACGCTGTTTCCGAGAACGTTGAATGGTGACCCGTACGGGATTTGAACCCATGATGCCGCCGTGAAAGGGCGGAGTCTTAACCACTTGACCAACGGGCCGTCTGTCTGTGGGGCTTAATGGTAGCGGCAACTGGATTTGAACCAGTGACACCCTGGGTATGAACCAAGTGCTCTAGCCAACTGAGCTATGCCGCCATTATGCCCCGTAAACGACTATATTATTATACACTAAAACATTTTGTTTGTCAAGCTTTTTTTGGAGATTTGACGATTTTTTTTATTTTTGTAGGAATTTATAAATTGTGTGGCTGAATTGCTGCGCCCGGTTGTGCATTTTTGCTGTCGATTATTTCTTTTTTAAAGTCATGTGGCCGCAAATGCATATGAAAGCTGTGATTATGATGCTGCCGCCTGCGGATTGGTGAAATAGCGCAGATGTGATTATAAGTCCTGAAACGCACGCTGCAGTAATTATTTTCCAGATGTAGGAGAGCGCTTCTATTACGCCCGAACCTTTCAGCGCCGCAACACTTTCAAGCAGCGTAAGAGTGAAAAAACACATTCCTGTTGTGTATATGCCTGCCATTGTATATGACTGCGTCTGTATAGCTATTACCTGCGCTATTTTCAGTATCAGCCCGAGGAGAGTCAGGTCTGCTGCTATCACCATAGCAGCGGCAGAGGTCATAAAAATACGCTCTTTTCTTATTCTGCCGCGCTTCTTTAATGCCTGTGCTTTCGTTGTTACCGATATCGGCGGGCAGTGCTTCTCCTCTCTTTGCTCAAATGCCAGATTTGATGTGTAGTCTAAGTAAATGCTGTTTGCTTTCATTTTACTCACCTGTCCTTTAAGAATGTTTGTTCTGTCTTGCTCTGTCAATGCTATTATAACACGGATCACGGATTTGTCAATGCAAATTTTTGGACAGTTAGATCCGCTTTTGCATAAATTTTGAGAATATATTAAATTTGTGAAAATTGTATAAAAACCGCCTTGACAATTTGGTTATTAAGCGTTATAATATTTTTCGGTGTTTTTAAGATGAAAATGGATGATCATGACCGAAAGGACGGGTAAAATGATAAGAGAAGACTTGAGAAACGTCGCAATCATCGCTCACGTTGACCACGGTAAAACTACCCTCGTTGACGAAATGTTAAAGCAAAGCGGTACCTTCCGTGAAAACCAGGTAGTAAATGACAGGGTGATGGATTCAAATGATATCGAACGTGAACGCGGTATCACTATCCTTGCAAAGAATACATCTATATTCTATAAGGACGTAAAGATAAATGTTATAGATACCCCCGGCCATGCCGATTTCGGCGGCGAGGTCGAACGTGTTCTTAAAATGGTGAACGGCGTTATACTGCTCGTTGATGCCGCTGAAGGTCCTATGCCCCAGACAAGGTTTGTACTCCAGAAAGCCCTTGAACTCGGTCATAAGATCATAATAGTTGTAAATAAAATAGACCGCCCTGATGCAAGGCTTGATGAAGTCGGCGACGAAGTGCTTGAACTTCTTATGGATCTTGATGCATCTGACGAACAGCTCGATTCTCCAATACTCTACTGTTCTGGCAGGGACGGTACAGCCTCCCTTTCGCCTGATGAACCGGGTAAGGATATGATCCCTCTCTTTGATGAGATACTTTCCTATATACCCGCGCCCGAAGTTGATACCGAAGGCTCAATGCAGATGCTCGTATCTTCTATCGACTATAACGAGTATGTCGGCAGGATAGCTATCGGCAGGGTAGAACGCGGCGAGATCAGGGTAAATCAGGACGTTACAGTAGGCGATTTCCATGAAACCAAAAAGCCCTACCGCGGTAAGATAGTTACAATATATCAGATCGAGGGCTTAAAGCGTGTCCCCTGCGACAGCGCAAAGGCAGGCGATATAGTATGTATAAGCGGTATCGAAAATATCACAATAGGCGATACTATCTGTAATTTCGGCGAGTTTGAAGCCGTTCCTTTTGTTAAGATATCTGAGCCTACAGTGGAAATGACCTTTTCTGTCAATGATTCGCCTTTTGCAGGCAGAGAGGGCAAATTCGTTACCTCCCGTCACCTGCGTGACAGGCTTTTCAAAGAACTTCTCAAAGATGTTTCCCTCAGGGTGTCCGAAACCGATTCTACCGATTCATTCCGTGTTGCGGGCAGGGGAGAGATGCACCTTTCTATCCTTATAGAGAATATGCGCAGAGAGGGCTACGAACTCGGCGTTTCTACACCAAGGGTTCTCTACCGTGAAATCGATGGTAAACTTAATGAACCAATTGAACGCCTTGTTATAGATGTTCCCGAGGACTGTGTCGGCCCCGTAATGGAAAAGATAGGCGCCAGAAAGGGCGAACTTACACAGATGGCCCCCGTCGGGAGCAGAATGCGCCTTGAATTCCTTATCCCTGCAAGGGGACTTTTCGGATATAAAAGTGAATTCCTTACCGATACCAAGGGTGAGGGTATTATGTCAAGCGTGTTTGACAGCTATCAGCCGTATAAGGGTGATATCCCCAAGCGTGCAACAGGCTCACTTGTTGCATTTGAAACCGGAGAAGCTGTTACTTACGGCCTTTATAACGCACAGGAAAGGGGAGAGCTCTTTATTAAAGCCGGCACCCCTGTGTATGAAGGCATGGTAGTGGGCGCTTCACCCAAGCAGGAGGATCTTGTGGTAAATGTCTGCAAGAAAAAGCACCTGACCAATACTCGTGCAAGCGGCAGTGATGATGCACTCCGCCTTATCCCGCCGAGAGTTTTGAGCCTTGAAGACAGCCTTGAATTCCTCGCTGACGATGAACTTCTTGAAGTAACGCCCAAGAATATCCGTATCAGGAAAAAGACTCTGAGCAATACGCAGCGTGCTAAGGACAGGGCAAAGCTCTGATAACAGAATGGTAAAAATAGTGGATCAGACACTTCTGCTGTATATCGGCAGGGGTGTCTTTTGCTATATCAGCTTTTCCTTCAGCCCGCTGATTATCTTCTTTTCCCGCCTTGATACCTGTACCTGTGTCATTCCAAGTATCTTTGCGGTTTCCGACTGCGTCTTGTCCTCGAAAAAGCGCAGATAAATAAGCTTTCTGTCCTGCCCGCCAAGCTCGCCGAGTGCCGAGTAAAGCGCAAGCCTGTCGGTTATCTCGCCGTCGGGCGGGGGCGTTGGTATGTCGGTCTGGCTCTCTCCGTCATCGTCCCATTCTGTCAGGCTGACAGCGGGCATTATGGCGCATATCGCCTGTACTATCCTCTCACGGCTTTCCCCGAGCATCTGTGAAAGCTCCTCTGTTGTGGGCTCTCTGCCGTTTGTGCGTATGTGGCTCTCCCTTGCTCTTGATATTTTAAGGGATAACTCTTTGAGTGACCTGCTTACCTTTACCTGCCCTCCGTCACGGAAAAGCCGCTTTATCTCCCCGAGGATAACAGGAACAGCATATGTGGAAAACTTAACACCTCTGTCTGTGTCAAATCCCCTTGCCGCTTTTACAAGCCCGAGCATTCCCGCCGAAAATAACTCCTCGTATTCTATCCCTCTGCCCTTCAGCCTTCCCGCACAAAGATGAACAAGCCCCGTGTTTTCCTCTATAAGCGCTTCTCTCTGCTTATCCATTTTCTGCTATGTATTTGTCAAGGGTGACAGTTGTGCCTTTGCCCGGCACACTTCTTACCCTTATCCTGTCACAAAAGCTTTTCATTATCGCAAAGCCAAGCCCTGCGCGTTCCTCCTCGGGGGCGGTGGTGTAAAGCGGTTCCATGGCTTTTTCAATGTCCTCTATGCCTGTACCTTTGTCACGTATCACCGTTCTGATAAGCCCGTTTTCGTATATCGTACATTCAAGCGTGACTATTCCGGTGATCCCTCTGTAGCCGTGTACTATAGCATTCGTGACACCCTCCGAAACAGCGGTTTTCAGCTGTGCTATCACCCCTGCATCAGCCCCGGCACTGCTTAAAAACGCGCTTACCGCGATCCTCGAAAGCCCTTCGTTTTCAGAGCGTGAGATAAAGCTTAGCTTCATTTTGTTTTTTACTTCTCTTTTCATTGTCTTTTCGGTACCTTCGGGGGGTACCTCCTCCTTTCGGTTTTGTGCGCTTGTTACGGTACCTTCCTGCCGCTGCTTGCTTTAGCTGCTGAATGTGCAGTGTATGCAATTTTTGTCAGCCGCCCGAGTGATGCAAGCTCCATAAGCTTCCTTATGTCATCGCGTGGGTTTAAAACTATCGTTTCGCCGCCTGTTTCCTTCATAAGCTTGTATCTGCCCATAACAAGCCCTATCCCCGAACTGTCCATGAATGTCACCCCCGAAAAGTCAAGCGCTAAAAGCTCTGGGGAGTATTTGTCTATCGCTATGTCGATACACCTGCGTATCTCTCCTGCGCAGTGGTGGTCTATCTCGCCTTGCAGAAGTGCTGTCAGTATCTTTCGCTCACTGTCGTATTCTGTAATTGGGATCATATGGAAAAAACACCCTCTTTATAAAAATATGAAATCTCGCTATAAGAATATTACAGCCTGTCCCCGAAGATTTTTGTCGAAAACAAGAAAGAAATTATCCTCGCAATTGTAAATTTTCTGCAAATAATTTGCTTGTAATCGTTATAATGCCCGTTTGAATTGTAAATCTTTGAAAACTTGTTTAAATAGTTTTTGCACCCTGCACAAAAATACGGGCACACAGTATGCAAAATGCACAAAGGCAAAATTTGCACAAAAAAATTAAACCTAAAACGTTTACGTTATCTTGACAAAACCTTTGCGAATTGGTATAATTATGATTAGGCTAATACCGTCTTTTTGATTAAATTGACTAAAAGTAAGTCAAAATACACAAGCTACGTATAGTTTTTTGAACAAATTCACTACATCTTGTTATCGTGCAAGGCGGCGCTTTCGTATGTGCAAAATGCACAAGTGAGGCGCGCAGTTCTGCCGCTTTTGCGCCCTATATAATATGGTACAGGGCGTTTTTTGATAATGATAATGTGAAAACGGCGTGAGTGTTTTGTGCTTGTATTGAGGATAAGCTTATGGATAATGCAGATAATACGCGGGATGTCATTCTTTCCGTGAAAAATGTCGGGCGTGATTTTAAAATAGGTGACGGCAGCGTTGTCCACGCACTAAAGGGCATAAATGCCGATATCGAAAAGGGTAAACTCACTATTTTAAGGGGGCGCTCGGGCAGCGGTAAAACCACACTTATAAATATAATGGGCGCACTTGATAAGCCTACAACAGGCGGCGTGTACTTTGACGGCGACGATATCACTGAGCTTTCCGAAGCTAAGCGTGACGACCTCAGGCGGTATCAGATGGCGTTTGTGTTCCAGTCGGTGGCGCTTATGTCGGGTATGACGGCTTATGAAAACGTCGAATTCGGCCTGCGCCTTGCAGGGTACCCCTATAAACAGCGCGATAAGCGCGTGAGGGAGGTCCTCGAAAATGTCGGCCTTTCCAAACGTATGCACCACAGGCCGCCCGAAATGTCAGGCGGTGAACAGCAAAGGGTTGCGATAGCAAGGGCTATAGCGCATGAACCGAAGATAATCTTTGCCGATGAACCTACTGCCGAGCTTGATACGGCAACCGGGCTTCACGTTGTAAAGCTTTTCAAAGAGCTTGTCGCAAGGGATAAAATGACGATAATAATGACCACCCACGATCCCAGTATGGTGGAGATCGCGGATAAGGTCTATACTTTAGAGGACGGTGAGATAGTTGAATGAAGATATCACCGTGAATGAACACAATAATGACGGCGAATATATGATAAGGTGTGAAAACCTGGTCAAGATATATAAGACTGATGAAGTCGAAGTCGTCGCACTGCAGGGGCTTGACCTTGATGTGAAAAAAGGTGAGCTTATGGCGATCGTCGGTAATTCGGGCAGCGGTAAATCAACATTGCTCAATATGCTCGGCGGCCTTGACAGACCGTCGGCGGGCAGCCTTTATATCGACGGCAAGAACCTGCTGAAGTTTTCGGATAAGGACTATATGATATATAAGCGTGAAACTGTCGGCTTTGTGTGGCAGAATAATGCAAGGAACCTTATCCCTTACCTCACTGCACAGCAGAATGTTGAAATGCCTATGATACTCTCCTCCGCTAAGGAAAGAAAGAAACGGGCATCCGAACTTCTTGAAAAGGTGGGGCTTGCACATAGGAAGAATTCAAGGCTTGACCAGATGTCGGGCGGTGAACAGCAAAGGGTGGCAATAGCTATAGCGCTCGCAAATAAGCCGAGGCTGCTGCTCGCTGATGAACCGACTGGCTCGGTCGATACCAAGACTTCAAATAAGATACTTGATATATTTAAAGAACTTAATAAGTCCGAGGGGATAACCGTCGTGATAGTTACGCATGATGTGAAGCTTGCAAACCATATCGACAGGGTGGTCGCTATAAGGGACGGCCGGACCAGCTCGGAAATAGTAAGAAAACGCTCCTATGCAGCTGAACTTGATGAAATGGGCGATATGCTTTCTGAAAAGGCGGAAAGCGAAGAAGAACAGACGCATGAGGAACTTGCAGTCCTCGATAGATCGGGCAGACTCCAGATACCAAAGGAACAGCTTGAGGCTCTCGGTCTTAAAGGCGGCGATAAAGTCAGGGTTGAACTTGATGATGCGGGTACGGGTATTAAAATAGTACCCCCGTCATAGAGTTTCACACGCGGGGCAAGATGCTGAGGCTTCCCCTGCTTCGGGATAGATTTTTTATACCTTAATATATCAGCAAATTCAGTAAGAAAGGTGGACTAAATTGTGAAAAACACAAGGTTTAGACGTATAGCGTCATCGGCTATGGCTTTGGCACTTGTGCTTTCTCTTGTGCCTGCGGCATATGCGGATTCTTCGACAGCTTCCGAAGCATCTGCTGAAGCGGTAGACGCGGCTAAGAGAGAACATACATACAGCGCATACCTGAAAAGACATCAAGACGCAGAACGTCCGAACGACGAGATCACGGTGTACGGAAAGGACTTCAGAGCTGTCGAAGACTCGGGCATCAGCTATAGTATCGAGACCGTTGACGGTAAGAACGACGTCTTTAAATGGGCGAGCCAGACAGGTCAGGTCGAGTTTGATATCGATGTCAAGACTTCAGGCCTTTACTGTGTGGAGGCAAGCTATGAAGCACTTGAAGGAACGACAACAGACGTTGAATTTGGCCTGCGTATAGACGGGCAGAGTCCTTACGCTACGGCGGAGCGTATAACACTCCCCAAGGTGTGGATAAACGATACTAAGGAGGAGGGCGTTATCGAAACGAACTCCAAGGGTAACGATATCCGCCCGGGACAGAAAGAACTCGTTATGTGGCAGACTAAGGATCTGGAGGATATAGACGGTCTTTCAAACGATTCGCTTTATTTCTATTTTGATTCGGGTAAGCATACTGTAACGATCGACTCTGAAAAGGCACAGTTCGCAGTAGAATACTTAAAGTTCTATAACCACGAGGCACTTCCCGCTTATTCATCCGTAAGCCCCGATACAGGTTCCGTTTCGGGCAAGAGGATAACCCTTGAGGGTGAGCTTGCCAAGTATAAGTCGGATAAGACCTTGTTCCCGACATCTGATAATACCTCCTATCTTACTTCCTCCTCAAACGGCTCCTCGCCTACAAAGGAAAAGTATAACACGATAGGCGGCCAGGGCAACTGGAATCAAGCTACTCAGGCTGTAACGTGGGAGTTTACTGTAGACAGTGCAGGCTGGTATAAAATAGGTATAAGGGCAAGACAGGATCAGATGCGCGGTATGTATTCAAACCGCCGCCTGTATATAAATGGAAAGGTGCCTTATCAGGAAGCTGAACAGATCAAGTTCTTCTATGATACTGACTGGACTGTTACAGCACCTTCCGTTGGTGATGATCCTATGTACTTCTATCTCGAATCCGGTAAGAATACCCTTACTCTTGAAGCTGTACCCGGTGAGATAGGCGAGATAATGGACGAGATCGATACTATCGTTTATAATACAAACAGCTATTACAGACAGATAAGACAGATCACAGGTCCTTCACCTGATGAATACAATAACTATAATATCGACAAGGCTCTTCCTGATTGTATAAAGGATTTTGAGACCTACAGCAAACAGCTGATAGATGCCCAGAAGAAGATCGAGGAGCTTTCCGGTTCCGGCGGTACTGAAGCTGTAACGCTCAGAACCATGTCGATAATACTTGATAAGTGTGTTGATAAGCCTGACAGAATACCTTCTATGATGTCACAGATCAAGGATAATATCACAGCGGTTTCTTCATGGGTATCACAGTACCGCGCTCAGCCGCTTGAAGTTGATCTTATCGAGATCTGCTCGTCTGACGAGGACTTCACATCAACAGACTCAAACTTCTTCAAGTCGCTTTCGTATGGCTTCTCGAAGTTCATAGGTTCCTTCTTTGAGGATTATAATACTCTCTCTGATATCGACGAGGATTCCGGCGACGTTATGACAGCCTGGATCGGTACGGGCAGAGATAACGCCAAGGTGGTAACAAACCTTATCAATAACGACTATAACCTTGATGCCAAGACTAAGATAAACTTAAAGCTCGTTGTCGGCGGTATAGTTGAAGCTACATTCGCAGGCAAGGGCCCTGATATAGCAATGTTTATCGGCGGTGACTACCCGATACAGCTTGCGGCGCGTGATGTGCTTGTTGACCTGTCAAAGCTTGACGGCTATGACGAGGTGACAAAGAACTTCTCCAAGGATGCTATGGTACTGTATCAGTATAACGGCGGTACATACGGCCTGCCGCTTGAACAGAACTTCCCGATGCTTTTCTACCGCTCGGATATCCTTTCTGAGTATAACATTGATCCCGCAACAGATCTTACAACATGGGACGGTCTTATAGATGTCCTCCCTGCACTTCAGCGTAACTATATGGAGGTCGGCCTTATCCTCGCTCAGATGGGTTCGGCAGGCGTTACAGCGATCTCCGCTACAACAGAAGCAGGCAATACATTTGCTATGCTCCTCCTCCAGCAGGGCGTAAACTACTATAACGAAGACCAGACCAAGACAAACTTCGATACAACCGAAGCTGTAAACGCTTTCGATAAGTGGACAAAGTTCTATACAACATACAGCTTCTCACAGACATATGATGCATTTACACGTTTCAGAATGGGCGATATGCCGATAGTTATCAATAACTACGGTTTTGCTAACCAGCTCGCAAAGGCTGCCCCTGAGATCAAGGGCTGCTGGGGCTTCCAGCCTGTTCCCGGTACTGTCCAGCCGGACGGCTCTATCAACCACGCTGCAAGCTCGGCAGGTTCGGGTATACTTATCTTTAAGAAGGCATCCGACGTTGACGGCGCATGGGATTTCGCTAAGTGGTTCACATCTACGGATATCCAGACACAGTACGGTCAGGATATTGAGGCTGTCCTCGGTACAATGGGACGTTACGCTACAGCAAACGTTGAAGCACTTGCAAACCTTTCATGGACAACTTCTGAGTACGCTCTGCTCAAGGAACAGCTCGATTCTCAGGTGGAAATACCTGTAATCCCCGCTTCCTACGGCGTAACAAGAAATATCATGAACGCATTCAGACAGGTGGTAAACGAGGCTGATAACGCAAGAGATACGCTCTTCTGGTACAATAAGGATATCAACGACGAGATCACCCGTAAGCTTGATGACCTTGATGTTTATAAGTAATAAAGGGAGGAGAGTAGGTAATTTATGGCTAAAAATAATGAACAGGTGCCAATGAATAAAGCCGGCAAATGGGCTTATACGTGGCACATGGTAAAAGTCAATAAAGCGTGCTATGGTCTTATGGCTCCCTTTATGATACTGTTTTTGATCTTCCTGATAGTTCCGATAGTAATGTCACTTCCTATAGGCTTTACGAACTTCAATATGGTTCAGACACCTAAGGTCGTCGGGCTTTCAAACTTCAAAACACTGTTTCTGAATGATGAAGTATTCCTTATAGCTATAAGAAATACACTTATCTTCGCGGTGTTTACGGGACCTTTCTCCTATATACTGAGCTTTATACTTGCTTGGCTTATAAATGAAATGCACCCGTTCCTGAAGACATTCTTTACATTCGTTTTCTATGCACCTTCTATGACGACTTCCGTTTACGTAATCTGGCAGCTTATCCTTTCGGGCGACGCTAACGGCTACATAAACTCAGTCCTTATGGATATCGGCATCTTTACACAGCCTGTTCAGTTCCTTACAGATACTAAGTATATACTCGGTGTCTGCATAGTAGTTCAGCTGTGGATCTCAATGGGCGCAGGCTTCCTTGCACTTCGTGCAGGCTTCCAGAACATTGATAAGTCAATGTATGAAGCAGGCGCTATCGAGGGTATAAAGAACAGATGGCAGGAACTTTTCATGATAACTATCCCTTCAATGGGACCTCAGCTCCTCTTTGCAGCTGTTTTGCAGATATCCTCGTCATTCACAGTAGGTGTTGTCGGTCAGTCACTCGTAGGTCTTCCTTCATCTGACTACGCGGCTCACACAATTATGAACCACGCTACCGACTATGGCTATATCCGTTTTGAAATGGGCTACTCCGCAGCAATATGCTTTGTACTGTTTGCCGCAATGCTTCTGGCAAATAAGGGCATAAACTCCTTGCTGTCGAAGTACCTTGACTAAGGGAGGTGAGTATACGAAATGGCAAGAAAAAAGAAAAAGGTTTCTATTGAGAAACTGAAGGTAAAAGATAAAAAGAAGAAAGTCAACGGTTCTCTCGGCGGCGATATCGCAATATTCATTTTCCTGTGCCTGCTGGGTTCGTTTATGCTCTTCCCGCTGTATTATTCACTGATACAGTCTATAAAGCCTATCGAGGAGCTGTTCGTATTCCCGCCTAAGCTTTATGTTATCAACCCTACGTTCAAAAACTTCTCAGACCTTGTAAATATCGCATCTAATATGTGGGTGCCGCTTTCAAGGTACATATTCAACTCGGTATTCATTACGATAGTTGTCTGCGCGGCTAACCTCTTTGTGTGCTGCTGTGCGGCATTCGTGCTTGCAAAGTGCCGTTTCCCCGGTGTCGGCGTGCTTAACAAGATAATTGTTACCGCCCTCCTGTTCTCCTCTCAGGCAACCTGGATTATGACATTCCTCGTGCTTTCAAAGCTTCGCCTGATAGATACATACGGCGCACTTATCCTCCCCAATATCGCTACTCCTCTCGGCCTGTTCCTTATGCGTCAGAGTATGTCAACTATACATGACTCGATGATAGAGGCTGCAAAGATGGACGGCGCAGGGCTTTTCAGGATATGCTGGCAGATAGTTGTCCCCAACTCAAAGCCTGCGATCATGACACTGATAATCTTCGCATTCCAGGGCGCCTGGAATATGCAGGGCGGTGTTCTTATCTACTCGGAAGAACTCAAGACTCTGCCTACGATAGTACAGCAGATCTCATTGACCGGTCTTTCCCGTCAGGGCGCTGTTTATGCAGCGGCAGTTGTACTTCTTATCCCGCCGCTCGTTGTATTCCTTGTTGCACAGAGCAACGTTATGGAAACAATGGCTAATTCGGGTATCAAGGACTAAGCTGAAAAGACAAATATCAAAAGGAAAAGGTGAAACGTATGTCAATAAGAAAAAAGATGAAACGCATCCTTACTCTTGCTTTGACAGCCTCGCTTTGCTCGGTCATGACGATCACGGCATTTGCTGATGAACCGTACAATTCATATAGCTATGATGCGTGGGAGGAGCCTATCCCCTCACAGAGCGCATACAGAATAACCGAAACGATCACAGGCGAGGAGATCGGTCTTGCACAGCTGAGGGATCCCTCAAGCCCTTACTTCGTAAGTGAGGACGCTGTAATAACCCTCTCTGGTGCCAAGGATCTGTTCTGTGATGATGATGCAAGGGAATTCTGGATAGCTGATACGGGCAATAACAGAATAATCAGAGTAAACGAGGATTTCAAACTCCGCGGCGTGTATTATGGCGTCAGCGGCAACAGTGAGATAAACGTTGATGCCGAAACAGGGCTTTCAAATTTCCAGGATCCTATGGGTATCTACGTGAAAACAAGTGCATATACAAACGAAAAGATCGTTTATATAGCAGATAACAAGAATGCAAGAGTAGTAAAGGCTAAGCTTACAGTACAGAATACTCTTGAACTTATCCTTGAATATACCAAGCCTGAGGAGGCACTCTACACTCAGTCGACATTCCTCCCTTCAAAGGTAATAGCAGATAACGCTGAAAACGTGTATGCTGTTGTTACTTCTGTAAATACAGGTGCGGTACAGTTTTCAAGGGACGGTTCCTTTACAGGCTTCTACGGCGCTAACCGTGTTGAAGTTACTGCTAAGGTAATCGCACAGACTATCTGGAGGAAGTTCGCTTCCAATGCTCAGATAAACGCTATGGAAAGAAACGTTCCTTCTGAGTACAACAACTTCGATATAGACCGCGAAGGCTTTATCTATACCGTAACCGAAAAGGGCAATACCTCGACAGACGCGGTCAAGAAGCTTAACTCCGCAGGCTATAATATCTGGAACAATAATACAGGTAACGAGTATAAATTCGGCGATATCACAGATGCCGTATGGGACTCGGTACAGAACAAAAAGCATAACATAATGCTTACCGATATCGTGGTCGACAGACAGGGGCGTATGAATGTCCTTGACTTTGAAACAGGCCGTGTGTTCCAGTACGATAAGAATGCAAACCTTATCTGTATCTTCGGCACCAAGACTTCAACTGCTGACCAGAGAGGTTCTTTCTCACAGCCTAATGCCGTTGAAACTCTCGGTGAAAATGTCTATGTAATAGACGGTGCCAAGAATGATATAACAGTGTTTACGACAACTACTTTCGGCCAGCAGGTCCATAAGGCAGTTGAGCTTTATGACGAAGGTAAGTATGTAGAGGCTGTTCCTTACTGGAATAACGTTCTTGACAGAGATGGCCTTTATACACTCGCATATGTCGGAATGGGCAAGGCTTCACTTAATCAGGAAAGATATAACGAGGCTCTTGACTACTTTAAGCTTGCATATGACAGAGATGACTACGATAAGGCATTCAAGTATGCAAGAGAAGATTTCCTCAGGGATCACTTTACAGCAATAATCATCATAATCGCGGTACTGATAATCCTCCTTATAGTAAGAAAGATACTTATAAATAAGGGTATAATCGTTATCCACGAGCGTGAGAGAATTTAAGGGAGGGAAACTTGTATGTATGAATATTCAACCATAGGTTGGCTCAAGCATTGCATTTTCCACCCCGTTGAAGGCTTTGAGGATCTCAGGTGGAAAAAGAAGGGTTCGATACCTGTTTCGATAGCGATAGTTGTATTGCTCTTTATCGCACAGGTGGTTGACCACAGACTTACGGGATTTGCCTATAATGAAAACTATGTTAAAGTATTCAACGTTGTTCCCCTTCTGGTTCAGTCGGTAGTATACTTTATAACATGGGTAGTAGGCAACTGGGCGCTGTGTACACTGTTCGACGGTGAAGGTACATTCAAAAGGATCTTTATCTACTCGGCTTACGCGCTCGTTCCTTATATAGTGTGTACGTTTTTATCGGTCATACTTTCAAACGTACTTATAAAAGATGAATCGATCTGGATAACAGCAATTTCCTGGCTGGGACTTGGCTGGTCAGTGATACTTATGGTGCAGGCTATGCGTGCAGCACACCAGTATTCATTCGGTAAGACACTTGTTTCAATGGTGGGTACGGTGATCGTAATGCTCCTGATACTTTTCCTTGCAGTGCTGCTTATCTCACTTTTCCAGCAGTTATATGTATTCATCTATCAGATCTATACGGAAATTCTTTACAGGATCAGAGGCTAACTTTAGAAACGGTGGTGTAAATTAAATGCATAACAGAAATTATAAAAAGGCAATAGTTTTTGCGTTAGTTCTTACAATGCTGATGCCTCTGGGTTCGGTAGTCGCTTCATCTGATGAAGCAGATGATGCAGCAGCGGCAGCTGCGGCGGATACATCTGCTGAAGATGCAGGCGGTGAAGACAGCAAGGACGATAAGGAAGAAAAGGAAGAAAAGGAAGAAAAGTCTGATGACCTTGAACCCCTTATTACCGACGAAGAAGCAATTGCACTTGAAAGCTGTGAGGTTGCTGCCGAAAATGATAACTTCATACTCTACGCGGATGAAGAAAATGAAAGGGTAGCGCTTTACGTAAAGGCTTCAAAGCAGTTCTGGTGGTCAAGCCCGATAAATGCATTCGGCGATGCAACTATCGTTGACGAGGCTAAGGGCAGAATGATGAAGACCGCCCAGAGAAAACAGGTTGCTTCGGGACTTGTCGTTCAGTATGCAGACCTTTTGCAGAGCAAGAGGAACACAACGGACGTATACTCCGTTACCTCAAAGGCAAAGGTGAAGTATAAGACTAACTCAAAGGGACTTGTTGCTACTTACAAGTTCACAAAATCAAACGGCGGCTTTACCGTTCCCGTACATTACGAGCTTGATGATAAGGGACTTTATATCTATGTTGATACTAAGGATATCGTCGAGCCTGATACGAATGCTATAGACGGTAAGGTAATAACACAGATATCAATGGCGCCTATGTTCGGCGCGCAGTCGGCAACAGATATCGACGGAACTGCAATAGACGGCTATATGATAGTCCCAGACGGCAGCGGTGCAATTATAAACTATAATAACGGCAAGTCAAACTACGCTGACTATGAACAGGTGATCTACGGCAGGGATTATACCCCTGTACCACTCTCCGCACCGAGAGTTGTTCAGCAGGCTTATATGCCTGTTGCGGCAACTGTCAAAGGATCTGACGGGCTTGTAATGATCGCGACTGAAGGCGATTCCTTTGTATACTGCAACGCTCAGGTGACAGGTCAGAACAAGCAGGCTTACAATAATGTGAACTTCACATTTACTGCAAGAAGCACAGACCAGTTTTATATGAGCGGTGACTCTACAAACAGGCTTACGGTTTTTGAAAAGGGAAGCATCAAGACCGAAAGATTCGGCGTAAGGTACTATCCTATATCAAATGAAGACGGCGAACAGGTGAATTACGCACAGTGCGCTGAGGTCTACAGGAACTACCTTGTTGAAAACAAGGGGCTTGAAAAGAAAACAGAGGCTAACAAGACTCCTCTTTATGTTGACTTCTACGGTGGTGTTTTGAAGCAGACGTCTATCTTAGGCCTTCCCTTTGACCTTAAAACTGAGATAACAGGCTTTAAGCAGGCAGGGGAGATCATTGATAAGCTTAAAGAACAGCAAATAGACGATATGATAATCGACTATAATGACTGGACAAATAAGTCTATCACAAATAAGATCTCTACCAAAGCTAAGGCTTCGGGTACGCTCGGCGGCGACAAGGACTTTAAGGATGTTCTTTCAACCGACGGCGTGAAGGTATACCCCTCGATGAACAACAATACAATGGATTCAAGCTCGTGGGGGTATATGACACTTACAAGCACAGCGATAAGAATATCAAATGCTTATTCAAGACAGAGCAAATATTCCTACGCATTCGGTGTTGCAGAAGTCGGCGTATCTCCTGCACTGCTCTCGCCTTCAAGGTATAATGATGTCTTTGATGAAATGATATCGAGCTATAAGGACGAGAGTATAGAGAATATCGGCTTCGGTGATTTCTCCTATAAGCTTTCAAGTGACTTCTCCTCAAAGAATACTTCAAGCAGGGATAAGACCATGAATACTATTATTGAAGGCTACAAGAAGGCTAAGGAGGAAATGGGCGGCGTTATTACAGATGCTACAAATGCTTATGTTCTTCCGTTTGCATCAAATATAACAAATGTGCCTGTATACTCAAGCGGCTTTAATGTTACGGATTATGATATTCCGTTCTATCAGATGGTAATTCACGGGTATGTTCCGTATGCGGGTACACCGATAAACGCAAGCTCCAACAGCGACGAAATGTTTATGCTGAGCTTGGCGGCAGGCTCTAATATCCACTATGATATGATATATGAGGATTCATCAGTGCTTGCAGATACGGATTACGATGAGCTTTACTATGCAAATTATGAAGGCTGGGTACCTCACGCAGCTAAGGAGTACGAGCTTACAAAGCAGATACTTTCAGGTGTGAGTGATATGACGATCAAGAAGTATGAACGTTCTTCCGACGGTAACGAGCTAAAGACAACTTATACAGACGGCAGCAAGGATGTCGTGGTAAGAGTAAATCTTAAAGCATATACCGCAACGGTGGACGGTACGACTTACGATCTGTCGCCAGCTTTAAGTGAAGGGGGTTCAAACGGCTAATGAGTGAAATGGAAAATATGCAGGAGCAGGAAGTTCTTGAAACAGCAGAAGAAGTTGTTGAAGAAGCTGCTGCAACGGAAACTAATGATGCCTCAGAACCTGAAACAACGAACACGGAAGAAACTGAGGCAAAGCTTGCAGGCTCAGCCCCTGTCAAGCAGAAGGGAAGAAAGATCCCCTATGAAAGAAGAAAAGCACTCTATGGCTATGGGTTTATAGCTCTCTGGGCAATAGGTACTATATACTTCTTCATAATGCCGCTTATTGAATCGTTTATATACTCGTTCAACAAAACTCAGCCTGTTGACGGCGAGATGCAGCTTGAATGGGTAGGCCTTAAAAACTACATAGACGCTTTCAGAACAGACGTTGACTATTCCCCCGCACTTGTAAATATGCTCAAGGATACAGCACTCAAAACTCCTCTTATCCTTGTATTCTCAATATTTATCGCGGTCATCCTCAACCAGAAGTTCAAGGGAAGAACTTTCGCAAGAGCAGTATTCTTCCTCCCGGTTATTATTGCTACCGGTCCTGTTATAGATATTATCAACGGTAATATGTCCACAGGCGGTTACGCAGGCGGTTCTGAACAGTTCAGCTCAATGTTTGAAGCAAACCTCGTTGACGAGCTGCTCAATTTCTTAGGCGTTTATAACATCAGCGATTCTCTGACAGAGGTAATAAGCTCGGTAACGAGTGATATCATGAACCTCGTATGGAACTCGGGTATACAGATCCTCCTGTTCCTCTCGGCATTACAGGGTATCCCCACATCAGCTAAGGAAGCTGCTAATATGGAGGGTGCTACAGCATGGGAGTATTTCTGGAAGATCACTATCCCTTACATAAGCCCTATGATACTTGCATCTATCGTTTACACAGTCGTTGACTCCTTCGTTGATCCGTCTAACGACGTCATGCTGCTCGTACTTACTAAGTCTTCGAGCTGGGAGCATGGCATGATGGCAGCAATGGCCTGGGCGTACTTCGCAATAGTCGGCGTGGTACTTGGTATCGTTGTTATCATTGTAAACAAGATCGTATACTATGAAGTTGAGTAAGGGGGTGGAGTAAATTGGCAACTAAAAAGGAAGAAAAACAGTTTGAAAAAGAGTGTAAAAAGGCAAGAAAAGAACGTCTGAAGAAAATGAAAGAGGAGGGTATAGAAAAATACCTTACCCCCGATCAGATAAGATATAACAGACGTAAGGCTGCGATCGACTCTATCTGGCCTATATTCAGATTCCTTATTCTTTTCGGTCTTAGCTTTATCATACTCTACCCTATGATCTTTATGATCTCAACAGCATTCAGACCTGATGAACAGATGAACGATCCGTCGATCATCTGGCTGCCCAAGAGCTTCACCCTTGATAATATCAAGGACGTATGGAAGATAATGAACTTTACGGAAACAGCGCTCAATACGGTTTTACTTAACCTTATCGCTTCCGTTCTGGAGGTCGTATCCTGTTCGATAACAGGCTATGGCTTTGCAAGATTTAAGTTCAAGGGCAAAAACATACTTTTCGCAATAGTAACACTTATGATCATCGTTCCACCGCAGATCATCACTATACCGCTGTTCATGCAGTATTCATTCGGCTGGATAACGGTTCTCAAGGGCGGTGAGTCACTTATCAACAGCCCGCTTACAATGTACCTGCCTGCACTCTTTGCAAATGGTATAAGAGCCGGCCTGTTCATCTACATCTTCCGTCAGTTCTTCAGAGGACTGCCAAAGGAACTTGAAGATGCTGCATACCTTGACGGCTGCGGACCGCTCAGAACTTATGTTCAGGTCATGATCCCTAATGCGAAAACTTCATTCCTTACAGTATTCCTTTTCGCTATCGTATGGTACTGGAATGACTTCTATATCTCATCTTCATACTTTACAAGAAATGATACTGTTGCACTTATGCTCAAAAACCTTGACTCTACTCTTATTCAGGAGTTGTTTGCAGGTCAGCAGGTAGGTATAAGGCAGATGATAGTATGGCTCGAAGCTGGTTGTATACTCTCTATCACGCCAATACTTATTATGTATGTATTCCTGCAAAGATACTTCATTGAGGGTGTTGAGCGTTCGGGTATCACAGGTATCTGATCGCACTACAGTTTGCAAGAATGCTTTTCAAAGGCACCTCTGCTCTTTAAGCGCGGGTGCAATAAAGAAGTATTTATCAAGACACTTTTGCCGTATCACGGCAGAAGTGTCTTTTTGTTATTTGAGTTCAGCGCCCGCGCATATAAAGCTGGGTTTAAAGAAGCTTATGTGTTTTATCTTTTATCGGGGGAAACCTTTCTGAAGAAAGGTTCTCCCCCGAACCCCCTTCCAAAGACTTCTAATTTATTTTTTCATAAAGGGCAAGACGCCCTTTATGTAAAAATAGGTCAAAAGTTTTAGGAAAGGGGCCTGGGGGAGAACCCTTTTTCGGGAAGGGTTTCCCCCAGTAGAACACGTAAGCCCTTTTAAGCCCGCCACCCATATAGGCAGGGGGGATTTTTGTGTGGTGATAAACTGACAAAAAATGACTTGAATTTCAGGATAGATTTGGCTTTTTTCTTAAATTTCATTAAAGCCCTTGAAAAGAAAGGTAAAATGTGTTATGATAAATATGTGTGAATTTCTAAGTCGGAGGTCTTTGGTATGGCTGAGCAGAAAGCCCCTTCGCCCGCTAACAGGGCAAGGATCCAGCAAAATGTAATATCTGTTTTCTGCGTTTTGGCGGCAATAATGGTTTTTGTGTGGCTGATACTTTCTTCTGTCAGCCTTGAAACAGATACAGGGGATAACAGCAGTAATTCTGCTGATGAAAGTTCTTCTGTGATTTCGGCAGATAAGAATAAAGAGGATGTTGTAAAGAATGATGACAGCAGCAGTGATGATTCATCGGCGCCCCAGCCTGTAACGAAAGATTCGGACGATTTTGCAGACGCCTGCTTTGTGGGGGACTCAAGAACTGTCGGGCTTTCTATGAATTCGGGTAAGCCGCTTGCTACTTTCTACTGTGCAACAGGGCTTAATGTATCCTCTGCACTTGACGAAAAAAATATAACACTTGATAACGGAAATATGGGCAATGTTTCAGATGCCCTTGCACAGCACCAGTTTGGCAGAGTATATGTGATGTTTGGTATAAACGAGATAGGCTGGCCTTATGTGGAAAACTTCCAGGCGGAATATGAAGAACTGATAAATGCCATTAAAGAGAAACAGCCTGATGCAAAGATATATATTCAGTCGATAATCCCGATCACGGCTTCCAAGGAATCAGAGGGTGAGCCGTGGACAAATGAAAATGTCAGACGCTTTAATGTTGCTGTAAAGGCGGCGGCAGATAACTGTGGGGTAGAGTTTCTTGATGTAGGTTCGGCACTTGCTGATGCAAACGGATATCTGCCCGAAGAAGCTTCTACGGACGGTGTTCACCTTGTCAAGGAATACCTGCTTAAATGGCTTGATTTTCTTATACAGAATACATAATAAAAGAAAGGACAGATAAAAATGAACAAGAAGAAATTAACGGCACTTTTGCTTGCGGGCGTTACTGCACTTACTATGGGGCTTACAGCCTGTGGAGATGGAAGCAGCTCTGAGAGCGGAAGCAAAAGTTCAAACAGCGCTGAGAGTTCAAAGAGCGTTACGGAAATTGCTGATGAACTTAGAAACAGCATTACCTTTAAAGATAATCTTAACCCGCTTGAAGAAGATATGTATGAAAAGCTGTATGGCGTGACTGCGGACAGCTATAAGAGTGCAAAGATATATATCGGCGGCGGTACTATTGCTGAGGAGATTGCCTGCTTTGAGGCTAAGGACGAGGCTTCTCTTGAAACGATAAAGAATGCAATTAATAAAAGGATCGAGAATATGAAGCAGTCATCAAAGGACTATTCCCCCGAAGAAATGGGCAAGCTTGAAGATCCTGTTATTGTAACCAAAGGCAACTGTGTTTATATGTGCATAAGTGATGACAATGCAAAGGCTAAGGAGATCATTGGCTGATAGATTTACGACTTACGGGGCGTATTGACTCTTATTTCCGTCAATGCGTCCTTTGATTTATCGGAGGGCGTTAAATGCTTTTTTGCAGTAGTGTTTTTTTATTTGTATTCTTTCCGCTTTGCCTGGCACTTTACTATTTAGTGCCCAGAAAGCTCAAAAACTTTGTGCTGCTTGTTTTCAGCCTTGTTTTCTATGCGTGGGGCGAGCCTAAATATGTAATAATAATGATACTTTCCATTACTGTGGCATATATCACGGGGCTGTTTGCGGATACAAAAAAGTATAAGAAAAACGGTGTGCTAAAAGGCCGTATTGCAATGATAACGGCTATAGTGTGGAATTTAGGGTTTTTGTTTTTCTTTAAATACACAAACCTTTTTATTGATACCGCCAACAGTTTAGGCGGCTTTGGCATAAAGCCGCTTGAAGTAGTGCTGCCGATAGGCATATCTTTCTACAGCTTTCAGACGTTATCCTATGTGATAGATGTTTACAAGGGCGAAGTCAGGGCACAGAAGAATATACTGAACCTTGCGACTTATGTCGCGCTTTTCCCGCAGCTTATAGCGGGGCCGATAGTCAGATACCAGACGATCGAAGAACAGCTCACTGACCGCCGGGAGAGTTTTGCACTGTTTTCAGACGGCGTTAAGCGCTTTACCTATGGACTTGCGAAGAAAATGATACTTGCAAACACCGCAGGCGCACTTTTTGACGAGCTGAGTGCCATGAACAACAGCGAGCTTTCTGTTGCGGCGGCGTGGCTTGGGATAATTGCATATACCTTCCAGATCTTCTTTGATTTTTCAGGGTATTCGGATATGGCGATAGGGCTTGGAAAGATGTTCGGCTTTGAATTCCTTGAAAACTTTGATTACCCGTATATATCAACTTCTATTACCGAATTCTGGCGCAGGTGGCATATATCGCTTTCTACGTGGTTCAGGGATTATGTATACATTCCGCTTGGCGGCAACCGCAAGGGCAGGGGCAGGCAGATAGTAAACATTATGATAGTCTGGGCACTTACGGGTTTCTGGCATGGCGCAAGCTGGAATTTTATGGGCTGGGGCGTTTACTTTGGAATACTGCTGCTGCTTGAAAAATTTATATGGGGCAAGGCTCTTTTGAAAGCGCCGAAGGTCTTGCAGCATATATATGCTATGTTTTTTGTGGTGATAGGCTGGGCGCTGTTTGCTTTTGATGACAGCGAGAAGCTTGTCAACAACCTGAAGAATATGTTCTTTGCAAATGGGCTGCCTGTCATCAATGATATGACTGTGTCAAAGCTTTTAGGGTTCATGGTGACTTTTGCGGTACTTGTGATCGCTTCAACACCGCTTTGCAGATGGGCGGGGGAAAAGATAAAGAAAAAAAGTGTGCTTGCCTTTGATATGATCCAGATGATAAGCATACCGCTGCTTCTTACTTTAAGTGTGGCATATATTGTCAGCAGCACTTATAATCCGTTTTTGTATTTCAGGTTCTGACGGGGGTAAGGGTAATGAATGAAAAGATTAAAGCTAAGATAATAACTGTTTTCTTTGTGCTTTTTATATTCGGTTTTGCTGTATTAGGGCTTGTTATCAAGGACAGGGAGTTTTCCGATATGGAAAACAGGCTATTGGCACAATCGCCCGAGGTAAACAGCGAAACTATACTAAACGGCGAGTTTCAGGACAAGCTTGAAAGCTACCTTGCTGACCAGATGCCGTTAAGGGATGAGTTGTTTTCGCTTAAAGTGGATTATGAAAGGATAATGCTCAAAACACATCAGAACGGCGTGTATTTCTGTGACGACGGGTATATTATACAGGATTACAAGGAAAACCGGGCACAGCTTGACAAAAATACAGGCTATATAAACAGCTTTGTTCAGAAGGTAGATGTTCCGGTGACGTTTATGCTCGTGCCGACGGCTTCAAGTGTGCTTTCAGACAAGCTGCCCGTCGGGTGCATGAATGACGATCAGCTTGAAACGGTTATGTATGTGAAAAATGCCCTTGATGAAAAGATAAGCTTTGTCTGCCCGACAGAGAGGCTTGTTGACGCTTCAAAGAATGTACAGGTTTTTTACAGGACAGACCACCACTGGAACGCAAATGGCGCGGCTGAGGGGTATTTAGCGCTTATGGATGCTATAGGTGAAAAGCCAAGTGAGGTCTACCTTAGCGGCGGCTATGATTATGATACATTTAAGGGCGAATTCTACGGCACGCTTTATTCAAAGGCGCCTTCGGCTATACAGCGGGCGGATACATTCTATGCCCCGAAAAACCCTGACGGGAACTATAATGTGGAATTTGCAAAAGAGCAGGAAAACCCCAAAACGCTTATCGGAATGTATGACGTAACAAAGCTTGAGAAAAAAGACAAGTATGCCACACTTTTCGGGGGGAATTACTCACACATCACTATACACTCAAATGCAAAAAATGACGAGCGTATATTGGTTATCAAGGATTCTTACGCAAATGCTGTTTTGCCGTACCTTGCCGACAGCTTTTCAACGATAGATGTGGTCGATATGCGTTATTATCATATGGAGGAAAAGACTGTTTCAGAGCTTATAAAAAGTACAGGGGCTTCAAGGGTGATAATGCTTTACAACGTCGATTTTTTCAATTCGGATAATAATTTCCTGTGGCTCGACTGAATCTTTCTCTGATTTAAGGATAACATGAAAAACAGGATCTGTCCATTAGTAATATAAATAAAGTTTTGAAAGCTGAATATGCAACTTGTGATATGAATACACAATGAAAAATATCAAAGCACCGCCGGGACAC
Source organism: uncultured Ruminococcus sp. (assembly GCA_902780505.1). GTDB lineage: Bacteria > Bacillota > Clostridia > Oscillospirales > Ruminococcaceae > NK3A76. Next base: position 128,263 of record CACZFN010000017.1, on the reverse strand, counting down.
CTGAAAGGTAACGGCGGTGAATTAATTTGCTATTGAAAAAAGTGGATTAATGTGGTATAATCAGATAAAGACTATTTTTATAAGGAGAGGCGTTATGAAGGACGGTTTTATCAAAGTTGCGGCCTGCACACCTGAAATAAAGGTGGCAGATGTGGAATTCAACAAAAATTCTATTCTGAAAATGATCGATGAATGCAATGAAAAGAAGGTGAAGCTGTGTGTTTTCCCTGAGCTTTGCATAACAGGGTATACTTGTCAGGATCTGTTCTTTCAGGGGGTGCTGCTTGATGCGGCGTTACAGGCGTGCGTTGATATAGCCAAGGCCACAAAGGAATATGACATGATGATAGCAGTAGGCCTGCCGCTCAAGGCAAAGGGCAAGATATATAACTGTGCCGCTGTGATAAAGCATGGCGAGGTCCTTTCGTTTGTGCCGAAAACGCACCTGCCGAATTACAACGAGTTTTACGAGGCAAGGCATTTTGCACCATACCGCGGCGGCAGTGTTGATATAGACCTTGATCCGTATTATAACGACGGCGGCTGCACCCATGTTACATCTATGCGGCAGGAGCTTTTCAAACTTGACCACTGCGATGAGCAGGTATGCAACTGGAAGTTTGTACGCGATCCTGACGATATAATTATAGGGTTTGAGATCTGCGAGGACCTTTGGGTGGCTGATCCTGTTTCCAATTACCTTGCAAAATCGGGGGCAAATATAATATGCAACTTATCCGCAAGCGACGAGGTGATAGGCAAGGACGATTACAGGCGTTCACTTGTTTCAAATCAGTCGGCAAGGCTTGTCTGCGGATACATCTATGCATCGGCAGGAGATGGTGAATCAACGCAGGATATGGTTTTTTCAGGTCATAATATCATTGCAGAAAACGGCACTATACTTGCTGAGAGCAGGCTTTTTGAAAACGGGATTATCATATCGGAAATAGATGTTTCCCGCCTTGCTTTTGAGCGCAGGAAAATGTCCACATACCCTGCAAATACAGAGGAATCGGACTGGGACGATTGCTATTCACCGGGCTTTCTTGACAGGCTTCCTGTGAGCCTTATAAGCTTCAAAAGAGAGGATACAGAGCTTACAAGAAAATTTGCAAAAACACCTTTTATACCTTCAAACGAAGCGGAGAGGAACAAGAGATGTGACCTTATACTGAATATGCAGTCACACGGGCTGATGAAGCGCCTGACGCATACGTTTTCCAAGACGCTTGTTATAGGCATTTCGGGCGGGCTTGATTCGACGCTTGCTCTGCTTGTAAGCATTATGGCGCTTGACAAGCTTGGGCGGCCGCATTCTGACATTGTGGCGGTGACAATGCCATGCTTTGGCACAACTAAGCGAACAAGGGGAAATGCACAGATACTTTGCGAAGCGCTCGGTGTTACCTTCAGGGAGGTAAACATCACAAAAAGCGTTTTACAGCATTTTGAGGATATAGGGCATGATATAAATGACCACAGTGTTGTATTTGAAAACGGGCAGGCAAGAGAGCGCACTAAGGTTCTGATGAACATTGCAAACCAGGTTGGCGGGCTTGTAGTCGGAACGGGGGATCTTTCCGAACTGGCGCTCGGCTGGGCAACATACAACGGCGACCATATGTCAATGTACGGCGTGAACGGCTCTGTTCCCAAAACGCTGGTGCGGCATATTGTAAGGTATTATGCAGATACCTGCACAAGTGATACATTAAGAAATGTACTGTACGATATTTTGGACACGCCTGTTTCGCCCGAACTGCTGCCGACAGATAAAAGCGGCGAGCAGATGACACAGAAAACAGAGGACCTTGTAGGGCCTTATGAACTGCATGATTTCTTCCTGTACTATGGTATACGCTGGGGCTTCGGGCCGAAAAAGGTTTTAAGGATTGCAAAGAAAGCCTTTGAGGGAGAATACAGTGACGAAACGATACTCAAATGGTTAAAGACATTTTACAGGAGGTTTTTCTCGCAGCAGTTCAAGAGGAGTTGTCTGCCTGACGGGGCGAAGATAGGTTCGGTAACACTTTCACCGAGAGGCGACTGGAGAATGCCTTCAGATGCTTCTGCGGCATTATGGCAAAAAGAGATCGATGATATAAAAACAGGGGAGTGATACAAGTGCTTAAAAGGTTAGTAAGTGCGGCACTTTGTATGGCACTTATAATGGGCATAGCGCCTACAGCTTTTGCAGCAGAGGATAATGAAAACTTAGAAAAGATAGAGGTTGTTATTCCTGAAGATGGAAGCGTGGACTTGTCTGCGGAGAGTGAGTTGCTAAATGAATCTAAAAATGTTACTGCTGCGCCCGAACAGGGGAACAGCAGCGGAGCAGCTGCTTCACAGAAGAATACAGCGGCTTCAAGTGTGACTACAAAGACAACCGCAAAAACAACTGCCGAAACAACCAAGAAAACTACCAAAGCTACGACAAAAGTGACCACCAAAGCCACCACAAAGGCGGTAAGCAAGACGGTAAAGCTCACACAGGGCATAACTATGTACAAGGGAGAATCACGCGCGCTTGACATAATTGGAAGCAAGTACAAGTATACTGTCAAGAGCAAAAACGCAAAAATAGTTTATGTAAACGGCAAAAAGATAACCGCTAAGAAATGCGGCACCACATATGTTGTTGTAACTGTAAAATCGGGCAGGAACACATACATTGTAAACATCAAGATAACTGTAAAGATATCAAGCTACAACAGCAGTGTTAAGTTTTCACAGACGAAAACGCCTAAGGACTTTAAACGCACAGCACTTATAATGCACAAGGGGTTAAAGATAGGAAGCACCATGAACATAAAGCCCACAGGATATGACAAGATAAGTTATCAGACAACAGACAAGAAGATAGCAACTGTCAATTCAAAGGGTGTTGTCACAGGAAAAGGCAAGGGCGTTGCTATAATAAAGGCAATAGTCACAGCGGGAAAGGAAAGCTTTATATTCTACACCAAAGTGCACGTTTACAAGAGCAATCCTTCACCGAGTGTTTCACAGAAAACGATAGATTCGTTTTTTGGCAGCTCGGGGTTTGTGGGAAGCTCTATAGGTGTAGGGCAGCAGAATTACTTTAATTCAATGGGGTACAACTTCCTCGGGCACCCGACTATGATGGTGCGTGGGTGTTATGCGTTCCACAATGATGGCGGCGCAAATGGGAGCCAGTACCAGATAGCCTACGGCGGTGTTACGGGAATGGCTAAGAATGTTATTAAACGCTCGGGCGTGAAGCGGGTGTTTATAAACATGGGTACAAATGATATGTTCGGCAATGCAGAATCGGTTTTTGAAAGATACAAAAGCTACCTTGAAGGCATACGTGCAGTAAACCCGAATGTGCCGATATACATAGAAGCCATGACACCGATATATTCAAGCGGGCAGAGGGGAAATCTTACGAATTATCAGGTGAACCGACTTAATGAACTGCTTGCAGGCTATGCTAAAAAGCAGAGCGACATTTACTATATAGACATAAACACGCCGCTGAAGGCGGGGACAAGCTCACTTCCTGCAAAGTATTCAAGTGATAAGTACGTACACCTGACAAATGCGGCATATAAGGTATGGACGGACACGATGGTTGAATACGTTGAAAAAAAGCTTATAGCCGAGCAGAAGGCAAAGGACGCTGTTGCAACTTACACCGAAAACAAGACTGCCGACAACCTTAAAACGGCAAAGGCTTATGTGAACAAGCTTGAAAAGGGAAGCCTGAAATCATCACTGACAAAGAAGCTTAAATAAAGGCAGCACCGCACAAAGTCCGTGCTCAAAGCCCTCTGGCAGTCTATGTGCGGTGTTGCCTTAAATAAAGAGAAAAAAATAACACCGCCCGAAGCATATGAACTTCGGGCGGTTTTGGGTGATGAGGTCATGCTGTGAAGTACAGCACTAACCCCGCAAGGGTACTTGCAAGTATACCATAGAGGATAACAGGGCCGCTTATTATAAATATCTTTGCGCCAAGACCTGTGACATAGCCCTCGCTTACAAATTCGACTGCGGGGGCGGCTACAGAGTTTGCAAAGCCTGTTACGGGGACAAGTGTGCCTGCGCCTGCGTGTTTTGCGATCTTTGAATACAGCCCGAGCGAGGTAAGAAGTGCTGACATGAAGATAAGTGTAATGGTCGTAAGAAGTGATGCGGGGCGGTCTTCAAAGCCCGCGTATTTATACAGGTTTGACAGCACCTGACCGAGCGTACAGACAAGGCCGCCTATGACAAAAGCTTTGGGCAGAGTTATCCACCATTTTGTTTTTGAGCCCCCGGTCTGATACAGGGCTTTATAGGATTCTTTGGTAAGTGTCATATTCTTCCTCCCATTTTATTGATCTTATGATATGTGATTAGTGTATGCAGAAAGCTTTGCAATATGCACAGCATAGGAATGAAAAGTATTGGAATTTTGTTGACATTTTGTAATAAAGTATGATATAATTATTAAGGCAGTACCACACAAAGACCTCCCGAGGGCTTTGCGTGTAAATGACGGGCAAAGGAGTAAGCTTGCGGACAAGCGGTATTGCTTTAAGTAATAGTATTCGGAAAACTGGGGTGTTTTTGATGAACAGTAAAGATGCGGAAATTCTTTTGAACTTTCTAAAGGATATAATGTATTCAAGAAGATATCAGAGCCTTAATGTGACAATACTTGAGCCGCAGTCGCAGGATCTTGGTGAGGGGCTCAATAATCTTTCAAAGTATATAAATGACTGCAAAAAGTATATAGACGAAGTGACAGCGGGCAACCTTGATGCAAAGCCTCTGAGTGATGACAACCCGCTTTTGAAAAGCATAGAGAAGCTTGTTATGACACTTAAAGAAACAAAATAAAAAACTGACCATTGTTTATAACAGGGAAGTGAATGATTTGCGTGACAACAAAAGATACACTATAGCCTGCCTTGTGGCAAATATAGTTGATGCGTTTTCCAATCAGGCGGCGATCGGCGCTATGGCAGCGGCTGAGGAACTTGATGTGAACCTTATAATAGTTCCCGGGAAATACATCTGCCAGACTTCTTATACAAATTCGGATACGGTTTATGAATACCAGTATAACAACCTGTTTTCGTATATCAACAATACAAATGTTGATGCCGCTTGTGTATGTACGGGTACTATTGCATATGCAAACAGCGCGGAGGAAAAGAAAGAGTTCCTTTCAAGGCTTGGTGATATGCCTGTCATTTCGATAGCGGCGAAGATAGACGGGTTTGAGTATGTTGTGTATGACAACACCGATTCTGTCAGGGCGTGTACGGATTATATAATAAACAAGCAGGGAAAGAAAAGAATTGCGATGCTTTCGGGGTATACGGACAATTCCGATTACTTTGAAAGGCTTGAAGGGTACAAGCTTGCACTTAAAGACAACGGGATAGAGTATGACGAGGAAATAGTAGTTTTCTGCAACCCGTCACGTATGTGCAGGGAAGATGCAGAGCGCTTGCTTGATGAACACCCCGATATTGAAGCGATAATATGCTCAAATGATGATATGTGTCTGGCAGTTTACGAGCTTTGCACAGACAGGGGAATGAAAATAGGCACAGATATACTTGTAGCGGGCTTTGATGATATGGATTACGCTGAAAAGCTTGAACCGCCGCTTACGAGCATAAAGGCTTCGGCGGAGAACCTGGGTTACAGGGCCGTTATGAATGCATATGCTTGCCTTACGGGAAAGGAGATAAGTTCCCGCAATGTGCCGACGAGGTTTATTCCACGGCTTTCCTGCGGATATATGGGGAGCAGGATAACGGATTTGGACATATTCCTTTCAGGCAGCAGTGAGGATAAGCTTGAAAAGCTTATGTACTTTATGTTCAGCGGCAGTGAAAACTGCAATGACGCATACCTTAACAGGAATATGAAAAATATTTTTGACAGGGTAGAAAAGATAGAAAAATGCGGCAGGCTTGAAAAAGAGGACACACTTGCCATAATAGAAAGTGCGGAGAAAATGATAAATTATGACAAGGATTATTTTCTCTACCTTAAAAACATACATATGGTGGCAGATGCACTTTATGAACGGCTTGCAGGGAAAATGACTGATGAAAAGAGCAGGCTTGCGCTTGAAAGCTTATATCTTGAAGTGTACAGGTATATTTCGCGTGATGTTTCAAACCTTGTATACAAAGCGGGGGAAGTATCCATTGATATGCTGAGGCGTTCAAACATACTTGTACGCGATACGCTGATGATAGGCGGTTCTGTAACGGAGGAGGGCAGCTACAGTGCTATTTTACGCAGGCTGCCGCTGCTTGAAGTTAATTCGAGCTATCTTTACCTTCTTCCTGAACCTGTTGTATACAGGCAGGGGGATAAGCTTTATGATATTTCCAGGTGGAAGTTTATGTCCTACAGCCATTTTGATAAAATATGTGATGTTCCCGAGGAGGACAGGGACATCACGCTTGACAGGCTTTTCAGGAACAGGTATATACCTGACGACAAGCGTGTGACGCTTGTAATGGCTGACCTGTATTCGGGTGAATACCAGTACGGGATGCTGCTTTGTGAACTAAAGAGCAAGTTCTTTGAATATCTTGAATTCATAACCTATCAGTTCGGGGCGGCGGTAAAGATACTGAAACTGTTCGGTGAACTTGAACGCCACATGAACGAGCTGCACAATGACAACATAGCACTTGAAGGCGCATCAAAGAAAGACGAGCTTACAGGGCTTTTAAACAGAAGGGGATTCTATGCACAGGCTGAGGAGTGCATTGAACAGTACAAGGGCAGTGATAAATACGCAGTATTGGTTTTTGCAGACCTTGATTACCTCAAATACATAAATGACAACTTCGGGCACAACGAGGGTGACTATGCGCTGAGGGCTGCGGCCGATGTTTTAAGGAAGCTGTTCCGTTCGACAGACATTATAGGGAGAACAGGCGGAGATGAATTCAACATTATGGCAGTTGTAAACGAGCCGGATTTTGAAGACAGAATAATAAAGCGTAAGAACGCCTGTGTTGAAGCGCTGAATATCAATGCAAAAAAGCCATACAGGATAGACATTTCTATGGGCATATGTGAGTTCAGGTGTTCGGAGATCATTGACCTTCCGGCGGTGATAGAGCAGGCTGACAACGCTCTTTACAAAGTAAAGAGGTCACGCAGATATAACCCGTATCTTAATGAAGCACAGTAGCAAATCAACCGCAGGTGGATAGAATCAACCTGCGGTTGAATAATTTCAGTAATGACAGTTCGTGGAAAAGGCTTTTGCAATAGTGTATAATATATATATAGGGAGGCGGTAAAATGCTAAGAGGAGAAGTAATAAAAAGGCTGAGAAAAGAAAGTGAAATGACACAGGAGAAGCTTGCTGAAAAGCTTAATATCTCAACGGAGGCTGTAAGCAAGTGGGAGCGCGGGGATTCCTCGCCCGATATAGATAACCTGACCATGCTCGCTGACATTTTCGGGACATCTACCGATTACCTGCTTGGGAGAAGTGTGGAGAGGCTTACGGATACGGTGGAGGATTATCACAGGCTTGCTAAGGAATATGAAAAAAAGGAAGATTACAAAAAAGCTCTTGAAATATACAAGGAGGGTATAAAAAGATTTCCTGATAGCTACACATTAAAGATTAATGCTGCGATTGAGGCTTCAAATATAGTCAACGAGAATTATAAGAAATGGTCAGAATATGACTATGAACAAGAAATACTGCTTGAAAAGCTATCGCCTGATTTTGAAGAAGTAGTAGAAATACTGGCATCTGCACTTGAAAGCGCAGAGGACTCCGAAACTGTTTATAACTTGCTTCATTTTATTGGTCAATATGCACCGCTTAACAAAAGTGCTGAAAATACATTCAATAAATATCTGAAAAAGCTGTCCTCGTTTAGCTTTAGCAGGGAGAATCTCTTGGCTAATGTCAATAAATCCAAAGCAAAACAACATCAGCTGATTTCTTTGATTTATGATGAATTTATTGAGCAGCTTTGCGTGCTACTGGATTTTAAGATATTCAATGGGAAATACAATGATGACTTTTTGTATGATCCACAAGAAAGAGAAGCATTAATAGTGCTTAGTAAGCTTTTGTTTCTAATACAAGATGACCAATTTATGGGAAAGGAGGAAGAAGTCCTTCAGATATGGTGTGCAGTATTGCATTTTGCATTAAAGGATTATTCTCAGAGAGATGAAGTTTTACAAGTTATGAAAGGTGCACTCAGTTTGTTTGAGTATAAAAAATTCTGTAATGATAATTATATACCCACTGAAAAAAAGTCGATACTTATCGGTAAAGATAAATATAGTATGGATGATTTTGAGGAGGACAGCGGATACATCCCAGCTATTTTTGATGCCGTAGCCACAGACGAGTACAAGCAGGATAAGGAAATAGTTGACATCTGCAACAAGATACGTACAATAAAAGATCAATAGTCAAACAGGTTGTGTTTGTTGTTATATATTACTCCTTTCTTGAAAAAACCACCGGTTTCACAGAGAAGCCGGTGGTTTTTTTTACTGTTCGTTTTTAAGTGAATTCAAAAGCCCGTTTGAGTTTATAATATTTATCAGAAACTCGGGGAAGGCTGTGCCCTGATAGGTTTCATTTTTGGTTTTATCGGTTATGATACCTGTTTCAAAGTCTATTTCAACTTCATCGCCCTTTTCGATCCTTTCGGCAGCTTCGGGGCATTCGATTATCGGCAGGCCGATATTTATAGCGTTGCGGTAGAATATCCTTGCAAATGTTTTTGCTATAACGCAGGATATTCCGCTTGCCTTTATAGCGATAGGTGCGTGCTCTCTTGAAGAACCGCAGCCGAAGTTGGATTCAGCAACCATTATATCGCCTTCCTGCACATTTTTGACAAATTCGGTATCTATATCCTCCATACAATGCTCAGCTAAAGCTTTATGGTCCGGGTTATTTAAGTACCTTGCAGGGATTATAACGTCTGTATCGACGTTGTCGCCGTATTTATGCACTTTTCCGCATACCTTCATAATAATATGACTCCTTACATTTTAGTTTTTAAAATCAGGGGCGGAGAAAACATTCTCGCCGTTTGCCTGACGCCTGAGTTCATCAAAGATCTTGTCGAGATAGGGGACTGTAAGTTCGTCCTTAACACGTGTGATATAGTAACATATCTTTACCTTGCCGAACATTCCCGATTTAGTGAGCCTGAAAACCGGTTCGCCGTTAAGCATAGTGGGCTCGCTTGAATTGATGCCCTTTTTATCGAAAATACTCTGTGTAGATGTTACAGTAAAGTTTGCATCAGCTTTAAGCTGTTTAAAGCATTCAACATATTTTTCTATCCTTTGGTTATCATTCAGCTTACTGCCGTATTTTTTTGTCAGCCAGCTCATCATAATGTCGCCGAATATTTCAATAAGATAGTCTTTCACGTCTTACATCTCCTATCAGCCTTCACATATTTGTAAAACGTTTCTAAATCAATAAGTCGATACATTTTCTGTCTGATGTGATGCTTTTAATATACTTTGCCACTTCTAAGTGGTCAGGGTGTGTCTGGTAAGCTTTAAGTGCCGCTTCGTCGGTAAATGTACTTTCAAGCATCATATCCCCGTTTGATGAATCAAGGATATCTATATGCACCTTTATGCTTTCAAGACCTTCTATGCGGTTTTTAAGCCCTTCAAGCCCGCGCTTTGCTTTAAGCAGGGCTTTGGTTTTTTCCTCATCAGTCATACCCTTGTTAAGTGTCCAGATAATGATATGTCTTACCATTTTCATCACCTGCTTATATAATATCGGAAGGCTGTGCTATCCTGCCTGCCACAGCCGATGCTGCTGCAACATAAGGAGAAGCGAGGTAGACTTCACTTTCAGGGTGTCCCATTCTTCCGACGAAATTACGGTTTGTTGTAGCCACTGCACGTTCACCCTTGGCAAGGATACCCATATGCCCGCCGAGGCATGGGCCGCAGGTAGGTGTTGAGACCGCACAGCCTGCATTTATGAATATTTCAAGCAGACCTTCCTTCATTGCCTGAAGGTATACTTTCTGGGTGGCAGGGATAATTATACATCTGACGTTTTCGGCGATATGCCTGTCTTTGAGTATTTCGGCAGCCGCCCTTATATCCTCGATCCTGCCGTTTGTACAGGAACCGATAACCACCTGGTCTATAACAACTTCCGGCATATCATCAAATGTTCTTGCATTTTCAGGCAGGTGCGGGAACGCGACCGTAGGCTTTATTTCATCAAGGTTTATATCATAAACTGCGTCATATTCGGCGTCCTCGTCTGCTTCAAACACGGTGAATTCTCTGTCCACCCTGCCCTTACAGTAGTTCATCGTTACATCATCCACTGCAAAGATACCATTTTTAGCGCCTGCTTCAATTGCCATATTAGCTATACAAAGCCTGTCTTCCATTGTAAGGTTTTTAAGGCCTGTACCCGAAAATTCCATAGATTTATAAAGTGCGCCGTCAACGCCTATCATACCTATTATATGCAGTATAACGTCCTTAGCGGCACTATACTTGGGAAGCTTGCCTGTGATATTGAATTTTATTGCAGAAGGCACCTTGAACCATGCCTTACCTGTTGCCATGCCTGCGCACATATCTGTTGAGCCGACACCTGTTGAGAAAGCACCGAGTGCGCCGTATGTACAGGTATGGCTGTCAGCGCCGATAACGCAGTCGCCCGGGGCCACAAGGCCTTTTTCGGGGAGAAGTGCGTGCTCAATACCCATATCACCGACATCGAAGTAGTTCTTTATACAGTAATTCTTACAGAAATCCCTGCACTGCTTTGAATTTTCAGCTGACTTGATATCCTTATTGGGCGTAAAGTGATCCATTACCATTGTTACCTTTTCAGTATCAAAAACGCTGTCAAAACCTGCCTTATTAAATTCATTGATCGCCACGGGTGATGTTACGTCATTACCGAGGACAAGGTCAAGCTTTGCCATTATCAGCTGGCCTGCCCTGACCTCTTTAAGTCCGGCGTGTGCCGCAAGGACTTTTTGTGTCATTGTCATACCCAAAGTAATACAACCCCTTATTTAATATATTTATACAAATTTATTATACCACATTTCTGCACAAAGGTAAACAGATATTTTTCACATTTTCTATTAATAATATTTGTATCAATTGCCATATTATAGAATATAAGCGCAAAATAGCATTAATTCACTTGTATTTATGCAGACACCGGGCAGAATAATATTATTATCAGGCAAGAAAAGTCTGAAAACAATGAAAGGAGAAAAAACATGAATATAAAAGATTCGCCCCTTGTAAAGGGAATATCAACGGGAATAACCTTTGGTACTGCGGCGTTTGTGCTCACTTCAAAGTTAAACAAGTCAAAGAAAAAGGTCAAGGGTGCCGCAGGCAGAATGCTTGAAAGCCTTGCCGACATGGTAGACGAGATAACACAAAAGCTTAAATAGAAAGCATTCCCCGGGAAATAAAAAAGAACGGCGCTCCTTTTTATCAGAGCGCCGTTCCCTTAGTGGAAATATAGGGAAGTATAGGAATTGGTTAGTTTACTGCCTGCCGCCCCTGCCGCCAAAACCGCCGCCGAAGCCGCCGTTTGAGGTGGAGTTTGAGGTATTTATACTGTCAAGTGTTACAGTTTCGCTTACAGAGCCTGCTGTTATGGTAACAGTGTCACCCTGTTTGAGCTTTGGGGAGGTAAACACCATACTCTGCCATGATTTATCGGGCTTATAGGAAGCGATAACGTTACCGTCTGAATCCTTTACTGTCACTTCGGTATTGGCAGAAACAGATGATGAGAAGTTATGCAAAAAGCTTACCTGTGCAGAATTATCGGTAAAGCCTTCTTCCATACCCACAGCGCCGAAGGCTGCAAGCGTGCCGCCCGTTACAGTGAGCGAATAGTTGCCGTCGCCCTTATCAAGTGCGCCGTTGCCGCCGTTTGTCGGGCCGTAAACTGTGATATCGCCGCCCTCGACAATTATATCAGCATTTGAGTCAAGGCCGTCGCCGTCGGCATTTACATAAACTGTGCCGCCTGATATTTTAAGATACGGCGTATCGCCCGCCTGGGTATTGTCGGTATTCTGCTGCTGCATCCCTCTGCCGCCGAAGCCGCCCATGCCGCCGAAGTTTTCGCCGCTGCCGTCGGAAGCGTTAAAGCCGTCGTCTGATGCTATCACGCTCAATTCGCCGCCGCTTACATTTATATACTTTGCTTCAATTCCCTCGCAAGACTTAGTGATATTTATCTTGCCCGAGGATATTTCGATTATTTCATCAGCGTGTATACCGTCGTCGCCCGTACTGAGAGTCAGTTCGCCGCCGCTTATTACAGCGTTGCCGTTTGTATGGACTGCATCATCAGCCGAATCCACATTGAAGCTGCCGCCGGATATTGCGATACCCGTTCCTGCTTTAAGTGCTTTCATACTCGTCGAGGAGGTATTATCCATATCTGACTGCTGTTCGTCTGAAGCAGTTGTAAGGGGGAGTGTACTGTCGCCATCTGGTTGAGAAGCTGCTGTTTGCTCAAAAGGCTCGGGTGCTTCACCCTGCGGCATATCGCCTTGCTGTCTGTCACCTCTGCCGCCGCCGAAGCCGCCCTGCATATCCGGGGGCGTTTCGCCGCCCTGCATATCGGGGGGCATTTCGCCGCCCTGTCCGCCGAAGCCACCGCCTTGTTTACCGCCGCCGAGATCGTTCTTACCTTTAGACTGTGCGTTTTTAGCACCGCCGCCGGTTACTATTTTGAATGTACCGTCTTCAACTGTCAGTATAGTTTCAGCCTGGATACCGTCTGTTCCTGCGGTGATATCAAATTCGCCGCCTGCGATATATACAAAGCCCCTGTCGGTATCCTCGTCATTTGATGAAACGATACCGTTTGTGCCTGAATCTATTGTAAAGCTGCCGTCTGCTATCTTGACGCAGTCCTTACCCTCAATTGCTGTTTTAGCAGCTGTTACAGTGTAGCTGCCGCCTGTGAACACAAGGTCATCTTTTGAAACTATACCGTGTTTATAGCCTGCATTTATTTCAAGTGTACCTGTTCCGTTAAAGGTGAGGTCTGCCTTTGAAAATACAACTGCATCAGGGGATATATCGCCGTCTGCTGAATATTCCACGCCCGTATCAGAAAGCACGTTATGGGTGCCGTCTGCAAGAGTAACAAACACCTTATCGGCGCTTTTTATATAAACAGCCGGGCCTGTTTTACAAGTAAGTGATGCGTTATCAAGAACAAGCTGTATCTTATCGTTTTCACCCGCATCTATTATTATCTGCCCGTCGGACACCACACCTGTTACTATATAGCAGCCTGCGGAGGTTACAGTGACATTCTTGCCGTCTGCCGAAGCGCCGCTGCCGCTGACAGAGGGGGTGTCGGCTTCAAAAACTATCTTTGTGGCGTTTGCCTCGTCATAGCCGACATCTATATCGTTTGCTGTAAAATCGAGGTCAAGTGATGATATTGAATCATCTATATCTGTTTCTTTTGAGCTTATCTGCACATCTGAACTCTGATCCGCGGCTGATGAACTGTCACCGCTTTTATTGCAGGCGGTGAAGTTCATAGCAGCTATGCTCAGAGCAAGCGCAAATACAAGTATTTTTGAGTATTTCATTTTACATCTTCCTTAGGATAGTCAGGTCAGAGTTCTTCTTTGACCAAAGACTGTTTTCTTAATACAGCGATCTCAAGGTTGCCGTTTCTTTCTCTTATTTTATCTATAAGCTTTCTTTCGTCGTCGGCGCTCTTGGGACTTATAGTATAGTCAAGCTTGAATAAGCTGCCCATATTTGTTGTTTTAACGCTGTCAAGTGTGTAAGAATCAAGATACTTTTCAAAAAGGTCGTCAAATATATTTGTATAGTCAAGCCCTTCGGGAATAACTACGCGGAGTTCTTTTTCGTTTTTATCCTTCTTTTCAAGCGGGATCGACGTATACACGATATTTAGCAGGCATATAAGCACTGTGAATATAAAACCTACTGCAATAAAGCCTGTTGCTGCTGCAAGGCCGGCCGCCATTGATACGAAGATAGCGCAGATGTCTTTGGCAGAACCAGGTATTGAACGGAACCTTACAAGTGAGAAAGCACCCATTACCGCAACGCCTGTACCGAGGTTGCCGTTTACAAGTGTTATGACAAGTGCCACCGCCGCGGGAAGAAGTGCAAGCGTTACCGAAAAGCCCTTTGTCATATTGTGTTTATAGCGGAAAGCTGCTGCAATTATAAGCCCGAGCGCTATCGCCGTGAGAGTACAGATCATAAAATCCGATCCGGTCAATTCAATAGTTCCGTCTGATGCTGTATCAAGTATTGATCTAAACATATTATCAAGCACAGTAATTCACCCTACCCTTTTCATAATTATCCATAAAAACCTTTGTGTATGCCCTCCCGTACTTAGAAAAGTTTGTCGGGAAGATACCGAGTCTTGAAAGTTCTTTTGAAAGCCACAGCGGCATAACGCCCGGGATCTTTATTTCCATAAGTGTCTGCCCTTTTTCAAGGAGCTGTATGCCGTGTGAGCCTTTATCAAGCCTCAGATCATCAGTTCTGTATCTGATGTTGGTATCAAATGTTATCCTGAGATCTTTATTTTCAAGCCCGAACATTGCTATTCTGTCATAGCCTATATACATCATAGGGGCAATGTCCTGATAGAAATTCATAAAATACTGTATTTCGTTTTCTATCTGCGGGGACTTCTGCGGCTTTGTCTTGCAGGCAAGGAAGCTGTCACTGTCTTTAAGCTTCATGCTTGTTCTTCTTTTATAGACAACGCCCTTGTATTTCTTTTTAAGCTCGATAAAAACCTTTGTGTCTTCATCAGCCTTGCCGTAGCTTCGCACCCTAAGCTTTTCCTTATACACGGGTTTTTCTATCGAACGCCTTATCAGCAGACTGTCGGGAGTATCGTAGTATATATTATTGATGGTCGTCTTGCCGTAATTATCTACCTGAAACCTGCCTTTGAGCACTTTCTGAAGTTCGGAATACTGGTATTCATTGAGAAGATATTTCTTTTCCACTCTTTCAAATATCTGTCCTGCCATAGTGGTCACTTCCTTAAATGGATTTTAAGAGCATTTCTCTCTTTGCTATGGTTTTATTATAAGGCACCAACCTAAAATGAACCTTAATTTTTACTTAAAGTTTACCTAAAGTTTTGAAAAGCAGTAAAAAGCCGCTTAAACAGGCACTTTTATAAAGAAACAGGGGCAGTCTGGCATATGTATTGCCCTGAGTAAGAAAGATTTCTGCAAATTATCGCCCTCACTTCATAATATATTAATAATTGTATAGTATAATAAATGTTATACAGTGATTTAAAGTAACTTTAAACAAGGGTGTGTATAATATAAATGAACGATAACAATAATCTTATACCTGATGATGATTTTGAATATGAAAGGGAACTTGCACAGAAAGAAAGGCGTTCCCGCGAGGACAGCGAGAGGGCTTTGCAGGAACAGAAGGCAGAAAGAATAAAAGCCGAGCGTGAGCGTGAAAAGCAGCGTGAGGAACAGCTCAAACGAGATAAGGTAGAGCTGATGAAGCTTAAAAGCGGGGTAATAGAGAGTTCCGACAGGATAAGCGAGGAGCATGACGAGATAAGACAGCTCCACGGTTTTGAAAAGATCGCAAACATATGGTACCATTACAAGATACTTATTATATTTATACTTGCAATGGCGCTGGCGGCGGCATATATAATCTATGATGCGGTATCACGCACAAAGCCTGATATGACGGTCGTGATACTTGCAAACAACGGGCTTGAATTCAGAACGGACGAGCTTGAAAAGTTCTTTGAAGGGTATGTTGACGACAGGAACGGCGACGGTGAGGTATATGTTCAGATAATCGCCTGCCCGCTTAACCCGAACAGTTCGGATATGTCGCAGACTTCAAATCAGGCAAAGGCGCTTGCACAGCTTCAGACGGCGGATAATCTTTTTATGATAGTTGATTCAAATACCGATCCCGATTTCCTGGGGGTGATGTACAAGGACTTCCCCAAAGACTACCCCGATAACAAGTATATGACAGAAAACGGGCTTTCGCTCAACTTCAAGTTCTTTGCAAACGAGATAAAGTATGAATCAATGCCTTATGATGTTGTGCTTGCAATGCGCAGGCCTGTAAAGACATTGCAGGATTCAGAGGAAGAAATGCAGAAAAACTTTGACCGTGACGTAAAAGTATTTGAAGCTATAGCAGATGACCTTGCAAAGAAAGCGGAGGAAACGGGCGACACAGGGCTTGAAACCCCGCCTGCAAAAATGAAAAAGGCTGATGACAGCTCACAGGCTGACAGCAGTTCACAGAAAGAGGGAAACTGATATGAAAATACTCCTGGCAGAGGATGAAAAGGAAATGGCTAACGCGATAAGTGCTGTGCTCAAGCATAACCATTACTATGTAGATGCCGTTTACAATGGCGAGGACGCTTACAATTACGGCCTTGCTGATGATTATGACTGCATTGTGCTTGATATAATGATGCCGAAAATGAACGGCATTGATGTGCTGAAAAATCTAAGAGCCAAAGGGATAGCGGCACCTGTTTTGTTCCTGACAGCAAAGAGTGATGTTGATGACAGGATAGAAGGCCTTGATGCGGGGGCGGATGATTACCTTACAAAGCCGTTTGCAATGGGTGAACTTTTAGCAAGGATAAGGGCAATGTGCCGAAGAAAGTCGGAGATAGCGCCGAATGACCTGCAAATGGGAAATGTTACGCTTAACCGTTCGACATTTGAGCTTTGCACCAAAAAGGGGAGCCT
The DNA here is from genome assembly GCA_902780505.1 of uncultured Ruminococcus sp. Taxonomy (GTDB): domain Bacteria; phylum Bacillota; class Clostridia; order Oscillospirales; family Ruminococcaceae; genus NK3A76. The sequence goes on along the minus strand of CACZFN010000017.1, from coordinate 111,467 downwards.
GCGACTTGCGAGCAAGGAGTTCCAGATGCTTGAAATGCTTATGAACAACCCGAATGTGCTTATTTCGACAGAAAGGTTTATGGAAAAGATCTGGGGCTATGACAGCGAGAGCGAGATAAATGTTGTATGGGTATACATATCATACCTGAGAAAAAAGCTGACACAGCTTGATGCGGATATAAACATCAAGGCGGTAAGGGGCGCGGGATACACGCTCGAAAAGAAGACATGATAAGGGAGAAATTATGTTTGGAAAATTAAGGCGCAAGCTTGTACTTATTGTTGTGATATCCTTGTTTATAGTTGAGCTTATAATAGTAGTTCTGATCAACGGGATAAATTTCTACAACCTTGACAAACGCGCCGACACACTGCTTTCTGAACTTTCAGCGGGCGGGGGCAGTTTTATCGAGATGACAGATCCGAGCCTTAAAAAGAGATACAATGTTTCCCCCTCATCAAAGCCCGACGGCGAACCGCCCGAGATGCCTGACAGCCATTCAGAGCAGAGCACTTCATCATCAAGGGGAGGGAGCAGCAGGAAACTCAGTTCAGTTATAGGTCCGGGTGAAGTTGATATTGAAATGCGCTACAGCACAAGGTTTTTCACGGTAAAGACAAACGAAAAAAACGAAATAACCCAGATAAACACAAGCCACATAGCGGCGCTTTCCGCAAAGGAAGCCAAGAAGTTTGCCGAGGAGATACTTGCCCTTGAAAAAGAAACAGGATACCTTGACAACTACAAATACCTTATTGCAGATAATGACAACGGGAAGCTCGTTATAGTTGTTGATTTTAATTCCGACATATCAACAGCGCAGAGTTTTCTGATGATATCATGTCTGGTAGCGTTTGCATCACTTATAGTGGTCACTGTACTTGTAGCAGTATTTTCGCGCAGGGCTATAAAGCCTATGGTTGAAAATATGGAACGCCAGAAGCAGTTTATAACAGATGCGGGGCACGAGATAAAAACACCGCTTGCAATTATTTCGGCAAACACCGAAGTGATAGAGATGCTAAGCGGCGAGAACGAATGGCTTGACAGTATAAAGAACCAGACAAAGCGGCTTTCAGAGCTTGTAGCAAGGCTTTTAAAGCTTGCAAAAATGGAGGACGAGGTAAAAAGCGAACTTGTTATAACCGATTTTAACATATCAGATGCCGTGATAGACACAGCAGAGCCTTTTATAACCCTTGCAAAGTCAAAGAACAAGGACTTAACACTTGATGTTGAGGAGGGACTTATTTTCACGGGTGATGAAGCGTCGGTGAGGGAACTGACAAGCATACTTACCGAGAATGCCGTGAAATACGCAGACGAAGGAAGCACTATCAAGCTTTCGCTAAAAAAACAGGGCAGGGAGGTAAGGCTTTGTGTATTCAACAAAGGAGAACCTATTGATGAAAAAAGCCTGCCAAAGCTTTTTGACAGGTTTTACCGTGAGGACAGTTCACGCACCCGTGAAACAGGCGGAAGCGGCATAGGGCTTTCTATCGCAAAGGCGATAGTGCTTGCCCACAAGGGCAGCATAAGCGCAAAGAACACTGACGGAGGCATACTGTTCACGGCTGTTCTTGTAAAGGGAAAGGGCACAGCGCAGAAAGAAAAAAGCAAAGGATAATGACTTTTGCAGGCAAAGATATCAACCCCCGAAGTATGCGCAGGCGCAATATAGAAGTTTTATATCCGACACTTCTGCTGTATCACGGCAGAAGTGTCTTTGCGTTACTAATAAATAAGAAATAATAATGAAGGTATCGCCTTCGGCGATTTTTTTAATACCTGTCCGCAAAGCGGACACCTTTATTATTCTTTATTCTTTCTTCTTTTAGCAGCAGCGAACACAGAACTTGGCTATTCAAATACTCCTATATCGCTGCTGCGCTTATATTCGGGGGTGATTTATTTGTTTTTGCGCTGATATGAAATAATAGTCCTGCTTAGCAAAGCTACGGAAAAACACATCATTATGACCTCGGTGATGGGCTGTGCCCAGATCATGCCGTTAAAGCCGAGCAGGCGATCAAGCAAAAGCAGAAGCGGCACGTACAGAAATCCCTGCCTTATAAGTGTGATAATAAATGCAGATCCCGGTTTGCCCATTGCCTGAAAGGACATCCGGCACATAGATGTTGCCCCTGCAAAGGGGAGAACGAACATTATAGTACGCAGTACCTTTGCGCCGAGGGTGATGACTTCACCCGTTTTTGAAAAAGCACCTATAAGGTAAGGTGCAAAAATGCCGTATACCGCCATAACCACAAGCTCTGTCAGGCTTACGACAATAACGCCTGCACGAAGGACTGACAGCATACGCTTATAATTCCCGGCGCCGAAGTTATAGCCCATTAACGGCTGAGTGCCTGATGCAAAGCCCTGATAGATATAGTTGCCGAGTGTCATTATCTTCTGGGCTACACCTACAGCTGTAACAGTAAGCTCGCCATAGGAAACGGCAAGGTTATTGTTTACTATATACGCCCCGGAGGTCAGCAGGGTTTCAAGGGAAGCGGGAAGTCCGACAAAGTATATGTCTTTTACGATATCCCTTGTCGGGCGGATATAATTAAGGCGCGGGCGGAGTATCGTCCTGCCTTTCAGGTAGAAGAAAAGTGATACGGCAAGGCTTAATGCGTTGCCGATGACTGTTGCCGCTGCAGCACCGCTGACACCCATATCGAAAACAAATATAAACAGCGGATCAAGAATGATATTAGCGACAGTTCCCGTTATCATACCGGCAACAGAGAGCTTTACAGAGCCTTCGCTTCGCAGCAATGCGCCTACTGTAAGGCTGCCTATGGTAAACAAACTGCCGATCAGAATAATACGTGTATAGTCGGCAGTGTAGGCAAGGGTGTTTTGCTTGGCACCGAGCATCCTTACTATCCTTTGCAAAAAGACAAGCCCTGCGGTCGTGACGGCAGCACTGTTTACAGCGGTGAGAAGGAAGGATACTGTAAGTGTGTGTTCAGCCATTTTTGTGTCTTGCGCACCAAGGCGGCGTGCTATAAGTGATGAAGCGCCTGAACCTACTATGTTTGATACCGCTGCGGATATCATCATTATCGGGTAAGCGAGGTTTACGGCGGCAAGCTTATAATCGTCATGCATAAGGCCTATAAAATAAGTATCGACCAGATTATACAGAACCATTATAAACATCCCCGCTATAAGCGGCACACCGAGGGATATCACAGCCTTGGCGGGTTTTTCTTCATTTAAGATATATATTCGTTTATCTGTATTTTCCTGCTGCATAAAAAGCCTTCCTAAACTTTAGATATTTCAAGCTGGATATTAAAAAACGCAGCTGAGAGTTTCGGGGGCAGCAGGGTATTATTGCTGACGACTATACTGCTGCCGTCATTAAAGGTGAATGTAAGTGTCTTGTCACTGCTTGCCCTGGCAGTTCTCTCAGGCAGTCCCGCCCAGGCGAGTATGCTGCTTTGTGATACAAGCGAAAGGATCTTTTGCGTTTTTTCGATATCTGCGGGTTTTTCATTATGGTATGATGTCTGATCCTGATAGCGGCTGTCTTCGATCACGACGCCTGTCGAGCCGTCTGTTCTGAATAAAATACGGGAAAAGCTGCCGTCAGGGGACTTTTCTTCAAAAAGAATATCACTGATACTGTCAGCACCGGGGAGCACAGCACACTCACCGGACATAGCTTTTTCAAACACCTGACAGATATCCTCTGCTGCGGGGCGGGAAAGGACGGATGTCTGATTGTCAGATATGCTTATCTTTTCTCCGCTTTCATATAATATGTTTATATCCCCGCCGAAGTTCTGCGGCAGACCACTTGTAAAGGAATGAAAGCCATTTTTTAAGGCGATATTGTGCTTTTTAACTAAAAGGGCAAGGGGAGTGAGAATATCCTCCTTTACGACAAAAAAGCCGGAGGCGGAGGTGCTTTTTTCAAAGTTCTGTTCTTTCTGAAGGCAGACAAGAGTACCAAAACTGCACTTTGCTGCAAAAGCGGCTATATAAGACAGCCTGTCAGCAGCTTTATTGTTTATATCATAAGGCAGCTTTGAACGGACATCAAAACAGGTGATTATTTCCGAGGTTATATTTTTGGGTGCGTTTTCGTCAATTGTCCTGTTAGTGCCCCCGCATACAGCAGGGGTTTGGGACGGGCGTTTTTTGAAAAGTCCAGGCATGATGAAAATACCTCCCTTACAAAATATGGCTGTAGTATTATTATAGCACTTTCAGGGCGGTCCGTCAACATCAGCGGAGGTGTGTAAAATTTTTTGCGGGCTATTGAAATATGTGCCCTTGTGTGGTATAATAATACAGATGAAAGAATTCGGTAAGCAAAGGACGGTATAAATATGGCGGCTGACAATAAATTCTTAAACCTTATTGACCTTAATGATTACCCTGTTGACTGGTGGCTTTCGCTGCTTGAAAGGGCACACGGTATCATCAAAGAGCCTGAGCGCTATATGGAAAGCTGCAAGGGCAGGATAATGGGGACGCTTTTCTATGAACCCTCGACAAGAACGCAGATGTCGTTTCAGACGGCAATGCTGAGGCTCGGCGGGACCATTATCGGATTTGACAACCCTGCAACATCTTCCGTAGCAAAGGGGGAGAACCTAAAGGACACGACAAAGATAGTTTCTACATATTCGGATATACTTGTTATGCGTCACCCGCTGGCGGGTTCAGTAAAAGCGGCGGCGCTGACTGCGGAATGTCCTGTAATAAATGCGGGTGACGGCGGGCATCTTCACCCGACGCAGACGCTTACTGACCTGCTTACACTGAAAGAAGAAAAGGGAACACTTGAAGGGCTGACGATAGGTCTTTGCGGTGATCTTAAAAACGGCAGGACTGTACATTCGCTTATAAAGGCAATGTCCTGCTTTAAGAATAACAGGTTTGTACTGATATCTACTGCCGAGCTTGCTTTGCCGGTATATATAAAAGATATACTTACTGCTTCGGGACTTGAATTCCGTGAGGTCACAAGCCTTGATGAAGCTATGCCCGAACTTGATGTATTGTATATGACAAGAATACAGCAGGAAAGGTTTGCATCAAAGGAGGATTACCTCGCACAGAAGGGCTTTTATATTCTTGACCGCAGGAAGCTTGAAGCGGCAAAGCATGACCTTGTGATACTTCACCCGCTGCCGAGAGTAGACGAGATAGCTATGGAGGTCGATGATGATGAGCGTGCGCTTTATTTCAAGCAGGCAAAGTACGGAATGTACGTAAGAATGGCGCTTATCCTTACTATGCTTGAATCAAAGGACAATGGCAAGAGTCTGCCGCTTGTCATAGGCAGGAAGCACAAGGGGATAAGCTGTGACAACCCGAATTGCATCACCAATCATGAGCTTTATCTGCCGCATTACTTCAAGGGCAGCGAGAGTCTGCTTGTTTGCGAATACTGTGACGAGCGAAAGCTAATATAATATAAATGCCCCGCAGACAGTATGCTGCGGGGCGAAAAACACTTGACAAAAGCAGTAAAACATGATATAATAAATAAGTTGAACAGCTGCTGGTATGGCTCAGTTGGTAGAGCAGCGCATTCGTAATGCGCAGGTCGCCGGTTCGAGTCCGGCTACCAGCTCCAGAAATATCCTTCTGCGACAGCGGAAGGATATTTTTTGTAAAACTAAAAAGCCGAGAGCATTTCTGCCCTCGGCACTGTTTTTACGTGCGACAAGCTATTTAATGACTTACTCCGGCGTTCCCATTTAAAAGATGGTGGATAAAAGGATGTCATCAGTACGATCCCCGTACAAAAAAACGCGCGAAACGCTTGTCGGTTTTTTCCTGCAAGCAATTATGTGACAGGCTGAACAAGGCGGTATACCGAACGACAGGTGTTTTTGCCGGCCTGTGTTTTTTGACCTCGGCTCACTTGGGTGAGTTCAGGCCCGTTTTTTATTGGCCGCACCTATCGCTCTCATAAAAATCCATACATAAAAGGAAGTCACAAATAATTAACCGCCAGGCAACGCTTACAGGAATAATGATAAGCTATTATACAGCAAACACACCCGCACTAATACAAAGACCGGTGTATTAAAAGTATGCTGTAAAGCGTGCGGGTATACGCTTATCACCGTTACCGATATAAATATCGGCAGGACAGGCTATCTGACAGCTTATGGCTTGCAGCGCCGAGTAGATTATTCCAGGCGGAATAGCCTTCTGATAAAAGTATGCTGACTAAAGGCGCGCAAACGCCTGCCCACAGATATTATATCATTTTTCAGCCTTTTCGTCAAGGGCTTCCATAAAGAAATTATTGTCGATAAGGCTTATCTCTTTATCGCCCGAGGGTTTGCCCATAACAAGGGTAACATCAGCTTTTTCGGGCGAATCGACTTTTATGACACGCTGGACACGAAAAAGTATATCAAGGTAGTTTTCGACAGAAAAGCCGCAGCTGTGCTCGGGCATTTCGTAATAATCGCCATTGCCCTCAAAGCCGTCAAAAACTATTACACGGTTCTTAATGTCGATAAAGCCGTAGTTTATTGTTTTGTACTTACCTGTAAGGTAGTGTGTAAAAAAGCAGTTTTTGGGATCATAGAGCTTTATATTCGTACCTGTTTTATCTACTGCCATTACGCCGACAAAGCATTCGTCTATTTCGCTGAATGTCGGGTAGCCCGAAAACAGGTTGATATTAGTGCAGACTGTGGAAACCGTCTGACGGGCTTTTTCAAGGTCAATATCGACATATTCCGCAGCGTCACTATGGGTGATATCCCCGCTGAAAACGAGCGCGCCCGATCTAAAATTGCTGTTCCAGCCGACCTGGATCTGCTGACCGTCAGTCGAGAAGGCTGATGCGTGCAGATCGACATCTACCCTGGTTGTGTCGTTCCAGTAGATAAAGAAGCGTATAGCCTTTGCGTTATCGGGTATCTTATAAGCAAGCCCCGAGCGTATATAGCCGCCCTCTGAGGACTTGTTTGTCACCCTTATTTCAGACAGCGAAAGGTCAAAGTCTTTTGCGTCAACATAGACCTTTTTGCCGCGCAGGGGAGTCTTATTTGCGCTTAGCCTGCCCGCAAGCAGGTAGGTGATCATAATGCTTAAAACAAGTGCTTCATTATACTTTTCGTCATTTTCCCAAAGGTCAGCGGGGCGGGAAAAGAAGGAAGCAAGTCTTACAAGTGTCTGCGCTTTAAGTTCGGCTGAGTGTGGGTAAAGTGTATCGTAGATATCATCTGCCCTGAAGCCGCGGCGCAGAAGGTATGTAAGGCTTCTGAGCATCATACCGGGCCTTTGTGAGTAGTATTCAAGTGTCTGCTCGTGTCCGCTTTCAGCTAAAAACTTAGCGCGGGATTCCCACGATCTGAGCTTGCCGCTTCTGAAATCAGCAACGGCATTTTTAAACGGTTTGCTTCGGCAGTATTCGTTGAAGTCGATATATTTGAGCATAAGCAGGGTACGTTCACCCTTTTTGTTTGAAAGGATAAGGTTTGCCTTGAAATCCGTGAGAGGATATTTTTCAAGAAGCTTTACGATAAGCCTTTTCTGAGAAGTCCTGAAATGGTAGCCTGTGCGGGTGAGGGCGTAATCCATACATTTCCACACATCACCTGTATGCTGGCACAGTGTGAACAGAAGTTCAAGCTTAGCTTTACTTTCAAGTTCTTCACTGGTAAATATGGCATTGAACACATAAAGCATATTCTGCTTGAATGTGATATTGACGCCCGCAAGTTCTTCAGGGGTTAAATGTGCGATACACCCGAGGACTATCATGCTCTCCTTATCGTTCATACGCTCGGTTTTTGAAAGTATCCTCTTATAGGGCAGGATATACTTTTCACCCTTACCTATAAGGGATATGACCTTAGCTTCAACAAGCGCAGTGTCGGGTTCACTCTTTTGAGTGTCAGTTACTTCGGGCAGCCAGCCTTTGAAAACCCTCTGCCCCGTAAAAAACTCCACGCCGTAAGTAGACATATAGTGCACTAACTGGTGAAAGCGGAAAACAGCATCATCCATAGCCATTACCTGTGAAGGAAAATCGGGGTACATAGGCTTTGCCTTGACATCACCTGCGTATTCCCTTATCCTTGCGGCAAAGGAATTCAGGTCGGGCGATTTTGAAAGTCTTACTATATCCGCAGGGGACAGTGTATAGCCGATATTTATAAGTTCTTCATTGACAGTCATAGCCTTTGTGATGGCGTTATCATCTGTTGTATTCTTGCCGTTTGAAATGGCCGCGAGCCTTAACTCAGAAAAAAGCAGCTGATCGAAATTCATTATTGATCCCCTCCGTATTATTGTTAATGTAGCCTTTCATTATAACACGTAATCAAAGCCTCGTCAAGCGGCTTAACAAATTATTTACAAACAAAAAAATGACACATACAATGAAAAAAAATTTTATCACTATGCAACTTTTTGACGTTTTGAAGCGTCTTTATATATAGAGGGTTTTTATCGGAGGTGATACATATTGGGTGAAAACAGCATAAACGAAACCTTTCAGTCGGCTATCGACGAATATTCGGATATGGTCACAAGAATATGTATCGTTTCCTTAGGGAATATGATAGATGCTCAGGAAGCGTATCTTAATTGCTTTGAGAGTCTTTATATGCAGCTAAAGAAGAAGCCGCCTGATGACACAGGCAAATGGCTTGCAAAGGTAGCGTACAACGAATGCAAATCCATGCTGCGCTTTAAGCTGAAACACAAGTTTGTAAGCATTGATGACATAACCATGCCGTTTGATACAGCGCAGGAAAGTGAACTGATACAGATAGTTTTTTCGCTGCCCGAAAAGTACAGGAATGTTCTGCATTTATATGTAAATGTCGGTTATTCCACGAGGGAGATAGCCGAGATAACCGGACAGAAGGAAAGCACTGTGCGTTCACAGCTCAAACGTGCACGAGAAAGGCTTAAAAAAGAGCTTGAGAAAGGAGGTTAGCCCGAAATGAAGAAAATGAACATAGTAAATGCTTATACTACCCCTGATGAATGGAAGGAACGTGCAAGAAAAATACCCGCAGGCAGAACAGGCACAGCGGCAGTAAAGAGCCTGAGCCCGATAAAGGCGGCAGCAGTGGCGGCTATAGCAATTGGGATAGGTGCCGGCGGATTTTTGATACTTCACACAAGCAATGACGAAATGATACCGCCTTATGAACCCGCCCCTACACAAGTTTCAGATCCCGATGCCAGAAAGGAACTTACGATAAAGCAGAAGATCTCGGCTTACTATCCGAAATCAAATGATTATGCTGTCACAAAGCTTTTTGACCAGTATAACAATAAGAACTGCTGCACAAAACTCACAGACATGACGGGCTGCCCTGAAAGCTTTTCTGATATGCTAAAGGGGGATCTTGGCAGGATAAAAGCAGGTGAACTCAATGAGATCAGTGCAGAGTGTGACGGGTATATTCTGTCGGACAAGAAGATCTCACTGCTGATACGGCTTGACAATACAGGCACTTCAGTTGACACTAAGGACATAGCGAGAATGTTTTCGACATATGTTTCGGTCGTGGACAGTCAGACGGGCACTCAGGTGGAAAAGCAAGTCGAGGTCACATCTTACGAAGGTTTTATGGCGCAGTTTTTACGGGTAGACATAACCCTCGGGAAAGAACTTATGATGCGTTTTAATGAACTTACTGTAGATACGCATATACTGCTCACCGATAAAGGGCTTGATACGGTCATAACTGATGATGAAGCGGGGCAGTATTCGGGCAGGTATCATTACGACATAAGGATCAGGCAGGCATATGCTGACAAATCAGAGAAAAACGACAGCTACGACACAGTAAGCGCATATCTTTCAAACAGATCGGCACTTTACCCCATAGATCAGAATGCCGCATATCAGCTGACAGGCTGTTATTACAGTGGCGGCGCAGCACGGTACATTACAAGAACCCCTGAATTTCATATACCTGATGACAGCGACCTGACTGACAAGGCGGTACTGAGGCAGGCAGAAAACAACAGCCAGAAATCATATGTCAAGAGCGTAGATATCGACTGTGACGGGATCATTACTGACGGTGTGAATATGTATGCGCTGTTCAGGGAAACTTCGGTATCGCTCGGAATGGTGGAAAATTTAAACAGCGATCTCATTATAAAAGCGTACCTTAAAGACACAGGTGAGGAAATAAGTTTGCTCGGCACGCCCGAAACATTTGAAGTGAGTACAGAAGGTCTTAGCAGGATGATAATACGGCTCAGACCTGATAATATCCTCTCAGGCAGGACTGTTCAGCTTCATATCATATCAGGCAGCGGGGATTACGGAGAGCAGAGTTATCATTATATGTTTGAAATATCTATTCCCGAGACTTCTGCCGCTGAGGAAAAAAGCGCACAGAAAATATTTGCCTCAGCCACAGAGGGAACAAAGCTTTTATCAAGCAGTATGGGCATGATGATAACGGGATGTGATGCTCTTATCAGCCAGAAAGAGGAGGAAGCGAGGGCGGCGGTATCACCGGCTCTTATGTATATAGAGGGGGAGGAACTAAGTTCCGGCAGCTATGACCTTGACGGGCAGTACAAGGGTGTTGTATCTGATGAAGCCCTTACGACTGACCGTGATGTATGCAGGCTTTACAGGGTACGCTCAGCTGACGGCGGCACAGCGGGGTATTATATCAGTTACAATTCACCCGACAATAACGTTTACAGCATACACTTCTTTGATGAAGATATATAGAACAAAAGATAGCATAAAAAGCTGCGCCAAAGTCTTTATGACTTTGGCGCAGCTTACTTTTCAGTTACAACAAACCGCCGCCCGTTTAGCGAGCGGCGGTATTTTTGTTTTTTATAGTGTGTTCAGTATCAGAAAGAATTAGTCTCTAACACCTGTAACAACGCCTGAACCTACTGTTCTGCCGCCCTCACGGATAGCGAAACGGAGGCCTTCTTCGATAGCGATAGGAGTGATAAGCTCAACATCCATAGCTACGTTATCTGTTCTGAAGTAGAACTGAGGTCTGTAGTTGTTGAAGAAAGGAGTATGACGGCCGCCCTCTTCCTTCTTCAGTACGTAAACCTGACCGCTGAACTTTGTATAGGGGTGAATGCTGCCGGGCTTGCAAAGAACCTGACCTCTTTCGATCTCTGTTCTCTGGATACCACGGAGGAGAGCACCGATATTGTCGCCTGCTTCTGCATAGTCAAGAAGCTTTCTGAACATTTCGATACCTGTAACAACAGTCTTCTTTCTTTCTTCTGTAAGACCAATGATCTCAACTTCGTCAGACATATTGAGCTGACCTCTTTCAACTCTACCTGTAGCAACTGTACCACGGCCTGTGATCGTGAATACGTCTTCAACAGGCATAAGGAAAGGAAGGTCTGCCTTTCTCTCAGGTGTAGGAATGAACTCGTCAACAGCGTCCATAAGGTCAAGGATCGGCTTGTAAGCGGGATCACTAAGATCGTCGGGAGCTTCAAGAGCAGCAAGTGCAGAACCCTTGATGATAGGTGTTTCATCGCCAGGGAACTCGTACTTGTCGAGGAGTTCACGGATATCCATCTCAACGAGCTCGAGGAGTTCTTCATCGTCAACCTGGTCAGCCTTGTTCATGAATACAACGATTGCAGGAACGCCAACCTGACGAGCAAGGAGAAGGTGCTCTCTTGTCTGAGCCATAGGGCCGTCAGAAGCAGCAACAACGAGGATAGCGCCGTCCATCTGAGCAGCACCGGTGATCATGTTCTTAACGTAGTCTGCGTGTCCGGGGCAGTCAACGTGTGCATAGTGACGGTTCTTTGTTTCATACTCAACGTGAGCTGTGTTGATTGTAATACCTCTCTCTCTCTCTTCAGGAGCAGAGTCGATATTAGCATAATCCTTCTTCTCAGCAAGACCTTGCAAAGCAAGTGTCTTTGTGATAGCTGCTGTAAGGGTTGTCTTACCATGGTCAACGTGACCGATGGTACCGATGTTTACGTGGGGTTTGTTTCTTTCAAATTTTGCCTTTGCCATTGGAATATTCCTCCTTAAATAAATTTACGGTAAATTTTAACGTAATTCTATTATAACAGATATAAATAGATTTTGCAATAGATTACCGGAATTTTTTAGTATTTTTTTCTGAAAAATCAGTTCTTGCTTCTTGTAGCAACGATCTTTTCCTGAAGTGACTTAGGCAGCTCGATATAGCTGTGAGGTTCCATTGTATAGTTGCCTCTGCCCTGTGTCTTGGATCTCAGGTCATTTGAGTAGCCGAACATTTCGGAAAGCGGAACAAGTGCGTCTACCTGTGCAGTGCCGTTTCTTGTTTCCTGACCTTGTATCTGGCCACGTCTGGAGTTAAGATCTCCTATGATAGTACCCATATAGTCATCCGGGGCAATTACTGTGACCTTCATGATAGGTTCAAGTATTACAGGATCTGCCTTAGCCATAGCTTCCTTGAACGCCATTGAACCTGCGATCTTGAATGCCATTTCTGAGGAGTCGACTTCATGGTAAGAACCGTCATAAAGTGTTACCTTTACGTCAACAACGGGGTAAGCAGCAAGCACGCCTGCTTCCATTGCGCCCCTGATACCTGCATCAACTGCGGGTATATATTCCTTCGGGATAGCGCCGCCGACTACGTTATTTACAAACTCGTAGCCCTTACCGCTTTCGTTAGGTTCAACTTTGATCTTAACATGACCGTACTGACCTTTACCGCCTGACTGCTTAGCGTACTTATGGTCAACATCTGCACTCTTTCTGATAGTTTCCTTATAAGAAACCTGAGGAGCGCCTACGTTAGCCTCTACCTTAAACTCACGCATAAGTCTGTCAACAATGATCTCAAGGTGAAGTTCGCCCATACCTGCGATGATCGTCTGTCCTGTTTCTTCGTCTGTCCATGTTCTGAAAGTAGGATCTTCCTCAGCAAGCTTGGAGAGTGCGATACCCATCTTTTCCTGACCTGCCTTAGTCTTAGGCTCGATAGCGAGCTGGATAACAGGCTCGGGGAATTCCATGGATTCAAGTATTACAGGGTTATTCTCGTCGCAGAGCGTATCACCTGTAGTTGTATTTTTAAGACCTACCGCAGCTGCGATATCGCCGGCATAGACTTCCTCGATATCCTTTCTGTGGTTGGAGTGCATCTGGAGTATTCTGCCGATCCTCTCGCTCTTATCCTTAGATGCATTATAAACGTTGCTGCCTGCTTTAAGCACGCCCGAATATACTCTGAAGAAGCAGAGCTTACCAACGAACGGATCTGTAGCGATCTTGAATGCAAGAGCTGCAAAAGGCTCGTTATCGGAGGAAGGTCTTTCACATTCTTCGCCTGTTTCGGGGTTTATGCCCTTGATATGCTCGATATCAGTAGGTGCGGGCATATAGTCAACGATAGCGTCAAGAAGCTTCTGAACGCCCTTGTTTCTGTAAGAAGTACCGCAGCATACAGGAACGAAAGTATTAGCTATAGTACCCTTTCTGATGCACTTCTTGATTTCCTCGATAGTGAGTTCTTCGCCCTCGAGGTATTTTTCCATGATCTCCTCGTCCTGTTCTGCGACAGCGTCGAGAAGTATGGAACGATATTCTTCAGCCTTATCCTTCATATCATCAGGAATATCAGTTACCTGGATATCTGTGCCGAGGTCGTTTGTATAGATATAAGCTTTCATTTCAAGAAGATCTATAAGACCTTTGAAGTCGTCCTCAGCGCCGATAGGCAGCTGTATAGCAACAGCATTAGTTTTAAGTCTTTCATGGAGCATACGCATAACGTTATAGAAATCCGCGCCCATGATATCCATTTTGTTTACATATACCATTCTCGGTACTTTGTAGTTATCAGCCTGACGCCAAACGGTCTCAGTCTGCGGTTCAACACCGCCCTTAGCACAAAGGACTGTTACAGAACCGTCAAGTACACGCAGAGATCTTTCAACCTCAACTGTGAAGTCAACGTGTCCTGGTGTGTCAATTATGTTAAGTCTGTGCTTGTTCCAATAGCAGGTAGTAGCAGCGGAAGTGATCGTGATACCTCTTTCCTTTTCCTGCTCCATCCAGTCCATTGTAGACGCACCGTCGTGTGTTTCACCGATCTTGTGGTTGATACCGGTATAGAAAAGGATACGTTCTGTAGTAGTTGTCTTACCGGCATCGATATGTGCCATGATACCGATATTTCTGGTATCCTGTAACGAGCATTCTCTTGCCATAAATTACTTACCTTTCCTTCCCGATTACCATCTGTAGTGTGCGAAAGCCTTGTTAGCTTCTGCCATTCTGTGTGTTTCGTCACGCTTCTTGCATGAGCCGCCTACACCGTTGATAGCATCAAGTATTTCAGCTGCAAGTCTTTCCTTCATTGTTCTTTCGTTTCTCTCTCTTGAGAATTTTGTTATCCATCTGAGTCCGAGTGTCTGTCTTCTTTCAGGTCTAACCTCCATAGGTACCTGATAAGTAGCACCGCCGACACGGCGAGCCTTGACTTCAAGCTCAGGCATGATATTGTTCATTGCTTCCTCGAATACTTCGAGTGCGGGGCGGCCTGTCTTTTCCTCTACGATCTCAAATGCACCGTAAACGATCTTCTGGGCTACACCCTTCTTTCCGTCGAGCATTATGTTATTTACAAGTCTTGTAACAAGCTTTGAATTGTATACAGGATCTGTAAGAACATCTCTCTTTGCAACTCTGCCTCTTCTTGGCACTTTAATTCCCTCCTTCACAAAAAATGAATTCACAGGTACTCGCTCTGTAATCTTATTTACAGCCCCGTCAGTTCCACGCAGAGTTTATATAATGTATATATAAATCACTCCACATTAAAAACTGTGGTCTTCGCTTTACGCGACAATGAGTTTGTGTCTTTTACTGTTTGAGCTTTTGTAATCCTTATTACTTGGCAGCTCCAGCCTTAGGCCTCTTAGCGCCGTATTTGGATCTTGCCTGCATTCTCTTGGCAACGCCCTGTGCGTCGAGTGTACCTCTGATGATGTGATATCTTACACCAGGGAGGTCCTTTACTCTGCCGCCCCTTATAAGAACAACGCTGTGTTCCTGAAGGTTATGGCCGATACCGGGAATATAAGCAGTTACCTCGTTGCCGTTTGTAAGACGTACTCTTGCGATCTTTCTCATAGCTGAGTTAGGTTTCTTGGGGGTAGCGGTTCTTACAGCTGTGCAAACGCCTCTCTTCTGGGGGCAGCTCTGGTCGATAGCGATCTTCTTCTTAGAGTTATAGCCCTTCTGAAGTGCAGGTGCGGTGGACTTTGTTTCAAGGTCCTTTCTGCCCTTTCTTACTAACTGGTTAAAGGTCGGCATATACTCACTCCTTTCATAGATTTATACACTAATGCACAATACATCAGCATACTTCAATATTATACACTTATTTTTCCCGTTTGTCAAGCATTTTCAGCGCTGTATGCCGTTGTGCATTTTCACAAACTTTTCCGCATTGCACACCGGATTATTGACCTTAAAATCAAAAACAGACAGTTTTAACGAAAAATTTACATATCCGGCACAAAAAAGCGGCAGGAAAAGTCCCTGCCGCTTTCAGTCTGTTGATAAAGCAGTAATTTTTGAGAATGCATATCCGAAGGGGTTTGGGAGCACTTGCTTACTTCGTGAGCAGGAAAAGTCCCCAAAATAGGGCGTGGACAGCCTTTGAGTTTTCACTTCGTTTTGCGCGTATCACAAAAAAAACAAGGTTTTGCGGCAAACTGAAAGCGGCAGGTCTTTCCTGCCGCTTTATGATATTCAGTTTTATCAGCTGTCCTGAGCCACAAAATCTTTAAGCTTCTTGTTAAAGTCGGCAATCTCTGTATCAAAGATATTAGAGTATGACTCTCTGATCTGTGTCCATGTGAGCTGGTTGCCGTCTTCGTCTTCGGTAAGTACGCCGCGGTATGTAAGTGCAACATAAGCTTCCTTAGTATCGTTTGTAGCCGCATCGTTATCCGAAAGCTTTGTGGATATACCGTAGCCGGGATCAAATACCTGTGTATACTTATCGGAAATAAGGTCAACATAAGCAACGTTATACATTTCATCTGTCCAGTAGGGGTTGCTTACATCAAACTTTTCTCTTTCAGTCTGGATATACTCGTCATCAACAAATGCGATCCTTGCGCATTCCTGCCAGCACTTTACAGCTTCCTTCTTGGTCGAACCCTTTACCCACATATAAGCGTTTACATCTATAGATGTATAGAGCGTATCTGTGTTAGGATCTCTCGGTATCGGGACCATGCCCCATTCCTGACCTTCCTTGGGCGTATGGCTGTCGATAGAAGCCCACGGTCCCATAGCGTAGAACAGGATATTCTTCTGGAAGCACTCAGGCGCGCCGCCTATCCACTCGGGATCATAGTAGCCGTTCTTCTTGATGTTTGAAAGGAAGTTGGCCGCACGTTCAAGGTTAGGATCGCTCAGGTTGTTATAATACTCGCCCTTTTCTGCGTCATACTGAACGAGCGTAGAGCCTGTTGAATGGTAGAAGAAAGGTGCGAACCAGCCGTTTACGCCGTAAAGGGGTTCTTCCTCTGTAGAATTTGCACAGTATTCTTCCATCATTTCATACCATGCATCCCATGTCCATTCACCATTTTCGTAGAGTTCATACGGATCGTCAAGGTTTGCCTTGGCAAGAAGCGACTTATCATAGCACATTACGGAAAGCGGGAGCATATTGATAGGTGCAACATAGTGCTTATCGTTGAGCACGAACTGGTCAGCGGTGCCTTTTACGCCACTCCACAGCGGATCGTCGAAATTAACGATATCGTCAACAGGCTGGAACATTCCCATAATAACGTTATAGGGAAAAGTCATACCCTGTTCGTACCAGAATATATCGGGCACCTGCTTACTCATGATAGCGGCAGCAAGCTTTTCATACTTATTGAGTGAAGTTACCCTGGTGTACTCGATAGAGCCGCCCTTTGACTCGAAAAGTGTGAGAGCCGTACTCTTTTCGGGAGATGTCTTTGAGGGGTTTAAGTCAAAGTAGGACATCCACACAAGTTTTTTCTCAGCACCGTCGGGGATAGCTTCGATAGTGTTTGCATCAACATTTACTTCTACCTGCGGCTCAAAGGATTCTTCCGCACTTGAGCTTGAGCTGCTGTTTCCGCAGGCAGCTGCGCCGAATGCCATAAGCACTGACATTGTTCCCGCGAGAATTTTCTTCAGATTCTTCATAGTTTGTTCCTCCGTTCTTTAAATGCTTTTATAAGTTCAAGTTTATTGCCTTGTTTTAAGGGCGCACAGCGGTACACCGCACACCCTGCCAAACATAAGTATAGCAAAGAATGTAATCGTTGTCAAGAAATTAGGCCGTTTGATATCTTTTTGAAATAAAGTTTTGGCTGATTGCACAATTTTTGACATATTGATTTGTTGATATAGTCTATTTTCTTTGACAATCCGGCAACACGTGTTTGCACGAAAGTTCACTTATGATCTTATATGCTTTTTACAGATATACTGAAAATTGCGTCTGAAATGGCGCCTGCCACGCGAGTAAAGTACCTGATGACCGCACATATCGGTTTACATAAAAGTACACTTAATGCGGTGCGGAAAAGTTTACAGCTGTAATAATCATATAAATAAATTAACCCTTCACAAGTATATGAAAACGTGTGTAACCTTACGCAAACGTTTACGCGGCCGTTATGAGATCCTTCTGCCTGTAGAAGCACGCAGGATGACTTCGTGGTCAAGGTTATAATAATGGGCGTCCTTGATATCGGAATTTATGTTGTCGATAAGCTTCTTGATGACGAACTCGCCCATTTTCCTGCAAGGCTGTGCAACTGTCGAGATAGACGGAATGAACATTTCACACATGGTGATATTGTCAAACCCCATGACGGAAACGTCCTTACCCACACAAAGCCCCATATCTGTGGCTTTTCTGATAGCTGCCGCCGCAAGCAGGTCTGACACCGCGAACACTGCTGTCGGCCTGTCGGGGAGTGACATAAACTGTTCCATAGCCAGTGCGCCGTTGATATAATCGTATGTGTTATGCCAGATATATTCCTGACGTATCTCGATGCCGTTGTCTTTTAATGCCCTTATATAGCCGTTTTCACGCTTTCGTGAGGACACTGCGTCGGAATTTACGCTTATAAGCGCTATCTTCTTATGGCCGAGGTCGATAAGCGCTTTAGCGGCATCATAGCCTGCCTGTTCGTCATTTACGGCGACTGTCAGTACATCAGCGCCCTCAACGCCCTCACAGCAAAGTGCGATATTATAGCCCCTTGACATTTCGTTCAGCTCTTTGGCGGAAAACTGTGTGCCGAGCAGTACGGCGCCGTCAACGGTCTTGTTGAAAAGCATATCCATCTGCCTTGCTTCAACGAATGAAGTGGAATTTGACACGGCTGAGATTATATCATACCCTATCTTGTTTGCGTAATCCTGCATACCTGATATTATACTGCCGTAAAGGGAGTGTTCCGACGACGGCATTATGACGAGTATTACGTTTGTTTCCCGCTTCCTTAAATTGCGCCCGAGGAAGTTGGGGGAGTAGTTGAGTCTTTGTATAGTGTCGTTTACAAGCTTTGCGGAAGCTTCACTGACGTTGGCGCTTCCGTTAAGCACCCTTGATACTGTTGCGACGGAAACACCCGCTTCCCTTGCAACGTCTTTTATTGTAACGCTCAAAAGCTTACAGCCCCTTTCATACTGTTTTATTACAAATATGATATCACGTTTTTATTTCTTTGTCAACGATTACATTCATATAACAAGTCAAAATAAGCGTTTTGTAAAAAATATGAATGGAAATTTTGTGATAGTTTACATAAACAGGTTTACAGCAAAGTGCCAAAACTTTTACAAGGTTAAAAAACTGACATTTTATAATAAAATAGGTGAAAAAATCGTGTTGGTTAATACTTTGTTCACACAAAGTTCTATATATATATATATATATATATATATGCTATAATTATTAATATTTGAGTAAAGGAGTCTGTGGATCGAATGGAAACTTCTGAAAAATACCCGCTTGCGTTGCCTAAAGGGAGTGTGCTTGCGGGGCAGTATATTATTGAAGATGTACTTGGTCAGGGCGGCTTTGGTATAACATACAAGGCAACTGACCATAAAACGGGCGGCAATGTGGCGGTAAAGGAATTCTTCCCCGATACGCTTGCTTACCGTGAGGGTACCGAAGTTATAGCCTACCCCGGTGAAAGAACTGAAAATTACGAGTACGGCAAGGAAAGCTTTCTACAGGAAGCGCAGACACTTGCGCAGTTTATCGGCAACGAGAATATCGTAAGGATACACAGCTATTTCGAGGAAAACGGAACAGCTTACTTTGTTATGGATTTTATCGAGGGCATAAGCTTTGATGAATACATAAAAAGAAAAGGCGGCAAGATATCCGTTTTGGAAGCCGAGCAGGTGCTTATACCGATAATGGACGCACTTGACGCTGTTCACGGCAAGGGGATAGTTCACAGAGATGTTACCCCCGATAATATATACATCTGCAATGACGGTACGGTAAAGCTGCTTGATTTCGGTGCGGCAAGGTACAGCCTTGGCGATAAGAGCAGAAGCCTTGATGTAATACTAAAGCATGGCTTTGCCCCCAAAGAGCAGTACACAAGGCGCGGCAGGCAGGGCCCTTACACGGATATCTACAGCCTTGCGGCAAGCTTTTACTTTGCGATAACAGGCAAGCGCCCGCCTGATTCGGTGGACAGGCTTGATGAAGACGACCTTATCCCGCCCTCGTCACTTGGCGTGGATATAACCGATTATCAGGAAAAGGCACTCTATCAGGCGCTTGAAGTTCAGCCGCAGAACCGTTTCCAGTCAATGGCGGTGTTCAAGAAGGTGCTTTTAAACGAGGGCAAGACGGCTCCCGTTGCGACAGTGAGCGAGCCTGTGAACAATGTTATTGAACCTGAAAAGAAAAAAGAAGCCGTTATCCCTGCAACAGCTTCGGGGGATACCCCGCCGACAGCTGACAAGGGCGTTCCCGCAGCACAGGTGAAAAAGGGCGGCGGCAAAAAAGTCGGCATAGCGGTTGCGGCTGTGCTTGCGATAGCTGCAATAGGTGCGGCTGTACTGACACCCTCTCTGCTTAAAAAAGATGATGACGATGATGACGACGACGAGAGCAGTTCGGTAGTTGCAGTTGATGACAGTGAAACACCTGCTGTGACTACAACAAAAGTTGATGACCTGTCACTGCCCGACGATTTGATAACCACCGCACCGGAGGTGACTACAGCCCCCGTTACAACACAAGCCCCCGAAGTGCAGAAGTCCGGGGATCTGTCAGTGATTGGGAATTATTCAAGAAATATAAACAACGACGCTGTTTGTGTGCTTGGCGGAAACGTTAATTATTGGACAGACAATAGCCGTACTGAAATGCATAGTGACTCGGGATTGCTGTTTAAAGGCACGAATATATACAATCTTTGTTATGTTGACGGCTTACTTTTCTATATAGACGACGGCAGGATATGTTTCTATGACGGCGATAAGAATTATTATGAATCAGGGCTTGAATCCTTTTCAAATGCTAAGCGTTTATATATAACGGCAGATTATTTCTTTATTTATGATACAAGCACACTTTACCGTGTAAGAAGAAGTGATTACGAAAAAGAAGAAACCATGAATGAAATAAAAGGCTCTGATGATTTTACTATCAACGGCGGGTATTTGTATTTTATAAGTACAGGAAAAAACGGAAATCCCGGTGTGTTCAGAAAGCCGGCTGATAATTTTGCAAGCGGCGGAAAGGGATACTCTGGTTCAAACGGCGGCTACGTATTTGTTATTGGTGATGATAATTATATTTATGATATAAGAAACACTACAAACGGTCATTATATTGACAGAATAGCTAAAAGCGATTTTGAAACAAAAACTCCTATCTATTATGATGTATCAAGTGTTGTTCCGTCGGGCGGCTGGATACAGAGCATGAATGTATTTGATAATACTATAATATTTGATGTAATGGACAGCAGTAAAAGTCATACATTATATTATTTCAATAATAGTACCCAAAAATTTAGTATTGAAAAGATCTCAAGTGATGCATACTCGCCGTATGTCGAAGCGTTGGATGACGGCGGCTTCGAGCTTAGTTATATGGCGCTTGAAGATAATACTTATAAGAACTGCTATAAGGATTTTGATAAAAACGGCCAACCCAAATCAAATAATTAACATACAGGAGGAAAAAACTATGGCATTACAGGAATGTGCAAACGGTCATCTTTATGACACAGACCAGTACCCGACCTGCCCTTATTGCAGCGGCGGGGCAAACGTTATCAACTTTGCGGCTTCAAGCGAAGTCGGCAAGACAGTTGCGGCAACTAACGCAGTTATACCGCCTATTTCCGAGGTGGGTTCAACTGTTGCACCGCAGGCTTACATGAAAAAGGAGGAAAGCTCTGCCGATATCGGCAAGACAGTGGGCGTGTTCCAGAAAAAGATGCATTTTGAACCCGTTGTAGGATGGCTCGTATGTATCGAAGGACCTGAAAAGGGCAAGGATTTCCGTATCTACGGCAAGAACAACACTGTCGGCAGGTCTGAGAAAATGGATATCTGCATAAAGGGCGACACAACGATTTCAAGGGAAAACCACGCAAGGCTTGCTTATGATGAAAAGCATAACGCATTCCACCTTATCCCCGCAGAGAGCACGAACACTATCTACTTAAATGACGAACCTGTTTATGTTCCCGCAAAGCTTACATCAAGGGATATAATCGAGTTCGGCGAGGGCAAGTTTATGTTTGTTCCGCTTTGCGACGATAACTTTACATGGAAAGACAAAAAATAAATTACGGAGATTTAAACTATGCTGAGCGATAATCAGAGAACTCTTTCGCCGCTTACCGGATTTGATGACAGCCTGCAATATCAGGTGGCTAATTTACAGGGCCTGGGCAGAAGACAGCGGCAGGAGGATTCCTTTACACTTGCAAATGCTTTGAGCCGTGAGCAATATCTTAAAAGCGGGCTTATGATATGCGTATGCGACGGTATGGGCGGAATGAAGGACGGCAAGGTGGCTTCTGAAACAGCTATTGCAAGCCTGAGAAGGACATTTTCCGCCCTTGACCTTAGCGGGAATATCGGCAGGCAGCTTGGAAACGGGCTTTATGCCGCATCAGACGAGGTGCTTTCAATCCTCGGCGGGGGAGGCGGCAGCACAGCGGTTTTTTGTGTGTTCTATCAGGATAAGCTGTATTTTTCAAGCGCAGGGGACAGCTTTCTTTACCTTTACCGCGGCGGCAGGCTTATAAGGCTGAATGTTGAGCATAACCTTTGCAATCAGCGCTACCTTGAAAACATAAGGGACGGCGAGCTTGATATAAACGGCCCGCGTGAGGACGC
This sequence comes from uncultured Ruminococcus sp., assembly GCA_902780505.1. Classification (GTDB taxonomy): domain Bacteria; phylum Bacillota; class Clostridia; order Oscillospirales; family Ruminococcaceae; genus NK3A76. The sequence goes on along the minus strand of CACZFN010000017.1, from coordinate 89,088 downwards.
CGAAGCGCAGGCACTTACAAGCTTTCTCGGCATGGACGGTGAGCTGACGGTGGATTACAGCGCACACCCGATACCGCTTAGGCGCGGGGATATAGTGCTTGCCTGCTCAGACGGTGTCGGCGGCGTGCTCGGTGAGGGCGCACTGCTCACAATGCTCGAGGGCGGCAATGTACAAGAGATCGCAAAGGATATAGATGAAGCTATTCAGACTATCCAGAAGCCCAATCAGGATAATTACACGGCACTTTTAGTATCGTGTTATTAAAATAATGAAAGAAGGAAATTAATGATGAAGATAAGATTATTAAGCCGTATTGGCTCTGCAATTTGTGCTGTGGCTATGGCAGTTTCAGTTGTGGCTTTACCTGCACTCAAAGCGAGTGCGGAATTCAAAAATGAAGTAAGAGACGGCGTTGTTAAAGTGATAGTACACCTAAAAAGTAATACGTATGACGACTGGCTTAATGGAGGAACCGGTTTTGTAGTTGGAAAAAAAGGTGACAAGGCAGAGTATATTATGACAAACTGGCACGTATGCCAGAAATATATTGACACAGATATGGGGCAAAAAATATATCAGGATTCAGAATTTGGCGATGGATACTTAACAATGAGGATATATTTTGAACAGGATGATTATTCTAATGCTTTTGTTGTAGATTACGATGAGGTAAAGGATATTGCTCTTTTAAGACTTGAAACACCTACAGATCAGAGATCTCCTCTTACTCTAAAGGAAGCAGATGAGGATATGGTAGGATCGATTGTCTACACGGTAGGATATCCGGGTGTATCTGACAATAGTTCAATATCGTCAACATCAAAATGGGGAAAAAATGATATGACGATAACAACAGGTACAATAAGCAGGATCTTTAACAGGGCTGATCGCAACGGGATAAGTGTTATACAGACTGATGCGGAAATAAACCATGGAAATTCTGGTGGACCAATGGTTAATGAAGCAGGATATGTTATTGGTATCAATACTTGGGGTGTAGATGTAGATGACACTAAGCTGTACTATTCCTCAAACATCAAAAACGCTATGGAATTTCTTGATAAGAACAACATAAAATATATGACTGCAGGCAGCAGTGACAGTGACAGTGACGACGACGACAAGGACGGCGTGAATGTCGGGCTTATAATCGGTATAGCAGCAGGCGTGGTAGTTCTTGTAATAATAGTTATCTTAGTAGTAAAGGGCAAGGGCGGCAGCAGCAAGGCACCTGCACAGCAGAATGCACAGCCGCAGGCACAGGCTAAGGGCATACTTCGCTCAATGAACACACAGCACAGCGGCAAGACATTCCCTGTAGGCAAGGCACCTGTTATGATAGGCAGAGATACTTCTTCCTGCGTTATCGTATATCAGGAGGGCACACCGGGTGTCAGCGGCAAGCACTGCACAGTAAGCTTTGATTCCGCAACAGGCGAATTCACACTTACAGACCTTAAATCTTCCTTCGGTACATTTATAGTATCTACAGGTCAGAAGCTTGCACCTAACACACCTATGAAGCTCAAAGCAGGCGAGAGCTTCTATGTAGGCGACAAGGCTAACGTTATTAAAGTTGAATTGGAGAAATAAATGAAGCTTGATGTTTTTGAGTATTCCAACAAAGGCGGCAGAAGCTATAATGAAGACTCGGCAGGCTGGAACTTTGAAGACGGCAAAGGCGTGTTCATAGTTGCTGACGGTCTTGGGGGACACAGCTTCGGCGAGCTTGCATCACAGTGCGCTGTCAGCACGATAATAGGCGGCTGGCAGGGTATAGGTGATGATCCGAAAGCCATGATAACCGCCGCTGTTAAGAATGCAAATGACAGCATACTTGAACTTCAGAAGCAGAAAAACACCATGATGAAAAGCACGCTTGCAATGCTTGCCCTTGAAAACGGCAGGATAGCAATTGCAAACTCAGGCGATTCAAGGGTGTACTGCTTCCACAATAACGAGCTTACGGCTTGTACAGAGGATCATTCGGTGGCTTATAAAAAGTATAAGGCAGGCGAGATAACAAGGGATATGCTTGCGACTGATGAAGACCAGTCAAGGCTTTTAAGATCACTTGGCGGCACTGACAGATTTGAACCCGACGTAAGGGAAATGCCGTACCAGTACACAGCGGGTGATGCTTTCCTGCTGTGTTCTGACGGGGCGTGGGAATATCTGAGGGACGATGAGATACTTATAGACCTTTTCAAAGCCGAAGATGCAAGGCAGTGGGCAGAGCTATTACTTCTGCGTATAATGGGACGCATAAACGGCGAGAACGATAATCTGTCGCTTATAACCGTAAGGCTTGAAGCATAGTAAAAAAAATACCCGTGGACTGTAATTGAACAGTTCACGGGTGTTTTGTTTTTATCGTCTTAAAAGGTAATACCCGACACTTAACCATTCCCTTACCCAGTATGTGGTTACAAATCTGCTTTCTGTCGGGGCGGCAGTGCCGTAGGCATCAAGGCCGCAGTCGGAAGCGATAAGCCCTGCCCTGAAAAGATGATAACCGTCCGACACAAAGCATATATTGCCGGTCATTCCCATATCATCAAGTATCGCTTTTGAGTTTTCCATATTCTCTTTGGTTGTGGCAGAACTACCCTCCTGCGTTATACGTGATTTATCAATGCCGTTTTCTGTCAGGTATTTTTCCATGATCTCGGCTTCGGTGAACTGCTCGTCACTGCCCTGACCTCCCGAAACTATGCATATGGCTTCCGGGTTGTCTTTCAGTATCTCAGCGGCCTTGTCAAGCCTGTGCCTTAACATTCGTGACGGCCTGTCACCGCGTATCTGGCAGCCGAGCACGATGACAGCCTGCGGTTTTGTGTCTTCGCCGCGGCTTATCGCCCTTGCCATAAGCACCGATACAACAGCACAGTATATAATCCCCAGCACTGTCAGCACGCTGATCGTTATCACAAATGCCTTTCCGCCGCTGCTTTTGCAGAGGTGTGATATAAGCGCTCTGAATTTGTCAAAAAATATCGTTATAGCCATTAAAACAATACTGGCGCCTATGCCTGCAATATTGCCTGCACATACCACAGGCAAGGCTCTTAAAAAACTCCACATCAGCAGAACTTCAAGTACAAGCAAAACAAACTGTATCATCATTTTCCTGCGGCTGATCTCCTTTTGCATTTTTATCTCCTTTAATAATGTTCTCAGGTCTGTAATGGTTCTATCTCCAATTGTGTATGCCCGTCTTCTTTCTTTATTTTAATGGCAAAGCGCTGCTCTTTGCCGCCGTCTTTGATCGTAAAGGTCGTTTCACCATGCTTTTTGGCTTCTACATGAAGTATTCCGTTTTCAGCATCTTTAAAAGTGATCTGTGCAAGATCAGTATCATCAACAGTTATTTCGGCGTTTTCGGAGTAGGAATAACCTTCGGGAAGGATGGAGTCACCCGAAATATCCACATTCTGCAACAGTATCACGCCGCAAATTGCCGCAGCGATGCATACAGCCGAAGCCGTTAGCTTCTGAGCCCTGCTGCCTGCAAATGTATATATATAGATGACTGAATGTGCTGTACACAATACCCCAGTGACAAGCAGCCGGGGAGGTTCGGTAACGGTTTCGTATAAAGAACACGCACCTATGACCGCCAGAAATGCTGCCGCAGGAGTTATTATTACCGTACTCAGCCAGTTCCTTTTCTTTATATACCAGCCCGCAAATGCCATGGGAAAGGTAAGCAGTGTCCATATAAACCATGTCCTGTAGTAGCCAAAAAGCTTCCACCCCATATCCGAAAAGGGAACTTGAAACAGGTATATAAGCGGCTGACTTACAAGAAAGAACAAAAATGTCTTGATAGCAGAATCAAGTGCGCTTTTGCAGTTTGGCATTATTATTACCGCTAAGAAGATCCACGCTTCAAGATATGTGCCCATGCGCTCAAATGATGTACCCTTGAATATGGGGACGGTCAAGAACACCGCAGTTATCACCGCAGAGCATACTGCAAGTATCAAAACTTTCGGCAGTGTCATATCTGTCCCGCCGTAAAGCTTGTCTGTTTATGATCTTAATTTGCTTTTTTTTCGTTTTCCATGTTCGTCACCGGTTTTCTGATATTTTTTCAATATTATACAACATAATAAGCTGTTTGTCAAATAATTGCAAGATCAGTAAACAGAGACCGGTTTCACGTTTGTGCGGATAAATGTATTAAAAATCTTGACACTTCTGTTTTAAAGCAGTATAATTATAAAATAAGCACATAATGATTAAGGCGATACCGCACAACCGTTGTATGTCAGATACGCAGTAGGATCTTTCGTCAGATCGCCTGAATTTACGAAGGGATATTAAAGAATTTCAAGGTAAATCCGGGTGATATGTCAGAAAATCTAAGGGCGGATAGTGTGCAATGGCGTGAGCCGGCGGCACAGCGGTGTTGCTTTAAGGCTTTTGGGTGTCAGCCCGTTAGCGAACGGAGGTCATTTATGGTAAATCTGGAGATTAAGGCAGAGGTTGAAAATCTTGATAAGGTAACAGCCTTTATTGATGAACAGCTTGAAGCGGCAGACTGTCCTATGAAGGCTATGATGCAGATAGAACTTGCAGTTGAGGAGATATATGTAAATATCGCACACTATGCCTATGCACCGAATGTGGGTGATGCACTGATAACTGTTGATATCGTAGGCGATACGGCACTTATCACTTTTGAGGACAGCGGTGTGCCGTATGATCCGCTTGCAAAGGCTGATCCGGATATCAATGCTTCCCTTGATGACAGAACTATCGGCGGGCTTGGGATATTTATGGTAAAAAAGAGCATGGATGATATGCGTTACAGCTATCAGGACGGAAAAAACATACTTACCCTTGAAAAGAAGCTGAGGTGAGCAGATGAAAAAGCTGTTAGGCATTACTATCGGAGGGCTTCAGCATAAGATAATTAACCTTGTGCTTATACTGCTGTTTGTGCAGATAGCGCTGTTTATTGGTGTTACTGCTTATAATTTCGCACACCTTAGCAAGGTGGTGGGAGAGACCAGGACAGAACAGCAGGACGCTATCGAAAAGGTATCCGGCGATACCATGAAACAGGTACTCGACAGCTCACTGACCGAAACCAACGCACTTTCAGCTGATTCGGCAAATGAAAAGTTGCGGAAGTCGTTGACAATATAAAGATGCTCAGAACAATGGCGCAAAGCATTTTTGAAAAGCGTGATTCTCTTTCACCTGCGCCGTATTACCTGCCTGATGCTGCGTATGAAGGAACTTTAAGAGCACACGTGCTCTGTGAGGAGGGCGTGGATTATACACAGTCTGAGCTTCTTCCTGTAGCTGCACATATGACAGAGGCACTTACGGCGATGTGTGCACACAGTGATGTCGTGGGCGGCTGCTTTATAGGGCTTTCAGACGGCACACATATAGGCGTTGACGGTCACGAACTTAATAAACTCGATGAAAACGGTGATGTTATACCCTTCCCGGTGCGTGAAAGGCCATGGTATGTCGGTGCTGCAGATAGATACGGGCGATATATATTTCACGGGCATGGAACATGATGCGTTCACCGGGGATATCTGTATAACCTGTTCGGCACCCGTGGTTGTCGATGATACTTTAATAGGCGTTGTCGGCATAGATTTCGTGCTTGACGATCTTGAGGAATCTATCAAGAATTCCGAAAGCGGAAGCGGTTTTTTGTGTATCGTGAATGATAAAGGACAGGTGGTTTTTGTCCCCGATAATAACGGTGTTTTCACGGTCGAGGAAGCAGGAACAGCGGAAGACCTTCGCAATTCTGATAATACAGTGCTTGCAGAGCTTGTAACACAGGCGCTTGAAGGACAGACGGATGTAAAGATCGTTAATATAGACGGCAAAGAATACTATATGACAGGTTCCACCATGAAATCTGTCGGGTGGGCTTTGATATCGGTCGTGGAAAAGACAGCTATAGATGCCCCGACAAAACAGATGCTTGATGAATATGACAGTATCAATGAAAAATCTACAGCCAGATATAAGGACGGTATGGAATATTCAAAATATGTAACTATCGGTATGATAGCTATGGTCGTTATTGTAGGTATACTTGGCGCACTTGCGGTGGCAAACAAGATAGTACGCCCCGTTGAGAAGATGACTAAGCGAATGCTTACCATAAGCGGTACGGACCAGGCATTTGAAATGGAGGATGATTACCGAACGGGTGATGAAGTCGAGGTGCTCGCGCAGAGCCTTGCAGAGCTTTCGGCAAAAACCAGACAGTATATCGCAAACATCACGGAGATAACCCGTGAAAAGGAACGTATCGGTACAGAACTTGAACTTGCAAGGAAGATACAGGCAGATATGCTCCCGAATATCTTCCCGCCCTTCCCTGAAAGGAAGGAACTTGATATATACGCTTCAATGACACCCGCAAAGGAAGTCGGCGGCGACTTCTATGATTTCTTCCTTATAGATGATGACCACTTAGGGCTTGTAATGGCAGACGTTTCAGGAAAGGGCGTCCCTGCGGCACTGTTTATGATGATGTCAAAGATACTTATAAACAATTTTGCAATGCAGGGAAATTCACCGGCTAAAACGCTTGAACTTACAAACAGTGTGGTCTGCCAGAATAACGTTGAGGATATGTTTGTAAGCGTGTGGCTCGGCGTTCTTGAAATATCTACCGGAATGATAACCGCAGCAAACGCAGGGCATGAATACCCCGTTATAAAAAAGGCAGACGGTGAATTTGAACTGTTCAAGGATAAACACGGCCTTGTGGTGGGCTGCCTTGAGGGTTCAAAATATAAGGAATACCAGATGCAGCTCGAACGCGGCGGAACGCTGTTCCTGTATACCGACGGTGTCCCCGAAGCAACTGATGCACAGGAGGAATTATACGGAACAGACAGGCTTCTTGAAGCTATGAACAGAAACCTTGATGCTGATGCTAAGGGACTGCTTACAAATATCAAGAGTGATGTCGATACCTTTGTAGGTGAGGCTGAAGCGTTTGATGACCTTACAATGTTGGCTATTACACTTAAATAGTGGTGTATAAATATTAATTTAAGGAGTGACTTATTTATGACGATCAATAAAACTCTCAATGAAACTGCACTTACAATTGAAGTAGAAGGCAGACTTGACACGGTTACGGCACCTGAACTTGAAAAGGAGGTAAAGGGCGGCCTTGACAGCGTGCAGGCACTTACATTTGATTTTAGTAAGCTTGAGTATATTTCTTCGGCAGGGCTTCGTGTACTGCTCACAGCCCAGAAGCTTATGAAGAAAAAGGGCGGCAGTATGGTGATTAAAGGCAGCAGCGAGGATGTTCTTGAAATATTCGAGATAACAGGGTTCTCCACACTGCTTGATATCGAGTGATACAGAAAAAAGACTGTTCTGATCTGAACAGTCTTTTTTTGTTACATAGGCAAGAGCATATTGATAAGAGCGAATACAGCTATCAATAACAGCACCCAGAGAATATGCTGCTTGCGCTTGGCAACGAGCAGCCCCGCAAATTCGCGAATAAAAGCATTAGGCCAGAAGTACCACTTTGTTTTGCACCCGATCCCTTCGGCATTGATCCCTTCGGACATTGCTATCATCCCGCTTCGCAGAACGTGATAATTAGATGTGGAAAATGCTATTTTCGGTTCGTCATAGCCGGCCTTAATGATCCTTTTGGAAAAGCGCATATTCTCTATGGTACTTGTTGATCTGTCCTCACAAAGGATATTTTCCGCCGCAACACCGCAGCTGCAAAGATAGTTTTTCATACATTCGGCTTCGGATATGACTTCGTCACTGCCTTGCCCGCCGGAGGTGATAAATTTAACGTCAGCCCCATTATGCTGTTTCTGCTTCTGTGCAAATGCAAGAGCACTGTCTATCCTTGCACGCAGCAGCGGAAGCGGCTTGCCGTCACTCCCGACTGAACAACCGAGAATGATAATGTGTGTTTTGTTGTAAGCGGGCGTTTTTTTAGCAGCGATAAGCCCGCACAGCATGGAACTTATCAGCATAGCTTCGGTGTAAACAAATGCGGTGGTGTATACACTTGTAATTGTGCCGTAAATTCGCATCTGGAATTCACTGCCCATCGCGAACAACTCCGACAGGAAGATTAAGAAACCATACCCGCCTAATATCATCAGACTTAGTGCCAGACCAAGCAGGTTTACAAGCTGCCTGCCTTCGTGTTTTATAAGGGTAATGTTGCTTATTGTAAGTAATATGGCAAATATCAGCATAAAAGGCAGGCTTAAAAGCATAAAATCCTCCCCCGCAGATTTTATAGCGGAATAGAAGCTGAACATAAAATAAATCTTGCTGTCGGTAAGCAGCCTTATTGATTCTGTTATAAAGCTGTATGATACACCCAAAAGAAAGATAGATGTTCCCCCGAAATAAAGCGTTGTATAAGAAAAAAGCTCGTACCTGCACCGAAGAATAAAAGAAGCCGTGAATAAGGCTGTCATTATAACGATATAGACTGTTAATGCAGCCATTATCTGCTTATAGCCTGAAAAGCTGCCGTGAATGACATCATATACCACCCCGCCGGGCAGTACACGGACGTATTCAAATATGTTTTCATTATCTGTGCATTCTATAATAACCTTGCCGCGCCTGTTAGCGGTTATGCGCAGAAATTGCCCGTCGTGCGGTGCAGGCGCGACGGTGACAGCATCATTTTGCGGCATAAACCGTGATTGATTATATTCGTCGCCTATATATATGTCAAGTGTGCCGCGGGTGATGAGGACTATTACAATTATTGCCATTATAAAGCATACCGTTATGGCAAATGACAGTATGCCTATATTCCTTATCGCCATGATGCGGCTCGGTCTGTACTGCATTAATGTGAACACTCCTTTTGATCCTTTGCATTATTTTCCTATAAACAATACCCTGCTCAGGGGGTGAATGGGTGCAATAAAACAGCACTTCTGCCGTGATAAAGCAGAAGTGCTGTTTTTGATAAGGCTTTTATTATTTTACCTTAACGCTCTTTACATCATATTCGCCTAAGTATGTAACGCCGTTTACTGTGCGGTAGGATTTTACTAAGAAGTAGTATGTCTGACCGCTTTTAAGTCCTGTCTTGGTGAAGCTTGTGCCCTTTGTGGTGGAAAGGCCTTTCCACTTGCCGTTCTTGCTTGTCTTGTAGTAAACCTTATAGCCTGTAGCGTTTGCAACCTTTGACCATTTTACAGTAGCTTTCTTGCTGCCTGCTGTCACTTTGAAGCTTACCTTTTCCGGCTTTGTGGAAACTATTGTCTGCGGGTATTTTGCACTTGCGACCACTTTGTTTGAGCCTGCAATGCCGAACGCCTTTATAGCATACCTGTATGTAGTACCTGAATTAAGTGCCCAGAAGAAATGCTGTGTTGTATTACCGCCGTCAAGAACTGCTGCACGTACCCATGCGTGCTTAGCTTCGTCAAGCTTGTAGATGATGTAGCCGTCAGCACCTGTTACCTTGTTCCAGCGAAGCTTAATAGCACTCTTTGAAAAAGCAGAAGAATTAAAGCCTGTGACATTTGCGGGGATTATTTTTATATATTCGTTATATGTGCCTGTATAGCTGCCCATGCCGGTGATGGTAACGCTGCCTGTACCAACATACTTTGTGCCTTTTACGGTTATTTTATAATCAACGCCCTCTGTAAGCTTGTCCCTGCCGTTTTTAATGGTAACGGAAGGCTTTATCTCCTTGCCGGTGCAGGTGTATGTTTTCTTGTTCAGGGTGATATCCATATCGTTTATGTCGATAAGACCGTTGCTGCTGCCGTTGTTATCTGCATCAACTATCCAGCATCTGAAGCCGTTATTCTTTGCATACTTTTCAGCAGCACTGCCCTTATAGCAGGAGATGACAAAGCTTGTGTTCTTGGCAAACCCACCTTCCTTACGATAGTAACCGAGCATACTTTCTTCAAGTTCTTCAAGTGTTATATCACATTTTTTAGGGAACTCAACACGGATAAGACCTGAAAGATTAAAAAGGGAATATGGACCGAGCGTATCGATCTTTGACGGCATTTCTATACCCGCTATATTCTGGTGAGAAGCCACAACAGGTACGTCATAGAAATTGAGCAGGCTTTCCATATTTTCCCTTATTTTCAGCAGCTTCATGCCGTTCGGGATAATATTGAGTCTGTATTTCGGGTTTTCCTGGCCGCGAAGTGATGTATATACAGCACCTTCATATGCAGTATAAACATCAGCATATGATGTAAACGCCGATGATTCAGGGCCTATTTTAAGTGCTACAGCAGGCGTTTCTTCATTAAGGTACCTTGTAAGTGCGGTGCTCAGCGCTATCTTGCTGCTGCCGTTTACGGAAGATGGTATGGTAATTGTTGTATCGCTGTCTTCATAGTATTTTGTCAGCAGAGTTGTGCCGTCTTCATAGCTTGTGTAGTCAAAGCCGTAATAGTTGCCGCTTGTGGCAGAGCTTGCAGAAACACTTGCCTGTTCAAACAGACTGCCCTGCGGAAGTACAGCCGCCGAACCAAAAACAAGTGACAGGGCAATTATGCCCGAAACGATCTTCTTCATCATTGATTTCCTCCTTATTATTCCACGTTGAAACGCCTTTTATCATCAGGCATTTCTATAATTAACTATAACACAGCTTTTGACATATTTCATTATTATTTTATATATATTAAATTAATAATCATATACGCCACCGAAATGATGTATATCACATCCGGGGACAGCAACAATATATAGTTGTTGTGATATTTGAACCGTACAGCCGTGTGCGACGATATGCCGGCTTAAACCTTCTTTTCGATAACGACCTTTGTCGTATCGCGTTTTATCCATATCTTTACATCGTCAGCAAGGCTTGCGATTATAGACCTTTCAAGCTCGTCCTGTTCTTCCATGCGCGGTGCCTCAGACTGCTTGTTCTCTAAGCTTGTGCGGTAGCTGTCAAGTGACCAGTATCCGATATAGTAATCATCTATCATTCTTGATTCCCCGTGTGGTGCGCCCATATAGTACCAGTCGTCAAAGTCTTCATTGCTTTCTTCAAATGCTGCGGGGCGCTGTGTGCTTAGGCGGATAAGTTCCCTTATCTTGCCGAGTATGCCTTTAGCTTCCTCGTTTCTGCCGCTTGTTGCTACCGAAAGCAGCTGATCCTCCTGATAACCCGTAACGCTGCTCTGTGCAGTAATGCATATACGGCAAAGTATCTTGTCATCTGCTTTTTCGCTTTCAAGCCAGATGTCGCCTCTGAATCCGTCCATTATCCCGTGAACAAGGCAGACTGCTTCTTCTGTCAGAAGTCTGATATGTTTTGCAGCCTTTCCGCTTATATTGTTGTAGGACAGGAAACGGTCAGCCGCGTCAAGTGCTTCTTCTCTGCCTTTAAGGTCACTGTAAATCGAAATTACATCAGTTTTCATATTTTTCCCTCACTTGATAGTAAATACGTCTATAAACCCGGTTATCTCAAAAATATCAAGAATATCATCACTGCACGATGTTATGGTCATGGTGCGGTCATTATCAAGGGATTTCTGTATCGCCACAAGAACCCTTAGCCCCGCCGAGGAGATATAGTCAAGCTCTGAAAAGTCAAGAACGATTTCCTTAAAGTTTTCAAATACCTCTCTTATTTCTTTTTCAAGTTTTGGCGCGGTTATTGTGTCTATCCTGCCGCTGATTTTCAAAACAGCACATTTTCCTTTTAAAGACCTGCTTACAGTCATAATGATCCTCCTTGACCGGGCTGCAGGAAATCCCGTGACGCATACATCCAGATCATTCAGCATTTCCTGTACAATACATTATATCACAAAAAAATCCCATGTCATTTACCATTCCGATAAATTCACAAAAAGTTTATAATGTACCAAAGTGGTAAATGACTTTTGTGGGAAAATATGCTATAATGTATATGTATGTAATAATGTGGATAATGCTGTTCTCAGATGCTCGCTGAGATATGGTAAAAGGTATGACGGTGTTAAGGTGATACCTTTGGCGAAAATGAAGGAAGTATAAATGGAAAGAATGAAAAATGAACTGCTGAGCCGCTTTGAAAGGCTTGAGATAAGCATAAAGCTGCTTTCTGTATTCACCGCTGCTGCCGGTGTGCTGACGGCTCTTATGGCACTGCTCGCCCCTGATAAAAGTTCACTTTACAGTATATCGGCATCTCCTGCACTGTGGATCGCCTTTGTGCTTGTGATAGCTTTAAAGACCAAAAAGCCTGTGGATTGTGCATTTATGACGGGGGTAATGCTTTTAGGCTCACAATTTGCCGCAGCACTTATAAAGACGCCTTTTGACAGGGAAGCACTTACAGTGTTCTTCAAGTGGGTGCTGATATCTGCACTTTGTGTTACATATGCTTATTTTTTAAAGCGTGCATTTATTGAAAACGGCCGCCTAAAAGATGCACTTTTGTCAGCGACATCAGCTTTTTATGTGATATGTGCGTTAAGCAGCCTGAAAGTGCTTGTGTATAACTTCCCGTGGCGGCTTCTGTCATTTCTGTTTTGCATAGCGATGGCACTTGCGCTGTTCTATTTTGCTATGCACGACAGGTCATCAATGATAATTGCCGTTTGTGTATGCGGCGGTGTGTTTTTTATAGGCAGTATCGTGCTGTTTTCACACAGGTATCGCTATAGCTGTGTGGTAATGCTTGATGAAGCCAGGTACCCACTGACTACAGAATGGAGTGTCGAGGTAAGTGATCCGAAGATAAGCAAGGCTGATATAGAAGGATCCGGCAATGGGGCGGTATTGAATATGACGATATATGAAGAAGACGATAATACCATTACCCTTACTGATGAAAACGGCAATGAATACTCTCTTACTGTTTCGTATAATGAAAAGAAGGGCGTCAATATCAGGTGACACTGCTCTTTCGTGTCAGCGGTCATGGGGTTATGGAAGATTTGCACCCAAAACCTTGATGGCGGGGTATATTATACAGAAAGTTCCAAACTGTTTTTGGATCTGTAGATACGGAGGGAAAGCCTTATGCCGAAGAAAATAAAAACATATTCAAAAGCTGTGCTTGATGATACCGCATTGCTCAAAATGCTTTATCTGCTTTGCCCGAATAATGATCCTGTAAAGAAAAAGCTGAAGTTTCTGTGCAAAAAATCGGCACAGATATTCGGTTTTGAGCGTAAGTCATATAATATAGAAGACACGGAAATAAAAAAGTTTTTGTCTGAAAAGCTTATGGTTCTTGATACGCTTGATAAAAGCTATGCAAACGTTCGTGGGCGTGATAACTTAAAGGCTGTGACAAAAAGGCTCAAAAAGAGAACACTTTGCGTGCTTGAGGGACTTGATATCGGCAGGGCACCCGGGAGAAAACTGCTTGCAAGTGATGAACCTTATGCTGACATTACTGATGATATGCCTGCGCCTGCCGCAGAAAAGGATCCTAATTATGCATATCTTAATATGGTGAATGACCAAGTCGGGCATGATGCACTTGAAAGGGCGTTTGATGATATCGGCCTTACACAGGTGAATAAAGACCTTGAAAGAATCGAGGCACATGACAGGGAATGGGCAAAGGAACAGGACAGCGCCAACCCTGATCCTGTATCGCTCAGGGCTATAGGCGATAAGCTTCAGAAGGATATGTACAGCCTTGATGAGCATATGGATACTTTCTCAAATAAGTATCTGACAGAACTTAAAAAGCCCGAAAAGGAACGCACTGTCAGTCCTGCTGTGGCAAGCTCTGTAAGCAGAGCGTCGCTGCCGCTTAGCTTTGAAGAACGTCAGAATAATAAGGACGAGTTTACAAATGAGCTTGAAAGCCAGCTTGTTGCAACTGACCTTAAAGAACTTCAGAGAACGATCAATTCAGGCGAGAATAAGGCGCTGAGCAAGACTGTTCAGGATACGATAGACAGCTGTACCGCCCGTGAGGACGAGGAGGAGGAAGAAAAACGCCGCCGCCTTAAAAAGGATACACAGTTTATTTACGCGCTTCGTGTCATACAGCTTAAACAGCTTGAAGCAGAAGCGGCAAAGTATAACGATCCCTTCGCACAGAAAGCGGCTGCTATCGCAAAAGAACATCTGAAAGATCCCACAGTTCTGAAAATGATGTCTGATGTTGAAAACAGTGAAGCTGAAAAGGCAGTAGAAAGCATTGACCTTGCTGCTGAACGGAAGAATATTCAGAGTATTCAGAACACCTATAAGAAGACAGCCGAGGTCAAGGGCATTGATAACAGCTTTGAAGCCCAGAAGAAAAGAACCATGGATATGCTTGCTGATATGCTTGCTGTTCAGACTATCGCAAAGACGATAAAGAGCTATAAAGCAGCTATGGACGATATGGAGCGTGAAGGTGCGGGAAATGCAATGGCTGATAAGGAACTTGACAGCCTGACTTCAACATTGCTGACAGAAAAAAATATCAGAAATTACAGTGATATGATAAAGAGCAGGCCGGACTTCAAGAGAATGATGAATAAGATAAAGACACCCGAGCAGCTTGAAGATATCAAATTAAAAGCCCTTGACGGAAGCGGCAGGCAGATAATGGAAGAACTGTATAAATACAGCCGCCAGATAATCCGTGAGGATACAAATAGGGCAAGAATGGAACAGCAGCAGCTCGAACAGACAATGCAGATGAATAGAGTTGTCGAGCCGCCTGTACTGAAGCCGAATGATTATTTTAACGATGATTGATATGTGCCGCCCGATAAGCTTTGTCGGGCGGTGCTGCCTTAACCCCCCTCTGCACCCAAATGTGCGGCAGTGGGGTATTATATATAGAACGTGTAAACTTAAAATATGAATGATCAGGTAGTCAAGGAGGATATACAATGCCAAATAAAGAAAAAACACTGGCTGAAAATATTGCAAACTTAGGCGAAGATGCTACCCTTTCGGGCTTTATTGCAAGCATTGAGGAAATTGGCAAGAAAGATCCTGAAAAGCTTGCTGCGGCAGGTGGGTTTGTGCAAAGCCTTAAAAACCTTAATTCAGGCAAAAAAGACCTTGTGCAGGGCGCTATCAACAGTCTTAATGACATTGATGACTGGCTTATTGAAAGAGGAAAGTCAGGAAAGACTAATTACGAGGAACTTGCCGAAGCGTTAGGCAAGGATAAGATGCGTGAGCTTATATTGTATCTTAACAGGAAACTCGGGCTTGATCTGGAACCTGATGCGCTTGCAAAGGGGCTTAAAAAGCTCAGACAAATGGATGATCACTTTGTCGATGATGCCGCTGATATGGGTGAGAGGTATTCATCTGATAATGTTCATCAAGAAGCAAATATGCCGGATGGGCCCGGGCCTGAGCAGTTTGATGTCTTCAACAGTGAGCATTATAAAAAATCTTTGGAGCAGGCTGATTTTGAGGGTAATGATTATAATAATGTCAGGGATACAGTCCTTTATGCAACGGCGGGCTTTGTTAATCTGAAGATCTTGCAGAGATCCGGTAAGAAGCTTACAGAGAAAGGATTTATTGAATCGACCAACACGATGATAGACAGCCCTGCTTTCAGGCAGACTATACTTGAAAACGGCGGCGAGGGCTGGAACGGGCTTAAAAATGTTCATGATAGTTTCCTTAAAGACGATGGAAAGCGATTCTATGCAGGATTTGTGCAGAATTCACTTCATCAGAAGCAGAGAGAGGAACAATATATAAAGATCAAGCAGGATGCTCAAAAACAGCGTGAGCTTGAGATGAACAAGCCTAAGCCTGAGCACGTTCTCGGACAGGATGTGTAGTTATAAACAGGAACTTGATATAATATTATAAAGGGGTAGTATATGGAGTTAATTGGGGAACATCAGGTGAATATAATGCTTGCTATGGCGACAGTATGTGGTCTGCTCGCATTCTTTTCATTATTTATGAAACAGGTGACTTCAAGGCGTAAGCACGTACTTACGCTTATGTCGCTTGAGGGTATGTTTCTTCTGATATTTGACAGGTATGCGTATATCTACAGGGGCCAGACAGGCAGCCTTGCATATGCTATGGTAAGGATAAGCAATTTCTGCGTGTTTATGTTTACACTGCTGATAGTGTGCTCGTTTAATTCGTATATCTCGGATATATACAAAAACGAGGGCGGCCTTGAAAAGCTTCCTAAAAGACTCAGGGCTTCAAGGTGGATCACCTTTTTTGGCATGGCACTTGTTTTTATATCACAGTTTACGGGGCTTTATTATACTTTTGATGACCAAAACAGGTATCATCGTTCAGCTTTTTATCCGGTTTCTTATATACTGCCGCTGATTGTGCTTGTTTTGCAGATGACGGTCATATTGCAGTATTATAAGCGTATCGGCAAACGGCTGAGTGTGTCGCTTCTGCTGTTTACCACGCTGCCGTTTGCTGTGGCGGTGATACAGCTGTTTATGTACGGTATATCACTTACTAATTTTGCACTTGCTGCGCTTGTCGTTATGCTTGCAGTCATCGCTATAATAGATATGAACCATATGATAGATGAAGGCCACAAGCGTGAGGTCGAACTTCTGAAGGACGAGCAGAAGAATATGCGTATACTCCTCGGGCAGACGGCTTTTGCACTTGCTGAGGCAATAGATGCTAAGGACGGCTATACTCACGGACATTCTTCAAGGGTGGCTGAATATTCCGAAATGATAGCAAGAGAATCCGGCAGAAGTATCAGTGAGTGTAAGGATATCTTCTTTATAGCGCTTTTGCACGATGTCGGAAAAATAGGTATACCCGGCAGTATCATCAATAAAGAAGGGCCGCTTGATGATGCGGAATATAATATAATCAAGTCACACCCGGTGAAGGGTATGCAGATACTATCGAAAATAACCAAGTTTCCTCTGCTTAGCATAGGTGCCCATTACCACCATGAAAGATATGACGGAAAGGGCTACCCCGACGGCCTGAAGGGGGAGGAGATCCCCGATATAGCAAGGATAATCGCAGTTGCTGATGCGTATGATGCAATGAGTTCAAAGCGCAGCTACCGTGATGTAATGCCGCAGGCTAAGGTCAGGGCGGAGATAGAAAAAGGACTCGGAACACAATTCGATCCCAGATATGGACGGATAATGCTTGACCTTATTGACGAAGATAAGGATTATAGTATGCGGGAAATGTAAAAATATGTATAATTATTTGTAAATTATTTACAGAAAATTCAATAAAATATAGTGATACCTTGTAGAAATTTGACGAATTTTTTGAATTTACCATTTTGGTAAATGAAATCGCTGATAAATATTATAATTGTATTATAATTGAGAAGGTCAGCTCGTGATTTTTACTATAAAATATGGGATATGGGACTTCAAAAAATCTTTTGGATATATGCACCCAAATCCGGAACTTAAGGGTATTACTTATGAATGACGAAGAAATAGTAAGAAAGTACAGCGATATGATATTCGGCGTGGCAATGCGGTATGTCAGGAACAGGACAGATGCCGACGACGTATATTCAGATGTGTTCTACCGTTATTTCAGGAGAAAGAGGACTTTTGACAGTGAGGAGCACCGCAAGGCGTGGCTTCTGAGGGTGACTGTGAACTGTTCAAAGGAATTCCTTATCAACCGTAAATACGGCGATGAACTGAATGAAGATATGTTCGGCAGTGAAACACTTTACGGGACCAGCGAAGCGAGTGCAGAGGATATCATGGCTGTAAGGGAAGCGCTTAAACATCTTGATGACGATTATCGTGAGATCATAGAGCTTTACTATTTCAGCGGACTGACAGTTTCCGAGATCGGGCAAATGCTTCAGAAATCAACAAACACCGTGAAATCTCAGCTTTTGCGCGCAAGGAACAAATTAAAGGAAATGCTGCAATAAACCCTTAGGAGATGGATCGTGATGAATGAAATGCAGATCGAAGCTGCTCTTGTGGGGCTTGGCGGACAGATGCCGAGGGCCCCTGCGATGACAGTGGAAAACATGGTGAAGACAGTTAAAATGCTTAACAGAGAAAGAGTTAAGCGAACAGGCGTTGAGCCTGAGCCCCAGACGAGGCGCAGAGAGTTGACTGCCCCGGCGGCGGTTAAGGATAACAAAAAAGTTCTTTAACTTACTTTAGGAGGTTTTTGAAATGAAGAATTCAGTTAAAAGAAAGCTTATGCTTATGACAGCTAAGGCAATGGGCGCAGCTGGCGCAGCACAGATGGCAATGCTTACAGCATTTGCAGAAACAACAACAACAAAGAAGAAGAATAACCCCGACGCTGACCTTGATAAGGTTACAGAACCTATTATCGGGCTTGTAAATCAGGTGCTCAATGTACTTATCCCGCTTGTTGCGGCAGTCGGCGGCGTGTTCTGTGTAAGCCTGAGTGCTATCATAGGCTTCTCGCTTATCTTCATTCTTGTAGTTGTTCTCAGGATCGCTTCACCTCTCCTTAACGACTGGATGAATTCTGCTTCAAAGAAGAAATAATCAGGGCGTTTTTAAAAGAGGGCAAAGCAGTTCGTTAATATCTGTCAGCTATGTGCCGCATTGGCTTGTACCTTTGCGGCAGATAGCCTTATAAAGACCTTTTTATATCAAGGCAATACCGCACGACCTGTGGCTGACACCACTGTGTACCTGACGCACCGGGCTGCGCGGTATTGCCTTAATGAAAAGCTATCAGTCAGCTATCAATCAATATTTCAAAGCGGGTGAATTTACAAGTTGAAAGCAGCGATCATAGAGTTTTTTAAAGACCTTCCGAAAGGAAAGATAGTCAAGAATATAATCATAGCCCTTGTTATTCTGATAATCGGGGGCTTTGGTATCCGTACCCTTATGGATTATATTGTGGCTTTCGGCACTAAGGATTTCAAGGTACACCCGCATTACTTTATCGAAAAAGAAACGTGGCTCATAGGCTTTGCGGGCGTTGTGGCTATCGGCATAATATGGCTCTTTTCAAGCAATAACCTTGACCTTATGCTCGGTACGGGCAAGGGGCTTCTCGGTAAAAAAGGCAAGATAGATGTCGTTCAGGGAAGCCTTGAAAACAGCCGGTTCCTTACAGAAAAGGAAAGGGATAAATACTTCCCTGAGCATGATTATAAGGACCTTGGTGAGTGCAAAAAAGACGGTATACCCGTGCGTGCTGTTGTTGACAAGAGCGGGAATATGCACGTAAACTTCCTTTCCGGCGCACATTCGCTTATCATAGGTGCTACAGGTTCAGGTAAAACCACTACATTTATAAACCCTATGATCCAGCTGCTCGGTGCTACTGCCTGCGGTTCGTCGATGATAATGACGGATCCTAAAGGTGAGCTTTTCTCGCTTCATTCAAAGTTCCTGAAGGAGAGAGGATATAATGTTCTTCTTCTTGACCTCCGTGATACTTATTCTTCAAGCCGGTGGAACCCGCTTGGTGATATCTGGGATATGTATCAGGATTATGTCGATGCGGGCAAGGGTATAATCGCCCACCGTGACAGTATGAACGATTATCCTGACCTTGCAAGACCTGACGGTGATGCCGATGAAGGTTCTATGTGGTTCGAGTGGCGCGGCAAGGCTTACGCCGACGCTTCACATTGCCAGGACGATGTTGCGGTAACAAGACAGCAGATATATGATGAAATGTACGAAGATCTTAATGACCTTGTATCGGTTATCTGCCCTGTTGAAAACGAAAAGGATCCTGTCTGGGAAAAGGGCGCACGTTCAATTATAATGTCTACCTGCCTTGCAATGCTTGAGGATTCTGAGGATCCGAGGCTTGGTATGACTAAAGAGAAGTTCAACTTCTTTAATATCAATAAAGCACTTACAAACTCTGAAAACGAGTTTGCGGCACTGAAGGATTACTTTAACGGCAGAAGCAAGCTTTCACAGGCGTATACACTGTCGCGTCAGGTGCTTTCGGCGGCGGATACGACGCTTTCGTCATATATGTCCATTACGTTTGATAAGCTCAATATGTTCAATGACCGCGGTCTTTGCGGCCTGACAAGCGCTACGGATGTGGATGCGGCATCATTCGCTGAAAGACCTACAGCACTGTTTATGAAGATACCTGATGAAAAGGATACACGTCACGGGCTTGCGGCTGTGTTTATCCTTTGTATGTATAAGGCACTTATCAAAGTCGCTTCAGCAAGAGAAGACCTTTCTCTCCCGAGAAATGTTTACTTTATCCTCGATGAGTTCGGTAATATGCCGAAGATCGAGAAATTTGACAAGATGATAACCGTTGGCCGTTCAAGAAAGATATGGTTCAATATGGTCGTTCAGTCATATTCGCAGCTTTCAAATGTTTACGGTAATGAAGTTGCGGATATCGTCAAATCCAACTGCGGTATGAAAATGTTTATCGGTTCCAATGATATCGGTACCTGTGAAGAATTTTCAAAGCTTTGCGGTAATATGACAGTAAGAACTGCCAGCACTTCTTCTGCTATCGGCGGCAAGGAAGGCGATATCAACCTTTCAAGCCAGACGCAGGTAAGGCCGCTTATTTATCCGAGTGAGCTCCAGATGCTCAATAATAAAGAATCTACAGGTAATGCAATTATCGTTACCTTTGGTAACTTCCCTCTGAAAACAAAGTATACGCCGAGTTACCTGTGCCCTTACTATAAAATGGGTACTATGGATATGGGCGAACTCAGAAGCCATATGTTCAAGGCTGACGAGGTATACTACGATCTTGAGGAAAGAAATGATATAGTGCTTGGAAAAGCAGAATAATCAAGGCGAAAGGAAATTACGTGATGTTTGTAGCTAAGCTGCTCGCGTTCCCGCTGTCCTTAGTGATCTCTGCATCAGCTGCGGGGGTTGATATGGACTACGAGGGAGAGGTCGATGTCTTTACGGGTGAGCCTGTATACACATCTGACAGTGATGAAGAATCATCAAATCAGCAGAGTGTAGTCAGGGTAACTGATGGCGTCAACTACGATTATGAACAGAATATGTATATATATACTGTTCCTGACAGCGGCGGGCAGACTGTATCATCAAACGTCGCTGACGGAATGATCACAAGGGATCCCGTGTCGATATCTGTTGATAACGGCGTTACGGCTGAACTTTACCTTGACGGTACGCTGCTTGAGGATGTTGATTATAATGACATTTTTCAGTATGGCAGCTATTCGCTTGTGGTGAGAGGTGTCGACTCGGAAACACAGCTGTTTACCTTTACTATAGTTGCTGAAAAGACGGGGCTCCTTAATTCCTATCAGATACCCGACGGCTTTGAACTTACCGAGGTGACGATAGAAGACGAAGCACAGAATCTTCCTGAAAACAAGATAGTGAAAATGAAAAAGGAAGGGCAGTACCAGATATCCTATCGCTGCAAGGCGTCAGGCGTTGAATATGGCCTGAAGGTCATTGTTGACCATACACCGCCCGCTGTAAAGCTTGAAGGAGTCGGTGAAAACGATAAAGCCAAGGGGGCTGTAACCGTTTCGGGGATCGAGGAAGGTGATCTTGTTTCGCTGCTTAAAGACGGCAAAGACTATTCCCTTTCATCAAGCGGTGTTATTAAAATGCCGGGCAGCTATCAGCTCACAGTAACTGATGATGCAGGCAATACTTTTGAAAAAGGATTTCAGATAAAGTTCTATCTTGACAGACAGGGCCTGTGGTTTGGTGCACTCGCAGCAGCAGTGATCATTGCTGCGGTGGTATATATGGTAATGGCAAGAAAGAGATTGAGAGTGAGATAAAAAATGGGCAGTATTGTAGACGGCATTGTAGAAGCCATAGAAAATCTTATAGGTGAGATATTCTATGCGGTTGAAATACTGTTTTGTCTGATTTTATCGTGGTTGCAGAAGCTCTTTAATGTATTCTCCGGCATAGATGATGCTGAGTATCAGGGGCAGCCCGAAAACCTTGTGAACATATTCTTCAATAACAAGACCATCCAGAATATCTACTGGGGTATGGCGGCTATCGGTATAGTTCTGGTTTTCGTGTTTGCTATAATGGCTGTAATTAAAAAGAGCTTTGACCTTGACGATAAGGTAAAACAGTCATATGGACAGATAATCAGAAACGTTATGCGTACTATTCTGGTAATTATCAGCATGAACCTGATAATCACTGTAAGTGTTACCTTTACTGATTATCTTATGGATGCGGTAAACGAAGTATTTGATAATGCAGATTCACTTGTCGGTGATGATCCGCATATCGAATTTACTGACGAGCAGTTCGCTGCTATGGCACGTATCTTCAATACTGTAGGTAACTATTCACTTAACCCTTCCTATAAAAACAGGTATAATATAAATGCTTGCTTTAATGAAATCAGGGGTGACCTCGCCTACCTTGAAGAAACGGGAGTTTTCAACTATTATTATAACGATAAGGACGATAACGGAAATCAAATAGATACCTGGCAGTCAGTGCTTCAGGAAATCTATAATTCAGCAGATATCAATCAGGAACTTGCTTCTGATACATATAACGACAGAGTTGCAAGGTCACTTGACCATTGTATGACGGTTCTGCGTTCTTCAGGCAGCAATTTCCAGGCACTTCCTTCTTATGATAAGGAGAAGATAAGTGTAGACCAGGATGTTCCTCTTGACAGGATACTGTTCCTTATAGGTACTATGGGCATGGGCGATACAACAGCAGCTAAAAACCCTGCTTATGATAAGAACCCGAGTTTGTTTGATAACCTTCGTGCGCCGTATTACAGCGGTGAAAAGAGTATTTATAAGCTTTCCACAGTAGAATCGGATTTCAATCTTTGGATCTTACGAATGAACTACGTGGTTGTATACTTTGCAGGTATGCTGCTTATAAAGAATATGGCGATCATTGCAGTGAACTGTATAGTACGTATATTTAACCTTCTGTTCCTGTACCTTATAGCACCGCCTATAATCGCGGCATCACCGCTTGATGACGGCGGTAAGTACAGACAGTGGCTCACGGCGTTTATTATCCAGCTGTTCTCGGTGTTTGCGACGGTAATCTCAATGCGTGTGTTCCTTGTGTATGTACCGATAGTTATAAACCCCGATCTGAAGCTTGTGCCAAGCGGGACGCTAAGCGGAGTTCTTGATATGATCGGTAAGGTAGTAATGATATGGGCGGGTACTGAAGCAGTCGAAAAGGCTAACGGACTACTCACCGGTATCCTTGCGGATATGGCAGGTCACCAGTCACTCCTTGCGGGCGATATGTCGAGTGCTGTCAAGGGCAGTGCTATCGGGCAGGCAGCAGCTGCCGCAAAGAGCAAGTTCGAGGGTGCAGTTACTTCTGCGGCTCTTACTCCTGTTAAGGCGGGCCTCGCAGTCGCCAAGACTGCCGGCAGAGTTGCGGCTCTCCCGTTCAGACCTATTACAGGTGCGGTTTCCAACGCAGGTAAGTGGGTAGAACACGGACTCAGCTCGGCAGAGAACTTTATGGATAACAGTATCCTCAGTTCGCCTGAACAGAGCCAGAAGAATCAACAGAAGCAGCAGGATGATTACAACAAGGCACATCCTAATGGTGCTGAACCTCTTAAAGATCTTAAAGCGCCTGAGATACCTATGGGTGGCTTGAACCCGGGAGGCGGTAATAACGGCAACCTGCCGGATATGAACAATGCACTTGGCAATAACGGCAACGATAATCCCGAAATGCCTAATAATGCAGGTGAAGCAATGCAGGATGCACTTGGTCTCAATGGCGGCAATAATAACAATAATAACAATAATAACAACGGTGATGACAACAACAATAACCTGCCGCCTATGGGCGGAGGCGGAGCCTTCGGCGGCGGCGATAACAACAACGGCGGCAATAACAACAATGGCGGCGAAGGCAACGAAGCGAATATGGATCCCAATATGCCTGATAATCAGGGCAATATTGCACAGCAGCAACAGCAGCCTGTGGGCGATCAGAACAATAACAATCAGATCGGTGCCGGCATGGGCATGATGCAGCAAGGCCAGCCACCGCAACAAGGCCAGCCACCGCAGCAGGGCGTAGGTATGCAGCAAGGTCAGCCCCCGCAGCAGCAGGGACGGGTAAACCGTAACCCTCCTCCGCAGCGCGCACTTAATGACCAGCAGTTCCAGAGGATGTTCGGTGTTAACCGTAATCAGGCACAGCAGCGCCAGAATAATCGTCGCGGAGGAAATAATAACCAAAACCCTAATAGACAGGGCGCACAGCCGGGCGTTGGTGGCGTTCCTGGAAATGTTCTTCCCGGCAATAATGCGAATATTCAGGGCGCAAGACCTGCAAATGCGAATAACAATCAGCCTGTGCAGAATCAGCAGCGTCAGGGCGGTGTCGGCAACAATAACAGACCTGCGGGTGCTGCCAATAACCTGCCGAATAACGGTAACAATGCTATCAACAATAATCAACCGCAGTTTGGTAATGCAAGAGTTCAGCCAAATCAGAATGTAAATCAGCAGCGTCAGGGCGGTGTAGGCAACAATAACAGACCTGCGGGCGCTGCCAATAACCTGCCGAATAATGGTAACAATGCTATCAACAATAATCAACCGCAGATCGGCAATGCAAGAGTTCAGCCAAATCAGAATGTAAATCAGCAGCAGGGCGGCTTTGGCAACAATAACAGACCTGCGGGTGTGGCCAATAACCTGCCAAATAACGGTAACAATGCTATCAACAATAATCAACCGCAGAACGGCAATGCGAGGGTTCAGCCAAATCAGAATATGAACCGGAACTATAGCAAGCAGACACAGAGATTATTTGGAGTTAATGCACAGGGGCAGCCCGTAAATCAGCAGATGAATAACCCCATACCGCAGAATATGAATCAGGGCGGCATGGGCAACAATAACAGACCTGTGGGTGCTGCCAATAACCTGCCCAATAATGGCGGCGGTGTTATCAACAATAATCAACCGCCGGTCGGCAATGCAGGGGTACAGCCAAATCGTAATCTAAATCAGCAGATGAATAACCCTATCCCGCAGCCACCCCCGCAGAATCAGGGCGGTAACTTCTTCGGTAACAACCATTGACCGATCATCAACGCATTTCTTACAGCAGAAAGGATAACAGGTAAATGAGACTAATACCCGGAAAAACTAAAGTAAAAATTGAATTATTCCGCGGAGTGACTATCGGTGACGTTGTTGTCGGTATCATCACACTTGCTCTCGTAGGGCTTGTTATCCTCTCTACTATCCCGGGAAGGCTGTACATTGCCATAGGGATAATAGCGGTCGGCGGTACACTTCTTGTAAGGCTTGACGGAGTTCCGAATTTCAAATCGGTGCTCAATATCCTCAAGTACCTTGCACTGCCTAAACGCTTCTGGCGTACTTTTTCCGACAAACACCTTGTCAACAAGAACCACGAAGGCAGGCGGGGGGATAAGTGGAATGAATTCTTCTCCGATAAGTTTGAGCCTGAGGACGAGGTTTCTCTGCGCGAAAGCATAGAGAGTGCGATGGCTGAAAAGAAGAAGAAAAAGGAAGAAGACGAACTTCTTGACAGTGACAAGCTTACTGACGAGGAGAAAAATGCGATCTGGCAGAAAAGGCAGGAGAAGGCAAAGCAGAAGAAAAAGAAAAAATCTGATAATAAAGACACATACCACAATGAAAAAGATGTCGATGAAGTTATGCCTTTTACAGGTATAGCTGACGGCTTTGTGGAATATAACGGAAAATACTACGGGACGGTCATTGAGATCGATCCCGTTGAGTTCCGTTTTTTCAGCATTTATAGGCGTAATGCATCTATAGAGGGTGCGCTCGGCAAGATCCTCAGATCATTGAGGATCGAGTATGCCGCAAACATAGTAAAGATCGACAGGCCTATCGTATATACCGAGTATCTTGACCGGGAATACGATAAGCTTGATGCGCTTAAAAACTCCTACGAAAAAGGCTTCCTTACCGAGGAAGAATTAAAGGCAAGAGTTGAGATACAATACGAGCGTATCAACGAAATGCGTTCGCTTTGTGAAGAAAACAAGGTAATTCAGCCTTTTTACTATCTCGTGCTTTTCAATATAGACAAAAGGCAGCTTATAATAGATACAAATTCTGCCCTCAATACTCTTACACAGGGTGAGCTTGTTGTGCGCAGGATAGAGACCGATAAGGACCTTGCTATATTCTTAAAGTATACCAATACACTTGATTTTGAAGAATCTGAAATAGACCGGATAGATCCCGAAGATTATGTAAAATGGGCTATGCCTGAAAGCGTGACCTTCAATTCAAAGAGGGCGATGATAAACGAAGTGTATACCCACCAACTGCGCGTTGTAGGCTATCCTTCGGAGGTCGGTGATGCGTGGCTTGCGGGCGTAATGTCCGTCCCCGCAACCAAGGTCGTAGTAAAAGTCACCCCTATGGAAAGAACGAGGTCTATCAAGGCTATCGACCGTTCACTTCAGGAGTTGAGGGGGCAGCTAAGCTCTACAGGTATAGATTCAAAGATAATCGAATTGCAGTCGCATATCGAAACACTCAGCACCCTGCTTGTGACCTTGCAGCAGGATAATGAAACACTGCTTACAGTAAACATATATATAACAATGTATGACTCTGTAAAGACGAGCGAATGGGGCAACCCCGAAAGGGTAAAGAATTCCTTCCTGCCTGTTATTGCGGATATGAAGAAAACTGTAAGACGTATCTGGCAGGAAACGGGTATGCGTTTAAACGGCCTTGATTTTGCACAGATCGAGGGCTTTATAGGCTCGCAGATATCGGCTTATGATCCGTTCCTGAAGGACGGGCGCGGTATGCCTTCAAATACTGTTGCGGGTATGTATCCGTGGATATATGCGAGGGTATCTGACGTCGGCGGTATAAGGCTCGGTACTCAGGACGGTGTTCCTGTAATAATCGACTTCTTCCGCAGGGATTCTGAAAGAGTAAACTCAAATATGGTCATCATAGGTAAGTCGGGTTCCGGTAAATCCTACGGTACAAAGAGCCTGCTTACAAATATGGCTTCCGAAGATGCCAAGATATTCATCCTTGATCCTGAAAACGAGTATACCGAGCTTGCCCATACACTTCACGGCAAGATCATAAATGTCGGCAATGCCACATCGGGCAGACTTAACCCGTTCAATATCATCACAACACTTGAAGATGACGAGAGCGAGGATAATATCGGTACAGGTTACGCAGCACACCTTCAGTTCCTTGAGGAGTTCTTCAAGCAGATACTTCCCGACGTTGACAAGGAAGCGCTTGAATACCTCAATTCACTCGTTGAAAGGCTGTATACCAACTTCGGTATAACTATGGAAACCGATCTTTCAAAGTTGGGCCCGTCAGATTATCCGATATTTGATGACCTTTATGACCTTGTTCTTGAGGATTTCCAGCGTACAAGCAATGAATATTTAAGAAGTATGCTGCAAACACTTATGAACTATGTTTCCAAGTTTGCAACAGGCGGAAGAAATTCAAACATCTGGAACGGCCCGTCCTCTATCACGACGGACGAAAACTTCTCAGTTTTCAACTTCCAGTCACTTCTTTCAAACCGTAACTCGACGATCGCAAACGCACAGATGCTTCTTGTGCTGAAGTATATTGACAACGAAATAATCAAAAACCGTGATTATAACCGTAAGTACGGGCTTAGCAGAAAGATTGTCGTGGTTATTGATGAAGCACACGTATTTATAGACACAAAATTCCCTGTGGCACTTGACTTTATGTTCCAGCTTGCCAAGCGTATACGTAAGTATAACGGTATGCAGATAGTTATCACACAGAATATCAAGGACTTTGTGGGCTCGGAAGAAATAGCAAGAAAATCAACTGCTATCATCAATGCCTGCCAGTACAGCTTTATCTTCGGGCTTGCACCGAATGATATGGATGACCTTTGCAAGCTTTATGAAAAGGCGGGCGGCATAAATGAAGTTGAGCAGGATCAGATAGTGACCGCACCGCGCGGTATGGCGTTCACTGTTATGAGCCCGACAAGCCGTTCTTCCTTTAAGATAGAAGTTCCGCAGACTATGGTCGATATGTTCGAGCAGCCTGACTACCAGACGGTTTATTTCGGCGGTGAAGCAGGGGAGAGAACATGGGAAAACTTCGTGGCGGACAGCAGACAGCTCCATGATGCTTATCTTGCTGACAGAATGTCATCATCAAATTATTATGCATATGATGATGACGAAGGTGACGGTTTTGACAGCTCGGACTTCACTTTTACTGAGATATCTGCCGAGGAAGCAGACTCTATGTCTGTGCCTGAGGAAAAGCTTTCGTATCAGGGAAATACTGAAGAACCTTCCATGCACCCAAATGATGATAATCAGGGTATTACTGATAGAAGCGAGTATAACTATAATAATGTAAATAATGTTAATAATACAAATACAGGGTTTAATTTCGGCGTGCAGCCGACAGTTCAGCCTATGATGGTCCAGCCTGTGCTTATGCCGGACGGCACGACTGTTATGCAGCCGATAATACCTCAGTTTGTACAGCCTGCGGCTGCACCTGCACCTGCAATGGATATGGAAGCTATTATTTCCGCTATCCGTGAGGAAGTCAAGAAGGAAATGGCACAGCAGTTCGGCACACAGCCTGTTGCTGCATCACCTGTCACTCCCGCACCTGCTGCTTCGGAAGATCATAAAGAACCTTCCTATGAGCCTGAGTACGACGATGATCATGATGAAGACGAGCTGCCGACTATGCCTGAGTTCAATGTTCCCGATGTTGATGATGTTGATCTGTATGATGACGAAGAAGACGATCAGACAGATAAGCAGGAGTACAGCGAGCACGCATATGAAGAATCTGAAAGCGAAGAACCGGAGTATGATGAGCCGGAAGATGATGACGACGATGATGCGGATTACGACGACGATGATGAGGACGAAGATGAAGATGACAGCTTCACACCCAAGTTCGATATCATGGCACTTCTTGACGAGCAGCTTGACAGTTACGGCGAGATGACGCTTGAAGAACGTATGGAAGAGATCGACGTTAATACAATGGAAATATCGCTTGAAGAACTTATGACTCACGTTAAGGAGTCAAGAAAGAGAAGGAGCTACTGATAATGGATATAAAACTTGTGAACAGAGGAGAGGAAGGCGAGCTTATCCTTTCGGGGAGGCTTGATACCAAAAATGCAGACGAGGTCACAAATGTGTTTTTACAGGTTGCTGACCGGTTTAAAAATGTAACGCTCAATATGCAGGATCTGAAGTATATTTCTAGCGCAGGGCTGAGATCCCTTAAAAAACTCTATATGAAGGTTAGGAATAGCGGCGGTGAGCTTACTGTGAAGAACATTGCCCCGTATGTTGCAGAGGTTTTGGAAATGACCGGATTTTCGGAGATGTTGAATATAAAATGAAAAAGAAGAATGCTCTACTGACAAATACAGCAAAAAGAATAATTGCAGCGGCTATGGCTTTTGCCATGCTGCCGAGTGTGCTGTCATATGAGCTTGTTTATGCGGCGTCCGGCGACGGGGAAGCAACGGATATAACCTCCGAGGTAGTTCCCGAACCTACTGAGGACGAGAGCGAGGGCATTACTGTCTGGAAAGACGGCAAGATGCAGAAAGTCGAGGCCGTAACAGGTGATGACTGGGTGGAAAATGATGTCAGCGGCGGCGATTCACCGACTTCTGCTGCACTTAGTGTTGATGAGTATACTCAGGATCAGTATGCCATACCGGTGGATTCCTCTGAGAACCTATACTCACTGACTGCGGCCACAGGCATAAGCGCCGGCACGAGCGTTGAGTATTTTGCTATACGCTATACTGTAGGTGAGGGTGAAAATGCTGTAGCGCAGACAAAGTATATATTCCCGAAGATACATTCTCTTGAAGCAACAAGGGATTATATCAATAATCAAAAGGGTACTGTTACCAATAAGAATGTATGGTATGCCACAACATTTAAGGGCTACTATTCAATTGGCCAGAGAACAGCGGTACAATCGTACTCTCAGACTATCTCTACCCGAAGCGAGTCTGATCTTGAGGCGGCAAGAAAAGAATTCTTGAAAACACTGACCAGCAACGGCAAGTTCACCGGCAGTATAACAAGCGAGACAAAGCTCTACCGCGACGAGAGTAAGAAGGTCTCGCTTACAGCAGAAGGTACTTTTGCAAAAAGGCATAACTACCTTGCCGAGATGAACTATAAGATAAACGAAAATGCCCTGACAGAAAATGCACTTTCTTCATGGGGCGTTGACGAATTCCTGTTCAAGACCGAGGCACCGATAACATCTGTGACAGGTGTCGAGGTGTTTATGTCAAACGGCAAATGGACGGTGCAGGGGCTTTCTGTCAGCAAGGTAAACAAAATAGGCGGCTATAATGAATACGGCTACTATTCAGGCAAGTATTTCCTTTCGCTTGAAAAGGAAATAATATGCCAGCTTACCAAAAAGAAAAGCGGTACACTTACCCTTTCCGCTAACGGCGATACACTTGTAAACGTCGGCGGCGATGATTCTGTCTATTTTGCACTTACAAAGCCTGAAAAGCCGGTCAGCACTTCAACAGGCTTTAAGGATCTCTATTCGATCTGTATGAATTTTGCTGATACCACTGATGCGGGTATCGAATCATTACTGAGAAACGATTCGGCTGTAAGTGCGCCTGATGCAGGTTCGATAGCTGAGGATCTTGCAGTTGAGATAAAATATAAGGATATAAACGGCTGGACAAGAAACGTTACTATGCCTGTTCTGCTTTCAGTGCTCGGGCAGTATAAAGAAAGCGGAGTTTCAGTAAACACGATCGGTCTGGCACAAAGGGGCGACGAGCTTGCCTTTACAGCCTGCCTGCCCGATTTTGCATCGATCATAACCACAAGAGTATATGTTGCAAAGGCTGCAAGAGATATACTTGCTTCAAACTGCGGCATAGGGTTTGTGAATAGTAAAAAGATAGATAGTTCCCTGATCGCTGCACTTGATAAGGACAGGATAGCTCTGTCAGGCTTCAGTGTTTATCAGGGTACCTGCCGTATGTCAAATACACAGGACGGCAAGTTGGGCGATAAGACACTCAAAAGCTATAGCTATGCATTTGCGTATTCATCAAAAAGCCCTTCGTTCTATTATACTAATTCGCAGAAAAACGGGTATATAATAAATGCAAATACTTCCGATACCTTTAGCCTTGCAAAGTATAAGGACGGCGATCCTGTTATCGCTTCCGGGTATACGGGCAACTTCCTGATACGCCTTAAAACAAGTGATATCAAGGGCTCGGAAACAACAGGTGTCATAAAGGCTAAGATATATTATCAGGATTCAAACGGCAATGTCAAAGCTTCACAGGAATATAATGTAAAGGATCAGGTCCAGAATTACCTCGGTTACTGGCCGAGTAAATTCAAGACTCTTGATAATTTCGGGTATACCTATGGGCTTTCGCTCGGTAACTATGTCGAGTTCCCTGTAGACCTGCCTGATGCGGCAGCTGTAACGAGTGTTGAGGTTTCCCTTGACGAATTTGCAGATGAATGGCAGCTTGCATCAATCTCAGTAGCAGTTCTTGACGGTATCGGCAAGAGAAGGGCTTATGCACAGGACCTAAAAGCAGGTACGGATTCATCTCCTTACCGCTTTACAAGGCCTGTTATCAAGACAGTCGTTCCGCCTTTCCCGATAGATGTTTCATTGCTGTTCACCCCGGGTGAAAATTATTCTATCAACACCGGTGCGGGTACTGTAATAAAGGCTGAGGAAATAGATTTCAACACTGTTAAAAACAGAATGACATATGAACAGACACAGTGGAACCTCGGCTATGTAAAGACAAGAAAAACATATGATATAGATGTCAAGGTGGCAGATGATCCCGACAGCGCTAATGCAAACGGTGATTCGGGCTCTACTAACCAATTTTACTTCCAGCTTATGTTCAAAAACGGAAGAAGCGGCTTCGTTCTTGCTAACCAGCAGCTGTCATCTGACGGCTTCCGCGCAGGACAGCACGAGAATTTTGAAATACAGGTAAACCGTGATTACGGTGAGCTTCAGAGTATAAGAATAATCCCCGAGGATGTTTCGGAGGACAGCGAGATCTTCGATAAACTCAATATCGAGGAGATCACCGTGGCTGAGCAGACAGGCGGCGGCGCGGGTATGGAATATGTTTTTGATAATGTCGGCTGGATAGATATTGACTACTATGATAAGAGTGAGGAGAAATCCACGCTCGGACGTAAAGGCAGATCTATCAACTCACTTGCCAAGAAATTCAGAGTAAGCAAAAAGAGAAGCGTTATATACCTGCTTTGTGAGGTGACGGCTGATCCGTGGCCGGTCAATAATTACCCGTTTGAAGCAAGCGTTTCCTGTACTATTGATTATATTGATACAAGCAATCAGCCGCAATCCAAGAGCTTTGATGTGGCAAAGCGTATGTATGAATATATGAATAAGACACCTAAGGTTTACAGTTCATCATATGATGGCAGTGATGCTTCGCTTTACAGCAATATGGGTACCGTGACCGATACTAACTGGATGCTCAGACCTTGTCATACGGACAGATTTATT
This sequence comes from uncultured Ruminococcus sp., assembly GCA_902780505.1. GTDB lineage: Bacteria > Bacillota > Clostridia > Oscillospirales > Ruminococcaceae > NK3A76. The sequence continues at coordinate 56,623 of CACZFN010000017.1, read as the reverse complement.
CTTCCGCCGCTTGCAGATGTGAAGATGATCTCAAGTATGACGTTCTATGCGACAAACAGGGGCAAGGGTACCGGATACTGGGTTATAAGCGGCTTGTCACTTTCAAGGATACTTTCTGATACAGGTAATGTTTCCATTTCCAAGTACGAAGAATACTACCGTGATATGGATATTGAAACACATTGTCAGATGGTATCGAGCTACCCCCTGACTATGACACTTCCTGCCGGTGCTATGCAGAAGCAGAAGATAAAGCTTACAGAGAAGGAAATAACCTGGAACGAGAATAAAACATGGATATCGGCGGTCGAGAGAACACCTACATCATCAAATGATACTCTCAATATATATGTTTACCCGACAGAAACATCCAATCAGATAAACGATACATCACTCAGCATTGCTGCTCAGTACACTGCACCCGGTGCAAAAGTAATGCAGGTAAAGCAGAGTGCCATGAAGATCTACGGCAGCGGTACTGAAGATGCTATGTACTACTACACAGGGCTTTCTGCACCTGATATGCAAAGCCTGTCATCACTGTGGCTGAGCTGCCGAAGTACGAAGGTAGTGTTTGACCACGCAATAGTTGAGCAGGTCAGAGATGATGTTATAGTCAGCAGATATACCATAAATCTCGGCGGATCGTCCGCAATGCTCGGACTGAGGGCTTCGCCAAGCAATTCCAATTCGGAATTTGCAAAGAACAAACAGGTCCTTTCATTATCGTTCGGCGATAAAACGGCGGATTCTCACCTGATAGCACCTAATGACGATAACTCGAATGTAAATGATATAGCAGTAGCTATCAAGTACCGTTCAACTCTTGACCACGGTGAAAATGAATATACATCAGAATATGTATATCTGGGTGATACAGGGCTGAAGAAGCTCTCACCGGGCTTGGTTGTCGATATACCGTTCAGTGTCCCGAATGTAAGTGAAATAACGGGGTATAAGATAGGTATGTTCGGTTCTGTAAAAGCTGATGTAAGAGGTGCACTCGCATTCAATTACAGTTATTCTGATGTGGAGATCGACGAAGAAACAAGCCAGATACAGACTACCGGGGATAAACTCCTTAATGTTTACAGCTGCGACAGCAGAATAGATGAAGTACCTAATTATGTTACTGAAAAGAAAATGACCAAAACAGGTATGCTCGGTGAGGGCGGCGTCGCACCGCTTGAACTCAATATCAAGACTGCTGATGCCGAAGGTAAGACTGAAACCGGCAATAACAGTGTGATCGCAGCTAAGATCTACTATAAGGATCACAATAAGGCAGAACAGGTAGTTGAGATAGAGGATCTGAAGACGTATATCCAGGCTGATGCAGATCATAAGAAGTTCCTTACAGGGCAGACTGCAACGGTTAAAATGTTCATTCCTGATTGTGAAGAAGTTACAGCTATTGAGCTAAAGCCTTCAGAGGGTACATGGAAGATAGAACGTATCGACGGCTGGCTGATGCTCGATAAGGAGATCAATAGGGTAGTAAATGATGAATTTACGACCGACGGACAAAAGCTGTCCCTTAAAACTGTTAAGCTTGTTACGTATGTGACTAAGGATAACAAGTATATGGGTACAGTTACAAAGCATAGAATGGCGTTTACTATGGACGGCGGAAAGCCGGTCACTGTTCAGGTGTCTGTTGAAGGCGGATATGATATGCAGATACAGTCTATCGTAAACAACGAACCCGCAGATATGCCTGAAGAAACCTATGCTGTAAGCGGTAATAAGTTCTCCTTCTATGTTCCTGTCAATAACGGGGCTGTTCCTTTGACATATACGATAACAGTTACCGCTAAGGAGAATATCAATACCCAGGATGTTATAGTTATAAATGTACCTGTTCCCGAAAAGGAGGAGGAAGAAAAAACTGAATCCGAGGGTGAAGGTAAGGACGATCCATCATCGACTGATGACAGCAGCACTGCGCAACAGACTGATGATAGTTCTTCCGGCAGCAGCGAAAGCAAGCCTGATGAAAGCTACACAGATGAAAGCAGCAGCGCGGACTCCGGCAAGGAGTCCGGCGCGGCTGACGAATCTTCAAAAGCTGATGAATCTTCCTCAAAGACGGATGAATCGCAATCAAATAAAGAAAGTCAGCAGGACAGCAGTGAAGAAAGCTGATCCCGGCGGAAAGTAAGCTATGAATAATTTTATAAGAAACATAAAACAGCATAAAATAGCAGCACTTGTCAGCTTCGGTATTCTTGCGCTGCTTATTGTTGCGGTCGTTGTGGTGATGAAAAAGGGCGGCGGTTCCGACAAACCGCTTTCTCCTCTTGATTCATATGAAGAATCCGTAAAGAACGAGGAGAATGCCTATTTTGAGGGTAGTGATTACCCGGTAAAGATCACTAAAACATATGACGGTAAGCTGAGGATAGAACTTGACGGCGCAAAGTCACCTGACAGCTCGTGGAGTATGGAAAATGACGATGCCGAAAAAAGCGTTATTACTGCTGAGCAGGACGGTGAAGAAGCAGATAATAAGATATGTGTGGATATTTCCCCGAACTCTATAGGGTATGCAACACTTACCTTTACAAGGGGCGGCGAGATAAAAGGCTATGCATATAATGCTGTTACTGTCGTTGCAGATATACGTGTTTATGAAGAAGATGACAAGTTAAAAGCTGAACTTGCAGAGATAAAGGAAAATACTTCAAATGCAGGCGCACTTGACACCGATACGCCTTTCCTGCTCGATGGAAATAATGTGTATTTTCCGGCGGGCGGTGACTGGGTGATCTTACCGATAAACGACGGGAGTATCCCGGCAGGGTTTTATAACATATATAGCGGCGTTGACGAAAACAATGTTGAGTTTATGACAATAGAAAAAGACATTTCCGCTGTGGCAGACCTTGATCCTGATAAAGCCTTTGAGATACTTTCAAACAGCAGACTTGTAATATCGAGTGAATCACTTGGCATAAGTCAGGAACTTGATATGAAGATGTCAGATGACATGAAATGGGAGCTTTCTATACACAAGCAGACAGAGCTTGAAAAGGCTGAGGAAGCTGAAAAAACAGACAGCAGCTCGCAGGAAGATAACGAGAGCAAGGCTGATGACAAAAAGCAGGATACCGATAGCAGTGATACTGACAGCAGTGATACTGACAGCAGTGATACTGACAGCAGCGATACTGATGATGAAAGCTCGGAAGAAAGTAAACCGGAGGAGAATTCCTGATCATGAATGAAGATATAAAGGAAAATGTCAGTCAGCCTGAAAGGGAACTTTCGGATAAGGAAATTAAAAAGCTTGAAAAGGAAGCGGCTAAGGCGCGAAAAAACGAAGTCAAGCATATCCTTCTTGGAAACTTCACCCTTTCATCAGGCGGGGCACTAAGTGCAGGAAGCGGCAGGTGGATAACGCCATTCGGCGTCGGCGACGGTGCAGGTAATACTATAGTTTACGGAATGACAGAAAAAACCTTTTATTACAAGACAAGCCTTAAAAACAATCAGCAGGCTGTATACCGTGTTACAAAGGCTATGGCTGATATCGGCAGAAGGCTAAGCCTTGAAACCGCCCCTGACGCGGCAGTGTGCTATATAAAAAGCCTTGTGTTCAGACCTGTTGTACTTATATTTGAGGAGTACGGCAATGATGATAATGGGGGATTGAAACTCAGCGCATACTGTTCAAGATCGCCCCTTTCGTTTGCGGCAATATTCAGAGCATTGTCACGCTTTGAAAGTGTTTTGCCCGAAGAAATAGAACGAGGAATAGGATAAAAACAATATACAAGACCATTGCAGACATTGTTTGCTGTGGTCTTTTTGCTTTTGTGGTTGATTTTTTTTTAGTATTGTGATAGAATATAATCAGTGAAGCGAGAGGTTTTTATATGATTGAATTTATCAGAAATAACTGTGCCCCTAACTGTATAGCATTAATGATAATACTGGCACTTGTTGTCATTATGAAAGTGAATAAAAATGAGAAGATCCCTGCATCTCAGCTGTTTTGGCTGGTAACAGGGCTTATACTGTTTTTAACAGTGGCAGATACAATGGAAATGTGGTTTGCTTCAAAAAAAGGAACGCCGCAGGAACTTGTGACGTATATAAAGCTTCGTACCTATTGTTCGGCTATAATATATATAGTGCGGCCGATAATAATAATGACAGAGGTGTTTATAGTTATCCCCGACAAGAAGTACCGTGGCTTATGTGCGCTGCCTGCTGTTGTCAATGCAGTGTATTTCAGTACGGTTTTCTTTGGTAACAGGGTGCCGTTTTATATAGATAAGAACAACTTATGGCATTCAAACGGGGGCAATATACCTGTCTTTGTAACACAGTTTTTGTACCTTGGGCTGTTAGCGGCATTTTCATTCTATTACTTCAGGCATAAAAGTTTTAAACAGGGTGCTGTGATATTCGCGATCTGTGCTCAATCACTGCTGATAGCTGAGCTTGAACACGGGTATATCATCGTAGGGTGTGTAAATGCAGTAACGGCTTTATGTATTCTTGAATACTATATCTTCCTTTCAATGATATACCAGCAGGAAATCAAGCAAAAACTCTATGAAAAAGAACTTGAATCTGCCAAAAGCTACCTTATGACACTGAGAAACCAGATACAGCCGCATTTTATTTATAATTCCCTTAGCATTATAAGATCACTTGCAAGGCGTGACAGTAAGCTTGCGGTCGAATGCCTTGACAGCTTTTCCGATTACCTTAAAGCACATATCGGCGCTATCAGAAGCCCTGATATGATACCCTTTGCCGAGGAAATAAAAAATGTAAGGATATACCTTTCCCTTGTGCAGATAGATTACGAAAACAGGGTAGAGGTCAAATATGAACTTGAAAAGACCGATTTCCTGATCCCCCCGCTTTCACTTGAACCGATAGTCGAAAATGCTGTTGAACACGGCATTGGCAGCGGCGGGGGAATAATAACTATAAAAAGCTATGAAAAAGACGGTAATATCTATGTCTTTATAACAGATAATGGCACGTCAGACGGCACGCAGAGCGCCGAAGGGCATAACGGCATAGGACTCGAAAATACAAGAAAGCGCCTTGAGCTTCAGTGCGGCGGAAGCCTTGACCTGCGGCTCACGCCTGAGGGGGCACAGGCAAAAATAACAATTCCCATGAAAGATGGTAATGATAATGAAGATACTTATAGCAGATGACCACAGATATATAGTTGATGACCTCCAGTTTGAGCTTAAACAGCTTTTGCCAAATGCTGACATAACCGGCACAAGTGATCCAAAGAGCATAATAAAGCTTTTTGAAAGAGAACTCTTTGATATCGTGTTTATTGATATAATGCTGCCAGGGGCAAACGGGATAGAGCTTGTAAAGCAGATGCTTGCCGTTAAGCCGAGAACAAATGTCATATACATTACGGGGTTTTCGGAATTCGCGCTTGACAGCTATAAGACCTATGCAAGCGCATTTTTGCTCAAACCTATCAAAACACAGGCGATAAAGGAAGCCCTTGAAAACCTCCGCTACCCGATATCGTCAATAACCGATAAGATGATAGAAAGGGAGTTTGCAGGCGGGGCGACTATCGGCAGGAAGATAACCAAATTCCGTGAAGAACGCGCTATGACAAGGGACGAACTGGCAGTGAATATGAATGTGACTGTACAGACGATATCCCGATGGGAAAGCGGCAAACGTGTGCCCGATGTTATAACCTTTATGAAGCTTGCCAAGGTGCTTGCAGTTGATCCGAGCAAGCTGTTCGGAGATATAGATGTATAGGTCATATAACTGATAAAAACTGTAAGTGATCTGCACCCATTTCAGCGTGTAAATGGGTATTACTGATAGAGTACAGATTATTCAGGAGGGTATAACTATGGCGGGGAAAAAAATGAATGCGCAGGAAGCATACAATGCACTCAGGGAGTATGAAAAGAATAAAGATTATGCTGCCATGGCACAGATAGTATGTGATTCATTTGTGCTTGAGGGCGATGACCTGACTATTGACAGTGAAAAGAGTATGTCTGCGGGCTATATAAGGTATTTTCAGGAACTTGGAAAAAGAAATAACGGTGTGCCGACTGAAGAAAACAAGGATATAGTAAAAGGTGTGCTTACTGAAATACAGAGGATACGTGTAAACAGCATTATTGATGCAAGCCGGAAAATAGAAAAGTGGGAAAATGATATCGTGGAAGGAAAGGTGGAAGAACTCGTCGGCCTTAAAAATGATAAGAAGTTTGCCCACAAAGTAGCACACGATATAGTTATGCAGAAGGATCCGCAGGGCGTATATGTACGCGGCGGTGTTTCTGCACTTGGCAGCGTGTTAAGCGAGATCACAAAGGGTTCTGACCAATGGCGCGGACTTCTGGCGACCGATTACAAAAAAGGTGAAACAGAATTCAAAAAACTGACCGACAGAACAAAGAGTGAGCTTATAACACAGCTTATAAAGGAAAATGGTACGATCGATGCTGAAAAAGCCCAGAAGGCAATAAATGAATATGAATCAGGTGCGCCGAAGGCAAAGGAGTACGGCTTTGATATAACCCGCGGCATAGGTTTCGGCAATGGTGAAAAGCTTTGTGAAAAGATGCCTAAGAAATATTCCATGGTAGAAAGCCTGAAGAATGCGGATGAATATGAAAAGCTTATAAGCAAGTATGAAAACGATATTGTTTACAGTGAAAGAATAGAAAACGTAGCAAAGAATATAAGCAGGGAAAGCAAGAGCCTTGTGTGGGAACTTGATGACGATATATATGGCAACAAAATAAGCGAAAATGAGAAGTTTATGCGTATGCAGGATATCATTGAGAACCTTTCAAACATAGGCACACGTTATATGATACCTATGGGTAAGAAAAAGCTGCCCACAAAAGATGTTTCGCCCAAGCATATCTCAAATGACATTAAGGAACTGAGAAAACTTGCCCGTGAAATTATGCCTGATATAGACAATTTAAGCGAAAAGGAAATGGAGGCTGCCAATAAGGCAGTAAACAAGATAAAGACTTTTGCAGATAAGTACAGCAAGCAGTTAAAGCAGGTCACTACAGGCAAGGAAACGGGTACTACACAGGGCGCGGTAAAGAGCAGCCTGGAAACTATAGATTTTATTGAATCACAGGGTAAGAACCGTAATATTGACCTTAGTGAAGGCAGAAAAAAACGTGAAGAATCTAACCGTATGCGAAGGAGTGCCAATGCGATCGACGACGCTCTGGCTGAAGCAGAGGCTGCTAAAAAGGGCGTTTACCGCGGCAGCAAGAGATATGATGATGCAGTAGAGTCTTTATATAAGCTGTCAGATGCATATAATACATACAGGGATATGTATAATGATCCTGAAATAAGCGAGGAAGAAAAGACAGAGATCATTAATAACCTTAAAAAAGCAGGCAGCACGACTAAGAAAGCGATAGGCAGGTATTTTGAAAGAAAGCAGCAGCAGGGTTTGCTTGACGGCAAGGCTGATGCGAAAACACAAAAGAGGATAGATGCCCTCGTATCAGCAAACAAACTTACTGAAAGTATACTTGAAAATGCCGAAAAGGTATTTAATGAACTAAATGCAGGGGCAGGTGCCGAATTCACAGGAAGGGTTTCAGGTGTACCGGAGGATGCAAAAGAAGCAGAGCTCGAAGCCGATGAAGCAGACGATATCCATGAAGCAATAGACAGCATGGTTATGGATCGGGAAACTAAGCATTCAAAGAATTCTTATGAATCAATGGTAAATGATGCCGCTTCCAACGCCGCACACTTGCTGGCTGACTATGCTTTGAGTGATCCCCGGACATATACCCCGATGGAACAGCTTGAGATAAGAAAGGCTATGCTTGCACTTGCTTGTCAGGATTACTTTACAAATACTGAAAAGGGCAGCAAGGTGTTTGAAAAAATGTGCAATGATGATATGCAGCCTGCGGAGTATGACAGGTTTGTGCTCAACAAGATGGCGTCATCAAAGAATTTTGTAAAGGCAACATCGATCATTACACACTCGGATATAATCGATTTTATGACAGACAAAAAAGCGCCGCTGAAGCTGATGGAAAAGTATTCGGTACAAAAGGCAATAAATGCCGAACCTGTAGTCAATGAAAGGACATCAGCTGTGGGCAAGAATCCTGAAAGGCTTTCAATAAAGTAGAAATAAAGGATATAATAAAAAGGCATTTCTGCAAATAAGCAGAAGTGCCTTTTGTTTTTGTAAGGCGGATATCAAAGCCGGAATTGGTTTTCATTGCCCGATCAGCTTTATATCACTTTTTTAATATCTGTACATTTCCCGACGAGGTAGAGATACTTACCATATTTCCGCCGTTTCCGCAGGTATAGTTGTTGTCATCTGTCTTTGACAGCGGCATTTCATAGCTGATATCACCGGAGGAGGTTTCAATGTTCAAATCAAAGTCTGAATTATCTGGAAGTGTCAGCTTTACATCGCCTGAAGATGATATAAGGGTGGTTTTTTGAGGCATTTCTGCAAGCGTGATCCTCTTGTCCCCTGAGGAGGAATCTGCTGAAATCGTGTCTGCATATTCTGCGTCTATAGTTATCTCACCCGAGGACGTTTTGGTAATGATGCTGTCTGCCCGCCCCTTCTGGGTGATAGTGACCTTGCCGGAGGAAGCAGATGTGTCTATCTTTTCTGCCGTGCCGTTAAAGATTATATTGCCCGATGAACTGTTGCTCAAAAAGCTTGCAGCATCCCCCTCAAAGCTTATATTTCCTGAAGATGCATTAAGCTCTGCTGTCTTTGCTGTCAGCCCTGTGCAGCTGACATCTGCTGATGAAACGTTTATCTTTATATTTTCCATCTCAAAGCTTTTCGGAACACTGATCTCAAGCTTCTTTTCCTCGCCTGTGTATCTTTCACCTGATTTGCAGAAGCGAATGTGCAGCTTGCTGCCGTCATGCCATGTGTGTACTTTCTCTTTGTCGTCAAGGCTGCCCTTTGTTGTTTCTTTGACAGTGACACTTTCTGTTTCGGCTGAATATATATCAAGTCTGCCTGTCGGCCATTCTATATCGAGCGTGTCTATCCTGTCACTTATCTCTATATTGCCTGCTGTGTATTTGTCATCGTTTTCGTACCTTACATCAGTGCTGTTTACAAACCCGACTGAACAGCTGCAAAGGCTTATAATTGCAGCACTCGCAAGCGCTGCCGCTATCTTTTTTATCATCATTTTGCTTTTGCCCCCTTTCTGGATATGAGCACACCTATAAGTGCAAGTATTGCGCCAACTGAAAGGCATATTACTGCAATTGCTGTAAACGAGCTGAACTCCACCCTGCCGCCAAAAGCTTCTATGAATACATATGAGCTTTTCTCGCTGACACCGAAAATAATGTCACTTATGATCATAGCGGCTGCTGCAATGCCAAAGCTTATAGCTGCCTTTAACGTTCCGCCGGTTTTTGCATATCGTACAGTGAGAAATATGCCCCATACCGCTGCAAGTATAGGTGTGGATACCGAAAAAGCTATCCTGTAGTAGTCTGCACCAAGACCGTTTGACAGACCAATGCTAAGCATCATAAGAATATAAAGCCCTGTGTCGAGCAGCATTACCGAAAGCCCCTTGCGCTTACCTATTCTGACAGCTATCGGCTTTGCCTTTACAGCAAATGGCGCAAAAAACAAAGCTATTCCGAAAAGCGACGCAAATGCCGCCGTGAAAAACCAGTTGCCGCCTGTATAGATACAGCTATCTGCAAGAAGTACCGTCAGGCTTACACTAAATGAGCCAAGCGTCCAAAGGGCTTTGTTTTTGGGGGCTAAAAGCGGAACTGCAACAAGTGATGCAGGTATAAGCATAGCCGCCAGAACGATCATTACCCATGAAAGCCCGCCGCTTGCAAGCCCTATTATCAGACAGATAAGAACGGGCAGCATAAATACCCCTGCAAACACAGTCCCGACTACTGCACTTCTGCGCTTGAAAAAACTCGCCTGAGAGGACAGTGCATCAAAACGTTCTTTATCTATTACTTTTTCAATTTCCCAGCTTTTTTTGAGTGATTCTAACTCTGCTGTGCAGCTTTTGCAGGCCGACAGATGTTCTGCTACTGCAACGGTGCTGTCCTCGCTGCACACGCCGTCAACATACAGCGGCAAAAGATCTTTTATAATATCACAGCTGTACTTCATTTTTATCTAACCTCTCTTTCAGTTTCATACGTGAACGGTGATAGGTGACACGAGCCCATGATTCTGTTTTTTTGAAGATCTGCCCTATCTGCGCAAAGGATAACTCGCCAAATACTCTCAGTTCAAATACTTCCTTGTAAGGCTCGCCAAGCTCGTGCAGAGCAAGATGTATCAGAAAGCTTTGATCCTTGTCAGCAAGCCGCTGTTCAATGTCTTTTTCTCTGTCGGGCATTTGCTCGGGTATCTCGCCTTCAAAGCGTGATGAACGCCGTAGCTCGTCTGTATACAGGTTTTTCGCAATTGCGCACAGCCACGACATCTGTTCAGCTTCGCCCCTGAAGGTATGCCCTTTGGTAAAAGCTCTGAAAAATGTTTCCTGCGTTATCTCCTGCGCTGTTTCTCTGTTGCCGCACAGCGTCATCACAAAAGAATATACCTTCATATAACAGGTTTCATATAGCTTTTCCTGGTTGTTGTCCACTTGTCACCGCACCTCCTTTCGTCTTGCTTACATAGGTTAGACGGCGAAAGTATCATTTCGTTACAAGATTTCTGAAAAAAATTTTTGCCTATAATATTATAGTAGCATATTACTAAGTAAAAAGCAATACGGTAATCACTCGGTTTGCTGTTTGAAAATACTTGTTGATAATTATGTGTGTTTGTCAGGAAAAGAGCAAACGTCCTTGACTTTTCCAAAAAAGAAACTCCTCCGCCCGATCCGGACGGAAGAGAGAGGAAGATACAGCTTATTAGAACAAGCTATGGACAGCCGAAGTTTTCAGGCAAAGAAAAAAGCCCGTAAACTGCGTGTTTACGGACTTTCCTGCTGGTCGGAGTGACGGGACTTGAATTGAAATTTTGGGTTATATTACTATAACTCATCTTTCATAAAGTGCCGATTTTAGGGCATTTGCGTTAATGCAACTTTTTGCATCATAAGTATTTTAAGCTAAGTTTTTATATCTTTAATGGACAAGTAATGGACAGACCTCTGACATCTCTACGTTTTTATTTTGATAGACATATTAACAGATTTCATTATTCATATCTCAATCTATTCAGCTGTACCTTCGGTGCAGCCGTTTCTATTTTCGGAATCTCATTCAACCAATCATTTATTATTTCTTCATAGTCGTCACCAACATCGGTAAGATGTTGTTTTATATGTAATGGATTCAACAAGTATAGAAAACAGATTATTTTTTTTGATGTGTCCTTCAGTTGCTCTGGAGTAAATTGTTCAAAATAATAGACATCACTTAATGATTTCACTCTATCTTGAAAATGACTTTCATTGTTTAAAATCAAACGATACATATAGTTCCTATAAAACCCTTTATATTCCTTACATAATTCTAATATAGCTTCATCTGTTGATATATCTTCTATGCCTTTTCTATAAACAAATGAACTGAATGCTTCTAATAAACGGCGTAAACTATTTCCAATCGTAAAGTCTGTTATAAGCGAATTTAATCCTTTTGCATACTTGAATATTTCTTCCATTAGATTAGTATATTCTTGACGATTACCGTTGAAATTATTAAGTTGATTATTATTTAATTCATAACACTCATATAATTGATGCTTTTGGTTTTTCCCGTATCTTGCTATCGACAACTCATTAAATGCTTTTTCTAGATGAAAAGCTGTACTTAAATCGTGAGACATTACAATTATTTTATTATTTGCATTTCCTTCCATTATTTTTGAAAGCTGATATTTCATATAAGTAATCACACCAACTATATTTTCATAATCAAAACTAGAAATAGGGTCATCTATAATAATGAGACTCTCGTCAGTATAGTATTCATCTGAATTATGGTTATTTAAAATCTTGGTAAAGAAATAACAAAGTGCTATTATATTTCTTTCGCCCATTGATACCTTTTCAGGAGTTACTCTTTTTCCGTTAGATAACAAGAAATATTTACCATTTTCTAATTCAACATTAAGTCTGTTATCAGCCATGAAAATAAAGTTTAATGCAGTATTGATGTGATTCTTCGCAATATCAACATTTTTCTTTTGGTTATTTAAATCATCTATTTCTTTCAGTATATTTTCTATAATTCTTTCGTACTTATTGCTTTTATCTTTTAATCGATCATAATGTTCACAAGTTCTTTTATAATCTATATAATCATCGTTGAACTCCCAGTAGGCAATTTCTCGACTATAAAGTAGTGCATCTTTTTTGCTTTTTTCTATTTTTTCAATCCTTGTATTATATGTTTGCCTGTCACTTTCAAGTTGTAATATAGAACGATTTACCTCATCAAATTCTTGTCTTAATAAACTTGGATCATAATTCACTGGCGTAAATAATGAGTCAACTTTATTTTGGAGTAATTCTGAACATTCAGCTAATAACTGATTTAGTATCTTAAAATGGGCGTCAAAGGTTTCATAATGCTCTATGTAGATATCTTTTAGCTTGTCTGCAATCAACTGTATACTATCCAAAGATCGAATCAACTCAGTTATATTGTTATCGTATTTTTTTAGTTCATTTTCATGGTTCTTGGCAATTTCAGATAAAACTTTTTCTATTCCTTCTATTACGCTCTTTTTTTCATCATCGGTAATCTCACGAAAACAATATGGACAGTATTCTAAGTCTTTTGATATAAAATCCTTCTTTATAGCATTTATAAAACCAGTTTGTTTGCTCTCATATATTCCTAATATTAGTTTGTCACGTTCATTCAACACGGGCTTTTCGATTTGTTCACTTAGAATATTTTGAATACTATCAAAAAAATTCTCTGGCGATTTTAAAATCTTTAGTAATTCAACTATCTTTCCATTACTTGAACTATCTATTAAAGCTGACAGTTTATCATATTCAGATATAGCAGTATCCTTATTCGGAGTAGTAACATTACTCTCAAAAATAGTCCGTAACGTGCTTTCAGTTATATTCGTGTTTTTTCCTTTGATTCTTAATTCTCTTGAAAACCAATTTCCATCTGATTTTAAATGGTCTTTAATTTTTTCAACTTTATACTTATAGGATCCTGAATTCTTCGGATTACTCAATAAAGATATTTCTTCGTCTATATTCTCTTTTTCGTTTTTAGTTTTTACTAATTCAGCTTGTTTTTCTTCTATCTTTTTATCTATTGTAACTTGCTCACCGAAAAGAATAACCGGATCCAGACTGTCATACTTTACATCAATGTTTTCTCTAATGAATTCCTCATTAAATACATGGATTTCGGTATTTTCAATTGATAACACATCATCTTTTGAAATCAATTCTAATGATATATCAGAGGCTATACCTTGTAATGATTTCGATATTGTGCTTTTTCCACTTCCATTTTTTCCATATACGATACAAAGACGTGATTTATCCTTTTTAAAAAATATAAGTGAAGTTTTCTTTGAGAAGCATCGTCCTTTTATTTTTATTCCATTAAAGTCTTCTATCATAATATATATCCTTCTTTATAATAGCAATTTGCTATATTATGCTGGTCATATTTTTGTCGTTATATATATTCTGTTTTGGGGATGCAGATTGATTATATTGTTTTCATATATCATCTGTTTCAAAATAATTATCTACTTTGAACGTATATAAAATCTTCCAAATATTTTTTTGAAACAACTTATCTCTTCAGCTTTGGTTTTATTATCTGCTTTAAGATAAGTATTTTCACTTTTTAGTTCAATAATTCGTGCTTCTGCTGCATTTTTATCATTCTGAATGCTTTTGAGTGAAATACTAAGTTCTTTAATTCGGTTATTGCATTCTTCATTCTCTTTAATCAGTTTATCACTCCGTTTTTTGATCTCATTCATCTCATCTAGTACTGTTTTATTCACTCGCTCATCTCCCCAGTTATTCCTGTTCTCGATATGTATAGGTTTTAAAGTCAAGAATTCATAAATTTCCTTATTATCATCAACATATACTAATCCACGATTACAGCTTATATTACTATTTCCATAGCTTGAACATCCCAGAAAATAATGCCTGCTATCTTTTTTGTTTTTTTCAGTTGACTTGTATAATTTATCCTTAAATCTCAGATTACCAACACCGCAACAATTGCATTTTACAATATCAGTTCTCTTAAAAGGAATATATTCAATACGTTTTTTCTTTTTAATAACATTTCTTATTCTCGTTTCTATTTTTTCAGTCCGCTTTAAAATCGCAATATGTTCTTCTTTTGTGATTCCTTTATCCTCAACTAATTTTATAAAGCTGTCATAATTTTTTTGACAATCAAGACGGATACAATTTTCCGAAGATAACAAGTAAAAAAGGTTATCTTCAAGTTCTTCTTTTCCAAAAACAAAATCGTTAGGAAAGGATGTTTTTTCTTTGATAACATCGTCATTATCTAGCAATATTTCAATTGTTATTACCTTCTCAAGAGGAATATTCATCTCTGAACAAAAGACTTCCTTGTGGGTATGATTTTGGTTGATGGCATTTGATACTGTAGTTTTATCTTTGTCATTAAGTTCCCAAAGCGGAGCTGAGTAATCACAATTAGAGTAAGATTCATTTTTTACTTCGATGATGTAAATATAAAAAGGTGTAAAAACAGTAAAATCGAATTCTGCTGAAATATATCCAAATTCACCGTATACAGATTTAAAAGGCAGATATGTATTCTGAACAAGCCTATACTCATAATCCATACGTAAAAGGACATTTTTCAATATTTCACCTACATATCTTTCTCCTTCTTCACCTTTTACAACTCTATAATCGTCCATTATTTGTCTCCTTACTTTGGAAATATAATACTTTGTTATTACATAGACTAAAACAGTATTTATCTTTACTATTCTGATGTTACATACTCTGACAAGCTTTATAGGCTTGATAATGGGAACAAAATCATGCAATACCTTTATGATAAAATAAAATGTTGTTTAAGCTATCAGTCCCCAAGTAGTGCTCTGTAGGCAGACCGACAGCTGCTATCAAAAAGCCGTAATCACCGCCGATGCGAGAAAAAGCTCAATCTGGAGAACTGCTTCGTATACATGGCGAGAGAAACTGTGTTTGAGTGTATGGTTTATATTTGAGGATCAACGGCTGTGCCTGAGTGGTGCAGCCGTTCTGTTTGTTTATTAGTCTTCCTCTGTAGTCTTTACTATATGCCAGCTCCTTTTTCGATTTTCATTATATTCTTGCAGTATACCTTTTTCTACCATTTTGTTTAGTATAAATAGTGTACTTGATCTTGTCATTTTAATTCTTTTTGCCAGCTCAGATAGTGATATATCTGTTTGAACTTTTAAGATGTTTATTATACGTCCTTCAATCTCTGTCTCTTGGTAATTAAGCATTCTATTTAGAATAGATTTCATTTTTGTTGAACGTAAAATGCTTGAAAGGACTTCCTCGAACTGAGAATTGCTCTCTATAAGCTTATGCTTTTCAATTTTGAGTTCTTGACTTATCCCCTCATCTAATGTTATTTGAATTGGAAAATCCTTTCTGTTAATTAAAACTAAAATTCTAAACCTAAATGAATCACTAAATATTTCAAATTTGTATGGGGTGGTTTGATAAAGCTCATTGATATCTAGTTTGGAATCTAATTCCTCCTCTAAGACCTCCTGTTGTGAAATCTTTGAAGCAGATAATAGACTTACAAATGTACTAAGTGCTGATGTAAGTCCAGGCATATTATCAGTATATTTGATTTCTGTTACGATCCCCTTTATTCTTCCATTTGTCTTGTCATTTATTGCATTAACTTGTTCATCAAGAATATCTAAAGCTCGATTTTCCTCGAATTCGCTATTATTCTCAAATAATTCAGGCCACATATCTGCCATTATAAATTCACCTCTACAATTAATGGTAAATGGTCACTGATTCTTTTATCAGGAACTCCATTTTTGGTAATCAGACTGTATTTTTCTATTGATTTACAAAACCTCACAGCAGAAAGATTATCTATTAATTCCTTTCTGACAAGAACTTGATCATAACAGTTCCAATTTAAAGCATCAATCCCGTTTGAGTAGTAATATGTACCATAATGCTGATTAGTTTCTGTTATATAGTTTATCATGGGATTGTAGAATCTTTTGTACTTTCTTTTTTTGTGGGTTACTACATCTTGTTTTCGTATAATTTCTTTATATAAAACTGCATTAAACATATTTTTTAATATAAGTTCAGAGTCAAATGGATTCGCATTGAAGTCACCAATAACCAATGTTTTTTCTGTTTTTTGTTTCCTTTCTTCAATTAACACATCGTTTATAATGTATGGAATCTCTTCCTTTCTATCATCTGATTTAGAATGCATATTTGAAGGAAGATGAAGCCCTACAATGATAAAATAATTATTATTGAATATGAAGGAATGGATTGCATAATAGTACTGCTCCTGCCTGATAGTAAATTTTATGCCTTTTTTATAAACAAAAAGAAGCCTATCACATACACCCATATTATCAGCAACATAGTACTCAGGATTATCTTTTTTTAGTTTTGGAAGATCGAGTTTTTCATATTCAGCAAATATTGCTATATCTATATCATTCTCAAGCAGTAAACTTCTGATATGCTTTGAATTATCTTTTTTATATAAATTCCAAAAAACTATTTTCACAAATCTATAATCTCCATTCTACTCTATACAATTCTTATTTATACTCCCAATCTATGCCTAATATCATTTAAAAACTCACCTTTATATTTAAAATATCTTGGCCCCGCAATTGCATACTTTACACCAGTAAGTAATTTTGCAAGCGCTGTCAAATACATAGTTTCCCCATTATACTCAACTTTTTTCTCACTAACAACTATCGCTGTAATGCTTGGATTGTCACAAAACTCAATCTTTGCACCTATAGGTATTTGGCATTTACTAAACGAAAAGTTTGCTGCTCTCTCAATGCTTTCAGTATCGATGTCTTTGGCAGTCTCTTCTGCTTTCTGTTCTTCTTCGTCAGGTTGAGCAAGTTTAAGTTTATCTGCACAATTATGTATTTCAGCAATAGCTTCTAATATAGAATAAGCATCTTCTGGAGACATAGCATAGAATTCTCTTATGCGTTGTTTGCCATTGAAACTCTCAACTGACCTGAGATTAGGGTTTAGTTTGTCAATTATAGAATGGATTTTTAAATCGGAAAGGCGAGAGCTTACTTCATATGTGGCGTAAACTCTGAAAGCAAAAGGAATACACTCGCTTCTATTTAATTGTTTAAGTCGTTTATCAATATCATCAGCATATCCGATTTTAACATATTCAGGAAATGAAGGGTTTGTCAGTATGTATATTACTCCTTTTTTATCACTCATAAAATATCACTCTCCTCTTCCTAATCTTCGCTTCTGCATCTTCTTCCAAATCTGACGACAGGTAATGCAGATATTCTTATTAATACCCAATACTTCAACAAGAAGTCTCTGATCAACAAGATCTAGAGCCTCTTCTATATCTTCATCATTGCGAACGATGTTATCAATACTCTCTAAAAGTTCATTTTTTAGGGCTTCATCAATATCCGTTATGACAGGCAGCATTATATTTCCCACTTCTCCAGGGAGAATTTCAAGCACTCCGCCGCCATAGCTTCTGCCGCATATTTCTGTAAATGCAAAGGAAATGCTGTTATAGTACGACAGAAGAACATTTTCAGCTTTTACGCCTTCATTGAACTTTATTCGGTGCATTGTATCCGTTGATACTGCATTGCATCGGTTCAGCACAAACTTAGGATAGAAGTTATTCCTCCTGAGAAAGAAAGCATCAGGTATCCATACTGATGGGACAATGTACCACCTGTCACGGATAGAACACTTATATCCATTGTTTTTTCCGTTTTCCTCTCCAAACTTTATGTACTCCTTATGTTTGGAAGGATATGCTTCATACGGTGTATCGGGAAAGCTTATTAGCATAGCTCGCTTATTATCCTGTATGTTCTCCTGCCAATCACTATCTGTAAAATAGATTCCATGTGCATGAGAGCTTCTTCCAATAAGCGGAAGCGTTACAGAAGAAAGCTCATATTTATCAGATGTTTCCTTATCAACAGAAAAATAAGTATTGTTTCCTGTTGTAATGCCCACGTTAATCAGTGCTAAATCAGAAAACTTCGTGAATCGTTTATCGTCACGAATGGACTGGATCACTTTTATTTCTTCTGCTGACACAAAATACTTTGTCCACTTTTCCTTAACGTGTTTTAACTTCTGAAAGCCATTAGAATTAAGGTCAAGTTTTTTAAAATCTTCAAGGTTACTGAGTTCTATTATGCGTATACCTTTCTCTTCCTTGCCTTTTTCGCCGATGAAAACGAGTATCTCCTGTTCTATATCGGGGAAAACGAGCTGCTCAAATGTCAGTAACGTGATTCTTGAGAGCTGATTTGAAAGAAAAAGACGCAAATCCTCGGCATATACAACTTGAAGTATCTCCGCAGGAATGACAAATGCTATTTTCCCGTTCTCAGAAAGTAACTGAACACAAGCCACAAGGAATGCTACCCACGCATTTATCAGTTTATTGGACTTCATTCCGTGAGAAGTGAGTATGCTCGACTGTATTTCACGTTGTTCCTCGGTGAGATACTGGTAACGAATATATGGGGGATTGCCCAAAATCAGATCATAGCTCTCTTTTCCGTATACTCTCTGATAAAAGTCTAAGAAATCTTCATTTAGAACATGAACATTGGCATTGTTCTTATAATTATTACCGACTTTTTCTGCTTCGTCAGGCTCTATCTCAACAGCAGTAATGTTTGGAATATCGTTGATGAGGTTCAATGATGCAAGGCTATCGAGGAATACACCGTCTCCACAGCTCGGCTCTAATACACTGGTGATGTTTTGGGACGCAACAAGGCTCACCATTGCATTGGCAAGCTGCAATGGCGTATAGTATGCTCCTCTTAATTTCTGTTCGGAACTATCCTTTTTGAGTCTCATAATCATTACCTTCTTTAAAACTCTAATCTGTAAACACGGGAAATTAGTTCATCTATCTCCTTGATCAGAGCAGTTTTCTTGCGTATAAGAGTGGTTTCAACTTGCTTTGCAGGCTTTTCTGCAAGCTTATCATTGATAGTATACACTTCACGGGTTGCTTCAACTACTCGGTCGTATAATGCCTTTTGTTTCGGATTGTCAAAGTTCAGCATTACGAACGGTAGTGATGAAAGTACAAAAGTACCTCTCGAAATGAAGCCGCCTTCAAAGTCGCTGCCGACGATATTAAAAATCTTCTCGGTGTAAGAATTGGCAAGCCAAGCCTGTATATATTCAAGATCATAACAGCTATCAGCTTTCTTGACAACAGCACAGTATCCTGCCGTTCCACCGGAAGCAATAAGCATATCCGCTTTATCCATAGCATACATAGGATTATCTTTTGCCATAACCTTAACGATGAGCTTTGGAGTATCAATAAACGCTGTTAATGCCTGTGTTCTGCCGTACTGATACCAAGTATCGGCTGTGGCATTGGGAACATCTATTATTCCTTCTTTTGATACGCACTTAGGCACTAACCTATCATAATATTTTAAGAGATAAGTGTATGTTCCAGGATAATCAGCCTTCATCGTTTCAATAGGAATCAGGTGACCTTCGCTGTCATAAGGGAAGATGATCTTCTTATCCGTTGTTAAGCTATTATAAGTTGTTAGCCCTTTTTCCGCTTTCTTGGTAGGTTTAAAATACGGCTTTAGTATCTTCTTTTCAATAGAATAAACCTTTCCGTCTTTCTTGACAGTAATCGTATCATCATCTTCACTGATTATCTCTTCGCCTGCAAACCAATAGATAGGCAGGGGCCTTTCGGCACTTGTTTGGATACCATTGAAAATCTCTGCAAAGCGGTCAAGCGGAGCGGATACAGGCTCAATCTTTTTAAGTATCTCCAGAAACTCAAAGTCAGATGTGAGCTTCCACGGCAGTTCATCAAGTAGAGAGCTGTTCAGTTCTATGCTGTCAGTAGGTTTGCCGAGCCACAGATTATTGGCAGAATCAACATTTGTATACTTGAAGCTATCCTGAGCCTTTTTCTGCATCAGTATAATAGAACTGTATATTGTCTTATCCTCAAATAACTGTGCTGCACCAAAATCATCCAAGCTGACGAGATATTTTGCCTTAGCAATATAATCACGGAGTTTTGCACCTGCGCCAATTTTGAAGAACTTGTTTGGCACTATGTAGCAAACATAGCCGTTTTCTTTGACTTTCTGTAAAGCTCTTTCAAGGAATATAAAGTATTTATCAAACTGCTTATGTGCTGTCTTGTACTTCTTCTTGTAAATATCAAATTCGGGAGCAGGGATAAGAGAATGAATATCCTCGGTAGTGACATAAGGTGGATTTCCCACAATAGCATCGAAACTATTTACAGCAAGTTCGTCCCAATTAAGTGGCACGATCTCAACAAGCTGTTCATCTGTACATTTAATCCCTTTCAGTTCAGTATCACTGACCAATGAATTACCATGAAGGATATTAGTGCTGAGGTCAGGCAATATAGGAGTTACTGCCTTAACGGAAGGAGCAGTTTCATTCTCTATTAGCTTTATAAGCAGAGAGAACTTAGCAACTTCAACAGCGTGAATATCAATATCAACACCGTAGATGCAGGAGCAGAGAAGCTTTTTCTTTTCTTCAAGAGGAAGCTTATATCCTCCGTTGTCTATCTCTATCAGGTGCGACTTATCATTTTCAAGATACCACTCTACACAATAAGACTGCAAATACTGAAATACTTCTTCAAGAAATACTCCTGAACCGCAAGCAATGTCAGCAACATTAAGTTCACATATTTCATCAGATGTTTTTCCGTCACAAAGGCGAGAGAGCGTTTTCTCTACCATATACTTCACAATCTCCGTAGGAGTGGTAACAACAGAACGGTTAAGGCAATCTTTTTTCTGCGCCAGTCCTATTTTACCATTATCGAGTATGGTGAGCTGCTCTGTAAGGAACATCTCATAGATTTTGCCGAGCATATTCGGCTCTATGATGCTGAACAGATACGGGCTTTGTGGGTAGTACAAGCCTTTTATCATATCTGCGATAACGCTGTTGTTGAGGTCGAAAATGATATAATCTCCTGAGAACATACCGGAGTTATATCTCTTGTCAGCATCACGGAAGAGGGCTTCAAGTTCTTTTTGAAGCGTCGCAGAATCAGTAATTGTATCTTTGAGCTTGTGATAGAGAGGAAGGTTTTTGTCCTCACATATTCTGATAAATACAATCTGGTTGATAAATTCCTGAACGACATCATTCAACACATCAAGAGAAGCATAGCGTCCGCCTTTGGCATAGAGTTCATTACTTAATGCGATACGCCAATCGTTGATCTGCTTTAAGAAATGAACATCGACCTGCTGCTTCTGACTGCCTGCACCTGCAAATGTCTCACTAAAATACTTATCGAAATCACCGCTGTAAACTGAGTCTCTCGATACAAGTTTGGTGATCTCATCAAGTTTCTCCACGTATTCAGTGTACTTATAGATGCGGTAGCGTGAAACGGAGCATTTATCATTATCATGCGGTACGGTTGTAGTATCATAAATAATGAAATACTCAAAGTTAGTGAGAACAGCTATTTTATGCTTTGCGTTCCAGCCGTACTTTCTTGCCTGAACAGCAGGTGAAGGGTCTTTGCTGATGTCAACATGAGGTTTCTTGGCTTCAACAAAGAACTTGGATACACCTCTCAGTGTAAGAGAGTAGTCGGGACGATCACTTGAACTTGCGTGGTACTCCGCTATTACTTCTCTATACTGCGGAGCTAAACCCTTGCTGTTGATAACGTCCCAACCAAGTATTTCCAGAAAAGGATTGATAAACTCATCACGGCAGGAGTGTTCATTATATGTATCTCTCTTATATTCTTTATAGTTTTCATCGAAACGCTTGACAAGCTGTTTCAAAGCATCTCTTCTATTCATTTTTTTACCTTTCGTAATATCAAAAATATATAATTACTCAAAATAATTATATCATAAAATCTCGACAAATGCAATAGAAACTATTAATTCTTTCGTAATTATAGAGACCTTGATATCTATTTCTACATTCGTTTCAATCATAATCATCACCGTCATTAAGCCACATTCCAATCAAATCCTGCATTTCCTCCTCCCTCACCCCCATCCTTTCCATCATCAACTCAACAGCATCCATAGGACTATCAATCTCCACCTCACCCTTTTTCACCATATCCAGCAGGTCGATCATGTTAGCCGACATCTCATTCGCATCGGTGATGACGGACGGCATCTGCTCATCGGCATTAAACTCACTGTGCAGATCACGCAGTATCTGATTGAATCGCTCAGTAATACGATACCGCAGGAACTCGTCCTCATCAACCTTCGTCTCGTTAATGTACTTCATCGCATCATCATAGCCTTCGGGTTGACCTGCCCCAGCCGCATAATTCTCGACGCCTCGCTGCACCACCACAGTGAGGTTATTTATTGTGTTTATCGACTTAGCGGCAAGCTGTCTGATGTAAATATCGATCGCATTTATCAAATTAACAAACTCGGTGTGCTCGATTAGCTTGCTCACAAGCTCGTTGTCCTGACGCTTTGCAAGCAGCACCTCTATCGCTTTGTCGGTCAGTCCCAACTCTTTCAGTTCGATATTTTTCGTGATACGGCTCTCTGTAAAGCCCAGCAGGAAATCCGTCGGGACATCGAAAAACTTAGCAAGGTCAACTATCCTGCTATACCCGACATCACGCCCGATGTCATTTTCAAGACCGTTTATCACAGCCTCAGAAATGCCTGTTGCCTGTGCAAGCTGCTTGGTGGTCATGTGACGCTCCACACGCAGATCTTTGATCTTTTCGCCCATAGTGGTTTTCATTTTATCACACTCCTGTCGGTATGGTATAACTCTTCTGTTTACATTATACCACACTTTACAGAAATATCGGTAACATTTTTCGGACAGTTGCGGTGTCGTGTTTAACTATACTAAAAATCGTACAGTTAATACCAAAGCAGCATTTTATTGATATTTCAAAGCAATCATTATCATCATTTCATATATGAAATTTTGTTGCTCCAAAAAGAAATATTTTCGGATTATGGAACATACGGCACAGACGTATTTTTCATGCTATTATTAATAACAGAGGGCAGCATTATCGTCATTAGCCCTCAATAGAAAACAAAGGAGAGATGAAACATGGCAAACAAAATCATTAGAGATGAACTCAAAACGAGGGGTGTCCGCCATTGGGAGCTTGCTTACGAGCTTGGCATTTCCGAGCAGATCCTTGTGCGTTGGCTGCGCTTTGAGCTTAGCGAAGAACATCAGCTCGATATGCTGATGAAGATCGAGGAGATAGCAAAACGAAAGGAGAGGTCGCTTGAAACTGAACGAAAAGAATGAGTTGATCTTGCAAGTCGCAGAGCTGCTGCGGCAGATGATACCTGTCGATGAGATAGCCTCGGCAGAGGTCGAGGACAAGCCTGCAATGCCGGAGCTGCTGACTATTAAGGAATGTGCGGCTCTTGTCCCCGGGCTTTCGGAGCATACAGTCCGCCAGCTTGTAAAACGTGGCGAGATTGCACATATGCGCAGCGGCGCAGGCGAGCGTGGCAAGATACTTGTGTATAAATCGAGCCTGCTGAAATATTTTGGTGATACAGGCTAACAGCAAAGAATATACCCTATCGGGTGTGGAGAAATAATTCGTGCAAATGTGATTTTTGGAATACTTGTTTTCACCGGAGTAAGCAAGTATAGAAAGAGCCGTATTCCTCGGCTCTTTCCCCCAAATCGGAGCGTCACGATAAATCACATATAAAAAACCAAAAGGAGAGATGAAAATGGCAAGAAAATACAAACAAGTCCACCGCAAGGAGATAGATTTTTCGCTTGAAGATTGGGCAAAAGTCGAGCGCAGGGCTGCGGCTTGCGGAATGAAAACCGGCACATATCTAAGGCATATTGCTCTGACAGGCAGCGTCAAGACATTTGATTTGAAAGGCGTGGCACCACTGATAAACGGTATGCGTACCATTTCCAATAACATCAACCAGATCGCTCGCAAGGCTAACGAAACAAACAGCATTTTTGCCGAGGATATGCAAAAGATAAAGAAAGCGCAGGACGAGCTTAGCCATATACTCACTAAATTCATTTGCAATTCCGAGTGGAATGATGTGTAGGCTAAAAACGGAATAGATTACAGAACAAAAGAGAACAGACCCGACATCTTTGTAATAAAAAGTTTTCAATTCGCTTTATTGCTTTACAACGCGAAATGATGTATAATGATAATTACAGAGATGTCAAGGGTCTGGTTATAGGAGGGATCAGACATTGGCAAATATCAGAAAAAGAGGTAATACATATCAGATCAGGGTATCGTGTGGGTATAAGCTCAACGGCGAGCAGGTCGTGCAGACAATGAGCTGGAAACCGCCGGAAGGCATGACACCCAAGCAGGCGGAGAAGGAAGTTCAGAAACAGGCGATACTGTTTGAGGAAAAATGTCTCAAAGGGCAAGTCACGGCGAATGTTAAGTTTGAGGAGTTTGCAGAGCAGTGGTTTGAGGAATATGCAAGGTTGAACTTGCGAAAATCGTCCTTTGAGAGAATGAGGCAGGTGACACAGCGAGTTTATCCTGCATTCGGGCACTTGCGGCTCGACAGGATAACGGGGCGGCAGATACAGCAGTTCATCAATGAACTTGTGCTCAACGGCAAAAATATGCAGACAGGCAAGCCGCTATCACGCAAGACCGCCGTGCATCATCTCAGCTTTATCAGTGATGTTTTCAGCTACGCTGTGCGAATGGACATCGTGTCCGATAATCCTTGCAGAAAGGTGTATGTGCCGAAAGGCGGCAAGAAAGAAAAGGAGATCTATTCGATCGAGGAGATCGAGCAGCTTTTCAGGCTCTTAGAGGACGCACCGCTAAAGTACCGCACGTTTTTCACGCTGGCAGTCTATACGGGCTTTCGCCGGGGCGAGTTAATGGGCTTGGAGTGGAAGGACATTGATTTTGAAAGCGGTGTTGTAAGCGTGCGGAGGACATCAAACTATACCGTAAAGACGGGAATTTACACCGACACCACCAAGACAAAAAGCTCGCAGAGGTCTATGAAACTGCCGCAGCTTGTGCTTGATATTCTGAAAGAGCACAAAGCGGAGCAGGACGAAGAACGCCAAAAGCTCGGCACAAAGTGGTTTGAATGCGACAGGCTTTTCGTCACCGCTGACGGACACCCGATGCACAACAATACGACCTACAACTGGCTGCGGAAGTTCTGCAAGAAAAATGATTTCCCGTTCCGGGACATTCACTCCCTGCGTCATTTTTATGCTTCTGCTCTCATCAACGAGGGCATAGATGTTGCGACGGTATCGAGTGCGTTAGGCCACTCAGCCATAAGTACAACGACGAGCATATATTTGCACGCTTTTCAAGACGCAAACGCCCGGGCAAGCGAGGCGATAGCAAACGTCCTTGACTTTTCCAAAAAAGAAACTCCTCCGCCCGATTCGGACGGAAGAGAGAGAAAGATACGTTTGATAAGGACAAGTTACGGGCAAAAGGCGTCCTCGGGGCAATAATGGACAGGTAATGGACAAACGCAGTTTACAGGCAAAACAAAAAGCCCGTAAACTGCGTGTTTACGGACTTTTCTGCTGGTCGGAGTGACGGGACTTGAACCCACGGCCTCTACCACCCCAAAGCGTCCAAAATGCTGCTCTGATTTGATATAATCTGCTGTTTTGTGCGCTGTTGCGGCGAATGGAGAGAACGCACCTGCTGTGGTCTGATGCAGTCTGGTGCGGTCTTAGCGCCCGAGCAGTACCCGATAGTGTCCTGGAGGTGTCCTGATGATTCGTTTTGCTTTAATCAAATAAAATTTCTTCTCCAAATCTATCTATCAGCTCTGCTTTTAAATCAAGAATAATTGGCATTTGTTCTTCAAAGATTTTTAGCGAATACGCTGTATGTGATTCCTTATTAAGTATATTCATATCTTTGTCAACTTCAAATCTGTCTATTGCATTGGATGCAATTTCCAAACGGTTTTCGTTATTATTAGATTCATAAATAGTTATAAAGTACTTATTATTAAATTTTATAAATATACTCAAGTCTACATTATACTTATTAATTATTTTATCATTTTCATCAATCATAGTTCCCTGCAGAATTGAAACATTTCCCGAAAATTTGCCAAAGTCCGGAATCCCGATAGATATTTCACCACATAGTTTCTTGTTGTTGAAACTATCAAATCTCCCCATGACACCTTTGATTGTTTCTGTTTCATATTGGTTATCATCTGCTATCTGAACAATTGGCATTATTTTATAGTTATAAAACCATATCCACGAGATAATATATGAACCGATCAATACGGAGACCAGACTCAAACATACTATTATTCTTCTCTTATTCTTCTTCAAATCAATACTCCTCAGTATTTCTTACGCATTCTATCATACTCACTGTCAAGAGCCTTGAGAAGCTCTACATATTCGTCCTTAATGTCTTTATACATATTGATTTCGTCTGATGATTTGGCTTGGTACTCGTCAGATTCAAGCTCGCCGTCTATATCCGTTCTGAAGCCGATCCGTACAGATGAATCTTCGTTGTCAGTTGATATTAGACCTACACTGTAGGCGTTTGACCATAAGCGGTTAAAAGGGCCGATAGATACATCCATATTATATTTTTCCCCTTTATACAAAATGGGTTCATCACAATAAAACTTTAACGTAATTGCCTTAGAATGATCTTTTGTAGGAAGATTAAGCCGCAGCTTTCCGTTTATTTGACACAGCTTAGTTTCTTTTT
The DNA here is from genome assembly GCA_902780505.1 of uncultured Ruminococcus sp. Lineage (GTDB taxonomy): Bacteria > Bacillota > Clostridia > Oscillospirales > Ruminococcaceae > NK3A76. Next base: position 29,635 of record CACZFN010000017.1, on the reverse strand, counting down.
CATATATAGTATATTCACCGTTTATTATCTCTCCATCTACAGGATCTTTGAGTATTATCTCCTCAAATTCTTCAGCCTGTGCTGCTTTTTCAAGCGGTTCTATAATACACTTAACACAGATGATCCTCCGAATAACAATGATCGTAATAACTGCAAGTACAAGTGCAGCTATAACTATCAGTAGTGTCTTTATTATTTTCTTTTTCTTGGTGTTTTCCATAAGCTCTCCTTATAGCTCAATTATCCGTGAGCCTGTTTTTTTGAGTTCTTCATCATGTGTGACAAGTATAACAGTCTTACCCTCGGAATTAAGCTTTTTAAGTATCTCAATAACTCCCGCCGAGTTTTCATTGTCAAGCGAGCCTGTCGGCTCGTCGGCAAGGACTATATCGCATTTCTTTATCATTATCCTTGCAAGGGCAACTCTTTGCTGCTCGCCGCCCGAAAGTGTATATACCTTAGCTTTGATCTTATCCTTTAGCCCTACGCTTTCAAGCGCCTGCTCGATCGTTGTGTCTGTTCGTGTGTTTTTCTTGACCATATTCAGGTTTTCTTCTACTGTCTTGTTATCGATCAGTGCAAAATTCTGAAACAGGAAGCTCACCTTGTTTCTAAAGTATTCAATTCGGTTTTTCTGCTTGGTTATGTCTGCCCCGTCAACAAGTATCTCGCCGCTGTCGGGCGTGTCAATTCCGCCTATAAGGTTGAGCATAGTCGTCTTGCCGCAGCCGCTTTTGCCTGAAAATACAACAAATTCGCCGTCATCTATCTTAAAGCAAAGGTCTTTGAAAACAGTATTCTCGCCAAAGGTTTTTGTTAGATTTTTCACTTCTATCATAATGCCCCTCCTTTGAGTATCTTGGCGGTGTTGACTTTTTCAATGCGGCTTGCTTTTATAACAGTTATCAGAAGCTCTGTAACAATTAAGATCATAGCTATCACAGGCGCTTTACTGCCTATCCCCCTGCCGAATATATTGATCAGTATAAATGCCGCCGCTGCCCCAGCTGTATCAGTAAGTGCAATAAGCATGAAAAGCTTTTTATTTCGCTCTGCCATTCCTATACCGAGCACTTTTTTAAGACATATCTCCTTTGCATTTACCTTGTATTCAAGAGTGAGGATAGATAATAGCAGCACCAGCTCAAATACAACGGCACACACAAGTGAAAGCATAAGTATCAGTGCAAAAGCCTGTGCCGAGCCTTTATAATGCAGATAGTTTTCAAACAGATCTCTTTGTTCAAATACAAAGGGCTTATCCGAGTATTTTTTTACAAGCTCGTCAAATTCTTCACCGCTTATTCTTAAAACCTTTTCCGTGGCCGAAGGGATACTTTCGATAACCTCCTCGTCAGACGAATAGAGTATCACAGGATCGGAAACAGTACCGAACTTCTGCACATTCGGGCTTTGTAAAACTAAAACATCAGCATTTTTATAGCTTATCCTCTCAATACTCTCGTCAAGCACATATTCGTCTATTAGTGCTTTTTCGGTGTCACTCGTATCCTCGGGGATAAAGAGGAAAGTTCCCTTACGCTCACTAAGCTCGGGCAGACAGCTTTTAAGCATTTCAAACGCCGCCTCGTCTGCGATAACAAGCTGTCGGCTTTTTTCCATAAGCTCAGGCTGCAGATACTGTGCGCTTAGTGTTACGCTTTCATATTTCTTTACAATATCGTCATAAAGATCCCAGCATTCGTTTTTGAGTGATAAATAGTTCTCCCATTCATCATCTGTTTCAAATTCCATTAAAGGCGGCTGTAAGTCAAAATATGAATAGCCCTGCAATTCTTTCATACTGTCATATGCGGCAAGGTCGTCTTTAAGCTCGGTGAGTGACGATATACAGTAAACTGCTGCGGCAATAACTCCCAGAGCGGAAGCGGCTTTAAGTATGTAGTTGAATTTCAAAAGCTTAGTACCCGGCTCGCCGTCACGAAGGGCTTTGAAAATATTGGTCTTGTAGAATAACAGATAGCTTAGACTGTTTATAACCGCAAGCAAAACGAAGTGAATAGCGATAGACGATATATTCATATTAACTGCAGTAAAGAATGACAGAACAAGCGAAACAGCGGCAAATACGAGGGCTATGCCTGCGGTATCTGTTAGAACATTCTTTAAAACTATCTCCCTTATCCTACACCCGAGCACAAGCGAAACTGCGGCTGCTTTTTTCTGCGAGAAGATATCATACACCGTCACGGCAACAGTCATAACTATCACCAACGCCCAAACTATCTCAAAAATAAAGGTATAATCATTTTTCCCGGAGGGGGTGCGGTATGATGAGGTTTTAGCGCCGGCCTTCAGCGTATCTGCAAGCTCACGGGCTGACACTTCTCCACCGTCGCAGTAAACAGCAACTTCATCGTACAGCTCGCTTTCGTCAAGCTCACTTAACAGACACATAGTATAGCTGCATTTGCCGGTGGTAAGATTATTAAACCCAAGTGCCGACAGCCCCAGCTTATTACGCACATCATCTTCCGAAATGCCCGAATAATACACCTTTATGTTTCGGCTGAGGTCATTGGACACGGTTTCATATTCATATATAATGCCGCACCTATCAAAGCCTTTAAGCAAAGGTGCAAGGCGGCTCTTGTCAACAAACTCGGCATCAACGGTATAAAGCTGTGAGAGTGCTTGCTGTTCAAGCCGGGGATATGTTGTTTCTCCCAAAAGAAGAATCACTATCAGTAAAAAGACCGACAGCATTATGAATTTTAGCTTTTTCATTTTAAACCTCAAAAGAATCTCCCCGTTTTGGAAAACTCTTATCTTATGATAAAGGCAATACCGTATAGCCATTATACGTCAGATACGCAGTGAAATCGCCTAAATTCTCCGCAGGCTTGACCGGAATACCGGTCAAGCCCTTCTGTCAATTGCGCCGACACTTTCCAGTTATATGAAGACCACATAAGTTAAGAAAAAATTGCAAGAAGATAGCGTGCATAGGTGTAAATCGATGGACCATCGGTATTGCCTAAAAACTTATTTTATATAGTATTCCGCCTGAAATGTTGCTTTGTTATTCTTAAGATTTATAAAATCAGTATGATCTGTTACGGTCTTATTCGTTGCCTTTCCGGAATTCTTTGAATTTCCACCGGATATTATAGTACAAGAATGATACTTGTCTTTTCCGCTATTATCTATTTTTGTATAGGTTGCAATTCTGTCAGATGTTATTTTATTATCTAAATAGAACCCACGAATCCTATATAAAGATGATGAACTGCCTTTTCTATAAACATAACATAAAGTCTGGTAATATCCATCATCACTCCATGAATAATCAAAATAATCCTTACCGCTCAAAACAACAGAATAGTTCATGTTTGTCTTATTCTTAGACATATATACATCCTCTGCTTCTATATTAGGATTGCTTGCACTTGCTCCAATGCTCATCATACTAACTGCCATCATAACTGCAGCACCCATAGCTGCGATTCTCTTTTTAAGTTTCATAACGAAACCCTCCTTAATAATATTAGCATATACATCTAAAGATGTCAATGCGTTAATTCCTTGACCTAAAGTCAATATTCCTACAATTTGCTTAAAGCAAAGCCGTAAATCCAGTTCCGATACTTGGACAACGCCCAAGTATACAGTACTGTATACTTTCAAACCAATGGAATCAGTCCTCCTCTCTGCGTAAGGCATATTCCTAACTCATACAGTCTTTTCAGAACTATATTTTGTTATAGTCTCACTTTTGTTGCCTGAATAGATAGTAAATACACTTTTCAGTCTGTATTTTCCACTTGAAAGTCCTGTGTATTTCTTGCTGAGTGTTGCTCTGTAACTGTTAGTTGTACTGTTTGCAGATCCGGCACTTGTCCAGATTCCCGAAGATGTTTTTTTCTGTAATGTCTGTTTGATTACAACTTTTGTTGTTGTGCCGTTATACCCTATAACAGAGCTTTTGGCAGTTATTGTCTTGTTTGAAACAGATATATCAGAGCTGCAAGACCTTGTATAAGCATAATTAACACTTATCAATTCACTTGCCGATGCGCTGATAGTGCAGATAGACATTATCACAACAAAACATAGCATGATAGAAATAATCTTTTTAAGCATAAAAATCCCCCCTTGTAAGTTAATGTTTGTACTGCATAATTGCCTTACACAACATATAACTATCCAAAGGGGGAAATCCTGACAAATATTTTATCAAAAAAACATCATTCTACTTTTTGCACAGATTTTGCGATATCGATAAATTCGTCTTTGTTCAAATTTGCTGATATTTGTATAATATATTCACCATTATTCCAAATGATAGAATAATAACCATTATTATCCATAAAGAACATTGCATCATGTCCGTTTATGTCAATATGCTCTATTTCAGCATCTTCGGTATTAAGAAAAACATCATAATGGCTTACAGGATACTGAGAGTAATCAATGCTCTTTTCTCCATTTACATATCCTATCTCTACTGACATTTCATCATCTGAGTAAACAGTTTTTTCGTAGCCTGATAAATCATAGGCTATCTCATATTTTGACTCTATCTTTTCGGGATAAGTAATAGTCAAGCTGCTTTCTCCGACTTCGGGCTCTGTGTTTGCTACAACATGAGAATGATCAGAAAAGATATTTACAAAGAGATCCTTGAAGAAATCACGAAGAGCATCTACACTCAGGATTGTTACTGCGGAAATTGAGATAAAAGCAATTATGATAACCGCCACACGCTTAAAGGCTGTGTTTATCATTATATAATAGGGCTTTTTGCGTCTGCTTATGAGCTTATCCATTTTCTTTTCAAAGCCTTTGGAAAAATCATGCTCATCATCAGCCTGTTCATACATTTCGTCATACTCAAAAATAATCGAATTAGCAATTGCTGTCTTTAAAACATTTTCTTCACTCATCGGTCTCACCCTCCTCTATAAGAGCTTTAAGCATATTTCTTGCTCTTGATAAACGTTTCCATACATTATCGACCGAAACATCAAGAGTATTTGATATTTCGCCTGCCGACATTCTCATATAGTAATACATGGTCAGTATATCTTTATACTTTTGCGGCAGCTTTGGCAGTGCAACCTGTAAAGCGTCTATCTGCGAAGCCACAAACTCGAATGCCATATCATTATCAGGCACATCATCATTAAGTATCTCAAGACGCTCTGCATTTTTCTTGTTTCGGTTATAAATGGTTATGGAAGTGTTTCTAATAGTAATAACTATGTATCTCTTCAAATCCTGACGATTTTTTTGTAAAAGATTTTTTAACTGGTCAGCTAATTTTAAAAATGCAATATGTACAGCGTCCTCAGCATCTTCCTTGTTGCCTAAAATACTGAAAGCTATAGAAAGCATTTTGCCCCTGCAATTTCGATACATATCTTCAAAGAAATCCTTTTCCTCCTGCGTATCAAGGGCAGACAGATATATTGAAAGCATTTGATCACTCCCATGACTTTTATCATATTTATTATACCATAAAAACAGTTGACAAGCAAGCATTATGCCGCAATATGCATATTATTGTCGTGAATGGATATTTCATTGGTCTGTGCAGCATCAACAGACCAATGATTTTTGATCTGTGCGCCTATACAATAATAATGATATGGCCTTGACGCCGACTTTCCGAGTGCGCTATACTAATAATAGACAAGCAACTTGAAAATCAAATATAATCATCAAAAGCTCTTTGCTAACAACAACAGAATAACTATCTCTGCTTGTCAGCAAAGGGCTTTTTTAATTCACCCGCTGTAGAGCGATTTGTGCCCTCTCACCACCGATGTTGGGTAAACAGCCGAGAGCACCCCAAAAGCCCCACACAGGCGATTTGTAAGCGTCTGTGAGCGAAATTCAGGCACACAAATATCTCTCCCTTTCGCCTTAAAGGAGAGCAAAGAAAGGAGGAAAAAGGCAGTCAGTTTTAGGGCTCACAGCGTGGGTGATTTTGGAGAGCAAGCATAGCAGGTGGCATTCCGCCACCCGCCTGCTTGGCGGGGCTAAGCCCCACACCCCATATATTCGCAAAGAGAAAAAGGAGGAATGTGATGAGAAAGAGAAATAAAACGATATCTATCAGATGCACAGAAGATGAGTACAATCGTGTGCATAGTCGGGCTGAGAAATATGGACTAAAGCTCAATGAATTCATTCTTAAAACAGCACTTGGCAGGAAGATAATTGTAGCAGAGGGGCTTGCTGATGTTGTCAGGCAGCAAAAAGCAATCGGCAACAACCTCAACCAGCTTACCCGACTCGCCCATGAGGGTAAGATAAAAGCTGTTGACCTGAAGCCTTTGCTTGATGAATATATGAATGCAACTGCTCTGCTCGCCAAAGCGCTTCAGGAGGTGAAGTGAATGGCTACTGTAACTGCAATTTCCACCAAAGGCGGTGGTGGCGGCAAGGCAACGCTTGAATATATATGCCGTGATGACAAGACCGAAAGCGGCAGGTGGGTGACAGCCCTTAACTGCACCTTGCCGACTGCCTATGATGAGTTTCGCAACACTAAAAATCTCTACAAAAAAACCGGCGGCATACAGTATTATCACTTTGTGCAGTCGCACCCGAAAGGGTATTACATCTCGCCTGAGCTTGCACATCGGATTGCTGTCGAGTTTTCGGAGAGTGCTTTCAAAGGCTTTGAGTGTGTGGTCGCAACGCACACCGATGCCGATCATATTCACTCGCATATCGTTTTCAATTCTGTAAGCTTTGAGGACGGGCACAAGTATCATTCAAACAGATTTACTCTCAGAGATTTGCGTGAATTATCTGACGAGATATGTTTGAAGTATGGTGTTGAAACGCTCGGCAGAGACGCTATGGAAAAACGCTCAAACGGAATAACAACTGGTGAGTATAGAACTGCTATGAAAGGGCAGAGCTGGAAAATGGACTTGATGAACACCATTGACCTTGCTATGCGGCAGGCTAAAAGCAGAGAGCATTTTTGCAGGCTGATGAAAGACAAAGGCTACTCGGTCAAGTGGGAGGAACAGAGAAAGTATATAACCTACACCTGTCCGAACGGAATGAAGTGCAGAGACAATCGCCTGCACGAGGACAGATACAGAAAGGAGAAGATGCAGCGTGAATTCGAGATTAGAAGAAATGAGGCGTGCCTCACAAGAGAGCGCAGAGAAAGCATTAGACACAAGTCGGGCAACGCTTGTGTTCGACAGCAACTGGAAAGCATTGATAGCACTAAGCAAGCAGACAGCGGATACGCAACTGGAAATACTATCATTTCAGGACGAGCTGTTGCAGAGGGACGATATGAACTATCTGCTGAACCGGATAGAGGAAAATTATCGGCAGACGCTCTCGGAGCAGAAGAATGTATTGCAGAAACTGACCTCACAGGCTGGGAGACTGAACGAGCAATACTCTACGCAGATGAAACAGCTCGAAGAATTCAGGCACAAGCTGACCATAAGACTTTGGAAAGTAATTATAGCTTCGCAGGCAGGCTTGGCGATATTGCTTATGGGCTTGGGGCTTTGGCTGAGATGACAGAGGACGAGCCTGATGATGAATATTATCCGGCTTCGGAGAGGAAACAACTTGCTAAGGAGAACAGGCACAAGGAAGAACTGGGAATGAAAATGTAGGGGGATGATAAAATGACAGAAACAAAAATAACTATGCTGACAATAAAGGAAGCCGCCGCTTTGGTTGACGGTCTGACTGAATACAGAGTAAGACAGCTATGCAGGTCTGGCGAACTGCCTACTGTTAAGGCAGGCAAAAAGTATCTTATCAACAAGGATAATCTTCTAAGATTTTTAAGCAGCACAGTGTGATACTTTTCTGTGTTGCGTTTGATAACAATTCTAAAAAGGGCTGGATATTGCAGAAGAAGTGTGGTATCCTGTCCTTTCAAGGAGGTGAAACATATGGCATATATAGATCCGAGAACAAACAAAAAAGGCGAGATAATATCATACCGCATAAGGGTGAGCAGAGGGTATGACGAAAAAGGGAAAAGACTAAAACCGTTCTTTATGACTTGGATTCCCGAAAAGGGAATGAGCCAAAAGCAGATTGAGCGGGAGCTTCAAAAGCAAGTGGTGTTGTTTGAAGAAAGGTGCAACAATGGTGAGCAAGCGGTAAGCAATAAAATCAAATTAAAAGACTTCATACCGCAGTACCTTGAAACAATAGAGGTCAGGATATCGCCGACCACGCTGCACTTTTACAAAAAGATAATCGCCAATCACATTATCCCTTACTTTGGCAACAAGAAAATGCAGGACATAAAGCCCCTGCATATACAGAACTTCATAAAATATCTGACTGAGCTTAAGCCTGAACACAGCTCACCAACAAATGATACAGACAAGCTCTCGCCAAGCACAGTGCGCCGGTACCTAACTGTGGTGCAGTCGATATTCAAGCTCGCACACAAGCTGGAGATAATATCTGCAAACCCGGCGAAAGCAGAAAAGCTCACAATACCGAGAGTGGTCAATCCTCGCATTGAAATATTCACCAAAGACGAGGCGGCTGAGATGCTAAGATGTCTGACCAAAGAAGACTTACAATTTCAGACCTTTATACAGCTTGCAATAATTACAGGTGCAAGGAGAGGTGAGCTCGCCGCACTCAAATTCAGCGACTTTGATTATGATGCCTGCAAGCTGACGATTTCAAGAGCCGCCATAAAGATAAGCGGTCAGCCGATACAGATAAAGCCGCCGAAGGACTATGAAGTCAGAACGGTGACAATCAACGAACATTGCATCGAGCTTGTGAAAATGCTGAAAGCCCAGCGTGAGCGAGAGAGAAGAATGCTTGGCTCAAAATGGGCAGGAGATGAATGGCTGTTCACCCAATGGAACGGAGAGATAATGAATCCGCAGACACCGACCAAGCAGTTTGACAAGTTTCTCAAAAAGCATGGGTTAAAGCATAGGAAACTGCACTCACTCAGGCACACCTCAGCAACGCTGCTCTTGTATGGCGGTATCAACATCAGGCAGGTACAGCAGCGGCTTGGACACTCGGAACTGGAGACTACGCAGAAATATCTGCACTACCTGAGCGAAGCTGACAAGGAAGCGGTCAACGTACTCACCAATATGTTAGAGCCGGACAGAGAAAAAGAAATCTCAATAGCATAAAAAATCGGGCAGAGGGTCATTCCCCTGCCCGATCTCTATTTTCAGGATAGTGTCCTCATAGTGTCCTGAGCCCGTTTTTGGCAAAGACCACGCAAAGGCCAAACAAAAGCAAAAGTCCGCAAGCAGCGTATCTACGCCATCTGCGGACTTTTCTGCTGGTCGGAGTGACGGGACTTGAACCCACGGCCTCTACCACCCCAAGGTAGCGCGCTACCATCTGCGCCACACCCCGATTGCTATACTATTATACACCATTAATTTCTGATTGTCAAGCCTTTTTTAAAAAAATTCAAAAAAATTGCTTTTAGTTTGTCTATTCCCCTTGCAAATGCCGTGAATATGTGCTATAATAAAGTGTATTTTGTTAAAGGATGTGACATTCAGGTGAGTGGTTCGACTGTTTGTATCATGATAACTATCATAGGCTATATGCTTATGATGATAGTCATTGGTATAATCTATTCAAGAAAGAATAAGGACGTAAGTGATTTTTACCTCGGCGGCAGAAAGCTTGGCCCGCTTGTTTCGGCTATGAGTGCGGAAGCTTCTGATATGAGCAGCTACCTGCTTATGGGTTTGCCGGGACTTGCATACCTTTGTGGTACAGCAGAGGTCGGATGGACGGCTATCGGCCTTGCTGTAGGTACGTATCTTAACTGGCTTTTTGTCGCAAAAAGGTTAAGAGTGTATTCGCAGGAGTGCGGTAATGCTATAACTATCCCCGATTTCTTCTCAAATCGCTACAGGGATTCAAAACACATACTTATGGCAATTTCTGCAATAGTTATCCTTGTGTTCTTTGTGCCGTATACAGCGTCAGGCTTTTCAGCGTGCGGTAAGCTTTTTAATTCGCTTTTCGGGTGGGATTACCATACTGCAATGATGATCTCAGCGGTAATAATTGTAAGCTATACAAGCCTTGGCGGCTTTCTTGCTGCAAGTTTTACAGACCTTATCCAGTCTGTTGTAATGACTTCCGCACTTGTAATACTCGTTGTGTTCGGTGTGAATTCCGCAGGCGGTATTGATGCTGTTATTGATAACGCAAAACAGACAGCTGACTATATAGCGCTTACTTCTACAGTTACCGCAGATGGTGAGCATGTTTCCTTCGGGTTTTTGAATATTGTGTCTACACTCGCATGGGGACTCGGATATTTTGGTATGCCGCATATTCTTCTGAGGTTTATGGCAATAGGCAATAAAGAACAGGTAAAAACATCACGCCGTATAGCTTCCGTGTGGGTGGTAATAGCAATGGGCGTGGCTGTGTTTATCGGTATAATCGGTAATAAGCTGACAGCAGACGGTACGCTTAAAGCCCTTACCACAAGCTCTGATTCCGAAAGGATAGTGCTTGAAATGGCAAACCATATGAGTGAACACAGCGTTGTTATGGCACTCTTTGCAGGCCTTATATTTGCAGGTATACTTGCCTGCACTATGTCAACGGCTGACTCTCAGCTTCTTGCGGCTTCTTCAAGTATGTCCGAGAATCTTGTCAAGGGCGTGCTCGGTATAAAGATCTCGCAGAAGGTTTCACTTATCATAGCAAGGGCTGTTCTTGTTGTGATAGCTGTACTCGGCGTCATACTTGCGTGGGATCAGAACAGCTCGGTATTCAGAGTAGTATCATTCGCGTGGGCAGGCTTCGGTGCAGCGTTCGGGCCGCTTATGCTCACATCACTTTTCTGGAAAAGGACAAATAAGTACGGCGCAATAGCAGGTATGATAGCCGGCGGTGCGATGGTGTTTATCTGGAAGTTCGCAATATCAAAACTCGGCGGTGCATTTGCTATCTATGAGCTTCTTCCCGCATTTGTATGCTCACTTGTTACGATAATCGTCGTTTCACTTGTCACCGGTAAACCCGATAAGGAAATAGAAGAAGAATTTGACAGGGTAGCACAGGCTATGAAAAACTGATGAATATGTACGGCGGGCTTTCCGCCGTATATTTGTAATAAGGTGTTTATGGAATATATCAATATAGGAAATATAAAAATTGAAAAGACCGCCGCACTCGCCCCTATGGCATCTGTGGCGGACGCAGCATACAGACTTATGTGTAAGCGCTTCGGGGCAAGCTATCTTGTAAGCGAGATGATATCCTCAAAAGGCCTATGCTACGGCGATAAAAAGACCGGCAAGCTTTGTGAGATACTTGCACAGGAACGCCCGCTTGCGCTGCAGCTGTTCGGCGAGGATGCTGAGTTTATGGGCAGGGCTGCTAAAATGCTGTGTCAGTATAAGCCTGATGTTGTTGATATTAATATGGGCTGCCCTGTGCCTAAGATAGTTAATTCGGGCAGCGGCTCTGCACTGATGAAGGATATCACCCGCGCCGCAATGATAGCCGCAGCGGTAGTCGAAAATTCAGACTGCCCCGTTACCGCTAAAATACGTGCAGGGTGGGATAAGAACAGTATAAATGCCGTAGAAATGGCAAAAGCTCTTGAAAAAGCAGGTGTCAGCGCTATAGCTGTCCACGCGCGTACAAAGACACAGATGTATTCGGGCAGCGCAGACTGGGAAGTTATAAAACAGGTGAAAGAAAATGTAAGCATACCCGTTATCGGTAACGGTGATGTCAGGACACCGCTTGAATGTGAGCAGATGTATAAACAAACGGGCTGTGACCTTGTAATGATAGGCCGTGGAAGCTACGGCAGACCGTGGGTGTTTGAACAGGTGCGGGAATACTTTGAAAACGGCACGCTTCTGCCTGAGCCTGTAAATGCAAAAAAAGCTGAGGTAATGCTTGAACACGCAAGGCTCCTCTGTTCACTTAAAGGCGAGGAACAAGGGATAAAGGAAATGCGCAAAAACGTGGCCTGGTATGTAAAGGGCATGAAAAACAGCGCTAAGATACGCGGCAGGACTGATAAGCTGTTCACCTTTGCCGATATCGAAGAAACCGCAAAGCTTATAACGGAGGGGTAATACCATGCATGATAATAACGATAAGAAAAAAGCCCTGATCCTTGCACTTGCAAAGTGGGCGGAGTGTGAGCTTTTCTGTATAATAACATTTATATTCTATGCAGTAGTCAGTTCTGCTATGGGCAAGGCGGCACACCTCATATTTGGGCTTATCTGCCTGATACTTACTGTTTGTATAATGGCGGATTTTTCACTAAAGCTCGGCTATTCGGCAGTAAAGGGCGTAAAAGCTAAAACGCTTTCACCTTGTCGTAACTTCGGCATACTTCTCGGTATCTTTGCGGCACTGCCTACTTATATCTGCTATATTTTTCTGTTGCTTTCGGCAAACGGCATTATCGGTAATTTTTTCCCCGCCTTCAAGCTTATCAATTCTATGTTCGCGCCCCTTGTGAACGTTTTTGCCGTAACAGCTGATGCCCGTACTCTTTCAGTATCACAGCTTGTCGGTATAGGTGCACTGCCGCTTGTTATACCGACAGTCTGCTTTTTCTGCTTTAAACTCGGTTATGACGATACTGACCTTGCACAGAAGTTCATCTATAAAAAATAAATGACTTGTCTTTTGATAAAGGAGAATGCATATGCATATCCATGTTGTCTTAAACCCTGCGGGCGCTTCGGGCAGGGCGTGGAAACTCTGGAAAAAGCTGAAGCCGCAGTTTGATGACTACGGTGATTATACCCTTCATACATCTTCAAACAGCAGGGGAGTGCAGAGTATCTGTGAGCAGCTTACTTCTTCGGGCGCTCTTACCGCGATCGCCCTGATAGGCGGCGACGGAACGCTCAATGAAGCGCTAAACGGCATTCGGGATTTTGATAATACCCTTTTCGGCTTTGTCCCCTGCGGTACAGGCAATGATACCGAGCGTGATATGTCACTGCCGCGTAAAAAGAAGGATATCGTATCCCGACTGCTGTCCTGCGAGGTAAGGCGCCGGGCCGATATCGGTGAGCTTTCCTTTTATAAAGAGGACGGCAGTATATTAAAGCGAAAATTCAGTATCAGCTCTGATATCGGCTTCGGGGCGGCTGCCTGCGCTTTTGCTGACAGATCAAAGCTGAAGCCTGTGCTTAATAAACTCGGCCTTGGCAAGCTTATTTACCTTGTCGGCGCACTTAAAGTGTGCTTTGGCACAAAGCCTGCCTGCGTGCGTATTTCCTATGGCGGTAAAACAAGGGTGTTTAAAAAATGCCTTTGCGCTATCGTTATGAACCACGCTTATGAAGGCGGCGGCTTTAAATTCTGCCCCGATGCGGATTTTTGCGACGGTAAGCTTGATATCTGTGTCGGAAACGGTATATCAAAGCCTGCGTTTTTAAAAGTCCTCCCGCTTGCATATAAGGGTATGCATAAGGGTAAGCGCGGTATCTTCCTTGATAGGGCACAAAGCTTTTCTATGACATCCGATATCCCGCTGTGGGCGCATACCGACGGTGAAGTTCTCGGTATGACACGTAAGGTGAATATGCGCCTTACAGGGGAAAAGCTAAACCTTATAGTATAATAAAGTGACCTCACATATCAAGTGAGGTCACAGTTTTTTATAGTATGTTTTGACCTGTGTCAGACCAAGTATATAATCTACATTTGTCTGATAAAGCTCGGCAAGTGCAATAAGAACATCAGAAGGTGGTTTACTGCCTTCTCTGCTTTTTCTTAGGGGCGATCGGTGCACATAAATTCTACTGCGGCAGGATAGGGGCAGGTATATGCTATCTTCTGTTCTGCTGGACTTTTATCCCCGCTGTTATAGCTTTTATCGAGCTTATAGTCGCCCTTTGCAAAAAGAGCGATGCCAACGGTATTATCCTCGTATAGGCTTGCGATACGGTAAATACACTCTCTCCTATATATATTGTGTACTTATCTGTATTTTAAGCATATAAGTACCCCTGAGTGTTCAATGACACGTTAGGGGTATTGTTTATGCCGTATATTGTATCACATCGCTTATATCCCGCCACAGCAGGCTTTTTGCACTTATAAGCACTATGCCTGCATCGGCGTTTATCGTATCAAGGTCTTCCCAGGTGCTGAAGCGCAAAAGGTCGTTTTCCATTAAAAGCGTTGCTGATGAAAGATAACACTCAAACCCTGCACCAAGCGGGGACAGCCGCAGATCCCTGAGCCCCGTGAACCTTAGTTCTATCGTCTGAACGTCCCTAAGGCTTCTTCTCTGAAATATCAGTGTCAGTGATAGTTCGTCGTTTATAAAGTGTTCGCTTACCGTCCCCACAAATGCGCCGCTGCGGTACTTCATATCACAAAGACAGCTTCCCTTAAAGCCCCCGAAGCATTCCATAAGCTCTCTGATGTCTTCTTTGTTTCTTATATTATTCCACATAAAAATGACCTCCCTTTTTTACTGTGATTATATTATAACACAGTTTTTTGAAAAGTGAGGTCATTTTTTTGTACTGTTATTGCTTTTTGCCTTCGCAGCTTATCTCTATGGTAAGCTTATCCCCTTCACTGAAAAGCCTGCCTCTGAGCGCCGCTGTTTCTAAAAAGACAAGGGCCTCCGAGTCGGTTACTATCTCAGGCTTTGTGTCGCTGCTGCCTGCTGCAGCTTTGTTTTCAATGTATATGCGGCAGGGCTTTCCCGTATAGTCATGTCCGGTGAGCATATATCTTGCACAAAGCTTTCCGGCGCCGCCCGTATATTCCTGAACGTCAGTTCCGGCCGGCGAGATCTTCCCCTCGAAAAGCCCGCCGTCAGCATAGCCGTCAAATGTTATAAAGTTTATCTGCTTTGCCTGCCCCCTGACGCTTTCACACCCGATAATGCTTATGTGTAATATAAGCTTATCCATTCCAGTATTTCCTGTCAAGGCTGCGGAACTGTACCGCGAGCGCTATGTGCTTTGCATCAATTATTTCAGATTCGTCCATATCAGCAACTGTACGTGCGACTTTAAGTATCTTGTCATAAGCCCTTGCCGAAAGCCCGAGCCTGTCAAATACCTTTTCAAGCATATCGGATGCCTTTTGTGAAAGCCTGCAAACCTCCCTTATCATATCAGGGGTTATGTTTGCATTGCAGTTTACATCTGTTCCCCTGAAACGGGCGTTTTGAATGTCCCTTGCCGCCTGAACACGCTCACGTATCTTTGATGACGGTTCTTCTGTCTTGTCAGATGCTATGTCGGAATATTCAACAGGTGCTACTTCTACGTGTATGTCAAACCTGTCAAGCAGCGGCCCGCTTATCCGTGAAAGGTAACTGTGCACCTGCTTCGGCGTGCATATGCATTTTCTTGTCGGGTGGCCGAAGTACCCGCATGGGCATGGGTTCATAGCTGCGATAAGCATAAACGAACACGGGTATGTAACACTGCCCGAAGCTCGTGATATAGTAACCTTTTTGTCCTCAAGCGGCTGCCTTAGTATTTCAAGCGACTGCCTTGAAAACTCCGCAAGCTCGTCTAAAAACAGTACCCCTCCGTGTGCAAGCGATATCTCACCCGGTCTTGGTATTGAACCGCCGCCCGAAAGCCCCGCTGTTGAAACTGTGTGGTGCGGGCTTCTGAACGGGCGCTTGGTTATAAGCGGGTGATCCTTGTCGATTATTCCTGCTACCGAGTGAATGTTAGTCACATCGATCGATTCATCAAAAGTCATAGCAGGAAGAATTGACGGCAGCCGCTTTGCAAGCATGGACTTGCCCGAACCGGGCGTGCCTATCATTATCGCATTGTGTCCCCCCGCTGCCGCAACTTCAAGTGCAAATTTAGCAGTTTCCTGCCCCTTTACGTCCTTGTAGTCAAGCGTGCCGAAAAAGCTTTCTTCGTCCGGTATGTACCTGGGCGTTGCACAAAGGCGTACCTTGCCGTTAAAGTGAAGTATAAGTTCACCCAGGCTTCGTATCCCGAATACTTCTATCCCTTCAATGCAGGAAGCTTCCTTTGCATTTTCAAACGGGACGTACATTCGCGTTACACCGTTTTTCTTTGCAAGTATAGTCATTGGCAGAACGCCGTTTATCGGGCGTATCTCGCCGCTTAGCGAAACTTCGCCTATAAATGCCGATTTGTTCAGTTCGCTGTCATCAACAAGAGAGAGCACCCTCAGTACCGCCACAGCTATCGCCAAATCAAAACCTGAGCCTGTTTTCTTCGCATCAGCAGGCGCAAGGTTTATAAGTACCTTCGCATCGGGGAAATTAATCTTGGTACATCTCAAAGCACTTTTTATCCTGTCACGCGATTCCCTTACAGATGCATCGGCAAGCCCGACAATGTCAAAAGCTGCAATGCCCTTGCTTGCTTCTATCTCGACAGTTACGGGAAAGGCATTCAGCCCGAACAGCCCCGCAGAGCCAACCTGTGCGTACATATTATTCCTGCTCTCCCTCGTCTGCTTCTTCGGCCGGCGCTTTATCCATGCAGCCGTTTATGAATTCAAGTATATCTCCCATGACCTCCTCTTTGTTCAGCTCGTTTACAAGCTCGTGGCGGCAGTCCTGATAAAGCTTCAGCTTTGCGCTGCAGCCTGCTTCGGTCATTTTGTTGAATACCGCTTCAACGCCCTTGCCGTAATTGCCCACAGGATCCTCAGTGCCCGCTATCATGAATATGGGAAGGTCTTTTCTGAGTGCACCATACCACCTTGCATCTGATATGTAGTAAAGCATCTTTGCAAGGTTTTCAAATCCGTTTACCGTGAAGATGTGGTTTGCCTTTTCGTCCTGTGAAAAAGCCTTCTGTATTTCTTCATCACGTGAAAGCCATGCGGTGTTGTACTTTGCATCAGGGAAGCGTTCGTTATATTTGCCGAAAGCTATGTCGTTTAATTTCTTTGACCTGTAACGCTCGCCCTTTGCTAACCTTACACCGTCGCATACTGTGAGCAGTGCAGCCGTGGCGGGCATACCGTCGCCCGTTCCGCAAATAACTGCACCGTCAAGCTGTGAGCCGAATTTCACAAGATAAGCCCTTGCAAGAAAACTGCCCATGCTGTGCCCGAACATAAAATATGGTACATCTCCTGTTTTTTCTTTCATGATCTTTGTCATTTTGTACATATCTATTACAGCCTTCTGCCAGCCCTTTTCGGGCGCAAAGTAGCCGTAATCATCTTCTGATGATACCGAACAGCCGTGACCTAAGTGATCGTTGCCGCATACAGCTATGCCGTTGTCGTTTAAAAACTTTGCAAAGTGCTTGTATCTTAAAAGGTACTCGTTCATTCCGTGAACTATCTGCACTGCCGCCTTTACTTCGCCCTCGGGCATGAATACATAGTAAGCAATATCATGCACATCATCAGCTGATCTGAAAAAACCTGTTTTGTAAGTCATTGTGATCCGTCCTTTCTGTCAGTAATATATCGAATAGTTGCCTTAACTGCAATCGTAATTATATAGTACCCTTGAAAAATCAAGTGCCTTCAGCCTTTCACGCGGTATCATGAACGAACCCGTTCCCATATCTCCCCATAAAATGTCAATGCCGCTTTCTTTGTCATAGACGCTGTCAAGTTCAAAGAGCAGTGTGTCACAGTCGGCTGCCTTTTCGTCCATGCGCGGATCGTCCTGAGTGAAAACAGGGTAGCCGCCGATTATCGCATCAGGAAAATCTGTCATGGCATAAAGCTCGTCCGTTATGTCTTCATCAAGTTCCCAGTAATCATCTACGGGCTCGTCAGCAAACTCGTTGTAAGCTGTCACAAAGGCTTTGGCAAACCTGTGGTCCCACATTGTTGCAGTCATCATCACGGGCGGCTCGGCTGTCAGGCTGAATTCTCCTTTAAACGGAAGATAGCATTCATCTCCTCCTGAATACTTGGGTATCTCGTCACCTGATAAAAGCTGTGCTTCGTCAGTGATTATGTTTTCGTGATATATCACCCTGAAATTATCCTGCCTTGTCATTCCCTCGCCATAGTCGGGTGTCATTCCGTAAAGGTCATCAGCAGCGATAAAAAACTGGAGTATCCCTTTTGTCGGGAAATCGGGTATGTGCGGCAGCTTCTCAAAATTGAGCTGTGCAAGCAGTGTGAGCGGCTGCCCTTTAAAGCTGCCCGCCTTGCCGCGCGGGTATTCCATGTCTTTCGGAAAGTAAGGCAGACCGCCGAGCTTTGAGTCAAAAATGCCGTTTTCGCCCCTCCCGACTGTCAGCCTTACCGCAGGTGCAGGCGGCAGAAGAAAATTCATTCTGTCAAGTATAGGCCTAAGCTCCATAGATCAACGCCCCTTTCATAAGTATAAATATATTCTGATTATAGCACTTTTTTTCTGTTTCTTCAAGGTTTATTCCCGCCTTTTGTCAAAGCATACAAAAACAGCACTCACTTTTTGTAGATACGAAAACGTTTTTGTATGTTAAATGTGATAAAGTGAGAAAAATTGATAACGATAACTGTGGAAAAAAAGTAAAATTTTTTCTAAAGCTATTGAAAGTATTTTAATTTATGGTATAATAAGAATGTATTGATAATTTAACTTGTGAAAGGTGGAAAAAATATGAAAGAAATGGAACTTTATAAGCTCTGGTGCGAAAAGGCTGTTGATGACGCTGATCTCGTTACAGAACTCAAAAGTATCGAGGGCGACGAGGAAGCGATAATAGACAGGTTCTACCGTGACCTTGAATTCGGTACGGGCGGTCTAAGGGGCGTTATCGGCGCAGGTGCATACAGGCTTAATATATATACTATCAGACGCGCTACACAAGGCCTTGCGGATTATGTCAATGAAGCTTTTGAAAACGGCGCTGTTGCTATATCCTATGACTCAAGAATAAAATCCACAAAGTTTGCACAGGAGGCTGCTGCCGTACTCGCTGCAAACGGTATAAAGGTGCATATCTATACAGAACTTATGCCGACGCCATGTCTTTCATGGGCTGTAAGGGAGTGCGGCGCTCAGGCAGGTATAATGATAACAGCTTCACATAACCCTGCAAAGTATAACGGCTATAAGGTCTATGGTGAGGACGGCTGCCAGATAACACTTGATGTTGCCAATACTGTTATAGGTAAAATAAACGCAGTTGATATGTTCGGCGGCGCTAAGACTATGGATTATGAGGAAGGCGTAAAGTCGGGCATGATAAACTATATCGGGCAGGATGTTATCGAAAAGTATTATGAAAAAGTGCTCGAACAGGGCATACATACTGACCTTGTTGCAGACAGCGGCCTTAAAGTAGTGTATACACCTTTGAACGGTACAGGCAATAAGCCTGTTCGTGAGATTCTTAAAAGAATAGGCATAAAGGAAGTGACTGTAGTTCCCGAACAGGAAAACCCTGACGGCAATTTCCCTACCTGCCCGTTCCCGAACCCCGAGATCAAGGAAGCGCTTGCTAAGGGCCTGGAACTTTGTGAAAAGGTAAAGCCTGACCTCCTCCTTGCTACTGATCCTGACTGTGACAGAGTGGGTATAGCTGTTCCCGATAATAAAAACGGCGGCTATGTTCTGTTCAGCGGTAATGAAGTCGGTGCAATGCTGTTAAAGTATATCTGTCAGGAAAGAACAGCTCTCGGCACAATGCCGCAGCGCCCTGTTGCTGTAAAGACTATAGTTACGACAGATATCTGCAAGAAGATAGCTGATGAATACGGCGTTGAGCTCAGGGAAGTTCTTACTGGCTTCAAGTTTATCGGCGAGCAGATAGGCTTCCTTGAAAAGGATAACGAAGCAGACAGGTATATCTTCGGCTTTGAGGAAAGCTACGGCTACCTTGCCGGCAGCTATGTAAGGGATAAGGACGCGGTTATCGCATCAATGCTTATATGCGAAATGGCGGCGTTCTACCGCACAAAGGGCGTATCTCTGCTTGAAGCAAGGGACGCTATGTACGCACAGTATGGAAATTATGTTCATACGCAGAGTTCTTTCCAGTGTGAAGGTGCAAGCGGCATGGAAAGAATGAAGGAGATCATGACAGGCCTGCGTGCAGATCCGCCTAAGACTATCGGCGGGCTTAAAGTGGAAAAAGTCGGTGATTATATTGCAAGCGAGGAAACTGACCTTGCAACAGGCGCAAAGACTGCTATCACACTGCCTAAGTCGGACGTTCTGGCATTCAGACTTGAACAGGGCGCAAGCGTTATAATTCGCCCGTCCGGTACAGAGCCTAAGATCAAGGCATACTATACCACGATAGGCGACACAAGAGATCAGGCAAAGGACCTTGAAGAAACTATCTCGGCTGACTTTGCGAAGATACTTGGGTTTTAAATCAGACTGACAATTATCACCCGAGGGGAGAGATCCTCTCGGGTGTTTTATTGGCGAATATGAAAACAAATGTTCCACGTGGAACATTTGTGATCTGACGCTTTCGGGTTTGTGAGCCTGCTTCGCAAAACCGCCTGCTCATTGACTTTCAAGCGAAAAAGGGGGCGTTTTTGTGCATTTTGTACAGCGTTCACAAAAAATTTAGAAATTACAAAAAGGTTACGATTTTATCCCGTGACTGCGCTGTTTTCGGATATGCACTCACTAAACATAAGGCTTTGAATTATCAGGTTAATAGTTTATTAACACATTCACGGTCAAAATATGTTACAATTTGTAATATATTATAGAAAAACAAGTGTAATATTTTGCCGTTTGAACATTTTTACTATAAACCACTTGCAAAAATTTATTTTTTTTGGTATAATAGTTATGAATTGAAATGACGAAGGGTTTCGTCATATGGCGAGTTTTAAATTTGCAAGCAGAGGAGATAAAATTTATGTCAAACAGATTATTTCAGAGCGTTGTTCATCAGATGCGTGATACTATCGACTGTACGATAGGCGTAATAGACGAGAATGCGTCGATAATCGCCTGCTCGGAGCTTTCACAGGTCGGGACGACTAACGAATTCGTTTCCCTTGATCTGAGCGATTCCCACGATATCTTTGTAAGGGACGGCTATACATATAAGCCTTTTGGTGCACATATGAAGCCCGATTATGCTGTATTTGTTGAGGGAACAGACGAAGTAGCCGCCAAGTATGCAAGCATACTTGCGATAACGCTTTCGAGCATAAAGCAGTATTACGACGAAAAGTACGACAGGAACAACTTTATAAAGAACGTTGTGCTTGATAACGTTCTGCCGGGTGATGTTCATGTAAAGGCGAGAGAGCTTCATTTCAGTTCCGATACACCGAGGGTGGTACTCCTTATAAGAATAATATCATCAAATGATGTATCGGCTTATGATGTTATTCAGAACCTTTTCCCGGATAAGAACAAGGATTTCGTTTTCAATATCACAGAGAGCGATATCGTTCTTGTAAAAGAAGTTTCTTCGGGTATCGAGAGCAAGGACCTTGAAAAGCTTGCGCGTTCTATTTCCGATACGCTATCAAGTGAGTTCTATACAAGGGTGAATGTCGGTATAGGCACTGTTGTTGAGGGAGTTAGGGATCTTGCAAGGTCATTCAAGGAAGCACAGATAGCCCTTGAAGTAGGCAAGGTGTTTGATACGGACAAGATAATAGTTTCATATGACAATCTTGGTATCGCAAGGCTTATCTATCACCTGCCGACAACACTTTGTGAAACATTCCTCAGAGAAGTATTCAAGAAGGGCTCTATCGAGTCACTTGACCATGAAACGCTTTTCACGATACAGAAATTCTTTGAGAATAACCTCAATGTTTCCGAAACATCTCGTAAGCTGTTCGTTCACAGGAATACACTTGTGTACAGGCTTGAGAAGATAAAGAAGCTGACAGGGCTTGACCTGAGAGAATTTGACCATGCTATCATATTCAAGATAGCACTTATGGTAAAGAAGTATTTATCGGCTAACCCTGTTAAATTCTAAACGTAAACGGCACAGAGATATAACGGCCGCAAACGTAAGCAATCAGTTTTTTTGGTGCAAGAGGCACAATGCCGCCTCTTGCATTAGTTATGTAAAGTCCGAGGGAGTGTAAAATTTTGGTAGAATTCAAGGACGTGTCCGTTACCTACACAAGCGGTGTGGACGCGCTAAACAAAGTTAATCTGAAGATAAACGACGGCGATTTTGCGTTTATCGTCGGCCCGTCAGGTGCCGGTAAATCCACACTGATAAAGCTGATATTAAAGGAGATAGATGCAACACAGGGTGTTGTGACAGTAAACGGGTTCAACCTTTCAAAGCTCAGGCGTTCAAAGGTGCCGAAGCTGAGAAGGACGATAGGCGTTGTCTTTCAGGACTTCAGGCTTATACCCACAATGACGGTATACGAAAACATAGCATTCGTACTAAGGGTGATAGATGCACCTGCCAAGTACATAAGGAGCCGTGTGCCTTATGTTATTTCACTTGTGGGGCTTGAAAAGAAGGCGAAGGCTTACCCCACACAGCTTTCGGGCGGTGAGCAGCAGCGTGTGGCACTTGCAAGGGCGCTTGTAAATGATCCCAAGCTTATAATCGCGGACGAGCCTACCGGTAACATAGATCCCGCGCTTTCATACGAGATAGTTGACCTGCTCAAAGGTATAAACGAGTGCGGCACAACTATTCTTATGGTAACGCACGAGCATGACATTGTACGCCATTTCGGCGGAAGGATAATAAATATCAACAAAGGCGTAATTGCCTTCGACGAGGTCGTTGGAGGTAGTGCGAAATGAGAGTAAGCAGTTTAAGATACCTTGTTGGTATGGGATTCAAGAGCATATGGAAAAACAGGATGATGTCATTTGCTTCATTTTGTATAATACTGGTGTCGCTGCTTATGGTAGGTATGAGCGTGCTGACATCTCTTAACCTTTCACGCATAATAAACGGTATTGAGAGAAAGAGTGAGGTAATTGTCCAGATAAAGGACGGTATTTCCGAGGACGAGCTTGAAACGCTCACAAAGGAAATAATAATGATACCGAACGTAAACGAGCTTGAATTCTATTCCCGTGATGAAGCGTGGAAGGATATGGTCGAGAATATGTCGAAGGAGGAGCAGGATCTGTTCAAGTATGCAGATGATAACCCCCTGCCTGATGTATTCAGAATGACAGTGCTCGATGTAAGCAAGATGACTGAAACGACCACACAGATAGGCGCACTTAATAATGTAGAATCGGTAAGGTCGCCTATAGCGTTTGCAGATACGCTTATTTCTATACAGAGAGTTGTAACTATAATATCTGCGGCGATAATCATAGCACTTGTGCTTGTGTGCTTTATAATCATTTCAAACACCACAAGGGCGAGCGTTTTCGCAAGGCGCAAAGAGATCAATATTATGAAATACGTCGGCGCAACAAACAACTTTATCAAGATACCATTCTTTATCGAGGGTATGATAGTTGGTATTATTGCTGCGGTATGTGCACTTGGGCTTACAAAGGTGGCATATGACGGCATTTATCAGATATTCAACACTGACTTTGGTCTGTGGAGGGTACTTGAACTCAAGAACATCTATTCGTTCAGTGAGCTGTTTGTAAAGGTTTCGGTCTCCTACCTTGTGGCGGGTGCCGTTATCGGTGCAATAGGTACATCTATCAGTACAGGCAAGCATTTGAAGGTTTAAGGCAGCACCGCACAAAGACCGCCCGAGGGCTTTGCACAGTATTGTCTTGAAAACACATAAAGCCGTCCCACACGGGCGGCTTTTTGCAAAGGGATAAAAAAATGAAAAGAAATTACAGATTCAAAGCGTGCATTTCTGTTCTGGCGGCGCTTATGCTCAGTATAGGGGCGGCAGGACAGGGAAGTGATGTGATCCAGGGAAAGGTCACAGCAAGCGAAGCAGAACAAAACCGGCAGGAAATAAATGACAAGAAAAGCAAGATAAGTGAGCTTGAAAAAAAGCAGGCTGAACTTGACGAAAAAATAGCTGAAACCAGAGAGGATATCTCAAAGCAGAAGGAAAACCAGCAGGCTATCGAGGAACAGATAGAAACTGTAAGCGAAACTATCGGGACACTAAACGAATCTATAATCGCCCTTGATAAGGACATGACGCTGCTTTCACAGGAGATAATGGTTCAGGAAACCGACATAAATGAAAAGAAAGAGGAAATAGAGCAGGGCGTAAGCGACTTCAAGGGAAGGCTGCGGGCTATGTATCTTGCGGGAAGTGAGAGCTATACTGATGTATTGCTCGGTTCTACTGATTTCTTTGATATGCTGATGAAGATAGAACTCGTAAAGCGTGTTGCAAACCACGATAATGACGAGCTTGACAGACTTGTAAGAATAAAAGCGGAATACGAAGCTGACCTTGAAAAGCTTGAAGCCAAGCGTGATGAACTGACACTAAAAAGCGACGAACTTAATGAACAGAAGAAAAAGAGCGAGGAACAGAAAGCCAAGCTTGCGGATCTTTACAGCCAGAGCGAGGAACTTATAGCGCAGCTTGAAGAAAGCGAAGCGGCTTTTGAAAAGAACCTTGAAAAGCTTCAGGAGGAGAAGGACAGCTTTGAAGCTTCGCTTCAGGAACTTTATAAAAAAGAAGAAGCAAGAAAGAAAAAAGAAGCCGAGGAGGCAGAACGCAAGCGGCGTGAAGCTGAACAGAGTGCTGCGGCTGATAATAATGACAATGGCGGCGATAACGACGCAGAACCTGAATATACGCCTGTTGAACCTTCGGACACAGGGTTTATATGGCCTGTACCGGGTAAATACGGGATATCTTCATACATGGGCTGGCGCTGGGGTTCATTCCATAAGGGGATAGACATCTGGGCTTACGGCATACGCGGTTCAAATGTTGTGGCGTCGGCAAGCGGAACGGTAATAGTTGCAAACAACACCTGCACCCACGACTGGGGCAAGGACGGCAGCTGCGGCTGCGGCGGCGGTTACGGCAATTATGTTATAATAGACCACGGCAACGGCTACTGGACGCTTTACGGCCATATGCAGTATGCCGCTGTAAATGCAGGCGACTATGTTACACAGGGGCAGAAGATAGGCGCTGTAGGTACAACAGGCTGGTCAACGGGCGACCATTGCCATTTTGAAGTAAGACAAAACGGCGAACCTGTTGATCCGACGCAGTATGTGAGCTATTGATAAAAAAACCCCCCCGAGCGGTTCAATTTGCCGCTTCGGGGGTTTTATGTTTTTATCAGAGTTTTGAGTAGCCAAAGCTGTTTACAAGGGCGTCTACCTTTTGTCCTGCGTTGCACATCGGGCATTCGGCAGGGGAGTAGTTCTTGTAGCCTGCAAGGTCTTTATCCGAGAACAGCGAGTGAACTTCAAGCCCTTCAATGCTCTTTATAGCCGAGAATATTGCGGCAACAGCAACAAGCCTGCCGCTGTAATACTGAAGGCATTCGATGGCACGGTTTATAGTCTTGCCCGTTGATGCTGACGATATCAGAAGAAGCACCTGTTTGCCCCATATAGCCTTTTGAGTGTTATCACGGAATATCATCTGATTAACGGCATTGAGTTCGGGCGTGACAACATTTATATCCTCACCCTTATTAATACCGTTTTCAGAAAGCGCCTGTGCCAGGAACGCGCCGAGGATCTCGGTGCCTTCAAGGCAGATTATTGTTTCTATATGTGTTGAGGCGTAGGAGTTTGCAAGCTCTGCGGCTGCTTCCTTCGCCATTTTAAGTGAGGACTTGATAGCTGTCATAGCAACATAGTAGTTGATATGTGAATGGTTTGTTGCATAATGCCCGGGGATAACACCTATCTTGACTCTTTTGTTTTTTCTCGATTCTATTGTATGCATACGTTCTTCCATTTGACAGACCTCCTGTAATTGATATTACTGTGAATAATATTATAACACATTATTCACGGATTTTCAAGAGGAAAAGTCAAGAAAATAACGTAATGCAAAAAAACCTGCCGCGGTGCTTGACAAGCTGTATGATTTTGTGCTATAATAATTGAGTTAATAAAGCCGGTGTGATGGAATTGGCAGACGTGTCGGACTCAAAATCCACTCAACATTTTTTCACTGAGTAGATTTCCTGTCTACCACGATTTCAGTGATATTCCCGTCATTTCGACGTTTTAGCACTTTTGCACCTCGCATTTGGTAGAAAAAGTCTTGTACTTTTTCGTTTGAGCCTGAGATTTTTTCTACCAAATTTGATCTGTTTTTCAGATTTTCGGGTTGCAGTAACGGACTTTTTGTCTTGTGCGTTGTGTTTGTTTACAAAATTTAATAATTGCCGGTGTGATGGAATTGGCAGACGTGACGGATTCAAAATCCGTTGGTGGCAACACCGTGCGGGTTCGACCCCCGCCACCGGCACCATTGAGAGATCGCAGGTTCTTTAGTTAGAGCCTGCGTTTTTCTTTTCACCCTCGTTCTCATCTTCTTCGTCTCCGAGGGCATTGGAAATGACTTCCGCAGACGAGATCCTCGACTTGTAATCGAGGTGACTATAAAAATTGGCGGTAACATTAAAAGTTGAATGTCCGAGCCAGTCCTGAATTGCTTTCATGGATACTCCATTGGCAAGCAAAAGACTTGCACAGCTATGACGCAGATCGTGGAAACGCAACGGACGGAGTTTATACTTCTTGACAACTTCCTTGAAGTGTCTTGTCGCATACTCAGGTGTGATGATAGCACCGGTATTATCACGGCACACAAAGCCGTCAAAGGTTCTGTCAAAGTCACCCTTGAGCATCTGAGAATACTGCATTTCGAGTTTCAGCCTTTCTTTCAGCATCTTCTCAATATGTGGTATAAGTGGAAGTGTTCTTACGCTTGCTTCGGTTTTCAGGGTTTCATCTACTCTCAACTGTTCGTGACCGTCAGCATTGATGCTTGTCACTTTACGGCATACAGAGAGTGTACCTTTCTCAAAGTCGATCGCATCCCACTTCAAGCCAATCACTTCACTTCTGCGAAGCCCGTAATAAGCAGCAATATTTACCACAAGCTCCATCCTATCTCCTTCAAAGACTTTAAGGAGCTTGTTGATTTCCTCTTTGGAATAAAAACTTGCCCTATACTTTTCCAGTTTGGGAAGTTCGACCTTATCAGCCGGATTCGCAATAAGCAAATCCATTTTTACGGCATACTTCAGAGCCTTATGGATATTCGCATGATAGTGTTTGACCGTGTTGCCCGTTTTTCCTTCGTTATACATATCATTGTAAAACTTCTGGATCTGCAAAGCTGTCAGCTCGGTTAAAAGCAGGTTCGGATAGAGTTCATCAAAATACTTCTTGATCAGGTTCAGGTTGATGCGATAGCCGTTATAAGATGTATAGGCGATCGTAGCTTTGATCGAGTCAAGCCAGTAAAACAGAAAATCTGTAAACTTGAAGTCTTTTCCAGTCGGAATGACCGTATCAGACGGCGTTCTCGGATCTTTTTCAAGCAGAGTCGGCTTCTTAACGACCTTTTTAGTCACAGCCGTTGCTCTGCCCGAACAGTATTCCTCAAAAAATTCGGAAATGATCTCATCTACTCTCAGTTTCAGCATCTTTTGGGCACAGTTATCAGGCAATCCTGTTCCTACCCACTTCCTTTTCCTTTTTCCGTTATCGTCCTTGAAATCAAAGATAACATACAGCTTACCGTGCTTTTCACATATAATGTACTTAAAAGGCAGACTTGCTTTCATTTATAAAACCTCCTTGTGCATCGAAAGCGGTAGAAAAGTCTGCTGTTGACTACTTAATTGTAGCGCAGTTTTACGGACTTTTCAAGGGTTTCAAAACACTTTCGTGTTTTTTCGGCACAACGGACATTTCTACCAAGTGCTTATTGTGCGCTTTGCAGAACGTATTTTATGACAGAAATCTTTGCAACCTTTATATGTCGGCAACACGGGATCTTTGGCAGTACTCCCTCTTTGATGAGTTCATACACCTTGTTCGGGTGAAGTCCCAACATTTTACTTATATCCTTGACAGTAACTATCTCAGGATAATCGCTAAACATAGGCTCGTAAGCTGTTTCTGATGACAGAATTTCTTCCATTGGACAGCTCCTTTCAATTTTGAAAATTGAAAAACAGCAAATAGTGTTCGTTATTCAATTATCAAGATACTATACTCGATAAAGACCGAGTTTCAGACATCGTTTGCTATGTGATGTACTGTTGGCAGCTCCTACTCCGAGGAATAGAAGCTCCCGACGGCACATCAGCCGTCGTTCAAAACAAGGAGGTGTATGTGAAGCACCATAGGCAGTATCCGATGAACGGATACTCCCGACAGCGTTTCAGCTATCGTCCTGCTCGATGAGGGGCAGGATACCTTCTTTCTTTAACTGTTCGTAAATGAACATTCTTCCACGCTGCGTCCATTGAGTATTCGGTTTAGCAATGGAATCGCCGTTCTCGTCCAAGACTGTAAAAGTCTTGGACTTAACGTAACCACGATCAGCATACTTCTGATAGAGAAGCCATACCTTGCCGAGCTTATACTGTATGCCATGTTCATGAAGCCACTTGTTCAGCCACTTTGCTGACTTGCCGTAGTCCTTTGCGATAGTGGTTATGGGCATAAGCCCTGCGGATCGCAGCACCATATCGCAATATGTCGCTTTCGGTTTCATTTCCTCGATCTGCTTCGCTTGAACAGCGGTTGTCTCAATAAGCCTGTTGTTCTGCTGTTTGGCAAGCTCCAATCTCTGGTCTGCTATCTGTAATGCTCTGAAGTATTCACGGCAGCGCTTGCCGATCTCGGTACGCTGGATCATGCACAGCTCTTTTGCCATGTCAATGGTGAGCTGATGGTCTGTTACTTCTCTTGAAACACTCCTGAATCCTTCATTTTGAACCCGCTCAATTTTGAGCGGGTTGAAATCCCTGCCCTCAACAAATCCATATCCGCACATTCTCGGAAACCAATCCTTATATGCGGTTTGAACTCCAAGAACATCGTGAAGCTCCCGTCCGCTGACGGTTGGATTATCATTATCGTATTTCACAGCGATTGTGATCTCATTCATATAGAACACCCTCTCTCTATCTTGTCGGTGTTTTTGCTTGTGATGTACTCCTGAGTTGTCGGGAACGGAGAACCGTCCCCGACGCAGGAGTGGCAGGATCTCTGCCAATATGAAAATAGGAGAAATGGAACTGTCGCATTCAGAGATGTTTTTGGCAGAACCCAAGCTGCAAGCTCAGGTTCTCCCGACAGCATCTCTGCTGTCTTAGTGAAAGGAGTTTCGATAGAGCATCGAAAAATGAAAGAAAAACGAACCTCCGGAAACGGTACAGCCTGAAAATGGACAAAGTAGCTGTGCCGTTCCCTCAGCTCAAAGGAAACCTTCGTGTATGAAGGAGGATAAGAGAGCTTGTTGGCTCATGGAGCAAACGCCCTCTATAATATCAAGCACAGAATTTGAAGAATCGGGCAAGATTTTCACGATTTTTTTCATTGGAAAAAGAAAAATCGTTATTGCGCACAAATTCTACTCCTTGTTTTCGTGCATGATGATGTATAATTTCAGTTTCTCTTTGGCAGACTTTATCCGATAGCGTACTGTTTCGGTGGTCAGACCGTGGCGTTTTCCTAAATCCGCCATTGTAGTCTTAGTCTCAGCATAATAATACTCTACGATAAGCCGATAAAGGTCGGGATAGTCAGCTTTGAGAAGGTTGAGAGCAACAGGAAGATATTTCAGACGCTCATTATGAAGTCGCTCCCGCTCAAGTTCGATCTCGTTAATGGGG
>CACZFN010000016.1 GCA_902780505.1 uncultured Ruminococcus sp. | reverse complement strand
ATTATTCTTTATTCTTTCTTCTTTATTATTTATTCTTTTAGCAGCAGCGAACACAAAGCGTGAATCTAAAAAAACTTCTATATCGCTGCTGCGCTTATGCGCGGCACCTCTGTTTTTTACATTCAGTTTTTATCCACAGTAAAATAAACGGTATACTTCTCGTCTGTCACATCATAAAGCGGCATCAGTTCAAAATTTTCACGCTGCCCCTTTGTCACATAGCAGTTCTGCTTCCATACATATGTGGCATAGGTGTGCTCGGTGCGCTGATACAGGGCATTTTCAATATCCCCGTCATATCTTATACCGCTGTCCTTGTCTGTCAGCCCTGCAAGGACTATCGGTCCGTCAACAAGGGCACACAGATCACTCTGGTCATCAAGCGGCTCCAATACCACCTTTGATTCAAACACAAGGTTTATAACTGTGATGCCCGTCCATACACGGGAAAGAAGGATATACCCGTCGCTGATCTGCGGTGCGGCAGCTTGTGAATCAATTATAAGCTTAGGCGTTCCCGCGCACCAACATGGAACACGCAGCTTGAGAGTAAATTCTGCGCTTTCCTCACAGTTCAGTTCAAACCTCACTGACCAGCGGGATTTTTCCCCGCCTGAATGTTCATCAAAGAACACCTGATTGTTGTAGCTCAGCATATCAGTAGTCTGGGATATCTTCACTTTCTTTCCATTCATGCATACAGCCGCATCTGACGGTATATACTGTGCAACTGATATACTGTCTTTATCAGTATAATAAATAATGCCCGGGTAAAGAGTCGGACTTTGCACCATTGTGCCGTGGCAGCACCAGAAGTCATTTCGCTTTGTGCCCCACTTTTTCTCCGCCCCCGCACGAAGCGGCAGAAAATATGTCGGCATACCCGTGTGCTTGTTCTGCTGTGCCAGAAATCCGTTATATACTGCACGTTCAATATAATCCGCATAACGTGTATCACCCGTCCAGCGGTAAAGGTATTCGGCAGTTCTTACCATATTGTAAACTGTACAGAACTCCTGATCATTATCCCCGATATACTGTGCCATTTTATGCGGCGGTATCCAGAATTCACCTGCGTTTGCGCCTGTCGTTGCAAACATTCCGCGCTTTGTTACAGCATCTTCCCAGAAACGCTCGGTAAGCTCACGGTAATGCTTATCACCAAACACTTCATAAAGCCTTGCTGAGCCATGTGATATAGGTATGCTTGCATTTGCATGGTTGTCCGAAAGCACATCACTTCCGTTTTCAAGCTCGGTGAACATATAATTGTTCTTATATGCATCTATAAGGGTAAGGTACTTTTCGTTTTTTGTGATATTATAAAGTTCGGCCCACTGTTCGAGCATTCCGCCCTGTTCGCCCTTATAAGCTATGTCGGGATCAACAGCTGATGCGCGCTCTATCCACTTTATATACCAGTCGGCAAGGTGATCGGCTATCTCAAGTGCCTGATCGCTGCCCGCATATCGGTATGCATCAACAAGCCCCATTAATGTCTTATGCATAGTATACTGGGGTGACCATATATACTCACTCCCCGAAAGCCTGTCCATATACTTTTCGGGGATAGAGCCTACCCATTCGCCGCCGTTCAATTTCTGGCAGCGGGCAAGTTCTGCAACTATCCTGTCAAGCTTTGTTTTAAGTTCAAAGTCATTATCGCTTGCCACAAAGGCAGCAGCAGCCGAAAGCCAGTGCCCGAGGAAATGCCCCCTCAGCTGACAGGTAGGTGATTCCCAGCCCCAGTGAAGCTTAGCTTCATTCGGATCAGGCACCACCTGAAGCCCGGGCATGATGATCCCCGCTTCAAGATAAAAACTCTGCAATAAACACCGGCTGTCAAGTTCAAGCAAATAATCCCGGTCTGTATTCATTCTTTCACGGAATACACCGCCTGTAACACGGACATCTGTTTTGTTTAACGGCATTGGCATAGCTGTTCCTCCTTATAGTAGTGTAATAGCAGCTGCTCTTAACTTTTCCCATCAGAGCCGCCCGAATCTTCCTCAGATAAGTATACCTGCAACGACGGAAAAGACAATAAGTGCAGCCAAAACCTATTTCCTCTCCTGTTCTATCCTTAATACAAATCAACTGATAAATACTATTATATCACATATTTATGAATAATTCACCATATCACTTTTGACAGTTTTGAATTTTCGGTTGTGCAGGCTGTGTCGCCTGCGGGTACAAGGGTGGTCTTTTCAGGACGACAGGTTGAAAAAAGCATACTGATATGATATAATAAGTTGTAGCAAAAGACATAAACAAGATTTTCAGTCAGGAGGGCTTTAATATGAAAGAAATATTTGAACGTGTAAGCATCAGAAAATTTGAAGACAGACCTGTTGAAAAAGAAAAGACCGAAATAATACTCAAAGCCGCTATGGCTGCCCCCTCGGCAGGCAATCAACAGCCGTGGGAGTTTTTTGTAGTAACAGACAGGCAAAAGATAAAAGAACTTTCAAAGATAAGCCCCTATGCCGCCTGTGCCGAGGGTGCGCCAATGGTGATAGTCCCATGCTACAGAACTCAGGGGCAGCGGTGGCCTGAAACTGTACTTATCGACCTTTCCTGTGCCACTGAAAATATGCTTTTGGAAATAACCGCACAAGGTCTTGGCGGCGTGTGGCTTTGTGCTGCACCGCTTGAAGACAGAATGGAAAAAGCACAGGACGCTATAGGAAACCCGAAAGGGCTTAAAGCATTTGCGGTGATACCCGTAGGCTACCCTGCTGAAAACAGGGTGCAGCAGGACAGGTTTGAGGAAGGACGTGTACATTATGTGTAAGCCGTTATTCAGCATAATTATCCCCGCACACAATGAAGAAAAATACATAGGCAAATGCCTGCGTGCAATTAAAAGTGCAGCAAAATACATATACCCTGATACTGTTGAGATGATAGTGGCCGCAAACCGCTGCACTGATGCAACAGCCGAAATATCAAAACAGCTTGGCGCAAAGGTTATTGAAAATAATGATAAATGCATAGCCGCTGTCAGAAATGCGGGTGCACGTGCCGCGAACGGCGAGATAATCGTCACGATTGATGCTGACAGCCTTATGACAAAATATTCACTTTTAGAGATACGCGAACTTCTTTCAAGCGGCAGATACATTGGCGGCGGAACAGATCCTAAGTTTGACAGGATGTCTTTAGGCATAGCGTGCTCGGCGCTTTATGTTGCATTCAATCTTCTGCCGATAATGATAAAAAACAGCGGTTATCTGAGCGGTGCCATGTTCTGGCTCTACAAGCGTGATTTTGATGCAATAGGCGGTTTTGACGAAAGCCTTGTCAGCCTTGAGGACATGGATTTTGCTGTAAGGCTAAAACGCCGCGGCAAAGCCCTGGGCAAAAAATACGGCACGCTGAAACGCTCCTACATCACCACATCAAGCCGCAAATTTGACGAATTCGGCGACTGGTACCTGATAAAGAACCGAAAGCTTACCAAATCCATCTTTACAGGGCATGACAGGCAGGCGGCAGACAAGTTCTACTATGATGTGAGATAATGAAAAATGGCGGTCACTGCTTTAATGCAATGACCGCCTGTCATTATATGCTGCTTTACCGTATCAGCCTGCAAAATGCGCATTTAACTTGCTTACAAGCTCCTCGGGATCAACGCCGTGTACCATACAGGCCTCCTCAATGCTTTCTCCCCTTGATGAAGGGCAGAAAAGGCAGTGCATACCCATTTCAAGGAAATAGGGCTCGGTATCAGCGTCCATATCAAGTATATCACCGATAATAGTTTCTTTTGTTACTTCAAAGCTCACTTTTTAAACCTCCCGTCTGTAATAGGCTTATTATATTATAACCCTATTTACATCAAAAATCAAGATGATAACTAAAAGTTTACTATTTTAGTAAACTTTAGTAAGAATTAAAGCAACGCCCCGGCGGTGTTGCCTTAATACGCAAAGAAGCCGAGAGGCGATACCCCCTCGGCATAGGATACGTATATATAAATTTATGCGTTTTCCTTCATCTTTGCAAAACATTCGCTGCAATATACAGGCCTGTCCTCTTTAGGCTGGAAGGGCACCTTAGCCTCACCGCCGCAAGCTGCGCATACTGCTGTGTAGAGAGTTCTCTCACTTCTTGCGCCCTTACGTGCATCACGGCAACTCTTGCATCTCTGCGGCTCGTTCTCAAAGCCTTTCTCTGCATAGAATTCCTGCTCGCCTGCTGTGAAAACAAATTCATTTCCACAATCCTTGCAAACCAAAATTTTGTCTTCGTACATTTCAATTTACCTCGCTTTTAAATATTACCAAGCTCTGCGCGAAGCTTCTTTCTCGCCCGCTGCATAGCATTGTTCACTTGTTTTTCGGTCATTCCAAGGTTCCTGCCTATTTCTTCATAGCCAAGCCCCATTGAAAACAGCATAAACACCCGCCATTCCTTATCAGAAAGCACGCTGGCCATTGTTTTGTTCATTTCATCAAGGCGTTCACGCTGTTCTATGATGTTATCGGGTATTATCTCGCTCTTATCTGCGCATTCATTTTCAAAGTCATCATCAAGTGCCTGTGTTATTTCGCCGTCGAGCTTTCTTACAGCGTTTATCATACGGTTTTTGATACACCTGTTGGCAAACGTTGCAAAAGACGCCCCCTTGCCGGCTTCATAGCCCCTTGCCGCAGCTACAACGCCTATCAGCCCTTCCTGATAAAGGTCTTCATAGAATTCAGGGCTTATAGCCCTTGCTTTAGCTGATGCCACAAAGCTATACCGTGATACAAGCTCGGCCAGTGCAGCTTTATCAGTTTTAGCGAGTGCCGCAAGTTCTTCATCACTACGTTCCACTGTCAAAACACCACCGACTTACCAAATACACAAACACGCCCGCCAGCGATCTGCCGACAGGTCACACTTTAAAATATTCATATGCACAAATATATAATATCATCAAAAAACAAAATTGTCAAGCATTTTTTAAAATTTGAAAATAAAAAATTAATATTTGTAGGTTATCACAACTTTAACACATTTTTCTTGTGATTTTTTACAACAATAAAGTCCGCAATACCGAAATATCACGGACTTAATATTATTATATATTCTTAGCATACTGCGCTCTGCCGCTTGAGAAAATATCGCCGCCGTACATATCATTTGCAACCACAAGGGGAAAATCCTCGATCACAAGCCGTTTTACCGACTCACAGCCAAGATCCTCAAACGCAATTACTTCCACGCTTTTTATACAGTTACAGGCAAGCGCCCCCGCGCCGCCTATGGCGCAAAGGTATACAGCCTTATTCCTGACTATAGCATCCCTTACTTCCTTTGATCTCTCGCCCTTGCCTATCATTCCGCCGAGCCCCAGATCAAGAAGTCTTGGTGCAAACCTATCCATTCGCCCCGAAGTTGTCGGCCCGCAGGAACCTATCGGTCTGCCCTCTGGCGCAGGTGTAGGGCCTGCGTAATATATCACTGCATTTTCAATATCAAACGGCATCTTTCCGCCTTCATCAAGTATCTTCATAAAGCGCTTATGCGCCGCATCTCTTGATGTATAAACGACACCTGAAAGCAGTATCTTGTCACCGCAGCGGAGCATATGGCTTTTGCTCTTTAACTCCTGTGCGCTGAGTTTCAACAAGTCAGCCATTATTATTCAGCCATACCCTGATTGCCTTCAACCAGTTCAAGTCCTTCGTCGATAAGATCCCTTGCCTGATTTACAGAACCGATGCTTGAGCCGTAAAGGTCATTAAGTGTAGTGATAAGCTGCTGAACGTTTTCTGAAAGCTTTGTATATTCTTCCTTAACAGAATTTCTAAGGCTTGCAGATCTTTCTCTGATATCGACTACCTGAGTCTGAGCGTCACTTATCATCTGCTCTGCCTTAACTTTAGCCTCGCCTACTGTTCTGTCAGCCTCGCCCCTTGCCTGAGCTGTCATAGCATCAGCCTCAGCCTTAGCTGTAGATACCATAGCATCTGAAGAAGCCTTAGCTGTCTGGAGAGAGTTTTCAGCCTCTGCCTGTGCATCAGCAACAGTCTTTTCAGCCTGTGCATTGGCGTCGTCGATTATCTGTACAGCAAGTGCCTGTGCTTCCTCCTCTGCCTGCTTAGCAGCCTTCTTAGCCTCAGCAACTATCTTATTTGCTGTATTCTGCGCTTCAATAAATACAGAACCGAGGTCAAACTGCGGTGCGACTGTAGCAGTATTGTTTGCTGCATTCTGTTCAGCCTGCTCAAGCTTTTCCTGAAGTTCCTCAGCTTCGCCCTTCATTCTTTCTATTTCAGCATCTTTTTCCTGTATCTGCTGTTCATAATCAGCGATCTGGAGCTTCATTGTGTCAGCCGAAGACTGAAGCTCTGCGATCTTTGCCTTGCTGTCCTCTATCTTCTTTTCGTACTCAGCCTTTTCCTCAAACTCAGCGTGAGCAGCGCCGCCCGCTTCGTTTTCAAGCCTTTCGTTTGTTTCTGTCAGATCCTTTACCTGTGCTTCAAGGTTATAGATCTTAGTATTAAGCTCATCCACATAAGCCAGAACGTCCTGCTTATCAAAGCCGCCCATTCTTACAGTCTTTAAGTAACCGTTGCTTGACATTGAACTTTCCTCCCTTGATTTTTATACAAAATTTAATACATATATTATACTATATTTCTCCGTTTTTTTCAAGTGGTTTTAGCCTTACAGGAGATATTTAGCCCATTTCACAAAAATTTCAGTCGATTTTTATACACATTAACCACACAGAAATCACTTAAACGTTTAAGTATTCCATATGGATATAAACGGACGATATGCGTTATTTAAGGCAATACCGCACTCGTCCGAAATATTTCGTATTCTGATTACTTATTCTTGAAAATATTGAAAATATCGTTATAGTAATCGGTATTGTCAGCAGCCTTTACGCCTGCCTTGAACCTTGCATCAGCATCAGCCTTAACGTCCTGTGCCGACTGCTTGAAATTTGAGGAGAACCCTGCTCTCTTTGCAGCGTCAGGTGCAGACTTCATTGAAGCAGCTCTCTTTGCAGCAGCGCCGTCAAAGTCAGCTGCGATAACTGTAACAAATATCTCGTCCTTGGCATCAGGATCATAGCCGTTGCCGAAGATTATCTCTGCATTTTCGTCAGCAGCCTTTGTAAGTGCATCTGTAAGTTCGTCGATCTCGTCTGTTACGATATCCTCACTCATTGTGATGTTTACAAGAAGTCTCTTAGCGCCTGCGATAGATGTTTCAAGAAGCTCGCTCGATATTACCTGTGAAACAGCCTCCTGCACCTTATCCTTGCCTTCGCCGTGGCCGATAGCCATATGTGCATAGCCTGCATTCTTGATTATAGTTGTAACGTCGGCAAAGTCAACATTTATATCATCATGTCTTGTGATTATCTCAGCGATAGAAATAACATCCGTCTTGAGCACATTATCAGCAAGTGCATAGGATTCACGCATTGTAAGCTTCTGTGCGCCTGTAAGAAGGTTCTGGTTAGGTATAACGATAAGCGCATCAACGTGCTCTAAAAGGTTAGCTATACCCTGCTCAGCCTTTTCCATTTTCTTAGGTCCTTCAAACTTGAAGGGCTTTGTAACTACGGCTACTGTAAGCTTGCCGAGTTCCTGAGCTATCTGTGCAACTACAGGGGCTGCACCTGTACCTGTTCCGCCGCCCATACCTGCTGTGATAAAGACCATATCAGCGTCCTCTATCACCTTTGATATTTCTTCCTTGCTTTCCTGCGCGGAAGCTTCACCTATCTCAGGCTTTGCACCTGCACCGAGACCATGTGTAAGCTTCTGACCGATAGCGATCTTTTCAGTAGCCTTTGATGCCTTGAGTGCCTGTACGTCGGTATTGATAGCTATGTATTCAACGTTTCCAACGATACCCTCACCTGCGATACAGTTAAGGGCATTGCCGCCGCCGCCGCCGACACCTATTACCTTGATCCTTGCGCCCTCAACAGGAGCTTCTACATACTCGTATGACATATTCTACATCCTCCGTTTCAGCCGTTTCTGACATTCAGTTAAAACGGCGTTTTTTTACATAAAATGATACACTATATATAATAACACAAAATGTCCGAACTTTCAAGTGATTATTTATCATTTTAATAAACTTTTTATTAAATAACAATTAACTATCCTTAATTTCGTACAAATTTGTATATATTCACGAACACCGGTTCTATTTACCAGCCGTTCCATGTAGTCGTTTCAGGCGGAAGCTCAGTTTCAGGCGGTGCCGCAGTAACGGCAGGCGTTTCGTTATCACCGCCATTTCCGTCCTCAGGCTCAGCCTGCTGTTCAGGTTCATAAACAGGCTCGGCTTCAGGTACATATCCCTGTCCGTCATCAGGCTGCGTGTCAGGTTCCTGCTGCTGTGCCGTGGTTGTCTGGCCGGTCTGTCCGTCCTGTTCTTCGGCAGGCTTTGTCTGTTTTTTTGCGGTCCTTGTCTTCATTCTGTTTATCGCATCCTCCGAAAGCTCAGTAATACCGCTTTCCGGGCCGTTATATCTCAGCATTCCCCTGAATGAATCGGTAACGCCCTGATCTATAACAAGCTTTATTGATTCAAGCTTATATTCCATATCATAAGACGATCCTATATAAATATCTATCCTGTCATCATATCTAAGTATGATATTTGTCCTGTCGCTTATATCAATATCATACACCTTATCAAATTCAAGCTTTTCCATACAGTCAAGCAGAGTTGTGACTATCTTTGCTTTAAGGCTGTCCTTAGACTCGACAGCACCGCCTGCTTCAAGATTTTTCTGCGCTTCAAAGCCCTTTATCACGGGTTTTCCGCTTACAGGGGCACTGCTTTGTGTTTCAAGCACCACACCTGCTCGTGATATAAGCATATAACCGTCATCAGTCTGAAGGCTTGCGCATACATCAGCCTCTTTAATTTCTATCTTTACTGTATCAGGGAACTTCTTTGTGACCTTTGCCTCCTCCACATACGGCAGCCCGTTCACAAGGCGCTTTTCGATAACATCCGTATTCATTCTGAGCAGGTTTGTATTGTCATTGACACCGCTTATCAGAAGTATCTGGTCATAGGTATAAAGCTCACTCCCGGTGATATCGGCAGCCCTTACATTAAAAAACATCGTGAAGGCAAGAAGCACCACCACCACCAAAGCCGAAGTTATACCCAGCGACATAACGACGCCCGAAGGGATATCAAGCTTTATACGCTTTCGCTTTTTATGCTTTTTTCTCACACCCTGTGATGCTTTTGCATCAGCGGGGCGCTTTTTCATATCCTGATTGTTTTCCATTCCATCATTTCCTCAGATAACTGTTCTTTTTATATTTGCACCAAGCTTTGAAAACACCTTTTCTATGCTTTCATAGCCCCTGTCTATATATTCGATATTGCCAAGTTCGCTTATCCCCTCTGCACTAAGTGCAGCTATCAGCAGTGCTGCCCCCGCACGAAGGTCACCTGCCATTATCCTTGTGCCGAAAAGCATTGGCACACCCTCTATGACAGCCACTTTGCCCTCCGTCTTGATATTCGCGCCCATTCGCACAAGTTCGGGGTTATGCTTATACCTGTTTTCAAATATATTCTCCACAATAATACTCGTACCCTTTGCCCTTGTGAGCACCGCCGACACAAGCGGCTGAGCGTCCGTCGGGAAGCCGGGGTACGGCATTGTTCTTATCCTGCCCACACTTTTAAGCGGGCGGGCTGCATTTATATAGGTTTTATCATCAAAGCTGAATATATCAAGTCCCGTTTCAATAAGCACATCTGTAACAGCGCGGTTATCCTCTGGGCGGGTGTTTCTGACAGTAAGCTCACCGCCCGTAAGTGCCGCAGCGCACAGGTATGTTGCCGCAACTATCCTGTCGGGCATTATCTCATAGGTACAGCCATGAAGTTCTTTTACGCCCTTTATCCGTATCACCGAGCTTCCCTCGCCCGATATATCCGCCCCGCACTTGCGCAAAAACCTTGCAAGGTCAACTATTTCAGGCTCTCTTGCGCTGTTGTATATCACTGTTTCACCGGCAGCACATACAGCCGCAAGCATTATATTCTCAGTCGCCCCGACTGACGGGAACGAAAGACTTATTCCCGCGCCGTGAAGTCCCGCAGGGCAGGAACATTCTATCACGCCGTGTTCTTCGCTTATATCAGCGCCCATTTTTTCAAGTGCAAGCAGGTGAAGGTCGATAGGCCTCGGCCCCAGCTCACACCCGCCGGGATATGAAAGTGTACATCTGCCTGTTCTTCCAAGGCAGGCGCCCAGATACAGAGCAGACGACCGCATAAGCCGCATAAGCTTATCAGGTATGTATTCACTTTCTATAACACCCGAATCGATACGGGCTTCCCCATCACTGAAGCTGCACTTGCAGCCAAGGCATGAAAGTATCTTGAAAGCTGAAAACACATCACTCAGCTGCGGGCAGTTTTTAAGCCTTACCTCGCTGCGTGTCAGCACGCAAGCCGCAAGTATCGGCAGTGCCGCATTCTTAGCACCGCAAACGCTTACCTCACCCGAAAGCCTTTTTCCGCCTTCAATCACAAACCCCTGCATATTATCTCCTTCTTTCGCAAACAAGATTACGAAACATAATATGCACAGTTTTTTTCTTTTGTTAATTAAAGTGAAAGCGAAACCGAATCAGACACGAATAAAAATGCGGGAAGTGTCGGACAAAGTGCAGTTTTTGTGACCTTTCTTTCCATTTCGACCGTTTCAAATATCATTCCGCGCACAAGCTTTGAAAACTCGCTCTGTTCCATACCCTCAACATTCACAAGCACCTTTATAACTATCTTTGACGACGAGAACGGCTGTATTATATCATCATTCCTTGTATTGTCGTTCCCGACATAAACTATCTTGTCAGCAAGCTGTGACTGTTCCCTTGCAAGGCTGTACTGCGGCACCTTTGTCTGCAAAGGCGAGAGATTAAGCACCCTGAAAGTAAAATAAAGCTCTCTGTAATTTTCATACTTTTCAGAACTGAGTGCATCATCATTTACCATAGTATAGTCATTTCCGTACTGAACACGGACATCGTTTATACCCTTTTCCTCAAAGATATTAGTCATTTTGCTCTGGCAATCCTCAACAGATGTAGTAAACACAGGCGGTATAAACAGTGTAAACAACGTGAGCACAGCAATCACGATAATAACATTTCTCACTATCGTCTTAACGCCATAGCTTTTCCTGCCTATCTTTATGCCCGAATCGTCCTCAGCCTTCCTCTTGTTGCGGTAAACGTCGGGCTTATAGGCGCCGCTCAGGAAATTCTGTTCCTTGTCCCTCTGCTGCTTTGCCCTCGCTTTTGAAAGGTCATCTATCTTCTCAATGCCTTCGTAGTTCTTTGAAGCAGCTGCAAAGTTGCTTTCCGCAAGCATATTTATCTGATTTGACATCTGCCCCGACGATTTGCCGAAGCTCTCACCGATAAGCTGAGAATGCAGTTCCTCGTTTATATTCATTTCATCGGGCATTTCAAGCCCTTTCATTGACGGGTTGTGCTTTGCCATTATTTTAAAACTCCTTACAGTCTTACTATTTTATAAGGGGCTCAAGTACCCCCCAGATCCTTTCGTTTGTATCCTTTATATAAAGTGATGCGCATTTCCTGCCAAGTTCATCAAGCTTATCCTTATCCTTTATAAGTGAGCTTACCGTATCAATAAACAGTTCATCAGTCAGGTCTTTTTCCTCGATCACCTTGCCTGCGCCTGCACGTTCAAGCACCATACCGTTATGGTACTGGTGGTTTTCAGCAACGTGAGGAGATGGTATCAGAACAGCCCCCCTGCCTATAGCTTCAAGTTCAACAAGTGTGGATGCGCCGCACCTTGTTATAACAAGGTCAGCAGCTGCCATACATACCGGCATATTAATATAATCGCTCACAAGCCTGTGCCGGTCATTTTCAAAATCAAGGCCGAGCTCTTTCAACTTCTGCGGGTAATCCTTATACCCCGCATATGTACCGTAGGAATGTATATGGTTTACGGTAATACCGTTATCCTTATACCATTTAAGAAGCTTTAAAACGCTGTCATTTATCGTCATCGAACCTAAGCTTCCGCCGCAGGAAAGCACACACACCTCGTCCTTTGCAAAGCCGAGCTTTTCCTTCGCCTGATCCTTTGACATAGCGTCAAACGCCTTTCTCACGGGGAGTCCTGTAACAGTCACCTTCCCCATAACAGCAGCATCAAGGTTCTTGGTTTCCTTTACTGTAAGCATAATGGCGTTCACCTTTTTGGAAAGCAGCTTTGTCGTTACACCCGCAAAAGCATTAGCCTCGTGGATCGCCGTAGGTATGCCCATCTGTGCGGCCTTTCTTACCACAGGCCCAGAAACATACCCGCCCGTACCTATAACAAGGTCAGGCTTAAAGTCCTTTATTATCTCCTTTGAACGAGCGCCTGTTTTCATAAGGCAGTTCATAGCGTGTATATTGCGCTTTATATTCTGCGGTGTAAAGCTTCTCTGAAAGCCCTCGACATTTATCGGCTCAAAGCGATACCCTGCCTTTGGGATAATAGTCGCCTCAAGCTTTTTGGGGTTGCCGACAAATGCAAACTCCGCATCAGGGATATGCTCCTTTATTATCTCCGCTATGGCGAGCGCCGGGTTTATATGTCCTGCTGTTCCTCCGCCTGCGAGTAATACCTTCAACATTTATATGTCACCTCTTGAAATGCTATCTTTTCTTTTTTACCCTTGCCTGACGTGATACGTTCAGTATCATGCCCATTTCAGCAAGCTGAAGCGTAAGTGCCGTGCCGCCGTAGCTGAAAAACGGCAGTGAGATACCTGTATTCGGGAAGGCGTTGCAGGCGACCATCATATTAAGCAAAGCCTGTGAGCCTATCTGAATAGTTATACCCGCCGCAAGCAGCATACCGAACCTGTCCTTTGCCCTTGTAGCGATATAGAAGCCGTGTACTATCAGAAGCGAGAACAGAAGTATCACGACTATCGCTCCGATAAGGCCGAATTCCTCACATACTATAGCGAAAACGAAATCGTTCTGTGATTCGGAAAGGTAGAGGTACTTCTGTCTTGATTCACCGAAGCCCAGACCGAATATACCGCCCGAACCTATCGCTAAAAGTGCATTATATGTCTGGTGCGTCTTGCCCTGCACATCTGACATGGGATCACGCCAGCTTATAATACGTTCTTCGATATATGAAAACCCACCTGTCACAAAATACAGAAACAGCGCCGCAATAATGCCAAGCACCGCAAGGACTATCATAAACTTCACAAATGTTTTTAACGGCACGCCGCTTACAAACATAAGCGACAGGCCGAGCACACTTACAAGCATGACCGCAGAAAGGTGACGCTGAAGCACAAGCCCCAGCACCGCAAGGCCAAGATATACTATATAGGGAATAGTGGAATACTTCCAGCTGCTGTATTTCGGGAAGTTTACAGCACCCGTATATGCAAAGATAATGATAAGCGATATCTTTAACAGCTCAGACGGCTGAAAGCGGAATGAACCTATAACTATCCACCTTGAAGCGTCAGCCGTGGAGGTGCCGGCAATAGCCGTGTAAAATGTAAGTGCAAGCATAAGCAGGAAAAACCCGAATGCCACATAGGTATTAAGATAATTATGGTAATCGACAATAGAAGTCACACCCATTGCGATAATGCCGATAACCGCAAATATTGCCTGCTTTTTTATGTAGAAATACCCGTCACCCTGTTCAAGCCCCCATGCATACGAAGCCGAAAACATCATCATAAGCCCGAAACCGAGCAGAACAAGCACAAGTATAAGAAAAGGCCTGTCAATTCTTGAAAACACGGGCTTTATGCTAAAGACCTTACGCTCTGTCGCAATGCCCTCACTGCTGCCGAGCTCGACTTCAGTATGCTTTTTTACGGAAAAGCCCTTGCGTTCGTAGACAATACTGCCGTCACGCTCACGTTTTATACCCTTGTATGCCAAAATCAAACCCCCAGAATCCTTACATCAGCTTAAAGCTGTACAGCATAAACATAATGCCTGTTATTATTCCCACAGCATCAAGCGGGATAAAGAGCAGTATTATAAACATATCCCCATATCCCTTTTTCTTCAAATGCGAATGTATACTGCCGCCTGAAAGCAGCACCTTTTTTGTTTTTACATAATAAAAATATCTTATAAAAGCTGCCGTAAATTCCATTATAGCAGAAACCGGCAGAATAATCAATAGCATTTCTCTTAAAGAAATTATTGCCATTGCACAAAAGCCGGCCCCGAAAAGCATCTGCCCGCTTTGGCCGAGGTATATCTTTGGTGGTGAAAGTTCCCATATAAGCAGCCCTGCCGCCGCACCTGCAAGAATATAGCCAAGCATTGAAGCGCCCTCGCCCAATACCGCAAAAAACAGCGATATAAGCAAAACGCTGACTGTCGTAAGCCCGCCTGTCGAGTATTCCTCCTCACCGCCGAAGCTGTCGTGCACACAGAATGTGCAGATAACAAACGTCATCACAAACGATATGACAGGACAGTAAAAAAGCCCCATTTCAAGGAATCCCCACCGAAAAGGCAGCAGCACCGATGTCGTTACAGCGCCATTTGCTTCAAGCAGTAAAAGAAAGCAGAAAGACACACCCCACACATATAATACCTCGTGCATAAGTTTGATACCCGCAGGCCGCCTGAGCTTCTGCTTTATATAATC
This sequence comes from uncultured Ruminococcus sp., assembly GCA_902780505.1. GTDB lineage: Bacteria > Bacillota > Clostridia > Oscillospirales > Ruminococcaceae > NK3A76. Next base: position 24,813 of record CACZFN010000016.1, on the reverse strand, counting down.
CTGCAAAAAGCCGATAAGGAACACAAGCAATATATACGCAAGTACCGCCCACCCGAGAGAATACGTCCCCCCGACAACCGGGAAAACGGAATAAACAGCCGCCCCCGCGAGCAGCCCTGTAAGAGCAACTGCCCCTCCAAAGCGCGGTGAAGTCCCGTCGGAAACCATTCTGCTGCCAATACGCGCTTCAAACATTCCCGTTTTAAAAAAGCGGAATATCGGTATCAGCCATCTTCCCGACACAGCACTCGTCAAAAAGGCTATGAACATCACTGCCCCTCCGAGGGGTGTCAGCGTGTTATAATTCATTTGCCACAGTTTCAAGCCTCATACCGCGGCTGCCCTTGAACCACACGGCATCACCTGCACTCAGGTTTTCTTTAAGGAAATCCGTCATCTGCTGATGGGTGTCAAAGTGAAAGCACTTTTCCCTGTCAAAGCCTTTTTTAACAGCGCCCTCTATATAATACTTTGAATTTTCTCCATAGCAGCAGATAAGGTCTACTCCTGCCGCGCCAAGCGTTTCACCGACAGACCTGTGGAGCTTCGGCGCCATTTTGCCAAGTTCCAACATATCTGCAACTACAGCCACCCTTTTTGCCCCCTCGGGGATATCTATCTGTGTAAGCACTGTCACGCCCGATCTCATGGAATCAGGTGCGGCGTTATAGCAGTCTATAATAAGTGTATGGCCGTTTCTTTCAACTATATTCTGTCGCATACCGTCAGGGCGGAACGCAGCAATGCCCGCCGCCATCATATCCGCTTCCATGCCAAGTTCCATACCTACTGCAAACGCCGCAAGTGCGTTCATAACATTATGCTCGCCGTAGCAGTTAAGCGTTACAGGCGTTTTGCCAAGCTTACTGTTTATAGTGAAGCTTATCATCCCGCCGCCCGCTTTTATATCAGATGCATAAACGTCACAGCTTTTCTTTGAATAGGAATAGCTGACAGTCCTCCTGCCGCCGCGGGGGGTAACATTTGCAAGCAGCTTGTCGTCGCCGTTTATAATAAGCGGCGCTTCATACGAACAGCCGTCAAGTATCTCCATTTTAGCTTTCAGTATGCCCTCCTGCGAACCTAAGTTCTCAATATGCGAAAAACCGATATTTGTTATTACGGCAATCGTCGGACAGGCACAAAGTGTCAGGCGGGATATCTCCCCGAAATGGTTCATGCCCATTTCTATAACTGCCGCCTGCGTATCCTCCTCTATCCCGAAAAGGGTAAGCGGCAGACCTATCTCGTTATTATGGTTGCCCTCTGTTTTAAGCGTTTTAAACCCCTGTGACAGCACGCTTGCTATCATGTCCTTTGTGGAAGTCTTGCCGACACTTCCCGTAACGCCCACAAGGGGTATCCTGAATTTGTTTCTGTAATGTGAAGCAAGTGTAAGAAGCGCTCGCCTTGTCGAATCCACAACAATGCACTTTGCATTTTCTATCGGGCGCTCTGTTATCACCGCTTCAGCGCCGAGTTCTGTCGCTTTTGCAGCAAAATCATGCCCGTCAAAGTTTTCACCTTTCAGTGCTATGAACACACACCCCGCTTTTATTGCGCGGGTATCTGTACACACGCTTGTCACTTCGGTGTCGGACGGGAACCCGAAGCTGCCGTCAACTACCTCAACTATTTCCTTTAATGTCATCTTTACCATTATAGGTCTTCCGTCCTCTCTGTATGATATATGTGCGGGTTTTATACCTTAAAGCTCTGCAAGTGCTTCGGCAACTACCTCACGCTCGTCAAAATGTATCTTCTTCATTCCCGCAAGTATCTGATAATCCTCGTGTCCCTTGCCCGCAAGGACTATTATATCACCGCTTTTTGCATTTTTAACAGCCCAGTGTATCGCCTCACGCCTGTCGGTTATCGTGATATACGGCTTATCTGTGCCTTCGAGTCCCACAAGTATATCCTTTATGATAAGTTCAGGATCTTCGTTTCGCGGGTTATCTGATGTCACTATAAGAAAATCCGCATACTCTGCCGCAGCCTTTGCCATAAGCGGGCGCTTTTTAGCGTCCCTGTTGCCGCCGCAGCCGAACAGACATTTAAGTGTACCGTCCGAACATTCCTTTATGGTGGAAAGCACATTGACAAGTGCATCAGGCGTATGTGCATAATCACATATCACTGTGAAGTCGCGTCCTGTGGGTATGACCTCCACCCTGCCGCGGACTCCCTCAATATCGCCTATCATCCTGGCAATTTTGCTGACGTCGAAGCCGAGTGCCTCAAAGATCGCAATTACCGTCAGCGAATTTGATGCATTAAACATTCCAGGCATTCTGAATTTAACAGGGAGTTTGACCTTGCCGTCATTGAAATCATATTCAAGCCCGTGTGCTGTCAGGCGGATATTCTCAGCATTGAAATCCCCCGCCCCCTTTACCGAAAGGGTACTCCTCGGGATATCTATCTCGTCATAATAACGCCTGCCGTACTCGTCGTCTATATTGATTATAGCCCTCTTGCTCTGTGAAAAAAGTATCTTCTTGGCGTTGTAGTAATTTTCCATTGTACCGTGAACATCAAGGTGATCCTGTGTAAGGTTGGTAAACGCCCCCACTTCAAATTCACACCCTTCAAGCCTTCTCTGTTCAAGCCCCTGTGATGAAACTTCCATAACACAGTATTCGCAGCCCGCCTCAGCCATTTTTGCAAAAAGCTCAAAAAGGTCATAGGGTTCGGGCGTTGTACGCTCGGTATGGATAACGGTATCATTTATTTCGTTGCTGACAGTCCCTATAAGCCCCGCTTTTATTCCAAGCTTATCAAAGAGCCTTTTTGTAACTGTAGTTATAGTTGTCTTGCCGTTTGTGCCGGTAACGCCGATAAGTTTCAGCTTCCTCTGCGGGTTGTCAAAAAAGTTTGCACAAAGCTTCGGGAAAGCACTTCTTGTATCCTCAACTATGACCTGATTGTCAAGCCCCAGATCATGCTCACAGATTATAACAGCGGCACCGCGCTCACACATTTGCTTAGCGCTGTTATGCCCGTCAAAGGTATTGCCCTTTATACACACAAACGCAAACCCTGCGCTAAGTTCCTTTCTTGTATCACTTGTGATATCTGTTATCTCGATATTCTCAAGCGCGGTCTCAGCCACGCCCTGCAAAAGGTCATAAAGCTTCATTATTGTATCTCCTTATAATTTTACTTACTGCGAGTTGACTGTATTTGATGCAAATGTTACGGTTATAACGGTCCCCTCAGGAACGCTTGCGCCTGCCGCTTCGCTCTGATCGCCCTGAGCAAGCGCGCCTTCAACGTCTGCATCATTGCCCCTGATAGAAAGGTTAAGGCCGTATTCTTCGATGGTATTCAAGGCCTGATCTTTTGTAAGCCCCATAAGCGAAGGCACTGTTTTCATTTCTTCAGGTGTTTCATCTGTATAAAGCAGTACAGTACCGCCCTTTACAACAGAGCCGCTTGAAGGAGTCTGTCTGAGCACCGTATCACCGCTGCCCACCACCTTGCAGGTAAGGCCCAAGGATTCAATCGTATTCTTTGCATCATTCACAGGCTGATACTGCTCGTTTGGCACCGACACCTGAAGCTTCTGTATCTCCTCGTCTGTATACTCAGGGAAGAAGCCGAGGTACGGAAGCACCTGCGTAAGTGTTTCAACGCATACAGGTGTTGCGACCTGTGAACCGTAGTAGCTGCTGCCTGTGGGATCGTCAACCATTACAAGTATTATCACCTGCGGATCATCAGCGGGCGCAAAAGCACAGTACGAACCGACGTATGTACCGCCCGTAGGATCAACGTCCATTTTCTGGGATGTACCCGACTTACCGCCTATTCTATACCCCTGTATATAGCAGTTGCCCGTATGTGATGTCGAAACATTGTTTTCAAGCACATCACGCATATCCTTTGAGGTTTCCTCGGATATTACCTGTCTTCTTATAACAGGTTCAAATTCCTTTACTATGTTGCCGCTTTCGTCAACGATCTTGTCAACGATCTGCGGTGTAACAAGGTACCCGCCGTTAATAACCGCCGAATACGCTGTTATCATCTGTATAGGCGTTATCTTATTAGCCTGACCAAAGCTTGACACCGCAAGGTCAACCATTGACATTCTGTCTGCCGTATAGTAAGAGCTTTCCGATTCATTCGGCAGGTCAATGCCTGTCTTTTCCGCAAGCCCGTATGCCTTGAAGTAATCGCAGAATTTCTGCACGCCGAGCGTCTGCCCAATCCTTATAAAAGCAGGGTTACAGGAATTGATTATCGCCTGAGCCAGCGTCTGTGAACCGTGGTCATAGCCGTTTTCTACTGACCAGCAGTTTATCGGCACACCGTCGACCGTCATGGTCAGTCCGCAGTTAAAGGTATCGTCAAGCGATATAGTCTTTTCTTCAAGTGCGGAGGATCCTGTTATTACCTTGAATACCGATCCGGGGTAGTAAAGTTCGGATATCGCCTTATTTGTCCACTGCTTTGTAAGGTATCCGATATGCGCCTTGTCATATTCATCAGAATTCGGATCCATTCCCGCAAGTATCGCGGCATAGGCTTCGTCGTATACTTCATTGGGCTCGTTAGGATCACAGCCCTTTACAGTTGCCATAGCGTATACCTTGCCGTTTTTGGGGTTCATTATGATACCGCAGGCACGCTCCTTCGGATTAAACTGGTCAACCGTCTTTCTCAAAGCGCTTTCAAGGTAAAGCTGGACAGTCGTGTCGATATTGAGGTAGAGCGAATCGCCGTCCTGCGCTTCATAGCTTTGCTTATACTTATACGGGATCGCTTCGCCGTCACGGTCCTTCGCCGTAACAGTTCTGCCGTCTATACCCGAAAGGTAATCATCATAATAAGCTTCAAGCCCGTAAACGCCGTCACCCTCGTGGTTTATATACCCGAGCACTGCCCCCGCAAGCTCGTTCTGCGGGTAAAAGCGCTTTGTTGAAGGCTCACACCTTACTCCGTCAAGGTCATTATCGGACATGAATTTATTTATCTTATCGCAGGTGGTCTTTTCGACCTCCTTCTTGATGATCTCATACATACTGTCCTTTTTCTCACATCTTTCACGGACAGTCGAAGTTTCCACCATAAGTTCGTCAGCCAGAAGCGCCACAAGTTCCTCGTAGACCTCTTTACCCGTTTTGCATTTATCAAGTGCTTCCTGGTATTCAACACGCTTTTTTGCGTCCTTTTCTTCCGCTATAGCTTCCTGATACTCCTTGATTATATCGTCCTTCTTATCAAGGAATGATCCGAGCATAACAGGATCGGCATAAACGGTATACACAGTCGAACTCTGTGCAAGCACCTGAGATTTCGAGTCATATATCGCCCCGCGGGAAGCCTTGACTATAGTGCTCTGCAATTGCTGAGAATTTGCAAGTTCCTGCCACTTTCTGGCGTCCCTCACAGTAACGGTGAAAATACTGTAGATCAGGTATATTATCACGATACCGAAGATCGCAAGCAGTGCGATATTAAGTCTTCGCTTCATTATTGAGGTCGGTCTGTCAGTCATTTCAAAATAGTCCTTTCACAGTGCAAAATGCATTAAAATCGTCAGCGATTTTCCACATTTCTGCCCTTTCTTACAAAAAATCACCTGCTGTATTATAGAACAAGAAAGCTAAGCACAAAAATGTCCATAGCTTTCCTTAATCATTATTATTTTATTTAGCCCCGATATATTCCAAAAAGCCGTTCCACCATTTCTTTATCTTCATAAACATATTGTCATCATCAGGCGAAACAGGCTGTGAAACAGTTCCTTTATCCACCCTGATATATTCTATCTGCGATTTGTTCAGCTTTTGCAGCCCGAGTTCGTTCTCGGCGTAGTCCTCAACTTTTGTGAGCCCCGTTTTCTGTGCAAGTTCCGATTCAAGGCTCTTGTTTTCGTTATCATATTTTTCAAGTTCAGCTTCAAGCCTTGCCTGTTCCGTATAAAGGCTTGAAAGCTCGACCTTTCCATACATCATCGCCGCCATGAACATTGCCGCGACCATAACAAACAAAGCAAGCCTTTTAAGCACTGCCCTGTCAACAGTCTTAGTTCCCTGAACATAGGATATCTTTTTCTTTTGCGACTGTTCGTGTTCCCTTATTTCTTCAAGGTCAAACTCGTATGCCAGATTCTGTTTAGACATTTATATCACCCTTTCGGCAGGCAATGCCATTGCCGTGTCAGTCAGTTTTCTCTCTGTTTGATTTTTTCTATTATCCTCAGTTTCGCTGAATGTGATCTTTTATTCACTTCAAGTTCGGCTTCGCCCGGTGTTATGGGCTTTCTTGTCACAAGTCTGCCGCTTGGCGTCCTTCCGCACACGCATACAGGGAAATCAGGCGGGCACACACACCCCTTGCAGTAATCCGCAAATCTCTGCTTTACAAGCCTGTCCTCAAGCGAATGAAAGGTTATCACACACATTCTCCCGCCGTTTTTCAGGCAGTCAAATGCACTGTCAAGTGCCGAAGAAAGGTGGTCAAGTTCGCCGTTTACCTCTATCCTTATCGCCTGGAAGGTCTTTTTACACGGATTTTTCTCTCGCCTTGCCTTTTGCGGCACGTTATTCTTGATTATCTCCGCAAGTTCAAGGGTGGTCTTTATCCTGCCCTGCTGCCTTGCCTTTACTATCCCTGCGGCGATACTTCTCGAAAACTTTTCCTCGCCGTACCTGAATATGATATCCGCAAGTGCCTGCTCGCTGTATTCGTTTACAACGTCTTCAGCGCTCAGTCCCTCACACGACATACGCATATCAAGCGGTGCATCATTATGGTAGCTGAACCCCCTCTGCGCGTTATCAAGCTGATAGGAAGAAACGCCGAGGTCGAGCAGTACGCCGTCCGCATCGCCTATCCCGAGAGAATCGAGCACCTGTCTTATCTCGTCATAGTTTGCCTGCACCACTTTTGCAGGCAGCCCTTCAAGCCTTTGCGAAGCCGCTGCGACCGCATCGGGATCACGGTCTATCGCCACAAGCAAACCGCCGTCAAGTCGTTTTGCTATCTCACGCGAATGCCCCGCGCCGCCCGCCGTACCGTCAACATAAATGCCACCGGGTTTTATATCAAGGCCTTCTATACATTCATCAAGCATTACAGAAAAATGCTTAAATTCCATCAGAAATCCGTCCCCTCAAGGGCTTTCATCAGTTCCTCGTCATCAACAGCTGCATTAAAATCATTCCAGCGCTGCCTGTCCCATATCTCACATCTGTCAACAACGCCTGCGACGATTATATCCTTTTCAAGCCCGGCCTGTTCACGCAGGTTTGAAGGTATCAGGATCCTCCCCTGCTTGTCCGCTTCAACCTCAACTGCCCATGACATCAAACGCCTTTGTATAGCCCTGCCCTTCGACATCGGCACTTCGCCGAGCTTGCGTGCTATCCTTTCAAAATCATCAAGCGAATATACAAAAAGGCAGCCGTCTATACCATTAGTTATGATGAATTTGTCGCCTATGATATCCCTCAGCTTCTGAGGAAATGACATTCTGCCCTTAGTATCCATAGTCTGAGAAAAATTTCCCATAAGACCGGTCTGCAACAAACTCACCCCTTTCATACAGTGCAGGCTGTGCATTCAGGGACTGATTACCACTTTTTTGCACTTTTTACCGCCTTTATACATATTATACACTATATCAGAGGAAATTGCAACAGTTATTTTAACAAAATTTTAACTCGCACGAGGGAGTTTTTCGGTGCTGTTAATTGTCAGAACACTGTATTTATGGGCTGATTATGTAATAATTGTACGATATATAGTTACCAAACTGTAATATGTAAACTTTTTATTAATTCAAGCTCTTACAAAAATCCCCGACTGCCGAGCAGCAGCCGGCTTTTGCCTTGTTTACGCCAGAATCAACATATTGTATCCGCCGCATTTTACATTCAGTTACACATACACGTACATTACTATATAACTATACCACAATATCTTGTATTCGTCAATAGGTTTCAAAACATTTTATCGTATTTTGCCTATTTTTTTATTTTTTAACCAAATATTTCGGCATCCACTACATATTGTGGGGGCAATTGTTTCAAAAAGGTTACGCATTTTTATGTTAAATGGATTAATTATTACAAATCTGCATTCTGACATAAAAAAATCCCCGCAGGCAGCACCCACGGGAACAGTTCTATTTGCAATAGCATTCAATATACCTGTCCATACACGACTGAACAATGCTCACAGCCTCCTGCTCGCCTTTTACGTCGTCTATGACGGTATCTTTTCCTTCAAGCTGTTTGTAGACCGCAAAGAAATGGCTCATCTCCTCAAATATATGCTTTGGCAGCTGAGAAATATCCGTGTACATATTATATGTAGGATCGTTGAGCGGTATAGCGATTATCTTTTCATCGGCGGCTCCGTTATCAAGCATTGATATAACGCCGATCGGGTAACAGTCCACAAGAGAAAGCGGTGCAAGCGTTTCCGAGCACAGTACGAGCACATCGAGCGGATCGCCGTCCTCTGCATATGTACGTGGTATAAAGCCGTAATTTGCAGGGTAATGTGTTGAGGTATACAGGATCCTGTCCATTTTAAGAAGCCCTGTAGTCTTGTCAAGTTCATACTTTACCTTTGAACCTTTCGGTATTTCGACAACTGCCGTGAACTTCTTATTGGTTATCGCCTTTGGTGAGATATCATGCCATATGTTCATAAATCGTCTTTCCTTTCTATTCCTGATATAAATACATCCCCGCGCTTTTCAGGTTTTCGGGGATATCAAAAACACTTTCGCCGTTAAGTTCCACCCTAACGCTTATCCCGGGATCTTCCTGTGAAAAATCATCCCACAATGTCACAAGCTTATCAGTCTTTGCAGCACCAATTTCCTCAAAGATATCAGCCGCCTTCGTTTTCTCCGGGTAATAGATGCTTACCTGCTGATAGCTTTGCAGATATATCTCTACCCCCGAATCATGTGCCCCGAAACCGAAGCGTGATAGCCCGTCCTGAACAAGAAGCTCGCCGTAGCGCTTCATTATCGCCCTTATAACAGGCAGGGTGCAGTTATCAAGGTAGTATATATCGTAGTTTTCGATATCTTCTTCATCAGCGTTTTTTGGCAGTTCAAGGAAGAAAAACGCCGGTTCGTCAAGAAGCTCTATCGCCTTTGTCACAAAAGGCTCTATCAGCTCCGCCGAAAGAAGCGCATCAAAGCCGTTTTCAGTTTCACAGTATGCGGAGATCAATTTATCATTCACCTTTGCACACACGCCCTCGGTAAGTCTGAAACCGCCTTTCATCACATCACTCCCATTCTGAGTTCTTTATACTATTAACAACACGAGTGTAAAAAGGAATTTTACTTATTATATCACATTCTGACCGGAATTGCAATACAAAAATCTTTGATACCACGGAGATGATTTTTGATTTCCAGAGGTCAGACCTTGTAAAAACCGATTTCCGTGCTCTGATACATCTCCCCTGTCTTCTTTTAAATGTCAATAACCGTTTGATTTTTTTTGCACAAATAGTCAATTTGACGATTTTTTTATTTTTGCTCAAAAGGGCTTGTAATTTGCCGAAAAATTTGTTATCATTAATATGTATTGTAATAAATCTACGGAGGTAAAGAATATGCCTACAAAATATGTATTCGTAACAGGCGGTGTTGTTTCGGGGCTCGGCAAGGGCATCACAGCAGCATCACTCGGCAGACTATTAAAAGCGCGCGGCTACAGCGTGACTATACAGAAGTTTGATCCGTATATCAACGTTGATCCCGGTACAATGTCACCATATCAGCATGGCGAGGTATTTGTCACCGACGACGGCGCTGAAACCGACCTTGACCTTGGCCATTATGAAAGATTTATCGACGAAAACCTTTCTATCAATTCAAACGTCACCACAGGAAAGGTGTACTGGAACGTCCTTAATAAAGAAAGGCGCGGCGATTACCTCGGCGGCACTGTTCAGGTAGTGCCGCACATCACAAACGAGATCAAGGAACGTCTTTACAGGGTAGCAAAGAGCAACCACATAGACGTTGTGATAACCGAGATCGGCGGTACTGTCGGCGATATCGAATCCACCCCGTTCCTTGAAGCGATAAGGCAGGCTTCAATAGAGCTCGGCAAGGATAACTCGGTATTCATACACGTATGCCTCCTGCCGTATATATCAGGTTCCAAGGAACTTAAAAGCAAGCCCACACAGCACAGTGTCAAGGAGCTTCTGTCAATAGGCATTCAGCCTAATATCCTCGTTCTTCGTTCGGAAATGGAGATCCCCGAAGATATGAAGCAGAAGATAGGTCTTTTCTGCAATGTAAGGGCAAAGGATGTTATACAGAACCTCACAGCGCCCTCGCTTTATGAAGTGCCGCTCTGGCTTGAAAAGGAAGGCCTTGCAGATATCGTCTGTGAGCACCTGGGCTTAGAAAAACGCGAGCCTAAGCTTGACGGCTGGAAGGCTATGATAGACAGGATCAAGAATTGTGACAAGAAGATAACCATAGGTCTTGTCGGAAAATACGTTGAACTTGAAGATGCTTACCTTTCTGTTGCAGAAGCGCTTCGCCACGGCGGATTTGAAAACGGCGCCGAAGTCGATATCAAGTGGATCCAGTCAGAAGATATAACAGATGAAAACGCCGGGGAAAAGCTTGCGGGCTGTGATGGCATCATAGTTCCGGGCGGCTTTGGCGACAGGGGTATCGAAGGCATGATATCCTCTATAAAGTACGCAAGGGAAAACAAGATACCTATGTTCGGCATATGCCTTGGTATGCAGATGTCGGTAGTAGAATTTGCAAGGCACGCCGCAGGGCTTGAAGGGGCTAACTCCACCGAGTTCGGCGATACACCTCACCCTGTTATAGACATTATGGACGAGCAGAAGGATATCACCGAAAAAGGCGGCACTATGCGTCTTGGTCTTTACCCGTGCAAACTCACCGAGGGCACTATCAGCCGTGAAGTCTACGGGCAGGATCTTATCTATGAGCGCCACCGTCACCGTTGGGAGTTCAACAATGCATACAGAAAAGCGCTTACCGAAAAGGGGCTTGTCCTTGCAGGTCTGTCGCCCGACGAAAAGCTTGTTGAGATAGTCGAACTGCCAAAGAGCGTTCACCCGTGGTTCGTAGGCGTTCAGTTCCACCCCGAATTCAAATCCCGCCCCAATCACGCGCAGCTGCTTTTCAAGGATTTCATCAGGGCATCAGTAGAAAACAATCAGAAAAAATGATCATTTATCCCGTCACTGTCTTTCAGCGGCGGGATTTGCTATAACATTTAGTTATGCGTGTATAATTATATTCTATTTGACATTGTGTCAATACTCTGATATAATATAGGCAACACCGACGGGCCGCCGGCACGCGCCTTTGCACGCCATCTGCCACAAGATTTTCCGTCATATCACCCGGATTCAGGCGATCATATGAAAAATCTGACTGCGTATATGACGTACAATGCCCCGGTGGTGTTGCCTATAAAAATCGGAGGTGTTTTGAATGGGAATGTGGATAGCGATACTTGTAATAGCGGTGGTTTTGCTTATTGCAAGTGCACTTTATACTATAAATTGCTTTTCCCGCTTCGGCTTTGTAAGAAAGCTTGCGGGGCAGAGCAAAATGAAAGCACGTATAGCAGGTCTTGTTTTTACCGCGGCTATCGTGTGTGTGCTTACTCTGACTATGGGTGCAGTTAATATGGCAATATGCCTTATTCATCTGCTTATTTTCTTCGGTATTGCGGATATCATAACGCTTATAGTAAGAAAAATACGAAAAAGCGAAAAAAAGCCCGAAAGCTTTATCGGCGGTTATATAGCGCTTGGTTCTGCTGTGGCATACCTGCTTGCAGGCTTCTACCTTGCAAATAATGTTTGGGAAAAGGATTACAAGCTTAGCACTTCAAAGTCCGTTTCGGGGCTTAAAATAATCCAGTTTGCCGATTCACACGTCGGCACGACATTTGACGGTGAAGGGCTTAACAAGTACATTGATATGATGAACGAAAAAGATCCCGATATTGTCGTTATTACAGGTGATTTTGTTGATGACGATACCGACAGGAAAAATATGCTTGCCGCCTGCGCCGCTGTCGGCAGACTGAAAACAAAATACGGCGTTTACTACTGCTTCGGCAACCACGATAAAGGATATTACGGCGACGATCACCGCGGCTACACCACTGATGACCTTGTGGCAGAGCTTGAGAAAAACGGCGTAACGGTTTTAGAGGACGAAAGCGTCCTTGTAAATGACAGCTTTTATATCATAGGCAGGGCTGACAAGTCAGAAGAACTTGTAGGCAGAGGCGGCGGAAGAAAACCTATGGACGAGCTTATCAAAGACCTTGACAAGAGCAAGTACATGATAGTTTTAGACCACCAGCCCAATGACTATAGTGCCGAAGCAGCTGCGGGTGTTGACCTTGTTCTTTCGGGACATACCCACGGCGGACAGCTTTTGCCGATAAACCCCGTCGGTGAATGGATAGGCGCAAATGACAAGACTTACGGCTATGAAAAACGTGAAAACACCGATTTTATAGTGACCTCGGGAATATCCGACTGGGCGATAGCTTTCAAGACAGGCTGCCGTTCCGAATATGTTGAGATCAACGTGAACTGATAATAAAAAACCGCCCTTTTACTGGTGGCTATAAAGAGGCTTACGTGTTCTACTGGGGGAAACCCTTTTGAAAAAGGGTTCTCCCCCAGGCCCCCTTCCTAAAACTTTTGACCTAATTTCCCCTAAAGGGCATATGCCCTTTAGGGGAAATTAAATTAGAAGTCTTTGGAAAGGGGTTTGGGGGATAACCTTTCTTCAGAAAGGTTTCCCCCAATAAAATACATAAGTTTCCTTATAGCCGCCACCAGTAAAAAGGCGGTTTTTATTATCATTATCAGCCGATCTTAACTGTCCAGCCGAACTTGTCCTCGATCTTACCCCACTGGATACCTGTCATAGTATCATAAAGCATCTGGGATATCTTGCCTATCTTATTGTCATTGATAGTCATTACCTTATCGCCCCATTTAAGGTGGCCGACAGGGCTGATTACTGCCGCTGTACCAGTACCGAATACTTCATCAAGCTTGCCTGCATCATAAGCATCTGCAACTTCCTGAATAGTTATTCTTCTTTCTGTTGCCTTGATACCCTTAGCCTTGCAGACCTCAAGTGCACTCTTTCTTGTGATGCCGGGAAGTACCGAGCCTGTAAGTTCAGGAGTGATCACCTCACCGTCAATAACAAAGAATATGTTCATTGAGCCGACTTCCTCGATATACTTCTGCTCAACGCCGTCAAGCCAGAGCACCTGCTCGTAATCCTGCTCGTGAGCCTCGTCCTGCCCTTTAAGGGATATAGCATAGTTAGCTGCTGTCTTGGCAAAGCCTGTACCGCCCCTTACTGCCCTTACATACTTCTGCTCAACATATATCTTAACAGGATCAAGACCTGTCGAGTAGTACGGGCCCGAGGGTGAAAGGATTATAAGGAACAGGTAATGATCCGCAGGCTTAACACCTACATAGGGATCAGTTGCAAAAATGAACGGTCTTATATAAAGTGATGCGCCGTCAGTATGCGGCACCCAGTCCTTTTCGATCTCTACAAGTTTCTTTGTAGCTTCGACCATAAATTTCTCGTCGATCTTGGGTATTACCATACGCTCAGCGGAGTTGTTCATTCTCTTATAGTTTTCGTCAGGTCTGAAAAGCTGAACTGTGCCGTCAGCTGTTCTGTAAGCCTTGAGGCCTTCAAAAATTTCCTGACCGTAGTGCAGACACATAGCCGCAGGGGAAAGTGAGATCTCACCGTAAGGAACTATCCTTGCATCATGCCAGCCCTGTCCTGCGTCATAATTCATTGCAAACATATGGTCTGTAAAAATATGACCAAAGCCAAGCTTTGTTTCGTCCTGAGGCTTTGCCTTAGGGGTTTTTGTGGGTTCAAATCTGATTTCCATTGTAAAAGCCTTCTTTCAAAAAAATGATCTGATTATATTATAATACTTTTTCCCGCAGATTGCAAGCCCCAAAAGCAAAAAAATGCAATTTTTGTATTAGCAGACTGCATTTTCTTGATTTTGGGTTCAGTAAAAAGACAGAGGCGCATACGCACAAAGCGCAGGTGCCTCCGGGTTTTGTTATTTCATAAGCTCTTTGCCTTCACTCCATGCCTGGCCTGCCTTTTCGCCTACCTTATAGTAGCCTGAACGGTACTGGTCAAATATAAGTGCATCTACCTTTTCGGGAATGATCTTGTCACCCTCCCCTACTACAGCTTCCTCAGCGTTTACGTTTATTATTTTACCGATTATTGCGTGCACATTCGGGGTATTTATCTCCTCTGCAAGTTCACATTCGATGCTTACGGGGAAGTCTGTTATAACAGGCGCATTCACAAACTCGCTCTTTACAGCAGTACAGCCCGATCTTTCAAACTTATCAGGCATATTGTTGCCTGTTGCAATTCCAAAGAAATCGGCAGGAACTATATTCTTTACATCGGCGATATTTACAGTAAACGCCTTTGTTTCAAGAATGTTCTTAGTTGTCTTATGCCCCGGGGAAATAAAGAGCGCTATCTTGTCTGAACTGCATATCTGTGCCCATGCTGCGTTCATAGCGCATATACTTCCGTCAGCCCCGTATGCCGCAACTATAACTACCGGCATTGGGAAAAGTGCGGGCTGTGCCCCTAAATTCTTTCTCATCTTATGATTCCTCCTTGTTTTTGCTGCCATTGAATTTCCTGTGGATATTATCTATGTCCTCGGTGCTTCCGCCGCCGTGGTCATCAGGCGCCCTGAACTCACCTTTATCGACAAGCCTTAAAAATGCATCTACAACATCTGCCGCAAGCTGTGTCCCGCGGACTTCCTTCATTATGGAAACAGCTTTTTCAAAGTTCATACGCTTTCTGTAAGGCCTGTCGGAATACATAGCATCAAATGTATCCGCAACCGCTATTATCTGTGCAACACGCGGTATCTCGTCGCCCTTCAGCCCTTTCGGATAGCCCTTGCCGTCCGGGCGTTCATGGTGAGCACCTGCACCTATAGCAAGTTCGGGCATTATGCTTATGTCCTTTAAGGTATTATAGCCAAGCGCCGAATGTGATTTGATTATAGCAAATTCTTTATCCGAAAGCTTGCCCTGCTTATTGAGCACCTCGGGCGGCACACCTACCTTGCCTATATCATGAAGAAGTGCTATATTATAGTATTTTTCTATCGTTTCTTCATCAAGCCCGAGTTCTCTGCAAAGGATAGTCGTATACTCTGCCACCCTTGAGGAATGGCCGTTTGTGTATTTATCCTTCATATCTATTACCTTTGCAAAAGCCTCAACTATCTCCCGCACGAGCAATCTCTGCTCTTTTTCCTTCTTTATAAGCTTATTTGTCCTGTACCTTACAAAAAGCAATACAAGCCCGCTTATCACTGCCGCTATGCCTATTATACCGACAATGCGGAACCATATCTGCTCGTATATCGCCTTTTCCTTGATGATCACGATACTAAGGCTTTTTGTGCCGCCCCCCTGGGGATCAGCTATTTCCATAACAAAACGGTACTCGCCGCCTTTGAGGTTTGTGTAATTTATCGGCGCAAGTTCGCTTCTTCTGAGTGTTGTCGGGTTGCTTTCAAACCCGTCAAGGCGGTATGTCACATCAGGGTTCATAAGCGAATAATTGAACACATAGGAATAAATAGTCAGCTTCCTTACATCTGATGATATATGGAAAGCCCCCGATTTATCGGGATATATCTGCTCTCCGTCAGCTTCTATATACGGCACCGACATTTTTATAAGACTTACATTTTCAAACGGCTTTTCGATATTCACCTTTGCCACACCCGTATTTCCTGCAATGTACAGGTCGCCGTCTGCTGTCAGTTCACTGTATGAATTTGAAGTCGCTATACACCCAAGGCCATTGTCCATTCCATAATATATAGGCTCTATCTCCTCGTTTTTTATAAGCTGCGCGACATCTGTCACATAGATACCGTTGCTGCTAAGCACCCACATTTCGCCCTTTGTGTTTTCGTAAATGTCAAAGTTATTGGAATAGGGGAATTTCTTTACAGTGGTTATCTTATAGTCACTTGTCATATAAGCTAAAGAGTTGCTTGTTACTATCCATAAGATATCTCTTGAAATATCTTTCTTTATACGCATGACAACGTCGGATCTGAGTCCTGATTCAATACCCAGATGCAAAACCCCGTTGTCACTCAGGACAAATATACCCCCGCCGTCAGTACCGAGGACCATTTCACCGCCAAATCCTTCAGTTACAGTCAGCACCTCGGTATTGCTTATACCGGAACTTTCGCCAAATACCTGGCTTATCTTATCGCCGTCTATTACAACAAGGCCGCCTGTGCACGCCGCAATCATCGTTCCGTCAGAGCGTTCATAGACTGTCCTCACCCTGTCAGACGGCATACCGTCAGCCGATGTGAACTTTACCGCCTCGCTGCCATCAACCCTTACAAGACCATTATCACCAAACGTAGAAAACCACAGCCTGTTTTTACTGTCCCTTATTATCGAACGTATCTTGCAGCCATCCATCATTTTCAGCAGGTCGGTGTCGTCAAGCTTTTCACCTGATGCTGTCTTTGATGACGTTATCGGATAACTGTCAAGCACACTGCCGTCTGAAAGTATCATCAGTCCGCGGCTTTTTGTACCAACAAACAGCATATCATCAAGCATGCAAGTCGAATACACCACTTCGGACTCAAGCCCGTACTTTCCGAAAACATCACTGAACTGGTTAGGCACTATCTTCATAACGCCCTGCTGCGAGGAAGCAAACCAGAGGTTCCCCTGATAGTCGGTAAGCATATCCTCAACAGAAGTGTTCATGGGTACATTTTTTATAAGTATGAACCTTCCTTCATTTATAAACCCTATACCGCTGTCCGAACATACCCAGAGTGTATCGTTATCGGCCATGCACATTGAATTTATGACACCAAGCGGCTGTGTATCGGTATAAGCTGCATTCTTAAAGCTGTTTTTAAGCTCACCGTGGTACACCTTTCCGTCATTGGTCGCAAGGTATATCTTACCGTTCTCAGCCGGATCGGGAAGAATAGAACGCACATTGTCTATTCCGAGCTTTTCAGGGCCATAGACACCTGTCAGTTTGCCGTCGCTTATAGTAAAAACACTGCCGCCTGTGGTTATTCCGTAAACAACTCCGTCATAACTGAGCTTAATACTTCTTATATACTCGTCATTTATCTGCGGTTCGTCTACCGGTATCATTTCAAGTTTGTCGTTCACGCTCACCATTCCGTGAGTAGTGGCAATATATACACGCCCGGAACCGTCCTCAGTTATCGAGCGTATGGACAAGGACTGCAAGCCATCATCCTTGCCGTACATTTTTATATCGCCTTTATCGATCACTGCGACACCGCTGTCATTTGTGCCTACCCACAGCCTGTTTTCCGAATCCACAAACAGGCTTACAACACTTGTGATACCTGTTGTGGAATCTATTCTTTCAAAGGTATTGCCGTCGTATCTTATAAGGCCGCTGTAGCTGCCTATCCAGATAAAGCCCTCCTCTGTCTGTGCAATAGCGTTTGCCTCCGAAGTAGGCAGGCCGTTCGTGTTGCCGTATAAGACCGCCGAATAACCATCGCCCTTTCCTGTAGGATCAACAGTGTGAGCAGCCACACCGGCGGTCTTCTCAGCAAAAACACTGTTTATGCCATAGCAGCCGACTATAACGGCAGTTATCACTGCCGTCAGTGAGCAAACAACAGCCATGAAAGGCTTTCTTTTAAAAAACGAATCTCTTTTTATCATAGGCTTTCCTCAACATACACCATAAAATATACCTAATTTATTTTACCAAAAATTCTGATTTTTGTCATCAATTAATCGTCTTATCAAAGTGATTTTATAACACCTTACAATTTAAGCACGGTTTTTTTGTGCGTTTTAACATAATCAGATCAGATAACAAGCATTACCGGACTCGTCTTAAACCATCAGATCGTTTGATCAGGCAGTGTCAGTTCCCAGAAATACCTGCGCCTGCTTTCAGGGAAATCCTCCATTACGCCGTGTTCAGGATCGTAAAAAACGCCGTCAGCATATAAAGACCAGTGCCAGCAGCGCGGCGTTTCAAGGCTTAAAAGGCATAGTGCAGGAAGTTCACCTTTATCGCCCGCCTGCCGCCTGTCACGGCCAACACTTACGCCAAATCGTTCAAAAGTCTGTTTCATTTCCTTTAAAGTAGTTTCCCTGTCGTTGTCAAGAAGGTCAACTATCTCGCTCACCTCCATACCGAGCACCATTGCAAGCACTGCCTGCCCGCACTGAAGATCATCAGGCTCATGTATATACTTGATTTCCATTTTACACCTCTTATTCTGTCAGTGATCCTATAATACAAAAAGGCGGGAAGCCCCGCCTTTGGTGTTGCCTTGATTATTTAACAGGGATCTTGCCGTTTAACTTGTCAATGATAATAGGCAGCTCTGCATCTATCTTGTCATTGTCAAGCTGGCAGGTGCCCGCATTGGTATGCCCGCCGCCGCCGTATGTCAGGCAAAGCTCACCTATGTCAAATTTTGAATTGCGGTTCACTATCGACTTGCCTATCATAACAGCTGTATTCTGCTTTCTGAAGCCCCACGCAACATGAACAGAAAGCTCTGTTTCAGGCCACATAGCATAAACCATAAAACGGTTGCCCGCATATATAGTTTCTTCATTTCTCAGATCTATGACCGCCACCTTGTCGTGTATCTTTGTAACGCGCCTTAACTGTTCCTTAAAAAGATCCTGCTGTTCAAAGTAGAGGTCTACCCTTTCCTTTACATCAGGCAGCTTTAATACATCATCGATCGAATGATCAACACAGAAGGATATCAGCTGCATCATAAGGTCATAGTTGGATATCCTGAAATTATGGAACCTGCCAAGACCTGTCCTTGCGTCCATAAGGAAATTCATAAGCACCCAGCCTGTGGGGTTGAGTATCTCGTCCACCGTGAAATCCGCACTGTCGCCCTTGTCAACAGCGTCCATTATCTCCTGCGAAACATTCGTGAAAACCATTTCACCGCCGTAATAATCATAAACTACCCTTGCCGCGGATTTTGCAGTACCGTCAATAATATACTTGCCAAGGTAATCATCAAGGCTGTTTCTTATAAGTTCACTCTCGTGGTGGTCAAATGCAAGCCCTACACGCTTGTCAAACGGCAGGTTCGTGGTAATGTCGTTTTCGGTAAGTTCTATCTTGCCGTCCTGTACGTCTTTCGGGTGAACAAACTTTATTTCATCAATGATCCCGATCTCGTTGAGCAGCATAGCGCATACAAGCCCGTCAAAATCGCTTCGTGTTACAAGTCTTTTCATAAATATATATCCTCCTGAAATGATATTTTACCTATTATATAATATTATACCATAATGCTTCAGCAATTTCAAGATGTTTTTTACACTTTTCACAAAAATAATATTTCTCCACGCCGGGGGCTTTTCAGCGGAACATACACGGCGCAAAAATAATTTGTGTGAATTTCCTAAAAATTGTTGCAGTGATTAAAAAAATATGTTATAATAGACCAAAGCACTTATGAGAGGAGTTATAACCTTGAAAGCAATGACAACAGAACAGGCAAAAAAAGCCATTCCCCCCGGGCGTTACCGACATTTCAAAGGGAATGAATATGAAGTAATAGCAATAGCAGCACATTCCGAAACGCTTGAAGCTATGGTAGTGTACAAAGCGCTCTACGGCGAAGGCGGCATATGGGTACGCCCCGCCGGAATGTGGAATGATCCCGCCCCGAACGGCTGCAAACGATTTGAACTTATAGAGAGGACTTGATCTTTATGCTCAAAAATGCACTCACCCCCGAAGAAAACACCGACTACAAGGAAAAGGCGAAAGCCCTGCGCGAAAAGCTTTCAGAATTGCAGCTGAAAATGAAGGAAAACTCATTGCCTGCCATTATCGTTTTTGAAGGCTGGGGCGCATCAGGCAAGGGAACGCTTATCTCAGATATGATAAAGCTTCTTGATCCCCGCTTCTTCAAGGTCATATCCACAGTTGAAGCAACTGATGCCGAACGCCGTTACCCGCTTATGAAACGCTACTTTGAAAATATACCCGAATACGGCAAGCTTTCAGTCATGGACAGAAGCTGGTACAGGGAACTTGCCGCAGCAAGGATAGAGGAAGGTATATCCAAAAAGGAGTATGACAGGAGGATAATATCCGTAAACACATTTGAAAGGCAGCTGTGTGATGACGGGTATGCAGTGATAAAGATATTTCTTGATATATCAAAATCAGAACAGAAAAAGCGCTTTGAACGCCTTGAAGAAAACGGCAGTACAAGCTGGCGTGTGACAGACAAGGATAAAAGGCAGAACAAGCACTATGATGATTATAAGCAAGGCTATGAAGATATGCTCTTTCGCACCTCCACCGAATATGCGCCGTGGTATGTTATAGATGCCGAGGAAAAGCAGTTTGCAAGGTTTATGCTGTTTGATATAGTTACAAAGCGCCTTGAAGCCGCCCTTGATGCAAAAACCGCTTACCCTCCCGAGGAGGATGTGACACAGCTGTTTGATATGCATAAAACTCCCCTGCTCAAAGATGTCGTGCTTGAAGGCAAGACGGTCACGCCGGAGGATTATCCCGCTAAGCTAAAAGCGCTTCAGAAGGAACTTTCAAAGCTTCACGGAAAGCTTTACAAAAAGAAAATCCCCGTTGTTATCGCCTTTGAGGGCTGGGATGCCGCGGGAAAGGGCGGGGCAATAAAACGTGTCGGCTCGGCACTTGATCCGAGGGGGTATGAAGCTGTACCGATAGCAGCACCTGCTGCCGCAGAAAAAAACCGCCACTACCTCTGGCGTTTCTGGACAAAGCTGCCGAAAGACGGCCATATAACTATATTTGACCGCACATGGTACGGAAGGGTGATGGTCGAGCGCCTTGAAGGTTTTACCCCGAAAGAACGCTGTGCTATGGCTTACAGGGAAATAAACGAGTTTGAGCGTGAACTTTGCGAATGCGGCGTGATAGTCATAAAATTCTGGATGCAGATAGATAAGGACGAGCAGTTAAGACGCTTTACCGACCGTATGAACACTCCCGAAAAACGCTGGAAGATAACCGACGAGGACTGGCGCAACCGCGAAAAATGGGATCTTTACGAAGCGGCGATAGATGAAATGATACAAAAGACCTCTACCTTAGCCGCACCATGGACGATAGTGGAAGGCAATGACAAAAAATACGCAAGGCTGAAAGTGCTTGAAACGATAATAGAAAGAATAAAAGAAAAAATTTAGATCATAAAGGAAAAACCTGAAAGGAGTAAAAGCTATGGCAGATAACCCGATATATAAACTCACATATGGACTTTTTGTAGTTGCAGCAAACTGCGGCGGCAGGGACAACGCCTGTATCACAAATACAGTTTCACAGGTAACAAGTGAACCCGGCCGCATTTCACTCACAGTAAACAAGGCAAACCTTACCCATGATATGATAGCTCAAAGCGGCAGCTTTACCGCTTCGATAATCAGCCAAAAAGCGGATTTTGAACTTTTCAAACGCTTCGGCTTCCAGTCAGGAAGGGATACAGACAAGTTTGCAGGCTTTGCAGATGTAAAACGTGTATCAAACGGCACACTTGCAGTAACTAACGGCACAAATTCCTATATCTGCGGGGAAGTGTGTCAGACTGTGGATTTAGGCACACATACAATGTTTATTGCCGATATCGGCGAAATGGCAATGCTTGATGCTGCACGTTCGGCAGATTATGCATATTACCTTGAAAACATAAAGCCTGCGCCTAAAGCGGTCGGCACCGATGAAGCAAGCGGCAAAACGATATGGCGCTGCATTATCTGCGGGTATGAATATATCGGCGAAGAACTCCCCGCGGATTATATCTGCCCGATATGCAAGCACCCCGCTTCAGATTTTGAAAAGGTCACACCTTCCGCCGAAGCCGTCCCCGCAGGGGTAAGCGGAAACGGCAAGGTGATATGGCGCTGTACGGTATGCGGCTATGAATATGAAGGCGAAACCCTCCCTGATGACTACGTCTGTCCGATATGCGGCGTAGATGCAGCGAACTTTGAAAAGGTAACCTGATTTACCATTTGTATTCAACACTGCTTATTACTGTAAAAAAGACCTCTTTCCCACACGGAAAAGAGGTCTTTTGATTTGTTATTGTTTATTATTTCTTTTTACCCTTGCCTGCATACCCTGCCGCTTTTGCAGCTTTTGCCTTGTGGTCCTGCCATGCTACCCAGAGTGTAGGTGCTATGCAGTTTGAGGAATATACACCCGCGATCATACCTATAATAAGCGGGAATGCAAAACTGATTATCGAGCTTACACCGTAGATCATGCAGACAATGCATACAACAGCCATTGCAAGAACAGTTGTAACAGTTGTATTTATCGACCTGCCGACAGTCTGTGTTATCGAAAGGTTCACAAGCTCGTCAAGCTCCATCTTATTGCCGATAAGCCTTCTGTTCTCACGGATACGGTCATAAATGATGATAGTCGCATTTATCGAGTAGCCGAGTATAGTAAGCAGTACCGCCATAAAGTTTGCATTGATGTCAAAGCGGCATATTGCAAAGCAGCCGTAAACCATTATCATATCATGGATAAGCGCCACGACTGAGAACACACCTGCGGAAATACCGCCTATCTTCCTGAACCTGAAAGCGATATAGATTATCGTTATGACCGCCGCAGCCGCAACTGCCACAAGGCACTTGAAGAAGAATTCAAGACCGTTTGAAGCCGAAACGTCAGAGGATTCAAGAAGTTCGATATTGTTGTCAGGGAACTTTTCCTTCAGTGCTGCCGCAAGTGTTGACTGCTTGTCATCACTGATACCCTCGTCAGACGAGAACGAAAGCTTGATGGTCGTGTCATCACTTGAGAAGTTAGTACCCTTTGTAACAATTGCCTTTTCACTTATCGAATCATTTACGACCTGCTCAACGGCAGACGTATCAATATCACCTGTATAGGTGTAGCTGATGATAGTACCGCCCTTGAATTCTATTGCAACACTCAGGCCAAACACCGCTGTAACGATAGCAAATGCCGCAAACAAGGCAATCGATGCGCAGTAGAACTTCTTCTTGTTGCCTACAACGTTTAACTTCCTATCCTTTGAAGCCTGATATTTTTCCTTTGCCTTTTCATCGTTTTCATCATAACCGCCGTAAAGTGTTCTTTTCTTGAACGCCTTGAACTTTGAAAGTGATGAAAGCATAAGCCTTGAACAGAATATACCAAACACAAAGTTAAGTATGATACCTACCATAAGTGTGTAGCCCAGCGAGTATATCGTACCCGCAGTAGCCGCACCGAATGCGAAGAATATCGGGTGAAGCAGTTTTGCAAACAAACCGTCAGTAGGCCCGAACGCACCCATAAGGATAACAGCCACAAATACAACCGTGATGTTTCCGTCGAACACAGCACTCCATGCTCTCTTATAACCAAGCTCGATAGCGCCGTTTAAGGTCTTCCCGGCACGCAGTTCTTCCTTTATACGCTCAGCCGTGATAACATTTGCGTCAACGCCCATACCTATCGCAAGTATGATACCCGCAATACCCGGGATAGTAAGCGTAAAGCTCTCAATATTGCCGAAGAAGCCCGAAATGCAGGCGATAGTGCCGACGACCTGCCCGAACAGTGCGATAGATGCCACAAATCCGGGAAGCTTATAAATAAATATCATATATATAGCTATCATCACAAACGCTATGGCGCCTGCGATTATCATAGCCGTCCTTGCGCCCTCACCGAGGGTGGCGGATATGATATTCGTACTTGTTGTCTGAAGCTTGAACGGCAGTGAACCCGCGTTTATCTTATCAGCCAAAGCCTTTGCCGATTCATATGAAAAATCGCCTTCGATAACACACTTGCCGTCCGTTATCGCAGAATTTACACGCGGTGCGGATATACATTTATCGTCCATCCATATAGATATCTGCTGACCTATCATTTCAGATGTCGCCTGCGAGAAAGCCGAAGCACCTGTGCTGTCAAATTCAAGGCTTACAACAAACTGTGCATTGCCGTTGCTGTCAGGCTGCTGTGTGGCAGATGCTTCCTTGACATTTGTACCTGTAAGTATCTCCTCGCCCGATTCCTCAGAGCCCTTCCTGAACGTGAGTATAGCAGTTTCGCCAAGCTCTGACACAGCTTCTTCAGGATCAAAGCTTTCTTCGCCTGCCTGCCACGGGAAGGAAACCATGACTCTCTTTTTATTATAATCTGCATAAACGTCCGAGTCGGTGATGTTGAGTGATACAAGACGCTGCTCTATTACAGCCTTTGCAGCATCTATCTCAGATTCACTTGCATCATAACCATCAGCAGGCTCAAATGTGGCATTGACACCGCCCTGGATATCTATACCCCACCTTATTTCGTCTACGCCTTTTATATATGTTGTCTTGATATCGCCAAACTGTGTGCTGATACCCGCATATGTCAGGTAAGCAAACGCCGCTATACAAAGAACAACTATAAAAAAGACGGGCTTTTTAACTCGCTTCACTTATAGTCAATCCTCCCATTAAAGATATTGAATTCATAAAAAAACACATTCACTTATAAATTATACAAGCATTTTACATTTTTGTCAAGTCTTTGATTAAAATTTACCCTTTGCAGCCTGTTATGTTACAATAGATCATAGACACCCAAAATAGAAAAACAACTCTCAATATGATATAATGTTAAGTGCTAACAAACAAAAATATCATGAAAAGAGA
>CACZFN010000015.1 GCA_902780505.1 uncultured Ruminococcus sp. | reverse complement strand
ATGCAGACTATGTGCCGTAAGCGTAAGGCGATCGACACAAAGCCTTTGGAAGAACCTATGAAGCAGTGGGATAAACTGACGGTTCAGGAAAAGCACGATATAGCGGCAGCGATGATAGATGTCGTGCTTATATCCGATGAGACAGGTATTGAGGTGAAATTCAGCATTTGAAAAAGTGCGGAATTTCGGTATTTTTTAGTGTTGATAAGGTGATGCGTAGGGCGTACCGGCTTATAACAATACAATTCCTGAAGGCGAAACAGAAAGTCCTCTTCAGAAGTATATGCGTATGGAAAAGGCTGACACAATTGTTCCGGACTGGAACACACTCTCAGTGTTCATGGCTCCTAAAAAGACGCATAAAGTTCATCCGCAAGGTATTAAATACAACAACGATCTCTTCTGGCATCCTAATCTGGCGCGGGAGGATGTCATGGGCCACTATGTCAACATTTATGACTTTGACCAGACCTTCTGCCACAGCATCAGCGTGATCCACAACGGCAAATATCTCTGCGAAGCTGAACCTCTGATCCATCAGAAGGTGGATGAAACCGATCGTCTCAAACTTGAACAACATCTTGAAGAACAGAAAGCCCAGAAGCGCCGCATCAGCCGGAAGATAACAGCCGTCAAGCAGGTTCTAAAAGCAACTAAAGTTAAAGCTCAGCGTTATATCGACTATGAACCTGCGGATGACCTTCCTGAAGAAGATGTAGATGAAAACCCCACCATGTACTGCGAGACCATCGATGCCGCCAAAGACCTGGCCGAAGCGACCGTCCTCTCCAAGGATGCGAATGATATTGTGAAAGTTGCCCGCCAGACTCAGGAAAACATTGAACGCATTCAGAACGGTACTAAAAGCAATCGTTTTGAAAACTACTATGTTTCAAAAGGCAAATCCCTTGCGACAGGTGAATCTCCTGCTGCAAATGTCCCCAACGGAAAGGAGCAATAACATGGATACTGAACTTGCCACAAGACGCAAACGGAACCCCTCTGTGGAAGATCTGAATGACCCGTTAAAACAGGCAGGGTATCTTTCCCGGTTTCATGATAACCCACTGCGGGTTAATGAGCGTCTGGCTCTCCCACTTCTCCCGGAAATATTCCGGATAGTTCCATACCCAAACTACAATGCCGCAATAGGCCTGATGGATGATGCCGCTAAACTCCATCTAATGCTGCGGATCATTGGAGACCCCGGCAGTGGCAAAACCCGTCTTCTTCTTGAGTACAAGAAGAAGAGCGAAATCGAGGCTCACTATGTCGCCGTTCCCAAGCACAGCAGTGATAAAGACCTGCTCCTGATGATTTCATCCTCAATCGGCTACTACCCCTACGCAGACACCAGCTCTCTTCAGGTGGAACTGATCGCCCACATCAATAACCAGGCCAGACCCGTCGTCTTTCTGATCGACGAGGTTGATAACATGTGCCCTAAAACCAGGCAGAAGAACGCTTCCAACATCGACAAGCTTGATGTACTACGCTTTATCTGGGATTACACCCGCAAGTATGCATCATTTATTCTGGCCGCGCCATATGATCTAGAAGCAAAGATACAGAAAAGCGATGAGAATATTACCAACTCTCAGCTATACCGCCGCTGTCCCGCACACATGCTTACCGGAATGCCAGATGAACAGGCCCGCATACTTTTATCCTCCGTTGAGGAGGATTTCAACATAATATTGGATGAGGTTGTGAAGAATAAACTTCTACAGCGTATTCACCAGATCAAACGTGGAGGTCTTGGTGTCGCCATAGATATCTTATTTCGCGTATTGTTGGTCATGGTTCCGGATATGAAAGATTTCTACCAGGCACTCGTGAGTGATGTTGACAGAAACGATGCTCTGAAACTGATTAGTCACAAGAATCCGATCCGTATTTCAGAGGACGTTTTGTTAGGCGCAATGTCTATGCAGCGGTAGATACAATATATAGTTAAAACAAAAGTGCAGAGTTCCATATCTCGTATAGTTGGGACTCCGCGCTGTTTTTTCGCAGATAGGTAGCCGGGTGACAAATATCGTCGTGTGTCCATCGGCCGCAGGCCGCAGCTCCAGGTAGCTTGGCAAGGTTCTTCTCAGCCAGATCTACTGCTCTTATCTCCTGCTGAGGACCCTGTGGTCAACCACAACGATGCCAAGGTACCTACCCATGCATCCGCAGTCAGGTGGAACTCATCCTCAGCAGCTCGATCCAGTCAATATCAAACACATCAGCAAACATCTTCACAGTGCTAATATGATCCGTCCCATTCTTCTCAATGAGGCTCACCTGACTCTGCGGCTCCGGCTCTTTCTCCCCTTTTTCAAGCTCATCAGTAGAGATGGGGAGAACCGGAAGAACGGTGGATGATCGATAAGATTTAATTCCTGGTAAGTTATCAGGATCGGGATGCTCACAATGTGGGATTCATGCACTCAAGGATCTACAATGAGATTGACGGGTTGATAAGGGAACCTACGGCCGGTGGGCACAAAGCTTTAATCAATAACGCTCCTCCATAACTCCACCGGATCCGAAGCCTTCTTACTGGCTTCAATGATCTGTGACTGACTCAGATTACAGAGACGACTGATAATATCCATATCTGGGCTGAGGGTGTTCGCCTTCTCATGGACAGATAGGCGCTCAAGAGTTCTGGATGCAGCCAGGTTATCACTTGTTAATGAGTGCTTCCATGCTTCGATTAATTCTGATGTGATAGTTCTTTGGGTTCTAATTATTTTCTCCATCATATATTATCAGTTGGATTTTTAGATCTTCGCGGCGTCAGCCGCGCCTGTGGACATCGACGAAGCCGAAGGCGTAGTCGCAGAGCTTATGCTCTATCAGTGGGTAAGCGTATCATGGGTCTTGATGACCACAATGTGTATATCAGAATTCAAGTTCTCATGGTGTGGCTGGCTGATTTCTTACCAACGTCTGCGCCTGGCGGCGATGAACACAGATGTAAACTTCTTACTCTTCGTATCTCTGCGGATCACTTCAAGTACTGCAGGGCCAATGCTACCAATGATAAGCACCTGTTGAAAAAATAATCATAGTAACGCCTGTCTTTTATTTCGATCTTATTCGTTTCATGATGGCGGATCCTAAATGAGTTCCCTATTTTTGTCAGCTTCTGGAATTCTTCTTCGAACAGAGAAATGTAGTCAGATGATCCATCTGCCATGTCATTGATAATAGTGTCCGCCGATGCCTTCTTATCCAGCTGAGTATAATAGGTCTTTAGTCGTTCAAATGCATCCCATATCTTTTCCACCGCATCTCTTGATGCATTTGAGTCATGGCTACGATAAATAGCCAATGCTTCTTGCAGCAATTCCTTTGTGCCTTGCTCTTTGATGGTACTTACGGAATTTGAGATGTCAGCGGAAATTACGCTGTTTTCAACAATACGCTCAACCTCGCCATTCATGTTCAGTGTATACAACAGGCCAGTCTTTTCAAATGATGCGTTTATCTCATCTTTGAATTGTTCCCTTATCACTGATGTCGTCTTTGTGGTTATGTGGTAGTGATTAAAGAATTTGTGATAATCCCCCCTCAGAATATCTCGGACGTTTTCAAACATAAACTCAATAAAATCGAGCAATGCGTACTGGTCATATTCATCCACTTCCGGCTCTTCCTTAAAGACGTTGTGGATTACCCTTGGAACACCTATCTCCCCGGAGTCAGAGATCAATAGTGATGGTATCTCGTATTTCATTTCCTCGGCAAGTTTCCATTTATCAAGTCCGCAACAGCCACGTCCATCTTCACACTCTTCCGGATACTTCCAAGCAATATTATCATAATACTTTTCACAGCATCCAAGGAGAATTCTGTACTTACCAGGATCTATTTCATACGTTAATTCTATAGGTGTTCTCATTCCATGTCGTTCTGTATAATAGCTCATATTTCAATCCTCACACACTACTGTTTTTCAATAAACGCATGGCATGATGGGCAAAACCCATCCTCTATGGCATCAACGCTGACCAGTTCACCACAGCGATCACATTTAACAAGTTCGTTCTCCCAGCCGCAATAACAGCATTTACCAATCGGAAGAAACTCTTCGCATATCGACACGCCGAATTTGCTGCATTGCTCACATGCAAAATCCGCCGTTACCTGTTCTATGCCTTTACTCCTGTGAGCAATCGCTTCCGCCTCAGCGGGATAAGGATTCAATGTATCAATGGCTGCAAATAGCTCTTCCTTAAACTCATCCAGCTCGGAAGTATCGTATTCAGTATTGTCCGTTGCCTCCATGAGACCGTTTTCGCCCTCTACTCCATTGCCATTATGAAAGCGAATCTCTGCGGAACAAATTTTCTCTCCTTTCCCATTAACCGCCCTGATATAACAAGTGCTGTCTTCGCCGAGATCATCATCTATAGAGTATTCAGCGTAAACGATAATGTGCAGGTTCTCATCTACAGGACAGGATACGGAAAACACAACATCCTCCTCCGAAGGAGTAAAGAAATCCGATACTTCAAATTCCATGTTCAAGTGGTATCTCTGATAAACCGCAGAAAACAAATCATGAAGAGCTTCATCGAACCAGTCGCTTATGCCCTGTTCGCTCAGGATATCCATACCTGTTTCATCGGCGATGCGACTGCGGAGGTACTCCTTCTCATAATCAGGATCGTACTCTTCTTCCTGCTCTGCGTTCCATGTGGCTATTAATTCAGACGAAGATTCATCTTCATCAAATTTTGAGTCAGCCTGTAGTATGAGGGTGTTGATTTTCTGAAAGTCCTTTGTTATCAGCTGATATGAATTCCATGACAGAACTTTACTGTGAGCAACGTGGTTTCGGTCTTCTATGAAATCATGCAGTGCAGTCTTGAATGTGTCCGGTGATACGATAAATGGCGCAAACAAATCATCCCAAATTGTCTTCTCCTTCACCCGCTGTGCCTTAACGAAATCCGCCACATTAGATGGGCTCTTAGCCTTAGAGCAGATTTCCATAAGTCTGCCATAGTCTTTACGGCTCAGAACAATTTCATCCTTGTAGACCACGCCATCAAGCATTATCTTCGAAAGGGTCTCCAACGTCATGGAAAGAAAGTCAGCGTTGATATTATCAAACTCTGGAATACGCTGAATAAATTTTGTTTTCAGTTCCGCCACAGATCCTGCTTCTTTCTCAAAGCCTGCTCTCTTGATCCAATTCACACCAAGGAAATGGATAAGAACCTTACTGGCAAAGGCACGGAGATTATTTTCAATCACAAATGCTTGCTCATAAGCTTCCTTACAAAGTTTGGCAGCCTGCTCATCTACAAGCCAGGTGCATTCCTGCCAGTCTGGAAGGAGTACATTCTTGAGTTCTATCTTCAGATCTTCCAGTCGTTGATCATATGAGTCTGTATCCGGCGCAGTAATAACGACCTCTATTCTAGCCAGTTTCTCTTCATAGGTATTGATTCCAAAAGCCACTGTATATTCTGACTCGTCAGGAGCTATAAGCGTATACATCTCATTGCCTATGCGCTCTACCATCCCGAGATACTTCTTCTCCTTCCAAGAGGATAGAGACTCAATGATTCTCTCACAGTATTCTTTACCATGATAGTGCTCGGCTTTCCCCGGAATTATCTCAAATAACTGTTCGATAGTCCAGGTATACAGCTGATCCATATTCTTTATGCCATCCATAGAAAAAGTTATTTTCATCTGTACACCTGCCTCTCTATCAGCTTTACCTGTACACCCTGACAATACAATTCGCCTTCTTCTCCATCAGCGAATCACAAAATGCCTTATCATCGGTTATCTGCCTGTCCGGGTCATATACAACAAATAGGACTGCCTGATCTGCATTAATCTGCGTAATATCCGCAGCAATCCCCTGTGTGGCAACGCTCGGAGAAGTCTTGTTTCGAATAAACTTTGATTCGATAATAAGCCCATCGAAGGATCCATCTGCTCTATAGCTCGTGTTTCCAAAGGAGATTACAGGATATTCCCTTTGCCAACGAGCATCCGCTGAGCTCAATAGAGCCACGATTTTATCATTGAAATCATTTTCGTTTTTTGGTCTCTCTGTCTTGAAAAGGATAGGCAGGGTAACCGCCAGCTTCTTATCAATTTCTTCAGCCCGTCTCTCAAATGGTGTCTTGAGATATTCCCTATTGGAAATAATCTTCAGGAATGACTTATCTGAGATTGGCATCCTAAGATCATCGTATTTCATCTGCATTTGTTTAGCAGCTTTCAACGCAGATTTACTGTAGCGATTCAAAAGCTCAAATATCTCATAAACGCTGTCTTCAGGATTGTCACAAGGCCAGTATTCAACAGCCTCCTGTAACTCTGTTGCAAAGTTTTTGCTCATATCAAAAACTGAGAAATAGTCTTTACCGCTTGCAAATCTCATCTGCTGATAAAGGCGCTGTGATGTTTCGTTATCGTTTATCTTACGAACAAAGTCCTCAGCGTACTCACCATCGTAATCGGTTAATTCAGCAGCAAATATAGCAAATCTTCTGTCAATACATTGAGAGCAACACCCGCAATGAGGACACATGCTATGTTTAGTTCTTGTTGAACTACACGATACCGCGCTGGCAATCAGATCCAACCGATTATACTTCTCAAACAACTTAACGATATCTTCTTTTGTCTTCCGATAATACGGTGCTTCGATCTCAAAATAAGGATCGAACAGACGATAGAACCGTGTCAGCAATCCTAATGTTTTTGGATGCGTAGTTCTGCTTGCTCTTGCATTAAAAACATCCGTCTGAACCGGAAAGTTTAAACTTGTGACTCCATTTTCGTAAACAAAAAATTTATGTTTATCAAAGCACCGACATATTGCAAAAGCTATTGCAGAAAACAAAAACATCCTGGTTCTTTGAGTCTCTTCAAGACTTGCCATACCTTTATTATGACAAGAGAACCCATATGGAATAATCCTTCCGTCATAATCGGCATTCAACCTTGTCAGGAGTTCTTTTTGTAAATGAACAACATTGTTATTTGACTTGTGGCTAACCGTAATAACTTTCCGGTCTTCATCGGCCAGTTCTGCCAACAGTCCTGCCAGAGAATCCAAGCCTCCGGAAAACAGCATCACGTTAGCATTCTCAGTACCAGTGACCCTTTGATTCTCTTCTGAGAATAAAGAAAGCTGCTGATTTTTCTTTTCCTCATAATGACCGATTTCTGCCTTGTGGAAGTCAAACTCATAAGAACGGTCTCCCGTCATAAATAGCACTGCTTCCAACAGCGCATTTTGAATCCGCTGATCATTCCAAAAATCGAAGTCGAGTACAGAAATATGGAACACAAATGACCTTGCCCATGCCTTATTGCTAATGCTTTCCCTTTCTCCCCTTCGAACCATACGATCGGCACAAAAAACCATCGCTGCAATCTGGAGTAGATCCAAAACCCTATCAGGTAATGAGCTTGGATCAAATACAAAGCCCTCATAACCGATAGTTACATTAGGTTCCAGGTCATTAACAGGGTAATTCAGAAGATTCAGTTCATCTGGTCCACAAGTTGAAGACTGGCACAACTCGCTACAATATACCTGTATTTTTTTGATCGGCGAATCACTCACGGTTCATCGCCTCCAGTCTTAACTCCTCGCGTACCTTTCCGAATGAAATTTTCAAAAAGTCTGTTACGCTTGCATCCGAAGGAGCTGTATCCAAAGCATGCTTGTTGAACCATCCTGCAGCAAAGGACTGCATGATTTTGGATATTTCAAAGGCATGTTCCGTTATTGCCATAGAATGCTCAGTCAATGTGTCGGAAAAATGAATATATTTACCATAATCTCCAATTACACTTGATGCTGTTCGGTCAATATAATAACGGATCTGCTTGTCTGTAAAAGATGCAAAGAAGTAACGTGCCAGTTCACAAAATTCTTTCCCTGAACCTCTACTCGTAAAAGGATTACTGTCGTTCTGAAAAAGACTTAGCTGGTTATCCTGATGCTGTTCATAGTACTGCATTACCGCATGAACCGCGGAATCCCGTGCCAGCTTGTTGGTTTCTAAGGATCCCTCCTGTGTTTTTATTAGCTGCTGAGCACATGCGGTTAACGAAAACAATGAAAGGTTGTCCCGAACCTGAAACCCATTCTGTTGAAGGAAAGCAACTTGATCTTCCTGCCTGCTGGATACGACAATAGTAGCCAAGTATTCAATTGCCTTTATAATGGATTCATCATACTGGAGACCTTCGAATTCCTTACGAACAGCATCAAGCGTACGGTCTGCTATTATGGCAACCGTATCTTCATCATTATCGTAGGAACTCAGTTGATCTACAATCGCGTTCCATTGCCTCGTATGTGGTAAAAAACCAATTCGTACATGTCCCATTGTCTTATCCCCTGTCTTTGTACACAGGTATATGAATTCATTATACCAATCCCGTCAAATAGGCCTTCCTATTCGCCGGTGAAGCTTTCCTGACGCTGATGATTCTGATTGTTTCAAAGGATTCCTCTATGTAAGTTACTCTCAGAAGATTTCCGGAGTCTGATACGCCGATCCTCGTAAATCGCAGTTCGCCGTGACGAGTATCGATGGACTCGATAGCATATGGATCATCGAACACAGTGATGGCTTCTGCGAAATGGATCTTATACTTGTGATAGTGAGATAGTTCATTACTGCTGTTCCAGGTGAAGGTCATTCAATCCAAATATGACTCATCTTTCCTCTAATTTCATCCTCAGTCTTCTGCTTTATAATTAGATTTGGGCTCTGTCCGAATACCAAACTGTTATCAGGAACATCCTCATCAATCACCATCGTATTTGCGGCAATAATAACATTGTTTCCAATATGAGCATTTCCGAGAATCTTACTGTTTGCATACATCAGGACATGATCACCAATGATCGGATAGCTCAGGACTCCATTCTTCCTGTTGCCACCAATCGTTGTTCCCTGGTACAAAAACAGATAGTCAGACATCGTTGCTCTGCCAACCACGGAACCAAGCGGATGCTCTGCCGAGAATATTTCCGGAAGAGCCGCTGCATAGAACCAATCAACAGAATTCATAATCTTATTCAGATAATAAACCCGCCCAGCAATATCTTCTGATCCATCCCGATATAGCTGATTTGCATATGTGTACAGGAAGATGCTGTATTGAACCGAATGGGTTACATCAAAAAAAGAGGCCACACCATCGTTCTGGAATATCCGTCCTTTACGGTGGACAAAATTTGCTTCTATTCGTTGGACGGCCATTTCAAACGAGGTAAAACTACTATCGAGCACCTCCCCATCTGGCCAAAAGTTGCTTAGTTGATGGTTGACCAGATGAAAGAGCTGCTCCGGTGAATACTTACATTGCATGGGAATTCCCCTTCATATATTCGTAGGCATCTTTAAACTCTTCTTTATTTTCAAACAAGTATTTTGCAATCACCTGCATGAGTTCAAAATCATTTACGTGATCGAGATCAAGAATACCCGTATCCATCATTGTGGTGATCTCGCAGTATCCATCCAATACGCCTTTTCCGGTCTGCAAGAATTCTGGCTTATAGGCGTAAAGCGAAGCATTCATATCATAAACCGTAGGTGCCTGCTGCCTTGCGACAAAATCTGACTGTAACACCTTACGCACACCCTTCTCGCAATCCATCACCATATTGAAGTAAGGATTTCTTCTCGATTCGGTAACCGAGAAAGTAACATCAGCGCAGACTTTCTTCTGCTTATTTATAAGGTTATCAATATCCTTAGCTGTCCGTAGCGGAGAAGTTAGATCAAGATCTACAACCATATCATACGTTTTACCCATCTTATCCTGCATCTGACTATATGTATCAAGGATAACTGCAGGCTTTGGGACTCTATCTCCACCAAGTTCCGGTTTTCTATCTATAACTGTTACTGATACATACGGATTCTTCTCTGCAATTTCAACCAGTTCTGGGCTATCCGTATTTACGGCAACATCTATTTGGTCAGACGCAAAATCCTTCAAGTATTGTCCAATGGATGCAAATGTATAGTATGGTAACGGGTATCCGAGAAACTCCCTGATATTTTTATTCTTAATTCCTTTTGAGCCCGCTCTACCACAGACTGTAAAAAGTATATTCATTGTCTATCCTCCAGTTTTCCCTGGGTCAACAGTATTGTCTTATAGGCTTCTTCGATAGAATTATCAGACTGTCTGCTCTCCATAAGTTCAAAGAAATGAAGCAATTCCTTTTTCTGAAAGTCGTTACGCTGTTCACCAAAGTCAATGACTTCGCCTGATTTCAAAAAAGAAACCTTGCTATTAACTAAATCCCCAACAAGCGTATCTTCTGGTGTAAACAGCATTACCTCACGAATTGTCTTCCTACCGAAATAGTCCAAGTGCAGCTCAATGAACTTATCAGTGTATTCAGCGATATAAAGCGCCGTATCTTCACAGTCCATCTCCAACCAGGATTTCTTTCCGCTTTTATAGAGGACGCTCTCGGGTTCCCCAAAGAGAAATTTTAAATAATCCCATTCATGAATCAAATCTATTGAAACTCCACCGCCCAGATCCTTATGAGCACTATATGTGTCTCTATAATCCTTTCCTGGACGCCACTCGGGCAAATAACTGGAGCTAATGCATCTTGCTCCAATTATCTGATGCTCACTAACAAACTCTTTCAGATACTGAATTACATTCGTATATCTAAGAGGGCATGCCACATAATAGAGTGCATCAGAATCCGCTTTGAAACTTTTTGCTGTCTCAAGTCTTTTGACAGAAATCAAAGGCTTCTCGATAAAATAGTTTTTACTCTTGCCTGCAACCTGATTAAGGCTATCAATGTGAAACTCCGTCGGATTCGTAATGAAGATTGCATCATAGTCACAAGGTATATCCGCTATAGAACCGTAAGTATTATCAATTTCTGGTAGAGTATCATTTGCATTTCTGCGAACTGCATCAACCTGCAATGAGTTACGTTTTTCATCGGCAATCTCGTGCAAGTTGTTTATATGCCGCTTTGCAATTGATCCCACGCCTATAAAACACACTTTCATTGAACGCCCTCGATTCTGTCCAGCCATTGAAGTGTTATATAATCCTTCTCAAACCCATAGGTTTGCTCACGCTCGCCTCGGACTACGGAGAAGAACTCTTCAATTTCATTGGTATAGGCGTTTTCTATAACAGTTGCCTGGTACCCCTCAGTGTGCTCTATGGAATCATACAGCTGAATCGATTCCATGTTCTTCTTTTCGATGCTGTATTCAGCAAGTCCCTGCGGAGTTCCGTTCCATGTCAGATACAAATCTTCAGAATAGGCTTCAAAATTACGAACAGCTCTCCTGGAAACCACATCAATTACAAGAATTCCTTTGTTGCCATTCTTATGTTCAATATTGATAATGTAGTTGTCGTCATAATCCACTTCAAGAGAACTCATTTTGTCATGAGCCGATTTAATGCTACTAATCTCTCCGAAAGCCTCCGAAATCCAAGGCAGCTCAATTGCCATGATTTCTCGGCATCCATTCGTCCTTTTATCCCCTACGAAGAAGCTTTTATAAGTCTCCCAAGGATGCCAGTCCGGAAGATACTGACCGATGTGATAGATGTAATTAACAGGTTTAGTCTGTGCGCCCACCCTGTCGTGGATGTATTGGGTTTCTTCCCTATACAAGAATGTCGATGAGAGAAAGAGCACTTTGTTCTTCTCTTTAGCCAATTTTAAATTATCCTGATAGCCATCAGGAACTAGATTTATCTCTGTAAATACATGAAGGCCATTTTCAAGACACTCTTTAATGATTGCTGAGTGACTCAAAGGAGAAGTGCATATAAAGGCACAGTCAAATACAGTGCTCTTTACAGCATCGTCAATGGATATATATGTACTGATGCCTAATGTTTCCTCGCATTCCTTGCGCCGATCTTCTTGAGAATCGATACCAGCAATCAACTCCACATCATTTCTCTTTTGCATTAAACGGATACGACGCTTTCCCATCGACCCTAAGCCAATTACAATTACTTTCATGCTACTACTCCGTCATATTAGAATTGAATATCATAAAATTTCTTCTTCAAATTAATGTTCCCATCCATAACAACCTGATAGGACTTTTCTGCTATTCGCTCTGCAGCATGTCCATCCCCATACGGACTAACAACGTTCCTGCTAATCTCTCTCTGTCTATCCGACATTGCTTCTTCTATAGCATCAATGATGTCATTCTTAAAGATCCCACAATTGATAATGCTCTCGGACTGAAGACGTCCCTTCTGGCGATCTCCAATATTTACTGTCGGAACACCGAATGCGGGAGTTTCTATTATGCCACTGGATGAATTTCCAAGGACAAACTCAGCATATTTCATCAAAGAGAGATATCTCTTTATGCCAAGAGATGCGAACACATGAAGATTAGAAATATCTTTTTCTGCTGCATCAAGAATCTCGTTGATCTGCATACCGCCCTGATCCGCATTTGATTTGGTTACAATGAACTGAATATTCTGATAGCATTGGATTGCCTGCAGAAAATTGGTCATCTGCGCTTCCACATTGCCAATTTCCATCGTGACAGGGTGGTATGTGCATATGGCATATCTACAATCAGCCAATCCAACACTTTCAAGTGCCTCAGCCTT
Organism: uncultured Ruminococcus sp.; assembly: GCA_902780505.1. Classification (GTDB taxonomy): domain Bacteria; phylum Bacillota; class Clostridia; order Oscillospirales; family Ruminococcaceae; genus NK3A76. The sequence goes on along the minus strand of CACZFN010000015.1, from coordinate 93,922 downwards.
ACTCATAGTCGCAGCGTTCAATATATTATCTATGCTGGTTGACCCATAGTTGAAAACACGAGCAGGATCTTCCCCCAGTTGAATAACTCTTCTTCTGCTTTCATCATTTGTCACGAAATGCAGATAACTTATTTTTGTGATAGAATGCCTGATCCACTCATCCAAAGCGCCTTCAGTTGTATCCCCACCGCACAGGTGGAAAATCGGTGTTCTGGTATTTCCTGCGGCTATAGCGACAGCAAGAGTTTCATAACGATCACCAAGTAACACCACGGCATCATATTTTTCCGTAGCAAATAGTTCTGTGAATTTCCGCAACGCACATGCTTGGTTATTTGAAATAGCAATCTCGGAATCAGAATCGACTGGAATAGTAATTCTATGATCAATACGGAGGCCATCCTTTTCTATCTCTTCCACAGTCATTCCATAATGATCGCTCAAATGCGTTCCAGTGACAATAAGCTCTGTTCGAAAGCTATCGCTCTCAAGCTTCCTTAGTTCCCTGATTACGGATGAAAGCAATCCGTATTCTGCTCTTGTTGCTGTTACTATTGCTATCTTCTTCATTAAAGTTCGTCCCTGCTTATGATCTGATCTTCATCGTAATCTCGGTCAGCAGTTTTCCCTATCACTTCATACCACTTCATAGGGCTTATCCCTGTACCGGGTCTTTTGACCGTTATATTATCTTCTGAAAATGCTTCGCCCTTGGAAATGTGCTTCTTTGCGACAATGCTTTTCCGCGCTACAGAAACATTCTTACTTTCAGAATCAGTTCTCCTCTTAATACCATCTCCAAGGCCGGCTTCAATGTGGCGAATAGCTGAAACCATGGCCTTTAATTCATCAGGCTCCAGGCTGGCTCTATGATCCGGTCCCTCCATAGTCTTATCAAGCGTAAAATGCTTCTCGATTACTGACGCTCCAAGTGCGACTGCTGCAACCGGGATTTCAATACCAAGTGTATGATCGGAATAGCCAATTGGCTTTCCTGTTTCAGCTCCAATATGGAGCATTGCTTTCAAGTTTACATCGCTGTAAGGCGTAGGATACTCTGTATTGCAATGCAGAACTGTGATCTTTCCGGCTCCGCTGTTTTCAAGGACTTTGACTGCATCTATTATTTCCGGCATTTCACACATACCAGTGGAAATTACGATATCCCTTCCGGTATTTCCGATCTTCTCAAGGTACGGAAGGTTGGTCACTTCACCGGATGGCACTTTCCAGAAATCCATATCAAGGGTCTCAAGAAAATCGATACTATCAAGATCAAAAGGTGTGGAAATGAAGCCGATTCCAACTTCACGGCAGAAATCCCGCAGCTCAACGAAATCATTATAAGTCAGAGCCAGTTTTTCCAGCATTTGGAGTTGTGACTGATCACCACCGGTTGTTTCCTTCTGATAGTCCGCCTTATCTGCGTATTGTGATACTAATTTCTTAGGAACGAAGGTCTGGAATTTTATATAATCCACATCGGCTTCTCTAGCTTTCCTGACCATTTCTTTAGCTAATTCCATGCTGCCGTTATGGTTAACTCCCGCCTCTGCAATTATGATTACTCTTCCCATTCTCAGTCCCTCTTTTCTTTTGCCGGAGTACCGACGGCAGTAATATTTTCCTTAATGTTTGACAGAACTACGGATCCAGCTCCTATGATAGAACCTTCGCCAATTGTCAATCCTTGAATAACTGTGGAGTTTGCTCCAATCAGACAATGGCAACCGACGTTCACATTACCGCAGAGGACTGCTCCAACGGCTATATGCGAAAAGTCTCCAATCTTATTTTCATGTTCGACGATAGCACCAGTATTTATAATACACATTTTGCCAATATGGCTGTCAGCGTTCACAACAGCGCGTTTTCCAACGAATGTTCCTTCTCCAATTGTTGCATCCAATGCAATAACAGCAGAAGGATCGATGATCGCAGGAAGCGCAAAGCCGATACTCTTTACATTCTCATAGAGCTTATCTCTAAGCCTTGACTTTCCCATATAGCCCAAACCAAACACGGCATTGTGGACACCAGATGAGAAAATGGACCCCAATTCATCATCCGTCCCGAGATAACGCAGTGCTCCCCGCTTATCTTCAGTATCTGTGTAACCTACAATCTCATATTCACCTGCGGCTTCGATACTGTCTATGACACTTTTGGCATGACCGCCATAACCGATAACAACAATCTTTTCCATCATTCTCCGTATAGTTTCTTTCTCATCGCTTCAAGCTCAGGAAGTTGGCCCATATCAAGCCAGTCATTTTCACTTACCGGATAAATGGCCACGTTCCTGCCTTTAGCTTTCTGCTGTTCCACAACATCAGGAAAGCCGATTGCAACTCCTTCTTCCATATCATCAATTACCTCCGGCTCTACGACATAGATGCCAGTATTCGTAAGGAATGAGAGCTGTGGTTTCTCCTTCATTTCTTCAATCACACCATCGATTCCCATTTCCACAACACCATATGGGATCTGAATATTCTTGTAGGCACAGATCATTGTGATCACATTCTGATGTTCTCTGTGGAAGCGAATAATGCTGTCGTAATTTGAGAGGAGCAGATTATCACAATTTGTAAAGAAGAAGGTTTCATGGAGCTTGCCCTTCAAAAGGGTCAGCCCGCCGCCAGTACCTAGTGGCTTCTCTTCATCATACCATGAAATATCATACTTACCCTCATTTTCAGCAAAGTACCCCTTCATGATCTGCTTTTTATAGTTCACAATGATATGAAACTGGTTGCAGTCATACCCCTGAAACCTTTGCATAATATGCTCAATAATAGGCAGTTCGCCAACCGGAATCAAAGGCTTAGGCAGAACCTTAGTATAAGGATCCAGTCTAGTTCCCTTTCCACCTGCATTGATAACAACAGGCACATTAAGAGATATCTGAGGCAACTCGAGCTCCCCATTGCCAAGATAAATGCTCTGAACACGCATCCCATCATCTACAACGGGAATTGCAATGTAATGCCGCTTGTGAAAGAGCCCAATAGCTTCCTCGACCGAATGGGCATACTTTGGATGTGCGTTTATCGCAGCCGTAACGCCATCTTCAAGTTTTCCACCGGCAAGAAGATATCTTCTGACATCGCCATCTGTGAGGCATCCAAGTAAGGTATCTTTTTCATCAACTATAATCAGAATTCCGCTTGCATTTTCATCGATTCTCTGTATAGCCTCAAGGACTGTCAGAGAGTCTTGTCCTATGAACTTTTGCAGATCATTATCTATCATTCCGCCAACTCCTTGAGTACTGCCATCACCTTTTCGGCTGTATATCTAAGATCTTCTTCTGTAAGCTGAGTGCTCGCCGGAATATTTAAAATCCTCGCAGCATAATATGGTCCTTTCTCCAGTTCAAAACACTCTTCTTTTAGATACGGTAACTGCTCATTAATCAGGCCCCAGATTGCCCTAGTCTCTATTCCATATTCACTCTGAAGCTTTGTGATAATCTCACGCATTGTTGCCGTGACTTTAGTACGATCAATGAGCAGTGAGTAGAACCACTGGTTCGAGTAAGTTCCTTCTCTGTATCCGAGCAGACGCCCGAGTTCAAAGCCTTCAAACAACTCCTTGTACAGGTCGTAGTTCTTATGTTTCCGCTCAACAAACTCTTCAAGTTCTTCCATCTGAGCAACGCCAAGGGCTGCCTGTATATTTGTCATCCTATAGTTGTAACCGATCTCATCGTGAATATAATAATGAGGATCGTTCTTTGCCTGAGTTGACAGGTAACGAAGATGATCTACAACCTCACTCTTGTTGGCAGTAATTGCTCCGCCACCACCAGTTGTAATAATCTTATTGCCATTGAAGGAATATGCTCCAAAGTGTCCAATCGTCCCGGCGAACTTCCCTGCATATTTTCCTTCTGTATATCTGGTGCCCAGTGCCTCTGTAGCATCCTCAATAACCTTGATGTTATACTTTTCAGCCACATCCATGATAGCTTCCATGTCAGCCATGTTACCGAAGACATGGACTACTACAAGAGCTCTAACCACCTTATCGTTATGTATCAGCCGCCCATCTTTAACCTCGCACTTTTCCTCACAGAACCGCCGAAGTTTAAGAGGATCCATGCAAAGGCTATCGTCGCAATCAATGAACACAGGTTCCGCAAACTGATACCGAACGGGGTTGACTGCGGCTATGAATGTAACCGGAGGAACAAGAACGATATCTCCAGGAACCACTCCTGCTTCAACCAGAGACAGATGAAGTGCAGAAGTACCACTCTGGCAAGCGCACACATTGTCGGTATGCAGATACGCCGCAAGCCGTTTCTCTAATTCAGTTATATAAGCTCCACCTGTGGATACCCAGCCCTGATCAATTGCATCGTCAACATACTTACGCTCATTTCCCTCAAAGTTAGGGATTGAAAGCGGAATGAAACGTCCCATAGTTTTTCTTGTCCTCCTGCAGTTTACATTTTGCTATCTAATGATTTTCCCTTTTCGATATGCTCGAAATTGGGAAGATACTCTTTCATAATAGTCACAACTTCTTCTTTGCTTGTGTCAGCCGCAAATGCAACATTAAGTTTCTTGAACAGTTCCTCGACTCTAGTCTTATCCGGAACTGTTTTATTTGTGATCACACCCAGCGAAGAGAGTCTGTCCATATCCACGGCTTCCGTGTCAGTGAAGAACTCCTCATAGGGTTTCTCGCCGGAAGTATCGGACACACTGTAGTGAACAGGGTACTGCTTGCTGCCCTTCTTAAGCTCTTCTGCCTTATCAATAGCCTCTTCATCAGAACTGCACCTAAGCACCTCATAGCCTTGGGTTTCCAAAAGCTTTGTGGCTATCTCATCGAAAGTCATCACCTGGGCTTCTTCAAGCTTAGGGAAGAAAATCTCACGATTCGCACCGAGCATACATGCCAGCATGCAGATTTGACCAGATTCCTCAGGTGAAACAAAATACCTAGTCACATCGGAAGGTGCCGATAAGGGCTGAAGCTTCTGCATACGCGCTAAGAAGCCGGCAGGAAGAGATCCATTTGAGAAGGCCACATTAGCGAAACGAGCCGTCTTCACCGGGAACTTGTCCGAATAGCTAAAGATAACATCCTCCATTATCCTTTTGCTTGCCCCCATAATATTCACAGGATTAGCCGCCTTATCTGTGGAAACACAGAAATATTCTTCCGGTGGGTACTCCGTTAGAAGGTCAAGAAGGAGCTTGGCGTGGAGAACATTATTCTGCAGTAATGCCTCTACGCTATAGATATCTTTCTCCGACCTAACATGCTTGTGAGCTGAGAAGTTCCCAACAATATCAAATCCGCCACGGTTGCGGAACATCTTATCGAACACAGGAGAGGCAAAGTCCATCGGATATGTAACGTAGTCCTCCGGAACATACATGCCTTTCGTAGAGCGAAGATCTCTTGTAAGCTCTGCTAAAGCATTCTCGTTGTAGTCAACAACTACTAACGATGCCGGCTGAAACGGCAAAATGGCACGCACGAACGATGAACCGATTGATCCTGCGCCACCGATGACTAGAACAGTCTTACCTCTAATTTTCCTTGTTAATGCATCCCTATTCGCCTCAATATCAGGCAAAAACATCGACTGTGGACGCTTTGTAACATATTGACTGATAAAACCATCTAAATTGAACATATGAATCACCTCATCCTCGTTTAATAACCTTATTTAAAAGGCCTTGTAAGGTACCTTTATTTCTAATTGCTATAACCAGGGTCAATACAATGTAAATCAGTATTACAGCATACCGGATAACATTGTTCATATATAAAAAGTTTATTCCAACTGTAAATGCCATCATAATTAAGCCTGTCATTATTACTAGTTTTGTGTCATATACCTCCGAATATCCAAGTTTCTTAACTAGTAACATATGGACAATCAGCAAAAAGAGAAAACCTGCAAGTGTTGTGTATGCTGCAGCGACATAACCAAAAAGAGGTATAAAAATTGCATTCAGCGCAAGATTCAATAAAGCCGCCCCAGCACTTGCAAACGCCATTCCTACAGTTTTCTTTTCATACTGTTCAATATTCACATACATTGTGTATAGGAACTGACATACACACCCCATTGCAACTGGCGTCATGACATACTTAGCTTCGAGATATTGGTTACCGCCCATAATTAGGAGAACCTCCGGAGCGAGAAGCATTATTCCTAACGCCAGGTAGCAGAATGCAAGAATATAGTATTTTGATACTCTTCTAGTATCCCGATAATTTTTTATATGCAGGTTATCACCAAGCCACGGAGAAAACGCTGTGTTCATGGATGTCATGAGAATAGTAACCATCGCTCCACAGTTATAGGCTACGCTGTATAATGCATTGTCATCAGCTCCACAGATCCTGGTAATCATTACACGATCCATCGAGTTTAGAACCGTAAGTGATAGAAGATGTGGAACATAAGGGATACAAACCTTGAGTGCATACGCCCACATGGACGTATCAACCTTTTTTCCCTGTCTTGCAATGATCACATAAAGAATAATTCCAATAATTACTGTAGGAAGGATTCCTCCAAGAGTTCTGGCATAAAGCCTATTTTCCATTGAAAGTACCAGGAACACTGATACCGCAGCCGTGCCAAATGCAACCAACAAAGCAATGAGTACCGCAGATTTATACTTATAATGAAATCTTTCGGAAACTTGAAAAACGTTCACTGAACTATAACAAGCACAATATAGCAACATCATGTTGATGTAAACCGGTGCAATTCCAAGGAATCCGCTAAGAGGCACCATCGCAATATTAGCCACAACAGCCCAGGCACCTACTGAAATAGTACTTAGGACAAGAATAGACAATACATACTCTTTGAACTTATCCTTATAATCAAACTTTGCACTAATAAGGCTCGCTTCCAAATTTAAGGTTACGATGATCAAAATAATATTTTGCCATGATACATAGTTGTTATAATTTCCATAATCAATCTTTGTAAGAAGCCTTGTAAAAATGGGTGTAGTGATCAGTATCGTACTTTTTACTAGCAAATTGGAAATTGTATACCACACACCGGATTTTAAGGCTTTGGTTCCTGATTCAGCCATATTATCACAAGTCCTCTATCCTTGTTTTTTCATCTTATATAATCAAAAATGTAAACATACCGCCTCGTATATGAATGATCAAACTATACTGTTAATAATCTTTCTAAATTCATCCATAGTTTTTGGCAAGTAAATCTTCTTATACCCTAAATCATCAACTAATTTCTTGGGAATCTTTTCTACGCCCTTAGTATCTTCAAACAGTAATTCCGCAAGATAAATAATATGGCACTGTATTCCATAGAGCATCAGAGGAGTAAAGGCAGCCGTGGATGTTTTTGTAATTATTATAGATTCATCGTTTAATATATCTTTGCAACATAATTCCCAAGACTGATTTGTTTTATCCAAATCAAACAACACACTCCCAGGATTATTTCCAGGATGCGGCCTAAGAATCGTTTGTTCTGCATATTGTTTCATTGTATCGAATATCTCGTCCTCGCTTACATTATCTTTGAATCGCTCTATAGGAAATCGTTCGTCAAGATAGATAATCCTTTTACCCTTGTATTGTTCTAAAACAGCATCCTGATCATACGAAAAGGCTTTTTTCTGGATGTTATTTGTATGATCATTTATTTTAGGTAGCGAACTCAAATGATATCTGCCTGAGAAGACTAATTTCGGCTCATACACATACTTTGCTTCTATATTGAATTGTCTGATCCGAGCTTTAATCAACCATTTGACACGTTTATATTGAGTGTTAAGCGAATACATTACCTCATCAAATAGATATGAGAACATTCCATCCTCATATAATACGATAGTCGTTGATTTGTTCAATTGAACAAACTCAAACATCGTTGTATTAAATGATGTTACTATAATCTTATCATAAGCATTACGCGTCACTATAGTTTTAGCATCAAGATTACTATCCAAAGAAAGCTGTCGCTTAAATGCCATTTTAGGGGCAACAAGTCCTAAGACTTTCCTGAAATATTGGGAAGAGCCCTTATAATCTTCGATTACTACAATGTCATTAAAAAGCCCCGTTGCCTCTAGTTCGTCCTTTAACTGGAGGAGATTTGCATAGTTATATAAGAACAAAGTAGTATTGCCTTTTGTGTCCTCAACATTGTTACTAACCATATTGATTGTAGTGAATACATGATATGGTCTCCAACAAAACATAGCGATCTTCATTAGTTGTATTTCCTACTCCATTCTTAATATATGAGTCAGCATATTTGACAGTTTAAAATACCACTTACTGTTAACCCACGGTTTTTCAATGAATTTGACTCTAATAGTGTCTACTCCCACCCCCCCAATATATATTAGAAGGACTGTCATAACGCTCAGCAACACGAAATATTTTGAGTTGATCCATGAATTAACTTTAAATATGCTATTCCACAACACATTGATAAAAGCCGGGGTTTGATGAATGATATAAACCCCAAATGCAGATCTTGCCATAAAATTAATGATTTTATTGGATCCCATGTCTGTATTCGAGAAATAATAAAATATTGCACTAGAGATAATCAAATTAGGCAGAGACTTAAAATCGCTTAGATATTGAGTCGAAAGTTTATATACGTACTCAAATAATGTGTTTGTATCTGCCATGGTTGACGAATACCATTTTATTAAAACTATAACAAGATATACTAAAAACGCACTCAAAAACATTATGTTTTTATATTTTCCTTTATTTTCATTGTGTATATGAAATTTGTAGTAGCCGGTCAGCAAATATAGATAAGAAAAGCCGAACACATTACACAAAAACGTATCCATGAATCTTGATGTAGTGCTGACAATCACTACAATAATTGTCATAGTTATAAGAAGTTTTGTTTGCCTACTCTTTTCCCAACTAAAGACTTCATTTAGAAAAGGGGAAAGCAACATTAACGCAATATAGGCTCCTGCAAACCATAGTGGCCTTCTAAGAAATGGGAAAAAGGAGCTGATCAGTTGAAGCGTTGTTACAGGATATCCAAGCAGAAATAAAACGAGTGTAATCAATGCAGTGTAAAACAGAACTTCACACCAAACCTTTAAAATTCTAGATGCATTCATTCTATTTCCAGCCATGAACCAGGATCCTATCATCACAAATAGTGCAACGCCAATCCGAGAAGCACTTCCTGCCAGAATTGCGAATAAATGGTTAAATCCAGTTGTAGCTTCAATTGCCCCAGTTTGCCCCATTAAATGACTGAAAATAATCATAAACATAGCGCAAATACGCAGACATTCGAAATTGCTTTGTCTTGCTCTTGTTTTTAATTCACTCATCAGATATCATCCTTTAAACCATTCATTCCTTACGTTGATAGGTCCGACGTCTGCCGAACCGAACTTTTGGTACATTTAATTTGAAGTTGAAATTTAATTTATCTCCAAATATTAATATTATATAAGCAATAATGACTTTAATCTCCAGTAAAAGATAAAAGTCCGACATTGAAAACGCAGCGATAAAGTTGCGCATAACATAAAATCCGAATATTATTTTAATGTAGTTTTTCTGTTTTAAGTATTTATAGCATTTGCTCGAGATAAAGTATGTAAGAAATGCTAATATAACTTGTCCAAAAATCAAGCCTGGAATTTTACCGTAATAGTAAAATGTGGCACGAGTTGATTCAGCACCCCTAAATCCATACTCAAGCATGGGTCTCCATCTTTCTGGTGCATAATATAGCTTCATCAGTTTGTAAATACCAAAATTATAATCGCTCATCTTCCCGCTTAATTTTGATACAAATGGATATAATTCATCAAACAACTCGTTTAAATGAAATCCCTTATGAGAATCATTCACATAAGTTAGCCACCATATATATCCATTAGCGCTAATTCTTTCTTTGAAATAATATCCAAAAGCCCTCCCTTGAATTGTTGTCATCTGGAAATACACTAGACCTACAAGTACTACTAGGAGCACTCCAACTATATATATTATTTTCTTTATTGTCTTAGTCTTAATCTTAAAGCCATATAATCCAACATAGCTAAATACAAAAAAGTAAATTCCCAAAAAAACACCTGAGAATTTTTCTCCAATCCATATATTTAAAAGGACAAATATTGCCATATATATTGATGGCAATATTTTATCATCCTCTAGAACACAGACTGCAAGAGGAATCATTAAAGAAAAGAATCCAACGTGCCCATTTAGCCAGGAAGGCATTGCTCCAGAATTTGCATAAGCAACTCTATCTACGCCAAAAATAAAATATGGTTTTGTAATGATACTTAAGAAAGCAATTAACTCGACAGCTGTTGCGATTATCAATATTAGGCGCATCGTTCTAATCGCGCCAGTCTTTTCCACCCCACTCTCTTTCACTTTCGTGTAATAAACAGGATTCCTCTGACCATATTTTTTTTCTAAATAAGCGATTACAAGGTAAAAAATCAGCCAGGATATGTTGTACAAAACAAACGAGCCATAGTGATTAGCACTATCTCCCGCAACTGTAACCGTTCCATTCTCCATGAGAAATACCGCAAGGACAGACCAACTACTAACAAAAATGAAATAAAAATATTTTATTAGTTGTCTAGGATCCAATCGTAGTATTGAAAGCATGAGAGCTATATAACTTAACAGGCATACAACGTCTATAAAAAGATTTCCATTTCCTGCAAGGATAAAAATGAACTGCAGTATTATTGCGAAAATTGAGCCCAGTATGGTTATATTGTAGATTTTCTTCTTTGATCTCATTTATTTTTCTCACCAGCTTAATCAATAAAGCTATATAAAGATAGCTATAGTAAATTAAGATTTTGTTCTATTTTTTCTCGGATTCTCCAGCTTTATTTCTGTTGATTCACACAAAATATTAAATGCTACCATATAAGATTGATCTTTATTGCACCGTTAAGATACTACAATGAAGATCTCTTACTCGCCATTCACCTCAGCAAATTAGAACAGTTTCAAACTGATTACTCAGATTCTTCCAATCGTAGTTTTTCAAATGCTCCTTGACCTTCTTTTGATACTCTGCATCAGCATTTTTCTGAAGGCTCTCGTACACCGTTTCCGTAATAGCATCCTGATTGCTCGGATCAACAGTAATTCCAATATCACCGACAACTTCCGGCAGAGAAGATGTGCTGGAAACCACAACCTTCGCACCGCAGCTCAATGCCTCAAGCGGTGGAATGCCGAAGCCTTCATAAAGCGAAACAAATACGAATGTGGCACATTTTGAGTAAAGCGCGACCAGTTCCTCATCCGAAACAAAACCCGTGATCACTATCTGATCTTTGTATTCAGATTTATCAATATACTCCTTAACGAATTCAAAACCGCTTCCAGGCATTCCGGCCAGAACGCACTGACCATCATACTTCCCAGTTTTCTTTAATTCCTCAAAAGCTTTCACAACAGCGATAGCATTTTTCCCAGGATGATCGATGGTTCCAGCATAGAGGATAAAATCTGTAGGCCATCCTTTAGCTTGCAGTATCCCTTCCGCCTTTGCAGCATCCATTCGATGGAACTTCTCTTGATCGACTCCGTTATAGACAACTGTAATCTTTTTCTCCGGAGCATTCAGGAACTTAATTAAATCTCTTTTTGAGTTCTCAGATACTGTGATGATCTTATCTGACCTCTTTACCATCAAAGGATCTGCGATTTTTGTCCTGTAAAACATTTTCTTAGGAGAAAACTTGTCTTTGACATTAAATTCAATGAGATCATGAATGATAACTACCGTAGGGACATGCTTAAAGAGAAGTAGTGTAAAGTTGGGAATCAAGGCCTTATCTGCCTTTTCCTTTTTAACAACACCAGGGAATTTGAAAGTCGTCCACAGCAAATTCTTCATAGAACTCATTTTGCTTACAGGATACGTTTTTACTGTGACATGCGGATTCCTAAAAACAAATTCATCCTTCATGTCTTCATTCGTATAGATAACGTATTCCGTATCACTGCTGGCATTATCCAGCAAGCAGATAAGATTTCTGCCAATACCAGTTATCTTTTTTCCGATATATCCGCTAATAACAACTTTCATTTCTTACTTCCCCATCTGCTGAGCAATATCAGCATCTACAATCTCTTCGCCGGTCTTACCCACAAGCTGTGCCTTAGAAGCCTCACTCAAACCGTTGTTAACTACAGCATTAAAATCACAGGTACTGCACTTATCAAGCTGTTCCTTCGTGACTTTACCATCCCGGTAGTCCCGACATACTTTCAGCTCATACATGCTGTATGGCTTCTTGCTGAACAGGCTCTTAACCTTGTGCGTAAATACCCACCAGCCCGGTTTCCAGATATACTTATGCATAGCTGGAGACACGCTACCGATCATCCAACACTGACGATCACAGTGACGAACAGTATTCCTTACTCTCTCTGCTTCCGGGCTGTTCCAAAGCTCGTCCCATGTCTGGGTATTCAAATTGCCCATAACCTCTTTATCCTTTGTCCCGTTGCAAGGCATGACATCCCCATACGGATCAATGAAGAAGGTATCAAAGGACATGTCACAAGGAAGAAGACGTGGCTGACCATAGATATAGTTAATCAGGCCATGGTTAAAGTACGCACGGAACCACTTCTTCGGAGACTTTGACTTCAGAAGTTTATTGACCAGATTCTCAAAGTTCTGCGCCACCATCGGCCTGTCGTGGATGATGTTTTTGGCTTCCACAAAGTAGAAGGAGTTATGGAGGCTGGCTGTAGCAAACTCCATGCCCATTTCATCGGAGATGTCATAGAGAGGTACGAGATCCGGAGCATTCTTGTCCTGGACTGTCATGCCAAAGCCGACGTCCTTCATCCCCATCTCGCGGAGCGTTTTCAGAGTTTGGTATCCGCGCTGGTAACCATTCTGTAAGCCTCTGATCTCGTTGTTAGTAGCTTCCAGACCCTCAATAGAGATGCGGATACCGATCTGTGGAAATTCCTTAGCCAGGGCCACAATACGGTCAGTGAAGAAACCATTTGTGCTTATAACAATACGGTCAGACTTCTTATACAGTTCTCTCACGATGTCCGGAAGATCAGTACGAATGAAGGGTTCACCACCGGTGATGTTGGTGAAATACATCTTCGGTAGTTTCTTTATCGTCTCAATGCTGATCTCTTCTTCCGGCTTAGAAGGAGCCTTATAGCGATTACACATAGAACAACGCGCATTGCATCGATATGTGACTATTACTGTGCCATTGAGTTTCTTTTCTGCATTTGAAGCCATTTTTTGTTATCTCCTTCGAACTTGTTTATTTCCAATCCCAATCAAGACGCTCAATATCTTCTTCGGTCAACTCATCACCGATCTGAACTTCGATAATGTGAAGTTCCGTGACACCTTTAATAGCGTGCTTCATGCCAGGTTTGATTACTGCCACATCACCACGATGTACTTCTGTAACTACATCGTTCAGAATAAGTTCGCCAATGCCCTCTGTGAACGTCCAGATTTCAGTTCTGTGCCTATGTCTCTGATAGCTAATATGCTGTCCCGGGCTGATGATTAGTTCTTTTGTCAGGCTATTCTGTCCATCCTCATGAAGTTTGTAATCAAGAACCTTATATTCTCCCCAGCCACGACGTTCATACATTGGACGCGCATCTGCAACAAAGCTCTTTAACTCCGGACTCTTTTCTTTATCAGATACAAGAATTCCATCTGGTGTGGCCGCTATAACAGCATCCTTAATTCCCAGCGTTATTACCGGAATTCCCAACTCGTTGATCACATGCGTATTATCACAATCATTCGCTACTGCATTACCGGTAACCGCCTCATCCATGGCTTCTGTCAGCGTGTTCCATGTTCCGAGGTCTTTCCAAGATCCTGAGAAACGGATCACATTGATGCTCTTCTCCTTCTCAACCACAGCGTAGTCGAAGGAAATTTTCTGGAGCGTCTCATACTTAGCAAACAGCTCGTCATAAAAATCTGTACCAAACATATCTCTGGCAATACCCAGAACATAGTCAAGCTTAAAAGCGAACACACCACCATTCCACAGAGCACCGGCCGCGATATATCTCTTAGCCGTAGCTTCGTCTGGTTTTTCCTTAAACTCAGAAACTGCTGCTATGTGTTCTTTACTTGTAGGAATAATGTAACCGTACTTCTCGCTCGGATATGTTGGTTCGATACCCATAAGCGTTAGGTTGGCTGCAGTATCCTCTCCCGCTGCATCACTCAGTTCCTTAAGGCACTCGGAATAATCTGACTCAACATAAGGATCTACGGGGCAGACAACCACAGGAGCGTTATTCTCTACACCCTGCTTTTTCAGATATGCCGCCGCTAAAGCAATAGCCGGAAAAGTATCTCGGCGCATCGGTTCAACAGAGATGCCAACCTGTTCACCAAGCTGTGCTTTAATTTGTGGTATCTGATTCTCTGATGTGGCAATCGTGACAGTACTATCCGAATCGACCTCTTTAATCATGCGATACATCCGCTGTGCCATGGATTCTTTAGTCCCATCAGCTTTGCGGAAGATCTTTAGAAACTGTTTGCTTCTAACATCATTGGACAGCGGCCACAAGCGCTTTCCAGAACCGCCGCTCAATAAAATAATGTTCATAGTCCCAACCTTTTCTTTATCGTGTTCCTATAGGCTTCAAGTTGCTGCTCCGTGGAATCCTTATCGGAGCCTTTTACGCTGTAATAAATCTTGATTTTCGGCTCTGTGCCAGACGGCCGAACAGCAATCCAAGAACCGTCAGTCAGAATATATTTAAGAACATTTGAGTGTGGTAGATAACCGAATGGCGCCATCTCCACATCGGTCTTGTAATCTATAGTTTTCTCTGTATTATCAAATGGACTTCCGTTGGCTCTCAGTTCTGCCATCATGGAAGCAATCTTCTCAAGACCATCCTTACCTGTTAGCGTGAACGAATCAAGGGCATCCCGGTAGAAACCGTATTCCTGATATATCTCTTCAATCTTATCGACCAGAGTCTTTCCTTCAGCCTTAGCCTTCGCAGCCATCTCGCAGATAAGCAGAGAGCTTACAACAGCATCCTTGTCTCTGGCATGCGTACCAGCAAGGTATCCATAGGACTCTTCATAACCGAACAGGAAATCAAAGGCTCTATCCTGGTCTTCAGTTTGATGTGCTTTCTCAAACTGTGTGATCTTCTCACCGATGAACTTAAAGCCGGTCAGTGTGTCAAATACAGTGATGTCATGCTTCCTCGCGATATCTGCTCCGAGTTCTGAGGTAACCACAGTCTTGACTACAGCGGGATGTTCCGGTATTTCTGTATTCTCTAACACATACTGCATCAACAACGCACCAACCTGATTGCCGGTCAGCAGTACATACTCGTTATCGTTTTTCACCGCCACACCAACACGGTCACAATCGGGATCCGTACCGAGGACGATATCAGCACCAGTTTGTTCTGCTTGAGAAATTCCCATTGTGAGTGCCTTGCGGTCTTCAGGATTTGGGCTCCCAACTGTTGGGAAGTCTCCGTCTGTAATCGTCTGAGCATTCACATGCTTAAGATTCTTGAAACCCTCCAGGAGCAGTGTTCTGGTGACCGGAACATTGCCGGTACCATGCAGAGGTGTGTAAATGATCGACAAGTCTGCCTTAGCATCTTCATCATGGAAACGCGCCTGTTTTCTCACAGCTTCGATGAAGTTGTCAGTCACATCAGCCATCTCAATAAGGTTACGATCACCATCGAAGTTAATGCTCTTATAATCATCCACAGCATTCACATATGCTATAACCTTCTCAGCTTGCCACGGAACCAGCTGACAGCCATACTCGTCATAAACCTTGTAGCCGTTGTACTCTTTCGGATTATGGCTTGCAGTCAGCATTACGCCAGCGACGCAGTTCCAAAAGCGTACTGTGAAAGAGAGCTGAGGTACTGGACGCGCATGCGCATGGAGATAGACACGGATTCCCATGCCCGACAGAATATCTGCGGTCGTTCTTGCAAAGAACTCGGAGTTATTCCTTGTGTCATATCCAATGGCCACACCACGAGTCTTTGCCTCATCACCATAGGTATCCAGGAGGTAATTGGCGAGACCAGTTGTGGCCTTACCTACTGTATATTTGTTCATACGGTTGGTTCCTGCACCCATAATTCCGCGCAATCCACCCGTACCGAACTCAAGATCACAGTAAAAACGATCTTCAATTTCTTTAGCATCCATCACAGAATCAAGAGCTTCAAGCTCTCTATGAATAGATGGGCTAAAGAACTCATCTGTTTTCCAGTAGTTATAGGTCTCCAAGTAGGTCATTATTCATGCTCCTCAGTTTCCCTCCGGTGTTCAGGCACCGGGCAGTCTGTGCATTCATTAAATGAGTCACATATTCCGTCAACAAAGACAACTGTTCTTCCAAGGTATGGGCAAATATGAACCTCAGTCATCCTCTATACAACTCCAACGTCCTATCAACCACATCGTCCCAGTTGTATTTATCGCAAATGAAATCTGCCGCGCCGGCCTTATATTGCTCTACGATTTCCGGCTTATCCAGCAGCTCCTCAAGCACCCATCGCAATCCATCAACACTGCCTTTTTCAAATACAACAGCCTTATCTTCAACAACTTCAGCGCATTCAGCTATATCACTTACTACGCAGCAGTTCCCATAGCTCATTGCTTCAAGCAGACTTAACGGCATACCCTCAAGGTCTGATGGTAAACAGTAGATATAACTATTACTGTACAGTTCCTCAAGCACTCGCCCCTGCTGGAAGCCTGTGAAAATGATCCGCTCATCCCCACGAGCCATCTCTTTCAGCTCACTCATGAACTCTTCTGTGTCGGACGAGCCACCGCAGATCACTAACTTTTTATCCGTGTGGATGGACTTATACGCCTCAACCAGATATCTGAGCCCTTTCTCCGGAACCAGACGGCCGAGGAAAAGAACATAGCTGTCTTTCTCAAGTCCCCATAGCTTCTTGATCTCAACTGCCTCGCGTATCTCCGGTCTATCAACACCATTAGGAATAAACACAGTATCTCGACCGTAAGTTTTTCGGAAGTACTCCTGAACACCACGGCTTAAAACGATAATCTCGTCAGCTTTTTTGACAGCCTGCTTCTCGCCCCATTTTATGTACTTCGTAGCAAAACCGCCCCACTTTGCACGCTGCCAATCAAGGCCATGGATCGTGACAATCACGCGCTTATGGTGCTGTTTAGGCAGCCAGGACATCGCCGCGGGGCCTTCTGCATGAATGTGGACTACATCATACTTTCCCCACGCAGCTTTCCAGGCAGCAGAGAGACTACTAGTCATAGCAGCTAGGCCCTTGCGTTCTACTGTCCACACAGGAACAATCTTGACGCCTTTATATTCCCTGCTCTCATCCAGCTCAGCTGTTCCGCTAACATGATGTGTTGAGCGGTCATAACAAGTGACCTGATGTCCTCTAACTGCCATTCTAGTAGCTAGTTCGTTTACCACAATTTCAATACCGCCTTCTCGGCTGAGCATATGCTTATGACCAAGCATGGCGATATTCAGCTTTTTCTCAGCCATCTGAGGCCACATTCCTTTCTATACTTTGACGTTATGTCGCGCTATTAACTTTTCCCCACCTGTGTCTATCGTGGCGTAAGCCACGCACTTCCAGGTAACTTATCAACCAGCCTCATCCAGCCAGAGCTTATGCGCACACTGTGTGCTTCCATCTCTATGATCACTGACCAAGCTTATGGTCGTACACAGTGGAATCGGTCGTGCGCTCGGATCTATTCCCCAATCTGACTCCACGCTTCTCCAACCTCTGTCCCGTACTCATCGCAATCCAGTAAGTATCCGGTAACGGTAATGCTGACATCATCAAGCGCCTTGAAATCAGTGCTACTCATCTCTACCATAGCTATACTCTCGCATAGACTACTCGTGCTTTCATCAGAGTGAAGCACGGTATTAAAACCATAGGTCACGCTTCCACTGCTCTCAGCAACCTTAGTCCAACCGCTATTATCTGTGAACGTGTACGCATCTGCACCAGCGCCATACGTAGGCATTTCAACTTTCACATATGCCATACAGTCTTTAGTGCCTGTGTTGGTGATTGATGGAGAAATTGCCACGCTCTGCCCCGGCACTACCTCTCCAGTCGCTGATGCATTCAATAATGACATTTCCATCACATCGCCTTTAGTGAGAGTTGACTTCTCAGACTTTGAAATCCAAGCACTATACGCTGCATAAGCTACGATGCCCACACAGAGCAATAATGCTATTATTAGAGTTGCTTGTGATGTGCGACTTAAGGTCTTAAACTTACTCTTCATACTTTTCTGTTCCTTCCTCTGTTTCTGTCGGCTCTATCCGTGTGGATTCTGAGCCCTCAGATTCTGCCGGTTTTTCTATCTTTGTATCTTCCGTAATTACATGTTCTGATTCTGTCTCGACCGGTTCATCCACAGAATTGCCTGCTGCATTCTCTTCTTTGTCTGGTTCGCTTGGATCATCAGAGTCATCAATCACAACTATTGCGAAGACAGATCCAGTTGGCTCTGATTGTTTTGGTTCTGGTTGCTGTGGCTCTGTCAGTTCTTGTTCTTCCGCATACTCACCTTTCGTCAGCTCAGATCTATATGATTTCGTGATTATCCCTGATGCCGCATATGCCGGGATGCTTATTGTTGAGAACAAGATCGCGTTAACCACAATGGCCATCAATAATCGCTTCATCTGCTCGTGCTCGCTTTTTGACATATCTCAGAAAATGAACTGGCAAAACTGCAATTATGGCTTGCTCCTTTGCGCTACATATCTCAGAAAATGAGCTGGCAAAATTACAAATATGGTTTGTTCCCTTGCGCTACATATCTCAGAAAATCATATGGCAAAAGCGCATATTTTCATCACAAGAAGAAATCGTCCAGCAAAAATGAGGTTTTGCAGCCTTTTCCCTTGCTCCGTTTTTGCACCATGTAGATATAGCAAAATGACATATCTCAAAAAATGAGCTGGCAAAAAACTGCGAAAAATACATATCTCAAAAAATGAACTGACAAAAGTACAACTTTTCGAGATTTCTCAAATGACTGAACCAATCTCATATTGCACCTGGCATAGGTATTACTTTTTATTCTCGTGTACTTGTAGATCAATGTGTTGTTTTCCCATAGTTATCAACTACCCACCGTTCTTCTCTTAATCAGCCAGATCACTACCATAGCCGCTGCCACTCCAACCCAGTCTTTAACCAGATCAACCACATCGAACTCTCTTGTCGGCAGCAGTACCTTTATGCTTTCATCTATTAGTCCAACGCCGCACCCGATCAAAATGATCACCCACCAGCTCCAGCCACGCTCCCGGCCATACAAGCACAAGACAATTCCAAAGAGGAAATGCAAAACAAGATGCGCATTGGACCGGATGCTGTGGAAATCGCTCTTCAAGCCAAACCTCTCCAACCACAGTCTCAATCCTTCGCTGAGTTTCACGGTCCCTTCTGAGTCCTGTAATGTCAGGAGCAGAATGATCACAACTGCAGCGAGAAGCAGGATTCCATATACTTTCTTTTTCAAATCATTGTTGTCTCCACTTGTGGCTTCTATAATTGCACATTAGAAGTAATAGTTTTCTTTCTTCGTGCTCACGTTCGTACAAGGCATTTACGACGCAATATGAAGCCTTTTCGGGTACATTTTGAGGTGTTAAAATCTATATATTGTGGTTTTTTTATGTTCTAAACACCATATATATGTCCTCTGCTATGTTAATTGCACATTAGAAGTAACAGTTAGCTCATCAGGAACTGCCCATCTAAAACAAAGAGGTTCACTGCAGAGATGAAAAACAAATCTCAATAAAGATCTACGCTGTGAACCTCTGCTTCGCAGAATACACATAAGGCTGATGCGCAATATTTTGCTCTAATAATGCCAGATACTCACACCTGCGGTATCATCCGCCACGCAGATTCTGGGTCATAGCCATCTACTTCGGCGTAATCTATAAGATACCCATCAAACCCTATATCCACATCACTCATCGCCGCGAACTGCGCTCCAGTGATGTCGCTCTTCATCGTGAAACTGGTCGTCAGAGCGTCCGTGCTGCTGCCGGGGCTCACGGCTTCAAGCGCACTATCAGATCCATAAGACCAGATTTGTACGCTGCCATCATCTTCAACCAGATACCAGCTCGAATCAGGCTCAAATACATATGCAGCTGAACCGGATACCTCTGGCATCGTGACCTTAATGAACACACCCGCGTCAACATCGCCGTTGTTTGTCACGGCAGGAGACAAACTCACACTTCCGCCCGGTTTTATGCTCCCCGTCGCAGAACTCCCGCTCAACTCCACCGTTAAAAAGTGTTCCTTACTCAGTGTAGTTCCAGAATGCGCCGTTGCCCAGAGAATGCTTGCCGCATAGGCAGCAATGCCAATGGACGCGAGTAGAATAAAAATTATAATCGCCTGTGTTGATCGTTTAAGGGATTTGAATTTCGTCATATAGGGGTTCCTCCAACTCTATCTCTTCTGGTTCTACCGGCGGATCTTCCGCCTCATCCTCCACGCTGATCGGTTCTGGATCTGGTTCTTCCTTCACGCCGATCAGGTCAGGTGAGACTGTTTCTTCCACGTCGGCCAAGCTCTTCTAGCCCCGCTTCCTCATAGAAAATCTCCAAGCCGCCATCTGTTTCTTCTACAAGTGGTGATGCATCATCGTCCAAACCCGGCACGGCCATCATAAGGATCGGTTCAGTCTCATACTCCTCATCCTTGACAAGATCTGTATGATCGCTTGTGGCTGCCCACAGCACCGAGCTGGCAGATGCAGATGAGCTCAAGATTGGCATCAACAAGCCAATGACCACACAAACCGCTGTTGTTCTCTTTAGCATTTTATTCTCATGGCCACGCCGGACCGATAATAGTAGTGAGGTATCTACACCTCATGCCATCGATCGACATCAGGGATAAGGCTCAATTCTCTACCGTTGTCCCAGTGGACGAGCAGGTGGCCACAATCATCTTGTCCCCAGACTGTTCCTGTACTGCCGGGCTGAATCGGATCAGGGTCGTTGATCATCTCATCAAGTTGGATTCGATAGTTCAAATCTGTAGTCATGTTCCATTCACCGTTCTATAAAGCTCTTTGTTCTTAGCAACGATCTCCTCGACAGCCTCTGGCTTCAGGATTCCACCGACAGCTTCACGGATACCACACGAGGAGCAAATCGGCGTCTTGTTATCTGCGTGTGATATCGCTGGTGGTTCAGTATATGGTTCTCCACAGATGGGACAGATATTGGTCATGTTGAACTCCTTCTTTACCATCGCTTTCATGGCCACTCGCGGAGATGAGGCCGTCCTTCATACATCTCGCATAACCCGTTTTCTTAGCCCCATACATCTATGGAAAGGGAGGTCATATAGCTGGAAAGGTGGTTTTCCATAGATGTTGTGGTTATCAACAACTCTTTATGCAATATATATGGGAAAGGTGTGGCTATGTATCTCAGTACATAAGATTTTGACCTAAACGATTCCATCCGCGCCAGAATTTCGGGTGTATTATGAGATTCATTTTGCACCGAAATCGCAATTTCGGTTGTTTTTTGAAAATCAACATCTCTATATACTGTTGTCAGAATCGCTCTCAACCACTATATCTTGCGATATTGCACATAAGATGCCAACCTAAACGAACCTTTGCGCGCTAGAATTTCGGGTGTTTTATGAGATTCATTTTGCACCGAAATCCAAATTTCGGATGCTTTTTGAATCTTAACACGGCTATATATTGCTGTTTTGGTCACGTTCAACCACTATATCTATGGCGTCAGTACATAAGATTTTGACCTAAACGATTCCATCCGTTAAGCGACAGTTCCTAACCTACTCTTCAACCCTTAAATTAAACCCATACTTTAGAAACCAACTATCTATTGTCGCTTTGTTTGATCTGAAATATCTTGTCTCAAACACATCAGGTTCTATAATCAGATCCAATGTACTCCCATTCGCATACATCAGATATTGCATTATGGCTGTTCTAAATACTATGTTCTCATTATTTAGAAACCCGACTGTACCATTAAATTTCAAAGCGTTTCCTTCTTTCGAAGTCCATTTATTGACTTGTTCGATGAAGGCTCTTAGCTCCTCCATATCTTTTTGAGTTCCGATAAGTTCCTTGAACCCATCCGGCATTGCACCAATTTCCTCAAACGATCTGGAGTTAATGGTATCCATTCTCTGCTTATCCACCTCAAAGAAGGGCGAGTAGACAACTTTCTTCTCCATTTCCTTCATGGCATCCACAGGATATACTGCTAAGGCAATTCTCGGCGAAATGATGAAAATTAAGAAACACTCGTTCCCTATGAAATGAAAGGGTGGAAGCCAAAAGCCATAATCAGCAGATTTTGGAACATAAAGCACTATACTATCAAAAGATTTGTATAGTTTGATGAAAACTTCATTTTCTGTTCCCAAAATATTCTGTGCATATGAACGGAATGATTCTAAAGCTTTAGCTCTATCTCTAAAGTTTGTTGAATAGGCAATACGCTCCTTAGTCATCGTTCCTGATTTGAAAAGCCGTAAATCTTCCTCGTCATTTCTCTTCTGCTGTTGTTCACGATATTGCTGTAATTTTCCATCATCAACGATTGCTAAACGATGAAATTCAATCGTTGCTAAATCTATTATCTGTTGTCTAAGCTCATCCCGATTCAATCTCTCAGAAGGAGCATATCCTGCCTCAATCTCATCTATCGCCTTACGAATCTTCGTATATATAATTCCTATGAGTCGCTCTCTTTCCTTTACTTCAGAATCGTACTCTGGAATAAAATAATTCGCTTTAGTATGATATGACTTTGGCCTTCTTTGCTCGACCTTTACATCATCAAAGCTATTCAGATCCAGAACAGCAATCTCATGCTTCTCATCTTCAAATCTTCTAAGTGTCGAATATGGGAGGATTAGGTGGTCTTTTTTCTGTATGATTATATTATCAGCCACAATGTCTTGGCCCTCCTGGTGTAAATAATTCATTTTGGTTATCGTGGCGTCAGCCACGCCTATCATGGTTACTTATCCAACCACAGTTCCTGCAAAAGCTTATGATCCACCTTGTGGTTATCATTACCCTGAGAAGAAACCAAGTATGGGTTCTTCACATCTTCCGATCATAACCTCTGCGGCTCTCGTTCGACCCTCTCTAAATGCCTACGGCTCCCTCAGCTACTCCTCCACCTCGTTTCACTCCCGCCGTTGCCCACAGGGGGTTCTTCAACCCTCACCCCTCCTGTTCTGTCCTTCCCTTACATAAATCTATGAATAGGGCTCGTCCTCAACCACAATATGTTGTGGTTTTCAGCTGTTTTGGGCCAGTTTTTAAGGTTCATGGCTGTTTGGCCTTGTCTTACATAAATCTATGAATAGCAGTTGTTCTCGACCACAAGATGTTGTGGTCTTGGCTCATTTTTGCCTCTTCTCGACCATGAGCAATCAAAAATCACCTCTCAAAACCGCCCGAGACTCTTACATAGATATTGTGGTTGAGCCTATACTCACATACAATATCTATGTAAAAATCCCGATTTTTGCCTCTCTGGAGTAATTGTATTTCGGTGCAATATGGTTAATAAGGAAAACCACCCTATTTTACATAGATATAGTGGTTGAGCCATTTTCTCATTCATATATCTTGTGGTTGCAAGAACTTTGGTCGGTACGCTGTGGTCGTTATCCAGTTTTTTAAATGAAACACCTTGAAGCTCGGGAATATACATACGTTCTGCTCAACCAGTGTTACCTCTGGAGCAAACACATCCCACCAGTCAAAGAATTTCTTAAACTGCTCAGCCATCCTAATCTCAACTGTGATTCTTCTTCCATCCGGTTCCTTTGTGAGCACTGCCTTTCCTGCCTTGTCTTTCCAGGCCGCGGAACGTCCTCTTCCATAAGCTCTTCGGCTATTTCTGTAAAGCCGTTTGCCGTTCATGCCTTATCCGTTTCACAGCTGTGCAGCTTACTGTCATTTGATACCCGCTTGTCATGAATGCATATACCCCAAAAGCCCCTTTTCATCAAAATGACCTCACTCAGTTTTCGAGCAATCTTCTTATTTCCAAAACCGAACTTTTTAAGGAAATCTAAATGCATTTATAAAAGGTATACTATATAATCTTTAAAAGCACTTATTAATTTTATCACAGTCATACGCATTTGTCAAGCCGTTTATGTGAAATCATAATGTATTTCCAATGCTTTTGTCAAAATTATACAATATAAACGCTTGCAAAACGCAAAATGTATTGTTCTTTATTTCATTTTACACCATAAATACAAAAAGGCAGAACGCATTTTCACGCCTTATATGTGTATTCTTTCTGTCACATCGCCCCGTCCCCGCCAAGGACTATCTTTACTGTCTTTAGCAGTATCTTTATATCAAGACTTATGCTCCAGTTGTTTATATACTCGGTGTCAAGTCTTACCACCTCTTCAAAATCGGTGATGTCGCTCCTGCCGCTGACCTGCCACATTCCGGTCAATCCGGGCTTTGTCGCAAGCCTTGCGCGGTGGTGATACTTGTATTTCTCCCACTCATCTACTGTCGGCGGACGTGTTCCCACAAGGCTCATCTGACCCTTCAATACATTAAACAGCTGCGGCAGCTCGTCAATTGAAGTCTTCCTTAAAAACTCGCCAAGCCCGGTTACCTTCTTGCCGTTTACCACCTTGTTGCCGATTATTCTCGGATCATGATCCATCTTGAACATCATGCCGTCAGCAATGCGGTTTTCCTTCATCAGTTCAGCCTTACGTTCCTCGGCATCAAGATACATAGTTCGTATCTTATACATCTTGAACTTCTTGCCGTTCTGCCCTATCCTGACCTGCTTGAAAAGCACCGGTCCCGGGCTTGCCTTCTTTATCATAGGTGTTACTGCCGCAAGCACCAAGAGTGTCAGAACACTTCCGATCAGTCCGCCCAAAATGTCGATCGCGCGCTTTACCGCAAGCTGACCCGGGGTCGCATAATTCGTAGTCTTAGTAAGAACATTGTATCCCCCGACCTTTTCCATAAAGCTCTTGCCGCTTATGTTATTAAGCGGCAGCCTTAAATGAACGGGAACCGCCATCTGCCTGCACTGATCTATAAGCGCTGCGATAGTTCCGTCTTCGTATACATCACTATATTGCTCCGGATCGCCGCCAAAGATCTCATCATGCATACTGTTAACAGCCGCAGCATATGCCGGCTGTTTTTTTCTTACCTGCTCAAGCTCATGCAGATGAGAAGGATATATAAACACCTCATCCACCCAGACTCTGCATATGTAATCGGCTGCATTTTCAAGGTCTGCAACAATGTCAAGTCCGCAGATCTTGTCCCCTATATGATAATCGCCCGAGCCATTGCTAAGTATAACTCCGACATATTCAAAATCATCTGTCGGGCTCTTATGCTCAACTATCTCCGGAATGAGCTTTTCGTCAGCCACAAGTATCATCGCGGTCTTATGCTGACTGCTCGCAAACTGCTTGACGACCTTTTTCCATATTATACGCCATAAATACCCCAGAACAACGTGTCCGCCAAAGGTAAAATACACTACCGTCCTGCTGAACACACCGCCGGACTTTGTTGTGAACATTATCACTACAGACATACCAAATACTATAACGCAATGATTCAGCGTATGCACAAGCTCCTTGTAATACCCTCGCTTTAAAACATTGTGCATCGTATTGAAAACTGCCGCGGTAAGTATATCGGCAGCTATAATAAACATTCCAAGCGTAAGATAATCCTTTGATAAATACGGAAAATATCCAAGCTTTATAAATGAAATCACCAAATAAACGAGCTCAAGTATCAAAGCGTCTACGATAATAAAGTCAATATGCTTTAACCAGCCCTGACTGTTACGCTTATACAAAACTACTACCCCTTATATACAAAATAACTCTATAGGCATAGTTAGCCCATAGAGTTATTTCATCTGTCTGTCTGTCTGTCTGTCTGTCTGTCTGTCTGTCTGTCTGTCTGTCTGTCTGTCTGTCTGTCTGTCTGTCTGTCTGTCTGTCTGTCTGTCTGTCGAAGTATACAGTTTTTCCAAGTCTCTGTCAACCCCAAATCTGTTGTTATTAGGTAAAAAAATTATTAAAATATCATCTATGTTTAATTTTTAATGTTCAAATTGATTTTACCACATATTTTGTCATATGTCAAGCATTTTCTCCTTTGTTCTCTATATTTAGACAGCGACTCAGCTATTTATCAATTGAGCAGACACGGTTTAACATAATTTTCGGAAATTTCTGTGATTTTTGAGCCTTCGATAAGCTGCCACGATCATACCGGAAACCACTATAAAACCGACAAAAAGATTCCCCGCACCTATCGGCCACGGTAAGAACAGGGACAATTTTTTTATCAGGGCTAATAATTCCTTGTAAGAAACATATTTGCTCAAAGGCCTGAGCAGATAAATGATGCGGTTTTAGGCAGCATCAGAAAAGACAAAGACTGCTGCATTTTGTATGCAACAGTCCTTGTTTTTGTTTCTTAAGGGGGTGAAAGCTTGCCGATAACCCTTTCAAGCAGCTGCTCTTTTTGCGTCAGACTCATCTCCCTCTTGTTTATCTCTCCTATTATAAGCTCCGCACGGAGCCTTGCCGCCTCCTTTTGGAGCTTTTCGTTGCCCTCGGCAGTTTGCGGCATATGTACTATTATATTCATTATAGACCTCCTTTTTATGAAACTCTGATACTTACTGTTTTTCTCTTTGGTTACAGTATATCAT
Source organism: uncultured Ruminococcus sp. (assembly GCA_902780505.1). Lineage (GTDB taxonomy): Bacteria > Bacillota > Clostridia > Oscillospirales > Ruminococcaceae > NK3A76. Next base: position 67,088 of record CACZFN010000015.1, on the reverse strand, counting down.
ATTCAGAACCAGGAGAATAATTCCAAGATAGGTTTTTAAAAAAATATGCATTTTATTCTTTGAAAAGCGCGCTGATTAGACATTTTTAGTTTCAAAAAAGCACTTTTTTATAAAGACCTATATTAAACGCGGCAACTGATTTGTTTTGATGCTATAATGACATTGAAAGCTAAGCTAAGTTTATTAAGTTGCAGCGGAGGGATTGTAATTGCCGAATATAAAGAGCAAACCGACCAGGAATTTTACGACTATTAGAAATTCTATGATAAGGGATAAAAATCTTAAATGTATGGATAGAGGTATGCTTGTTACTTTGCTCTCATACGGTAAGAATTGGAAGTTTTCGATCAAAGGTCTTTCTACACAAATGCCCGACAGCGAGGAAAGCATACGAAAATCTTTGATACGGCTTGAAAAAGCAGGTTATCTTGTGAGAACCAAAATTTACGAGAATGGAAGGATAGTCTATAATGATTACACCTTTAAAGATGAAAAGCTTACCGATGAGGAGATATCAATGGCAAAAAATTCATACAAACGAAAGAGTGAGCCGATTTCTGATACAATAGCTTCTGAGGATATTAATGATGATAAGATGGCCGTTTTTGCTTATGATAGAAAAGAAGTTGAGAAGATACTATATAATAATGTATCGCTTAGAAAGCTCGAACTATTCCTTGCCGACAAGTATCAGGGCGACTATGACTTTGATAAAAAAGAGGCCGATGCAATACTGAATATCATTATAAATGAAATATCAAGTACAAAGCCTTATACTATGATAAAAGGTGAAAGGATTCCTCGTAATATAGTAGCAGATACATTAATCAAAGCCGACACAGATGCTGTTATGGAAGCTTTAGATAAAGTGTCAGGTGCAGAGGATATATCTAACAACGGCGCATCGGGTGACGGAACTACCGTCATCATCAAGGATTCGACCATAACCACAACGGGCAGCGGCTCGGGCGGTATAATGACAACGGGCGGCGGTATCACAAAGGCCTATGACCTTACAGTTACCACGAGCGGACAGTCCTCAGCGCCTATAAGAACCGACAGAGGCGGCGGAACTGTAACGGTTGACGGCGGAACATACACCTCGAACGGCCTCGGTTCACCCGTTATCTACTCGACGGCTGATATAACGGTCGATAATGCAGCGCTTGTTTCTAACCTTTCAGAGGGCGTGTGCATTGAGGGGCTCAATTCGATAACTCTCAATAACTGCGATATGACGGCAAACAACACAAAATGCAACGGCAATGCTACCTTTATGGACTCTATAATGATATATCAGTCGATGTCGGGCGATGCTGACAGCGGAACGTCATCATTCACGATGAACGGCGGCTCGCTCACAAGCAAAAACGGCCACGTTTTCCACGTTACTAACACAAATGCCGTGATAACCCTTTCAGATGTGACGATAAAGAATGAGGACAGCGAAAACGTGCTTATCTCGGTATGCGATGACGGCTGGAGCGGCGGCTCCAATACAGCAACGCTAAATGCTGCAAAGCAGACGCTTGAAGGGGCTGTTTTGGTAGGGGATAACTCGACACTTACACTCAGCCTTACAGACGGCTCGACTTTTAAGGGCTATATAAACGGCAAGATAACAAACGCAAACGGTGACACGGTATCAACAGAGGTCGGCACAGTTTCCGTAACGCTTGACAGCACAAGCACATGGACACTCACGGGTGACAGCTACGTTACAGAGTTTAACGGCGATGCGGCAAACGTTATTTCAAACGGCTACACGCTGTATGTAAACGGTACTGCACTCAGCGGAACAAAATAAACCGATTTTAAGCGAGGGCGCTGTAAAGAAGTGATCCCTATCCGAACACTCTATGCCCGCCCTCTATAATAAGAAATATGGTTATATACTTGACACACCAATTAAAATGCCTTAGATAATGGGGTTCGGGGCGAAGCCCCGATGGGTCGGTAACGAGGGCGAAGCCCTCCCCCGTCCTCTCCCCCGAGTTCGCTGTGTGCGAATGCACACAGCCGAACGAGGGTTTATAGCAGAAATGTGGTGTGCTAAAGGGATAACCATATTTTTTAATATGGTAAAACAGCTTCAAAGGGTTCTTCTCGGAATAAACTGTATATATGAAGACTATCAAAGATGCTAAACTGCATATTATCTCGTTTTTTATTGACTAAGTCGGCCTAATGTGGTAAACTGTATATATACTAAAAAACGGAAAGGGTCGGTGTATCGTGAAAACCATTCGCAGATGTCTTGTCCTTGTTATGTTATTATGTGCAGTGCTGTTTGTACTGCCATGTCGGCTGACTGTTTCGGCTGACAATGTCGGATCGCCTGTCGGCATAGATAACATCAGCAAAGGCGATATCACTTATTCATACCTTGAAACCACCAATGACGGTTTCATGAGGGTGTTTTACAATAACAGCAAGATCTGTCTTGAGTATTACGACAATGATCTTGTGCTCAAAAGCAAAAAACAAATTCCTTTGGAACTCCCGATATGGGGCGGTTTCTATAAGGGAAATGACGCCTATTATGTAGTTGAAGGCAAAAATAATACTGACTGTGTAGACGGCACAGAGGTAGTGCGTATCATCAAATATGATACGGATTGGAAAAAGATCGGCTCGGGCAGCGTTTTCGCAAAGTCCGGCTGGGAATATGAGATACGCACTCCGTTTATGGGCGGAAGGGTCAGCATTGCCGAGAATAACGGTGTACTATTTGTCGCTACAGGCCGAGAGGGCTATTATGATGCAAGCGTCGGTATGGGGCATCAGGGCATGATGCTTATCAGAATGGACGAGAAAAGCTTTGATACCAAAATAGTTTACGGCGACTTCTGGCATTCATTCTCTCAGTATATCGGGATAAAAGGCTCGGACGTTTATGTATATGAGCAGAGCGAGGGCAGCAGATGCAATACTATTTCCAGATTTGATGCCGACAAAACTGATACGGATTATTTTGATGCACACCTCGATCATTTCGGTGTGTTTGGCTACGGCGGCAGCCGCGAATCTGTCTGGGCGATCCCATGCTATGCAAGCGTTGATGATATGGCATTTACCTCTAAAAATATCCTCGGTATAGGAACATCTATTGACCAGACTAAATATGACAGCATTGATGACAAAACAGCTCACAATATTTACCTTACAATAACACCTTTCAGCGATCATGACGGAAGCGATACCAAGATAAAATGGCTTACAAATTATTCGGGTAACTCAAAGTCATTTATCGGGCTCAACCTTACAAAGATAAATGATGACCGTTTCCTTGTGACATGGGAGGAGCAGGAATACACAGGCGATGAAACAGCAAGCGACTTGAATGATACGTTATCCTACAATAAGCTGCATTATATGTTCATTGACGGCTTGGGAAACAAGCTCAGCAAGGAGTTTACGGCGAAAGCTGCAATTTCTGAGTGCCACCCTGTAGTCAAGGGCAAAAAGATCGTGTATTATGCATCAAACAGCACTTGTGTTGACTTTTATACCATAAATTCAGATAGTGGTGCTTTCAGCAAAAAGGTCTATCGTATCGCAGGAAAAAATGTGACGTGGTCGGTCAAAGATTCTGTGCTCACAGTATCAGGGAGCGGTGATATGGACGCTGCTATAGATGAGATATATCATCCTTCACTTTCCGATATCGGCTGGTCATCACACTATTTGGCAAGAAGTCCTTGGGAGGCTATTGCTCCCAAGATCAAGAAGATAGTGATAAAAGGCACTGTGACATCTATTCCGAAAAATGGATTTACAGGCTTTGAAAACCTTACCGAAGTTGTTGTAAGCAGCGGAGTTAAATCTATAGGTGATGAGGCATTCAGTTATAGCAAGACACTTGAAAAGCTGACGCTTCCTGCATCTGTAAAAACCATCGGCAAAGATATAGTGTGGACAGGCAGTTATTGGATAGGCGATGAATCACACGTTTACTATGCAACTATTTATGCGCCGAAAGGTTCAGCAGCCGAAAAGTATGCGAATAAATACAGCATTAGTTTTATCAGCACATCAAAATCAATAGCGAAAGCTACAGTCAGCGGTATAAAAAACAAATACTACACCGGCAAAGCTATTACTCAGACCCCAACAGTAAAGCTCGGCAGCAAAACTCTCAAATCGGGCACAGACTACACGGTAAGCTATAAGAACAACAAGGCTATAGGTACTGCAACAGTTACAATAAAAGGCAAGGGCGCATATACAGGCACAGTCAAGGCGACCTTCAAGATATGCCCCAAGAAAACCACACTAAGCAGGTTGACAAGTCCCAGGACAAAGCAGCTCAAAGCAACTTATACAAAGGTATCGGGCGTTACGGGATATAAGATTACTTATTCGACATCGAGCAAGTTTACAAAAGCGACAACAAAATCCGTCAACGCAAGCGGTACATCTAAGACTATCTCAAAGCTCACAAAGGGCAAGACTTATTATGTAAAGGTACGCACATACAAGACAGTAAACGGCACTAAGTATTATAGCGGATATTCAGAGGTAAAGAAAATCAAGGTGAAATAAATAAACATCTGCCGATAACAAGAGATATCAGCAAAATATTTATATTATATTTATATTTTGTAAATTTTATTTTACAAAGCTGTTGGCGTGTTGACAAATCCTCAAAGATATGTTATGAGCTGAGAAGTATAGCGAATAATAAGCAGATATATCTTGTGACCGGATATACGATAAATCAAACAGCAACTAATAAAACCGCCCCCGCTCCTACCCTTAAGGTAAGAACGGGGGCTAAATCTTTATCCTCTCACTTCCTCAACAAGCCTATCCAGCAACTTTTCATTCATCATCAAAACATAACACATTTTATGCGTATCCAGCTCATCAAACGGCATACCCAAAAGCCCGATATATTTAGCGATAAAATCATCATCTGTATATCTTGATAAGATTTTCTCCGCAAGTTTCTCCGGCAAAGCATAATACTTTGCAAGATTCTCGCAGATATATGCAAGCCTTTTTTCAGGCTTTTTAAGCAAGCCCGATACCGCCTCACACCCAAGCTCATCGGCAGTTCTCACGAGTTCAAGCATTTTGTTCCAAAGCATTGGCTCGACCGTCTTTGACTTGTTCCAAAGGTATAAATTCCGCAAATCGGATATATCGTAAGCTTTCTTTTCAAGCTCATTACTTAAATCAAATACCTGATTATACAATTCCTCAACTTTTGTATTTCCGTTATCGGTTAGCGCATTATCAAACATACCCCTCACATCGTAGCTCGGAAAGGCAGATATAAATTTCGCTTTGAGTTCTTTCAGCGGAATATACGCATCAATTATATATCTGCTATAGCCGGTCAGTTTAGCCATAAACCGTGCAAACAACATAGATACATCATCGGGAATTTCGTTATATTCGCTTTTCTCCGTAAAATCATACACCGTTTTTTCCTTTATATGAACCTGCCCTGCAATCATTATATCTATAAGCGTTTGCAAAGCCGAATTTCCGGAATACAACGACTTATATACATCAAATAGCCCTTCAAGCGACAGCCCTCTTTCAAGCCACTCTTTTGCGACTATATCCAACGGCCAAGAATTGATTTTTTCTTTATAATAAGATATAAAGTATTCTTCAGGAAATTTATTATGTATAAATTCGATATACGCTTTATTTGCCCAGCCCGTATATATAGAATAAAAACGCTTAAACAAATCATATTCCGTATATCCCTCATTTATAAGCGCAGAATATAATCTTTCGTGGTCATATTGCAACGGCAAATTTATTCTACGCCCCAAAACCTTTTCCGCCAACTCGCAAGCATTAACGCATTGTGCGTGAGTTATATCCCCATGAACAATTGCCGCCTCGGGAAAATCATTTGTTATCACGCAGGCGACAGATAACAAGATCATATGCGGATTGTTGCCCTGCGTTTTGTTGCAGAAATATAGGCTGAACATATCGTCAAGCTTTTTATCTCTGACTTTCCTATTATATAAAAGTTCAAGCGCAGGATTTTGTATAGCCATATCCATTGCCGTATAGTGCGATATATCTCTGTATAAACTAAATTTTTCTATACATTTTCCTGCAACCATATCACCCGTAGCAGTCCAATGATTGTCCTTTTCGGTTGTCGGAACGATACAAGGTATTTTCATGCCATTTATATATTTATATTCGCACTCGGCAAGCTGTCCGTAGCTGACAAGTTTTAACGTATCCTCGTATGTTCTCCCCCAAGACTTCTTATCAATTTTTGTTGGTGCTATTTCGCCGTATATGTATATTCCCATAAATCAAAACTCCTTCCATTTATAAATTTGAGGGGCATTTTCAGCCCCTCATTTTTCCTTACGAATCAAGATAACACTCGATTACATCTTTGTTTATCTTGATATCTTCCTCGCTGATTTTTGTTGTCAGCTTGATACCGTTACGACTTTTTGCATGGCTTATATAGTTATAAAACTCGCCCTCATATTTCGTTATCGGGCTAAACTCAATACTGTCAAATCTCACCCCTCGGCTCATTCTGTATGAGATCATATCTGCCGGAATTATAGGCAATTGCGAGAATTCTGCAACATCCTTTAAAACCAACTCTTCCTCAAAAAGCTCGTTTAAAATATAGTCGGGCTTGTATTTATGCCACGTTACCGCCCTGACTTTTACGACCTCGTCATTCATGGTTATATGCACCTCGCCGGTATAAAGCCCGGTTATATATCCAACATCACCACGCATATAACTGCCGTTAGGGTCATTGTCAACGAACATAACTCTTTGCCCCATATATAGGCAAAGATTCGGGAACGTCGGCATATCTTCCTCATAAAAGTTGCCGCTTATAACACCCTCATATTCAGACGTATATTTTTTTGACTTATTATAGCATTCCAAAGAATATTCATATGCTTTATGAGTTGACATAACCAATTTTATAGGCTCATCGCCTGCCTTGCAGTTTGCGTTCAGCCAAGATATGACTGATTTATCGCCCATACGCAGAGATTCAAGCTTTTCTTCAAGCTCTATATCCAAACGCTTTTTACGCAGGTCAATTTCGGTAAAGGCAAAACTATCCCATTCACCTGCCTGAATTGGCGAAGAATAATAGTTGCTGCCCAAGCCGATATAGCTTAAAACATCGCCTACGATTATAAGGCGAGGAAAGCGGCTGCACATTCTTTTAAGCGTATATAAAGTACCGAAATCAGACTGCGACATAGTGTCAATGTCATATATAATCAGCACATCAGCTATTTCTAAACACCTGCGCTCTTTCTCTCCTTTGGTTTCTTCCTGACCCGACAAAAGCGTATATATATCCAAGCACCCACGCATTGCTGCCTCGCTTTCTATGACTGAAGTTATCAGCATATTCATCGAGTCCTTGGATATACGGATATACTCGTTCAAAGCCGACTCGTCACCGATATAATATACGTTTTCCTTACCTCTGATAAGCTCGTTTAGAGCCTCGTTTTTGTTTGTGATTTTTCTCATTTTATAAAACCTCCTGTATATAAAAATTCGGAGATAAAAAATGAGCCCAGAAATTCTGATATAAATCAGAAACTCTGAACTCATAGTTTTAACTCCTATATAATATAACATATTTTTATATAATGTCAACATCCGAGCTTAAAAACATATCTTCTTGTGATTATTATACCATAATTTTTTATAGGTGTAAAAAATATATATCTTGCGTCACTTTATAAGATAGTGCTGCACCGTAGTATCACTCCTAAAATGATGTAAAATCGTCAGCGAAACATATAAAACCGCCACTCTATCATATATATAACTTTTCTCCTGCGATATACATAGCTTTTTACCCGCACCTCTTAAAAAATACGGCTTATCCAAATCCTCTAACAGCGGTTTGTTATACTTCTTAAATATATCCTTTATAAATGATTTATAATACTCCCTGCGTTCGGGATTTATACGCATATCCTCAGCCACTCTTTTATATTCGTCAATCGCACACATCGCCCTTGCGTGGTGAAGGTCTGCATCGTGGTTCATCTGCTCTTTAGAAAGCAACGTTTCCCTGCCGTTGGCTATAGCCTGCGACATATACTTATATAATATATCCAGCTTTTTAGGGTCAGATATAAGTGTCACATTATTTTTGCCGCCCTTGCCCTTGCTATAAATATAGGCGCACTTTTCTCCGATATGTATATCATTTATAGACACCCTCGCAAGCTCGTTACGCCTTAAACCTATAGCACGATTTAACTCCAAAGCCGCAGCTGCTCTTTTATCGTTATATTTATCCCTCACCGCATTTTTTACGCTGCGTGTCACATCGGAATATCGCCTTATAGGGTGCGTATAATCGACAACGTACTGACCCGTAGCTTTACATACAGCCGCTAACTTTAAGTTTATAGTGTTAGGCGAGTCGCCTTTGGATATAAGCGAGTCGATATACGGCTGAATATATTTTATGCTATCTTCTACAGAAACCCTGGAAGTGCCGGCTTTGGTATATGCAAAAGCTGCAAAGTCCTTGACGAAACGTATATAGTTCTTCATCGTGCTATAACTGAAGATTTTATTTTTTGCACAGTCTATATGCAAGAGTTCTTTATATATATCTGACTTTGAAACTCCTATATTTATAAGTTCTCTATATTTCTGCCTCCTTAAAGCGTTAGTCTTATCTTTATATGTTTTCTTGCTTTCGCCGTAAGCTGCCATTCCCTCTAAATTTGCCCTTAAAGCATATGTTAATTGTCTTGTCCTCTGTCTTCTCATATAAATTCCTCCTCGTATAAATGTCCGTTAAATCGATCGCCGCATACATCATAACACTATTGTTTTATCTTACAGATAGGAAGTTGGTCCTCTCCCGAGCGGCTTATATGTGCGTTTATAGACTGCACCCGTCTTATATCTGGATTTTTTTAGTCTTACCGTGACCCTGTCAGCTATATTTATATATATCACCCGCTGACGGAGGTGGTATATATTTTATATTTTTTTCTGCTGGCGGTTTGCAGATATATATGGTTCTGAGCGCTTTCAGAACACTTTTATTCCCGTGCGATTAAAGTTTATCCCCTCTGATATCAGGTTACACCTCAGGCGGTGTAACCCGATATAGGGTTGAAGTATAATAGAAGGATATATTTTAAAAGGCTCTTTCTTATGAAGAAACCTTATATAAAGGAGATCATAGGGCTTTTATATATAGCCAGAAGTAGTTTTATATGCAAAAAAGCCCGGAATTTATCTGTAAAGAAACTCCGGACTAAAGCGCTTAAACTACTATATATATTATTACATATTTATTCTTAAATGTCAACACGCCGATTTTTATATGTATATGTAAGACTTATACTTAATTTATACGATATATGATTTATACTTAATATACTGAAAGTCTTATATCTCAGCAATAAATAAAGGATATATCCCGTATGTTTTTTCGTACCCGCCAACCCCTCCCAGCCCCCAAAAAGAAAAAGCCGAGATTTAACTAAACCTCAGCTTTAACCATATAAACAACTGTTTTTTACTCTACCTGACTATACCCAACTATACCCAACTATACCTTACTGTACCTCACTGTAAGCCTGCCTGCAATACGCCGGAAGCGCCATGCTCCACGGCATTACCGATTTAAGCTGCGCCTCGGTCGGGGCTTTACCCCACTTGGGCAGTATGGTCAAAAGATAAAGAAGGTATCCGTAAACATCAAGACTGTTTCTTTTGGCTGTCTCGATGATGCTCATAACTGCAGCACTTGCATCAGCTCCCTTTTATGTATCGCTGAAAAGGAAATTCTTGCGGTTTATTACATAAGGCTTTACCGTCCTCTCGGCAAGATTGTTGCTCATTTCGACCTTCGGGTCATCAATAAACAGGTATAGCTTTTCTTTCTGATTTTTGGCATAAGTGACCGCCGTGCCAAGATTTGAGCCTTTGCCCGGTCTGAGTGTATTTATGATCTCATAGGCCTTATCAAGCAGTGGCTTTACCTTAGTATGGCGCATCCCAAGTATCTGCTCTTCGGTATATTCTGCGGCAGCTCTATCTCAATGCCGTTTTTACGAATTATCACATTTGACGTACTGCCCGTTATTGCTGCTCCCGAACACAGAGCGGTATCCTTACAAAGACTACCATTAATGCTGACGGGAACAATGGTCTGCTTTTCTGTTTCTTCAATAAGCTCTGTTCTCAGAGCCTGAAGTCTTTTGTAATAAGTGCAGACCTTAATACCATTTTGTCTGCACCACTCATCTATACTCTTTCCGCTTGACTGGCAATCTTTGACCATATCAGCCCATTCTTGGTGTCGCAACTGCATTTTGATTTCTTTTATCCGTGCCATGATCATAATCTCCTCGGGTCATTGATTTTCCTTCGGAGGTATTATATCATTTTTTGTTTTTTTCGGATAGGGCGGGGTGGGGTTGGCGGGTACGATATTATTATTTTAGATATACAATAAAAACGCCCCGTTCCTACCACTTGGTAAGAACAGGGGCGATTACTTTATCCTTTCACTTCCTCCATAAGCTTATTAAGCAACATCTCATTCATCATCAAAACGTGACACATCAAATGTGTATCCATTTCATTAAACCCCGTACCAAATATCCCGATATATTTCGCTATATAATCATCATCTGTATAATTTGTGAGAATCTTTTCCGCAAGCTCCTCCGGTAAAGCATAGTATTTAACCAGATACTTGCATATATACGCAAGCCTGTTTCCGGACTTTTTAAGCAATCCCGATACGGTCTCACGCCCAAGCTCATCAGCAGTTCTCACAAAATCAAGCATTCTGTTCCAAATCGTAGGTTCGACTGTTTTGCTCTCGTCCCATAAATACATAAAGCGCAAGTCATTTATATCGTAGGCTTTTTTATCAAGCTCATCGCTTAAATCAAACACCTGCCTGTATAACCCCTCAACCTTTGAGTTTCTGCTTTTTAAAATCGCTTTTTCAAACATTTCTCTCACACTATAGCTCGGAAAACAAGATATAAATTTAGCCCGAAGCTCCTTCAGCGGAATATACGCATCAATTATATATCTGCTATATCCGGTCATTTTAGCCATAAGCCGTGCAAACAGCATAGATACGTCATCAGGAATAGCATTATACTCACTCTGTTCAGTAAAGTCATACACCGTTTTATCCTTTATGTGCACCTGACCTATGATCATAATGTCTATAAGAGTTTGCAGAGCCGAATTTCCGGAATACAACGACTTGTAAACCTTAAAAAGCCCTTCAAGAGATAACTCTCTTTCAAGCCATTCTTTAACCAATATATCCAGCGGCCAAGTCATTTTTTTATCCTTATAATACTCTATAAAAAAGTCCTCAGGAAACTTACCGTGTATAAAATCTATATACGTTTTATCCGCCCAGCCGCTATAAATATTATAAAAACGCTTAAACAGCTCATAGTCCGTATAGCCTTCATTTATAAGTGATGAATAAAGCCTTTTATAATCGTACTGTATAGGCAGATCTATATGTCTGCCCAAAACTTTTTCTGCAATTTCGCAGGCTTTTATACATTGAGCGTGGGTTATATCCCCATGCACTACAGCCGCTTCGGGGAAATCATTTGTTATAACGCAGGCAATAGATAACAAAATCATATGCGGATTGCTGCCCTGAGTTTTATTGCAAAAATACAGGCTGAACATATCGTCAAGTTCGGTTTTATTTTTTATAGCCCTATCATATAGCAATTCGAGCGCCGGGTTATGTATATTTATGTTTTTTGCCGTATAGTGTGATATATCTCTGTATAAGCTATATTTCTCTATACACTTGCCTGCTAACATATCTCCCGTCGTGCTCCAGTGATTGTCCTTCTCGACCGTTGGAACCATACAAGGTACCTTCAAACCATTTATATACTTATACTCGCACTCGGCAAGCTGTCCGTATTCGACAAGCTTTAGGGTATCATTATAAGTCCTCTCCCAGTCTTTTTTATCAATTCTTGTCGGCGCAAATTCGCCGTATATATAAATTCCCATATAAAAACTCCTTTCATTTTAAGATATAAATTTGAGGGGCATTCTCAGCCCCTCGATTTAAGCTTACGAGTCAAGATAACACTCTATCACATCTTTATTTATCTTGACATCTTCATCGCTGATTTTAGTTGTCAGCTTGATGCCGTTCCTGCTCTTTACACGGTTTATAAAATTATAAAACTCGCCGTCGTACTTTGTCAGAGGGCTAAATTCTATACTGTCAAATCTAACCCCTCTGCTCATTCTGTAAGATATCATATCCACCGGTATAATCGGCAGCTGCGAAAACTCGGCAACGTCTTTCATCACAAGCTCTTCTTCAAACAGCTCGTTGAGTATATAGTCTGGCTTATATTTATGCCAAGTCACCGGTCTGACCTTAATAATCTCATCATTTAGGTTTATATGCACTTCTCCTGTGTAAACCCCGGTTATATATCCGACATCGCCACGGATATATCTTCCGTTCGGGTCGTCATCTACGAACATTATACGCTGACCTATATATAGTGACAGGTTTGGATAGGTCGGCATATCCTCCTCATAGAAGTTGCCCTTTGTTACACCCTCATATTCCAGCCTGTGCTTGTTAGTTTTGTCGAAGCAGTCCAACGCATACTCGTATGCCTTATGTGTCGACATCACAAGCTTTATAGGCTCATCGCCCGCTTTGCAGTTGGCATTCAACCAGCCTATAACGGATTTATCGCCCATTCTCAAAGCCTCAAGCTGATTTTCAAAATCAGTATCCAAGCGCTTTTTGCGAAGGTCAATTTCTGTGAATTTAAAGCACTCCCACTCAAAAGCCTGTATAGGTGACGAGTAGTAGTTTCCGCCCAAACCGATATAGCTTAAAACATCGCCTACGATTATAAGGCGAGGAAATTTAGAACACATTCTCTTAAGTATATACAGCGTGCCAAAGTCACTCTGCGACATTGCGTCGATATCATATATAATTAATGTGTCTGCTATTTCTAAACAGCGACGCTCTTTCTCGCCCTTGGTTTCCTCCTGCCCTGACAGCAGCGTATAAATATCCAGACACCCTCGCCTTGCGGCCTCGCTTTCAATGACCGAAGTTATGAGCAAGTTCAGCGAGTCCTGAGTTATACGGATATACTCATTCAAAGCCGATTCGTCTCCGATATAGTATACGTTGTCCTTTCCCCTGATAAGCTCATTTATAGCCTCGTTCTTGTTTGTGATTTTTTTCATAGTTTAAAAACCTCCTGTATATAAAAATTCGGAAATAAAAAAAGAGCCCAGAAATTCTGATTTATATCAGAAACTCTGAACTCATAATTTTAAACTCCGTAATTATATTATACCATATAAAATCCGTTTTGACAACATACGAGCTAAAAATATATATCTCCTGTGGCAATTATACCATAAATTTTTATATCCGTTAAAAATATATATCTGAACTTATATATACGTTTATACACCTAAATTTAAGAACATATAATATACCATATTTTTTGGCCTTTGTCAACACGCCAACATTTTCGCAAGAAAAAATTCGCATAATATAAATACTTTATAAATAGAATATAAATATTCAGCCGATATCTCTCGATATCGGCTAAATATACGTTATTGCTGCTCAATTATATGTACGACCTTATTCAGCAGCTTTTCTTTTTCACTTTTACTGGTGTTTAACTTATTTATATTCCTGACTATCATATCAGCGTGGCATTTCGCCACCTGACGGTTTAATTCCTCTATGCCCTCCTCCGTCTCCGGCAGATGTATAATTATATTCATAGCTTTTGGCCTCCTTTACACTTACACTTAAATATATGCTTTTCATAGCTTAATTATAATGTATACAAGGAGACTATATAGAACACTAATCGGGGGTTTTTATATTTTTTTTAAAAAAATATTGACATTCTATATTATTTGTGCTATAATACAATCAGTCAAGAATATTAGTATGAGAGTGTAAGTTTACAAACGCACTCTCTATTTTTTTGCCCTTTTTTATTATAAAAAAGCAACTTGAAAATTGAAGATTATTGTAAGCAATAAAAGGAGCGCACATCCGCAATGCGGGCTAATGCGTATGGATAAGTAGCATATATGCTGCATATATGCACTCGGCCCTGCGCTCCTTTTTCCATTTTTTGGCTTTTCAGGCCGTTTGTATATATATCCATGCCATTCTCCCTGACCCCCGAGACCATAGGAGAATGGTATGGATTTTGTTTTATTTAAAACAGTTATTGGCAAAAAGTCGGTCACTTATCATTATTGTTCAAAGAAAGTATACTTAAAGCTGCCTCACGACAGTATAAAGGTAAAAGACCTTAGTGAACCCGATCCTGACTCCCCCTGCAAGGTAAGGACTGTATTTAAAGTCTATCATAAGGCACCACATGAGAGTTATCCTGAAACTATCGACATTGAGTTAAAGGCTACAAAGCGGCTCATCAACTATGTTTGCAACGATTGTTATAATATCCAGCTGTTGCTGACAGAACTCGGATCCGGAAGCTATGAATTAATTTCTAAAATCATTTCAAAGGAGACAAACAAAAAGTTCAACGAGTTTATAAACAATCCTCCGACACTTATTGGTTTTTCAATATATAGCTTCAATTCAAGACGTTTGATTATAGTGTACGACCTTTCCCCCGATTCAAATAGACATATTATAGAAGTTCTTACATTTAGGAAAAGTAAAAAGGACCACGGCTTATTGTCGCTTCATGAGTTCCTATACAACGTTATAATAGCAAACATTAATAATTTCCGTGATACAGTATTTGTTTTGCCTTTCAATTATGAGATATATAAAGTATTCAATGCAACAACTACTGAAAGTATAATGTTGGACTTCCATATATCGGCACTATCAATGACAGAATGTATGGCTAATGGTGATTCTACATTTGAGTATGATTCTGAAATCGTAAGCGATTCGTATGATGAATATTATAAGACTATTCTCTCCCAAATGCAGATAATTAATAGCTCAATCACCATTAATAAGCCCTCCGTCTTCAGGAATTATATTTTACTAAAAAAATAAAATAACCCCCGATTAGTCCTGCCAAATCTGTATCGAAACGCTGTATGATAAAAACACAGGCAATAGTTTTCATTAAAAATGCAGGAGGGGTTATATATGTACGAACCAATAAACAAAAACAAAACCTACAAGTATCTTTTTTATCGATTTCCTAAAGCTCTGATGAAAGAGGAGCATAGCAGCTTATCGCTAAGTTCCAAAGTTCTATACGTTCTGCTGCTCGACAGAGCCGGGATTTCAAAAAAGAACAAATGGTATGACAAGAACGGGCACGTGTATGTATATTTTAGAGTAAAAGAAATATGCAAGGTTCTCGGTATCGGGAAGGACAAGGCGACCAGACTGCTGCGTGAGCTTGACGACGAATACGGTGTCGGGCTTATAAGAAGAGTCCACCGTGGGCAGGGCAGACCCGACAGGATCTATGTAATGAGCTTTTTAAAAGGCGGCGAAGGCGATGTCAAGGAGGAGGAAGATACGCTTTCCGAAGCGCCGGAAAACGACCTTCTTGACGACGAAGAAGACGACTCTTCCTTATATAATAGTAAGAATGAGGATATAATAACTACCAAATCAAATCACTCATATCAAGACGAGGGAACAAGGTTTCTGAAGGAAAGAGATGATATGAGAGCACTGATCAAAGAAAACATTGCTTATGACTGGTTTGTTGAAGCCTATCAGTTTGAAAAGCCTGAACACCGACCATTCGGAAGCATCGAAGAGCTTGATGAGCTTGTAGAAACTATGGTAGAAGTCATATGCTCGTCATCTAATACAATTAAAGTTGGCAAGGAGAACATTCCTCATTCTGTGGTAAAGGATAGATTTCTGAATATTGACCAGACCCATATGGAATACATATTGGAGTGCATCTCTAAAACCACAACAAAGATCAACAATCCTAAGGCTTATAACATATCCGTTCTTTATTATGCACCTTTAACTATGTACAGCAGCATAAGTGCTGAATATAGGCATGATTTTATGAGATAGTAATGCTTTTTATGGCAAAGCCCCCTGCCGTCAAATACTGACGCAGGGGGCTGAATTATTTATTATATTTTCGGTTTTGAGATTCTTTGTGTCACCGCAGAAAAAAGCGCTAAACTCTCACTCCACATCCAACGCCGTTTCCCTATCCGGTGCCGGGAACTCATCATTAAGCATTTTCAGCTCATCATCACTGAGCTGTATCTCCGCCGCCTGTGCGTTTTCAATGGTGTGCTTTTCCGACGAGCTTTTGGGGATAGCGATAGTGTTTCCGTCACGAATCGCCCATGCAAGCATTATCTGCTGAACTGTTGCACCGTGAGCTGATGCAATCTTTTTTATCACCGCATTTTCGGTGATGCCGCGCCTCAGACTGCCGTTTATCGCAAGGGGACAATACGTCATAAAAGCAATGCCGTTGTCTCTGAGATAAGTCTTGAGACTGTATTCTGTCCCCCGTGAGCCGATGTGGTACAGGTCCTGAACGGCAGCGCAGTTTGTGCCGAGCTTTAGCGCTTCAAGCTCCTGCATATCGGCGGTGTTAAAATTCGATACGCCCCACTCTTTGATAAGTCCGCTGTCCTTTAATTCCTGCAAACACTCCACTGTTTCACTAAGGGGAATGCTCCCACGCCAATGATAAAGGTAAAGGTCCAGATAGTCGGTCCTAAGGCGTTTAAGGCTTTCCTCACAGCAGCGGCGCATATTTTTTCTCCCGGCATTATTCGGCAGCACTTTTGAAACAATAAACAGCTTCTCACGGTCATATGGCGCTATCGCCTCGCCCACTAACATCTCGCTCCTGCCGCTTCCGTACATCTCCGCCGTGTCGATCAGCGTCATGCCATGCTCGATGCCTGTTCTGAGGGCACCTATCTCCTGTTTTCTTTTGTCAGCATAGTCGCCTATCTTCCACGTCCCCTGACCTATGGCAGGAACTGTTATTCCGCTTTTTAGTATAACTTTTTTCATTGCTGCACCTCGTTAACAAATTTTGTCTGTGTTTTTTCTATTATACCAAAAATGCTTTATGAAGTCAAAAGTTTTTTCGATGTAGAAGAAAAAACTTATAAGAATTTAAGACTTTTTGGCAAAACGCAGTAAAAAATGATAAGAAAAAGAATTAACCAGACCCACAAAACTCAAATTACCTTGACTTTTACGCTTAATAATGCTATAATGATATCAAGAAACGCAAAAACAGCCATATTTTGCGTTTTACTTATATTTACAGATATATCCTTACTCAAATTCGGCTGAATTTGCGTTTGACTTCATATAATATATAGCAGGAGATGATAATGTATGCCCGAAAAGCCTTTAAGGATAATTTTTTATATGAACGAAAAAGAATATAAGCAAGAATATGAACGTCGATATAATGACAGTAATGCTCTGCACCTTAATGTAAACATCGGTGATTATCCTGCGTTTATCTGTCAGACCCCCGAAATTTTTAAACAAATAATCTCGATAGAACGCCTTGACAAAAAGGTTGCTGATATATGTCACTCTTTGCCAGGTGTAGCTATTGAACAGTTTACCGAAAAATGTCTAATAGACGAAATACTACTGACAAACGATATTGAGGGTGTTCACAGTACCCGCAAAGAAATAGAAGGAATATTACAGGATCTGTCTAAACAAAACAAACGTGACCGCTTTGTCGGGCTTGTTGCAAAGTATGAAGCCCTTTGGAATAATCAGAAAACTGAATTCAAAACCTGTCAGGACATAAGAAAGGTATATGATGATATTTTTTATGATGAGATAAAAGCAAACGACCCCGATAGCCTTCCTGACGGTGTTATCTTCAGAAAAGAAGGTGTCGAGGTACAGTCTGCATCTCAAAAGGTGATCCATAAAGGATTATTTCCGGAGAGCCTGGTAATAAAGACACTCGAACAAAGCTTAGCTATACTTAATGATGATGACATAGATATATTTATAAGAATTTCGGTTTTTCATTATCTTTTTGGCTATATACACCCATTTTATGACGGCAACGGAAGAATAAGCCGTTTTATAAGCAGCTATATTCTATCAGATCAGCTTACCCCACTGATAGGCTTCAGACTCTCCTACACTATAAAGGAGAACATATCCAAATATTATAAAGCATTTGATATATGCAACGACCCTCGTAACAAAGGTGAATTGACACCTTTTGTAGAAATGTTTCTTGAGATAGTCGTCAAATCTATGAGCCAGCTGCTGGAAACACTTGAGGATAAAAAGCAAAAGTTGACTTACTACCTTAAATATACAAACAGGCTGCCAAACTCATATAAACCCTATATGGCTGATCTTTATGATCTGCTCATAAAAGCCGCACTGTTTTCCAACATAGGTCTCAGCCGACAAGAGCTTGTCGTTCATATGGGAATATCTGATAATACACTAAGGACTAAACTGTCTCTTATCCCAGATCATCTGCTTATCGAGAACCGGCAGAAAAGCAGAAAATACTATTTGCTGGATCTGGAGCAGGTGGATATGGTGTTTGATATGGAGTGAATAATAATTTAGCAAATAAAACATATACCTATATCATATCAAGCAGTTATTCTCAATATGCCGCTCTGCACTTTCATTGCCTATTATTGACAAACCCCATAAAAACCTATATAATAAAAGTGTATCCATATCCAATGCGTATGCAATCGCACTTGCCTTTTTGATAGGAGGAAGAGTATGAAAAAGCTTATATCATTATTTACAGCGTTCGGAATAATACTAAGCAGTGCTGCGGTGCTGCCCGAGACGGCTGTTTCCGAGTATTTAGTGAGCAGCATTACAGCTCAGGCAAAGGAAAAAAGCGTTACCGATTATACATATGAGATAACGCCGCTTCTTTCTCCGTTTAATGAGTATTTCTTTGTTAAGACGGATAATCCCGACCCGAACTCTTTCAGATTTATAGATGAATCAATACAAAACTCCACAGGTTTTTTGTCTGCAATAGATTTTGAAGATGAAATTTTTGCCGATATAAAATATGATGACCCTAAGACCGGTCGTGTGAATGGCGGATATATCTTCAGAAGCGGCACAACTGACGGCGGTGAAGTGGTGCTTCAGGATACATCAGGCGACGATGCCAGAGATACCGGTATAAAGCTAAAGCTTCCTGCATTAAAAGATCAAATTGATTACCTGATAGATACATATGCGACCGGTTCTGGCTTTTTTGAAAAAATGGACTCTGTAGAAGACGGCTTTACATCAATATGCCTTTACAGCGGATCACGTATCAGAGGTGAGTTAAAAAAAGCCGATGAGTACTGGAGCCTTTTGACAGCAAATCATGCAGACCTTAGCTTTTATATTTTCAGCCCTTTTCTCCGTGAGGATTCCCAGCCATTATTCGCATCATACGTTTACCCATTTATATTTGATTCATTGGGCTTTCCGAGCATAATGGCTCAGGTATCAAGGAGACTTGACAGCAGCTCTACATATGAATGGGACGATTATTATCATTACCAGATAAATGTCACCTATAAGGGAGAAACACGCTCCTACGGCGGTGCAGGTAAAGGTGACGGACAGCTTATATCATCTGACAAAATAAAGCAGTATTACACCTTTGGAACAAACGGCACAAAAATAACTCTTGAAAACACACGTGCACTGCTCAAAGAATACTCGGCAATGAAAATGGACAATGATGTTCCGAGAGACGGAGAGCTTAACTATGAGGATATATGCAGAAAAGTCGGCAGCGGCTCGTGGGTAAGGGTCAACACCAATTACGCCTACATAAACGGTAAACTCGAAATTGTACCGAGCTATGCATATCTCTACAATATAAGCCGTGATGATAATATATCTATAATTCAGAACGAATCCGACCCCGGCACTAAAAGGTATATATGGGGAGAT
Source organism: uncultured Ruminococcus sp. (assembly GCA_902780505.1). Lineage (GTDB taxonomy): Bacteria > Bacillota > Clostridia > Oscillospirales > Ruminococcaceae > NK3A76. Next base: position 47,137 of record CACZFN010000015.1, on the reverse strand, counting down.
CTCAGATATGGCTCTGACACATGGATAGACGGAAGATATATCAACAACTGGGAACAATATATTCCTGGCGAAAGGTTTGCAGACCACCCGAAAAGCGATATCCTGCTTACAAATTATAAGCTGCCCCAGATAAAACATCACTATGAACGTGAATATAACGAAGCAGAGGGCTGCTATGTTTTAACAGATAAAGTAGACGAGATAACCACAAAGGAAAGAACTGTACTTTTCAAGTACAATGATGAAAAACAATGCTGGGTGGCAGATCACTTTGCCTTTGATGAGGACTGCTGTGATGATATCTACGAGATATTGACACTTATCGACTATGGGAAATTAGATCAAAAATATCTCGATATGATTACGCTCACTCAAAGCGAGGTCGAGGCTCTGAATGTTGACAGAAACACAAATACAGCACCGCACACATCGTATAATTACGACGGGTCGACTAAACCCGGCGAAATACATGAGGAGCATTCATTCGGTGAGTGGACTGTGACCAAGGCTGCCACCTGCACGGCAGAGGGCTCAAAGACAAGAAAATGCAGCATATGCAGCAAAGCAGAAACAGTCTCTATCCCCAAAACCGCACATAGATATACAGATAAGGTGATAGCCCCAACCTACGATACACAGGGCTACACCCTCCACACCTGCTCGATATGCAGCGACAGCTATAAGGACACTTATACAGCCAAGCTCATCAAAACGGAGAGCATTTCTGCTGCTACAGTTTCAGGCATTACAAATAAGACCTATACCGGCAGTGCGATAAAGCCTGCCCCGACTGTCACCCTCTCGGGCAAAACACTTAAATCAGGAACCGACTATACCGTCACATATAAAAACAACATAAGCGTCGGCACAGCTTCCGTTACCATAACCGGCAAGGGCGATTATACAGGCACTATAAGCAGGACCTTCAAGATAAATGCTGCATCTGTTACTAAGGCTACGGTAAGCGGACTTTCAAATAAGTCCTATACAGGCAAGGCGATAACTCAGACACCTACAGTTAAGCTTGGCAGCAAGACCTTGAAGAAGGGCACAGACTACACGATTTCCTTTAAGAACAACAAAGCTGTCGGCACTGCGACTGTTACTATAAAGGGTAAAGGGAACTACACCGGCAGCATTAAAAAGACCTTTAAGATAACCAAAGCATCTGTCGCCAAAGCTAAGGTCACGGGAGTAAGCAAAAAGTATAAATATACCGGCAAAGCAATAAAGCCTGCGGTAAAAGTCACCCTCGGCGGCGTGACCCTCAAAAAAGGAACAGACTATACCGTTTCCTACAAAAGCAATAAAAAGGTCGGCACTGCAACTATTACGATAACCGGCAAGGGAAGCTATAAGGGGACGGTAAAGAAGACCTTTAAGATAGTCTCGGCGTAGGAACGCTGAGAGCATATATTTATAGGAAAATCGCTTTGGCACAAAAGCTGATAAATAATACAGACCCTGTCCGTATTTTGATTAAACGGGCAGGGTCGTTGTTTGTAGCTATTTAATTAAGTAAAAAGGCAACATTTGTCCTTAGATACTGCACTGTGGTGTACACATCATATTTTGAAAACATTCACTTCGCCCTCTGGTATTTTGCTTTTAGTTCTGAAATGAGCTGCTGATAATTCACTTGACCGCTTGCATATCTGTCAAGGTTGTGTCTGCTCGCTTCGCTCAAGGTGATGCCCTCTATCGCCATTGTTCCGGCAACGCTCCGAACCATGTTTTGATGCTGTTCGGTGCTGACAGGCTTCATATATATTTGCCGTTTCATACTTACGCCTCCTATGTAAGTTTCTGATAAGTCTTTATATAGTTTGACAATTGCGCTGACAGGGTATATCTTTACATACTATTATACCATGAACTTAACAAAAATGCAATATTATTTTACGATCGCATTTTTATATTGCGGTAATTACCTCAAAATCGCAAACTCGTTCACCTCCTCCTTCACTCGATAAAAATATACATCCGAAAGGCAGTTTTATCGAGTCACTCGACAAATTTTTATCGAGTTACTCGACAAAATTAATGCCAAGTTGCCATTTTGTCGAGTCGGTATGACAAAACCCTTCATATTCAAACGCTTCTCAGTAATTTAACTGCCTCAGACACTCCACCAAGCACACATTACTCCCCCCTTGACACCCTCCCCACAATATGCTATAATATCCATACCGATATAAAACCATATAAATATATTTAGAAAGGCGTGACCCCCATGACCGACCTCCGCAAATTCGCCATATACAGCCGAAAATCCAGATTCACCGGCAAGGGCGAGAGCATCGGCAACCAGATAGAGATGTGTACCCGTGAGCTTAAGGCGACCTACCATATAGATGATAAGGATATCGTCGTGTTTGAGGACGAGGGCTTTTCGGGAGGGAACACAAAGCGCCCACAGTTTCAGGAGATGATGCGCCGCTGTCGCGAGGGTGAGTTCAGGCTCGTTATCTGCTACCGCCTTGATAGGATAAGCCGTAATACCGCCGACTTTGTCAAGACCTATGACGAGCTTAAGGAGCATAACGTCGCCTTTCGCTCTGTCAGCGATAACCTTGACGATACCTCCCCTATGGGCAAGGCTATGATGATGATATCCTCCGTGTTCGCTCAGCTTGAACGTGATATAATCACCGAGCGTATCACCGATAATATGCGTGAGCTTGCAAAATCGGGGCGCTGGCTCGGCGGCAATCCCCCTACGGGCTATAAAAGTGTGGGAACTGTCGGCAGCGTTACAGTTGACGGCAAAGTCCATAAGGCGCAAATGCTTGAACAGCTCCCCGAGGAAATAAATATAGTCAAGACCGTCTATGAAAAATTCCTTGAACTGCGCTCTCTCACCAAGGTCGAAACATACCTTATCAATAATGGTATAAAGACCAAGACGGGCATCAACTTCTCGCGCTTTGCGATCAAAACTATCCTGCAAAACCCCGTCTATCTTATCAATGACAGCGACGCTCTTTCCAATTTTAAGGATAATAATATGCAGGTCTATGCCGATGACAGCGACTTTGACGGCAATAACGGTGTGCTTGCGTATAATAAGACCTTGCAGGTAAGCGGCAAGTCCATGAAGCTAAAGGATATGTCAGAATGGATAATCGCCGTCGGCAAGCATAAGGGCATTATCAATGGTAAGGATTGGGCAGCGGCTCAGCACCTTCTGGGGCTCAATAAAGCTAAGTCCTACCGCAGACAAAGGAGCAACGCGGCTCTCCTCTCGGGTCTGCTTATCTGCAAGGACTGTGGGAGCTATATGCGCCCCAAGCTTTCAAGCCGCCTTAATAAACGCGGTGAGCGTGTTTATGACTACCTCTGCGAGATGAAAGAAAAAAGCCACGGCAAACAATGCAATATGAAACGTATAAACGGCAATGACCTTGACTTGCAGGTAATAGGCGAAATAAAAAAGCTCGGCGATGATAACTCCGAGCTGATAAGGCTTTTAAAAGGCTCAAAAAAAGACCTCTCCGAAACCTTTGCCGATTACACCGCAGAAATAGAAAAGCTGAGATCCAAGAAAAAACAGATCGAATCCGAATGCTCAAATCTTGTAAAAGCACTCTCCCTTGCAGGGCAAAGCAAGGCGGCAGAGGATATAATCACACAGATAAACTCCCTCCATAAAAGCGCCGAGCAATGTGATGCCACAATAGAAGAATACCGCCGCCTTATATCACAAAATGACCTTTCCGATGAAAGCTTTGAGTCGCTTGCCGATATGCTCTCCTCCTTTGCTAAAAGTGTTGACGGGCTTGATGTAACAAAAAAGCGCGACCTTATAAGATGCTTTGTCAGCCGTATAGAATGGGACGGTGAAAATATCCATATCTACATCATGCACTCGCAAAAATCCCCTATCACAAAAAGGCCGTTAGGAGTGTGTAGCAAATGAGATACTTATGCATTTCCGTGCAGGAAAGAAAAGCGCCAATGATGTTCATTTTTCAGAGCCTATAGATTCATCATCAGACGACGGCGGGCTGACGCTTATGGATATGATAGCCGACGACACCTGTATTGACGACGAGATCGAGCTGAAAATATCCTCGCAGCAGCTTTACAGGATCATCAACTCAACTCTTTCCGGCAGAGAACGCGAGATAATTATACTTCGCTACGGTCTTTGCGGTAATATGCCGCTTACTCAGCGCGAAGTCGCAAAGAAGCTTGATATCTCAAGGTCATATGTTTCCCGTATTGAGAAAAAAGCCCTTGAAGAACTCAGAAAAAAATATGAAAACAATGTATGATCACTCTGTATTCGGGCATAATACTATTACAATGTTTGTCAGAAAGGCTTCTGACATAAGCATTTTCCTCCTCTATATCTGAATAAGGCTGTGCACTTTTTATGCACAGCCTTATTCTTCTTCGTCTTCATTAAGATCTATGTTGTTTTCGACAATATATTTGTCAATTTCAGCATTTACAGCCGCTTTGAGCTTTTCGTACCCGTCCTCGCTGAAATCAAAATGCATGACCTTTTGATAATCATCTTCGCTTATCGAATCAATGCTTTTCATTCCGAACCAGATTATAAGCTTCAGCTCTTTGCCGTCGTCATTTGATATCGGGTATATCTTGTAATTGAACTCCCTGAACACACTCCCCGACCAGATGTTCTTAAACTCGAAATACGCAAACGTCGGTACATCTATATATCCGTGAAGCATATCTCTCCCCCTTACCCGTAAAGGTCAAGCGCGTTTTTGAGCGCCGCATTTTCTATCCTGTCATCAAGCTCGCTCAGATCATTTACCCCGTGTGTCTTTAACGCACTAAGCAGGATACTGTCACAAAAAGCAGGGTTTTTAGGGAGAAGCGGTCCATGTCCATAGGTCGCAAATACATTTCTGTACCTTGCGCCCTCGGTGCCGTCCTCGCCGTTATTGCCAAAGCCCTTTACCACCTTGCCAAGCGGCTTTACGCCTTTGCCGAGGTACGTCTTGCCGCTGTGGTTTTCAAACGCCGCCACATTATGCCCGCCGTTAAGCTCGGTGCGGTAAACGATATTCCCTATCATTCTCGGGCTTGATGCCTTTGTATAGAAATCCACAGCCCCCAAGAACTCTATATTTTCGCCCTTATCGGTGATATAGTAATTGCCGAGCATCTGATACCCGCCGCATATCGCCAGAACAGTCGTATCATTCTCTATCTGCCCGGTAAGCCAGTCTGCTTTGTATTTAAACAGGTCTTCGGTCAGTATCCCCTGCTCAAAATCCTGCCCGCCGCCGATGAAAATAATATCAAATTTTGTATTCGTGTCAAATTTCCCGAATGAAAGCTCCGTCACCTCAGCACCAAAGCCTCTCCATTCAAGGCGCTTTTTCATTGATACAACATTTCCCGTATCGCCGTAAAGGTTGAGTATATCATTATAAAGATGGCATATTCTTATAGTATCCATTTTCTCTTACCTTGCATATTTTTTAAGCTCGACGACCTCTCCGAGCTTGTCCCTGAATCCGAGCATAACAGTATACGAAAGCACCATATATGTATGCCTGCCCGTTTTCCTCAGCTTTTGTATAAGTGTTCTGTAATCTTTTTCAAGTACGAACCTGTTTGTATCAAAGCCTGCATATTTCAGCCTTACTTCCAGGTCCTCTCCCCGCCTGCCCGTGAAGAAGAACCTCTGATTTTCCGTTTTGACCTCGTCTATGCGCCCGCAGAGCTTTTCAAACTCAACATCCCATATCCACGAAACGTCAGTTCCGTCCGCAGAATTGTCATTGAGCCCGAACAGTATATCATCCTCCCCCGTACAGTGTGCCGTAAGAAATGATATGACCTCATTGAACCCCGCAGGGTTTTTTACAAGTATCAGCTCAACGCCCTTATCATGAAGCGCAATATGCTCCATTCTGCCAAAGGGAGTGGTAAGCTTTTTAAGCGCCGCTATTATCCTGCTGTCATCAAGGCCTGCCACCTTTCCCACAGCCGCCGCCGCAAGGCCGTTATAGATATTATACGCCCCGGGAAGTGTTATCTGCGCTTCGTACTGTTTTCCGTCAAGCAAAAGGGTTATATCAGCCGAACCCGTGTTAAACGCCTTTATCTGCTGTGCCGCCACACTCGGCGCCTGCCGCCTGTAGCCGCAGTTCTCACAATAGAAATCCCCCAGATGCCCGAAGGTACGGGAATGATATTTATATTTTGATTTGCATTTTATACAGTATACCGCATCCGATATCCCACTTGAACTGTTATGGTCAAAAGCACAGTTTACGCCGAAAAACCTTACGTCCTTATGCGGCATACTCTCCGCAAGTGAAGATGTCAGCGAACAGTCGGCATTGAGCACAAGCTTTACCTGCGGGATAAACGCAAGCCCTTTCTTTATCAGTTCAAGCGTTGTAAGCACCTCGCCGTACCTGTCAAGCTGGTCACGGAAGATGTTTGTCACCACAACAGTCACATCAAGCCCGCCAAAGCTCTTTGTTATATGCTTCAGGCTTGCCTCGTCACATTCAAGTACAGCGTAGTCACGCTTGACCTTCCCCGTAAGGCTTGCCGCATTCATAAAACACGAAACAACGCCGTTTATCATATTTGCACCCGCTTCATTTGAAAGACAGGTATACCCGTTTGCTGTAAGCATATCGGCGATGGCATGGCAGGTCGTGGTCTTTCCGTTTGTGCCTGTCACACATATTACTTTAATATCTTTGGCAAGGTCACCTAATATATTCGGGCATAGCTTCAGCATTACCACACCGGGAAGCGATGTGGCGCCTTTTCCCAATATCCGAAGCGTAAATGCAGTAAGCTTGCCTGCCATTACTGCAAATGCCGAACGAACTCCCATTTTATTACCCTCCGATAATATCAGCTTACGCCAAAAATGCCGTTTAAAAAGTCATTTCTTAACCTTTTAATTATAACACACAATTTCACTCTTTTCAAGTGGGCAACGGTTAATTATTTATGGCAAAATATTACGTTTTGTTTACAGTTTTCCCTGCTCTTTACATATTTCAAATCTTTCTACCTTATAAACGGGTATATCGCCCTTATGTACTTTCTGTCCCAGACAGGATCATACACCTTGCCAAATTCACTCATCTTACAGTCATCAAAAAGGTCATCTGCAATTTCTGTCAGCGTATCATAGATCTCAAGTGAAGTCTTGTACTTGTCAGGTATCTTATCCATTCCGAGGTATGTGCCGAGTATATTCCCCGCCACAGCCCCCGTCGAATCGCTGTCGCCGCTGTGGTTCACAGCTGTGCGTATGCACATATCAAAGTCGCTTTCGTATCTCAGCGCACAGAATACGGCTATCGCGAGCGTTTCCTCCGCCACCCAGCCCTCACCGAGCCTGTGAACCGCTTCAAGGTCACTTATTCCTGATTCGCTTAATTCTATCGCCTTGTTTATTATATCTGTAAATTCCCCGATATGCTCTTTGCCCGCAAAAAGTTCACCTGTCGTTTTCAGCATATCCTGTACTGCCTCTTTAAGCGTGATATTGCCCTCACTTACAAGCCTTACAATGTGTGCAAGCCCGGCCGCAGGGATAAACCCGAGCTCGTGCCCGTGTGTGAGCGCCGCCGCATCTGCCGCAAGCATATCACTGTGCTCTATGTCCATTGTCGTGTCGGTAAAGTATAGCCCTATAGGTGCCACACGCATTACCCCGCCGCAGCCCTTGCTGTTGTTAAGCGGCTTGCCGATCGTCCCCTCAAAGCCGAGATCTGCCGCATCAAGGCAGGTGTTTCCGGGGGCACGCCTGTCATAAAGCTGCGGTATATTCAGAAGCCATGATCTTTTGTATTCGTTCTTTGTCGGGAATACCCCCTGCTGTGTCCTGTACCAGCATTTGTACATATCCCTTATATAATCAATGTAGCTTAGCCTGAGCCCCTTCATCATTGCCCTTGTCGTGCACAGAAGCAACCCGTTTGCGGTGAAAAGCGTCATCTGTGTGTCGTCGGAGATAAGTGCCTTTCCGCCTGTAAGTTTGTATTCGGTGATACCTTTGTCACCGTAAAGCTCAAATATCCTGTCCTCACTTAAAAATTCCACTTCGTACCCGAGTGCATCACCCGCCGCGCCGCCGATGATACACCCGCGGAATTTATCCCTCTCACGCAAAAGATCACCCCCATTCAATTATATCACAGCTTGCCCACACTGTCAAACCTGATCATCATATAAATCCATATAGCTGTTGACAAATCATTCCATATAAAGTATAATCATTATATACTTATATAAGGAGGGTTCCCTATGAGATCTTTTGCTTTCCTTGCCGCTGCAGGGCTTATCACAGTCTGTACCCTCACCTCCTGCGGTGATAACAGCAGCAGCGCAGATACCGCTTCATATGCCGATACAGGTTCACAAAGCAGTGAAACTTCTGCTGCACCCGTTATAAGTTCTGAAGTGCCTGATGTCATGGCTTTCTTTCTGGGTGAAAGCGATACGGAATTTATAGGTATGTCCAAAGCCGATTTCGATGAAGCCACAGGCAAAGTCTTTACAGAAAAAAATGCCGTGACCTGTGAAAAACGGGGAGAAAACAGCCTTTTTGCAGAGTATTCACTCGGTAAGGCAGACAGTATCTTAAACGGGCGTGTTCCGCTTTCAAAGGAATATGATATCAGCTGTGCATTTTCTTTTAAAGATGATAAGCTTATAAAGGTAACAGTTACCGCGCAGCCTATGTCCCGTGAAGAAGCTGACGCTATCTGTGAAGCTTTCCTGAAAGCCTTTGACGGCAAACTGCCAGAGGGCTATACACAGTTCAAACCCTCCGAGCGCGGAAAGGTGCGTGAAGTCGGCTTTACCCGCACTAAGGACGATTACTGTATATCTATCACCCGCGACGAAAACCTCGACGGCGAAAAATATGTTCATTTTGACTTGCAGATGTATTCCGAAAGGTATGGATTATAAAAATGACAGCAGACCGCCCCCGTAATTGCCTTATCACGGCATTTGCGGGGGCTTTTTATTCCGGGCAGATAATTCATTGGTCAAAATAGACAAAACACAGTAGTCCTTTTTGTTCATAATTTGTGAAACTTTTTGCGGCTTTCCTCTTGATTTTTTTGAAAAAAAGGGTTATACTATATTTAGCACTCGAGAATAAAGAGTGCTAACACTCAAAAATCATAAGTGCTAAGAAGGTGAGGTCGTGGATCAGCGAAAGCTTAAAATACTTACAGCAGTAGTCAATGAGTATATCACTACAGGCGAGCCTGTAGGTTCCAAGACGATAATGAACCACGTAAAAGCATCCTCGGCAACTATCAGAAATGAAATGGCCGAGCTTGAAAAGCAAGGCTACCTTGAACAGCCGCATACCTCTGCCGGGCGTGTTCCGACATATGAAGGCTACAGGCTATATGTTGACAGCCTTATGGAAAAGAATCCGCTTTCCGACTCGGAAAAAGACCGTATCGACGCCCTTTTCCCCGAGGATATGGAGTATGCAAACGACGATGAACTATTTGAAAGTGCATCAACAGCTTTGGCAGAGCTTACTAAATGTGCGACAGTGGTCGCAAGCGCAGCACCTAAGTTTTCACTTATCTCAAAGGTCGAGGTAATACCGACGGGCAAGAGAATGTACGTTATCCTTATGATAACATCAAACGGCTCGATCAAGAATAAGGTCTGCCGCCTGCAATTTGACCTGACGCATGAACAGCTCCAGTTTTTTGAAAGCTTCGCAAGGGAAAACCTTGAAGGTATAGCTGTAGATGAACTTTCCGACGAATTCTTTGAAAAGATAAGCGAAGCGATGGGCGCTTATATGATGTCGCTTTCGCCTATAGTTTCAGCACTGATGAATATGTCACAGGAAATGTCAGCACACAGCGTAAGGGTAGAAGGACAGAAAAACCTTCTCACCTGCAAGGAATTTGACCAGAACGAGATAATCACTTTCCTTGATAATCAGAACGAGGAGATAAAACAGTTCATAAACGAAAGCTTCAGCGGGCTTAAAGTGCAGTTCTCCCCCGAAAATGAAAGCTTTGTGATACACAATTCAAGTGTTATTACAGCCCCTATCGAAAAAGACGGCGTGCGCTACGGCTCACTCGGGCTGATAGGGCCTATGCGTATAGATTACGCAAAATTTATCCCCTATCTTGAATATTTTGCAGACAGGATAACAAGAATGATATCAAAAGAAGATGAAGGATTTGAGCAGGAAAAACAGACTTAGGAAAGGACAACATAAAAATATGGATATAAACGAAGAAAAAGTCATGAATGAAGATACCGCGGAGCAGACGGCACAAGCCGAAGAAGAACAGGCTCAGGTACCCGGGGAAGAACAACCCGAAGAACAGAAGCCTGCCGAAGAAGAACTTACCCCCGAACAGAAACTCCAGGCAGAGCTTGATGAGCAGAAGGATAAGTATTTAAGGCTTATGGCTGAATACGATAATTTCAGAAAGCGTTCAGCAAAGGAAAGGCTTGAACTTACGGATAACGTAAAGGCATCTACCCTTGAGGAAATACTCCCCATGATTGATAACTTCGAGCGTGCACTCGCCGCAGAGTGCAGTGACGATACCTTTAAAAAGGGTATAGAGATGATACACAAACAGTTCGGTGATACGCTCGCTAAACTCGGCGTAAAGCCTATGGATATCGAAGGCAGTGAATTTGATCCGAATATCGCCACTGCGGTAAGTACGGTGGAAAATGAAGAACTCGGCGAAAATACAGTAGCACAGGTTCTCCAGAACGGCTATATGATAGGCGAAAAAGTGATAAGACCGGCAGTGGTAATAGTTGCAAACCCTTGACAATAGCAAGGCGCATAAATGCAATAACCATAACACAGTAAACAATATAATTGTTTTATAGAAAAAGAAATATAAGAAGGGAAATGATTTTATGGCAAAGATAATAGGTATAGACTTAGGTACTACAAACTCTTGTGTAGCAGTAATGGAAGGCGGCGAGGCTGTCGTAATCCCTAACAGCGAAGGTGCAAGAACTACACCGTCAGTTGTCGGCGTTTCAAAGTCGGGTGACAGACTTGTAGGTCAGGTTGCAAAAAGACAGGCAGTAACAAACTTCGATAACACTGTTATCTCTATCAAGAGACATATGGGCTCTGACTATAAGGCAAAGATGGGCGGTAAGGAATATACACCGCAGGAAATATCCGCAATGATACTCCAGAAGCTCAAAGCAGATGCAGAAAGCTACCTCGGCGAAAAGGTAACAGACGCAGTTATCACAGTACCTGCATACTTTACAGATGCACAGCGTCAGGCGACCAAGGATGCCGGCCAGATAGCAGGCCTTAATGTAAAGAGGATCATCAACGAACCTACAGCAGCAGCACTTTCCTACGGCATTGATAAGGAAGAAGACCAGAAGGTAATGGTGTATGACCTCGGCGGCGGTACATTTGATGTATCTATAATCGAAATGGGCGACGGCGTAACAGAAGTTCTTGCGACCGCAGGCAACAACAGACTCGGCGGCGATGACTTCGACCAGAGGATAATCGACTGGATGGTAAGTGAATTCAAGAAGGCTGAGGGCGTTGACCTGTCCACTGACAAAATGGCAATGCAGAGATTAAAGGAAGCAGCTGAAAAAGCAAAGATCGAACTTTCATCTACTCCTTCATCTGCTATTTCACTCCCGTTCATCACAGCAGATGCAACAGGTCCTAAGCACCTTGAAATGACACTTACTCAGGCTAAATTCAACGAGATGACAGCTGACCTTGTCGAAGCCACAATGGGACCTGTACGTCAGGCACTTTCCGACTCCGGCCTTTCCGCTTCGGATCTCCAGAAGGTCCTTATGGTCGGCGGTTCTTCAAGAATCCCCGCTGTTCAGGAAGCTGTAAAGAAGTTCCTCGGCAAAGAACCTTTCAAGGGTATAAACCCTGATGAATGTGTTGCACTCGGTGCTGCATACCAGGGCGGCGTTTTAGGCGGCGACGTCAAGGACGGCCTTCTCCTGCTCGATGTTACTCCTCTTTCTCTCGGCCTTGAAACAATGGGCGGTATCTGCACAAAGATAATTGAGAGAAACACAACTATCCCTACAAAGAAATCACAGATATTCTCAACTGCCGCAGATAATCAGTCTGCCGTTGATATAAACGTGTTACAGGGTGAGCGTGAATTTGCAAGGGATAATAAACAGCTCGGTATGTTCCGTCTTGACGGTATCGCACCTGCACCGAGAGGTATACCCCAGATCGAAGTAACTTTCGATATTGATGCAAACGGTATCGTACACGTTTCTGCTAAGGACTTAGGTACAGGCAAGGAACAGAACATCACTATCACTTCTTCGACAAATATGTCCAAGGAAGATATAGATAAGGCAGTCAAGGAGGCAGAAGCATTTGCCGCTGAGGACGCCAAGAAGAAAGAAGAAGTCGATACAAGGAACCAGGCAGACCAGATGTGCTTCCAGATAGATAAGGCTCTTAATGAATTCGGCGATAAGGTAACAGCTGATGAAAAATCGGCAGTTACCGCTAAGATAGATGCACTTAAAGAAGCACTCAAAGGCAGCGATATCGAAGCTATCAAGGCTAAACAGAAAGAACTTGAAGACGCATTCCAGCCTGTAGCCACAAGGATATATCAGCAGGCAGCAGGCGCACAGGGACAGCCCGGTGCAGGCGGCTTTAACGGCGCAGATTTCGGCGGCGGAGCAGGCTTCAATGCAGGCGGCGCACAGGATAACGGCGGCACATCAAGCAAAGCAGGCGATGACGTTATCGACGCTGACTTTACTGACGCTGAGTAATTGATAATACCACGCCGCAGAGGATAATAACTCTGCGGCTTAGTGGGTTAAAGAGGAATAAGGTTTTATTCTTATATCTAAACTCTTATTTCTCACAAGGAGGACTAATATGGCAGACAACAAAAGAGATTACTACGAAGTGCTCGGCGTAAGCAAGGGTGCTTCTGATGACGAAATAAAAAAGGCTTTCCGTAAGCTTGCAAAACAGTACCACCCCGACCTCCACCCCGACGATAAGGACGCCGAGGCTAAATTCAAAGAGGTGAATGAAGCCTACGAGGTGCTTTCCGATCCAAGCAAAAAGGCTAAATATGACCAGTTCGGCTTTGCAGGCGTTGATCCTAACTACGGCGCAGGACAGGGCGGCGGATTCAGCGGCGGGTTCGGCGGATTTGGTGATATGGGCGATATATTCGATTCCATCTTCGGCGCATTCGGCGGCGGATCACGCTCGTCAAACCCCAATGCCCCGCGTAAAGGCAGTGATGTCGAGATAGGCGCTACTATAAGCTTTATGGATGCCTGCAAGGGTGTCAGCAAATCGGTAAAGGTAACACGCCTTGAAAAATGCCCCGACTGTAACGGATCGGGTGCGGCTTCCGGCTCAAATGTCAAGACCTGCCCTGACTGCGGCGGTAAGGGTAAAGTCAATGTTACTCAGCAGTCTATCTTCGGTATGGTAAGGCAGACCGTGAATTGCTCCCGCTGCGGCGGTAAGGGCAAGATAATAGATAACCCCTGTAAGAAGTGCTCCGGCAAGGGCATGGTAAGGGTGTCAAAGGAACGTGAGATAAATATCCCCGCAGGTATCGACGACGGGCAGAACCTCCGTGTACCGGGCGGCGGCAACTGCGGCCTGAATAACGGCCCGAACGGTGACCTCTACATTGATATCTCCGTCCGTCCCGATCCGATATTTGAGCGTGACGGCTATGATGTATGGACGGAAGTTCCTATCACATATGGTCAGGCCGTCCTCGGTGACGAGATAACAGTACCTACGATCGACGGCAAAGTAAAGTATAACGTCCCCGAAGGTACACAGGGCGGTACGGTGTTCCGCTTAAAAGGCAAGGGTATCAAGAAAGTGAACAGAAATGACCGCGGTGACCACTACGTCCGTGTGGCAGTTGAGATACCGAAAAACCTTTCCAAAGAACAGAAAAACGCCCTAAAGGAATTTGAAAAGACACTTGAAACCAAGAATTATCAGAAGCGCCAGAGCTTCTTTGATAAGCTGAAAGAAAAATTCAAATAAAAACATAAGCCATATATATCCGAAGGGGTTTGGGGGCGACCGGAAAGCCCCCAAAAGCAGGGCGTGGACAGCCTTTGAGTTTTCACTACATTTCGCACGTATCACTAAAATAAGGTTTTGTGACAAGCTAAGCCATACACCGTAAAAGGATGTATGGCTTTAGTCTGTTTATAAAGCATGGACTGTCTGGAAATATATTTCCGAAGGGGTTTGGGGGCACTTGCTTACTTCGTGAGCAGGGAAAGCCCCAAAGAACACCTATGGATCCGCACATCTTCTTATGCGTATAAATAAAACAAGGTTTTGCAGTTTATCCAAGTGTTACATCAAGTATCATCATGGCAGCAAACCCAAACGCAAATGATATAGTGCCAATGTTTGAATGTTCGCCTGATGACATCTCGGGGATAAGTTCTTCCACTACGACATATATCATAGCCCCCGCAGCAAAGCTCAGAAGATACGGCATAAGCGGTACGATAAGCGAGGCTGCAAGTATCGTCAGTACAGCACCGACAGGCTCGGCAGCGCCCGAAAGTACACCCAGCGCAAACGCCTTGCCTTTGCCCATTCCGTCAGCTTTAAGCGGCATTGATATTATAGCCCCCTCGGGGAAGTTCTGTATAGCTATGCCAAGTGCAAGCGCCAGCGCCGCAGCAGAGGTTATGTCACTTCCGCCGTAGATAAGCCCCGCATAAACGACACCTACCGCCATCCCCTCCGGAATGTTGTGGATAGTCACCGCAAGCATAAGCATTGTGTTTTTGGAAAGCCTTGCCTTTAAACCCTCCGCCTTGTCGGAATTGAAATGCAGGTGCGGTATAAGCCTGTCAAGTAACAGCAGAAAGAATATCCCCACTAAAAAACCCACTGCCGCAGGAATAAATGCAAGCTTTCCAAGTGACTCCCCACTTTGTTCAATGGCGGGTATAAGCAGGCTCCAGACACTTGCCGCAGTCATCACCCCCGCTGCAAATCCGGTAAGCACACGCTGCATTGTCATATTCAGTTCCTTTTTCATAAGGAACACACACGCTGCACCAAGTGACGTTCCTAAAAAAGGTATGCTTAGTCCTTTTAAGATCTCATTCATTGTTTTTCTCCTTTGTCTTATTTATCTCTGTTATTCTATGCATGGGCACTGTGCACCGTTACACTTGCAAAAATCAGTGCCGTGTGTTATAATTATAAACGAAAAAAGTCAAAATTTGTATTTGCAGCAGGAGGTACTTATGTTCAGAAAAATGCGAAGATTCAAACAACAGCTCACAGAAGAAGAATGTATCAGGATACTGACCGAAGAACCCCGCGGCGTGCTTGCCGTTTCGGGTGATGACGGCTACCCCTATGCTTTGCCGATAACACATTGTTATGACCGCAAAAACCACAGTATCGTATTCCACGGCGCTAAAGCCGGTCATAAAGCCGATTCAATAAAGCGCAATGACAAGGTGTCGTTCTGCGTGTATGATAAAGGCTTTGTTAAAGAGGGTGACTGGGCGCTTAACATCAAAAGCGTTATTGTCTTCGGCCGCATGAAGCTTGTCGAGGATAAAGACCGCGCCCTTGAAATATGCAGACTGCTCGGCAATAAGTTCTACCCTACCCCCGAAAGCGTTGAAACAGAGATCGAGCGTGACTTTTCCCGCGTTCAGTGCCTTGAGCTTGAAATAGAACATATGACAGGCAAGCTCGTAAACGAAAAATAACGCTGGATCAATATAGTTAGTCTTGACTAACTATATTATAACACACTTCCTTTGTTTTGTCAATAAAAAACCCGGTATCATTTAAAGGGGGGGTTATAAATAAGCCTGCGTGTTTTATCGGGGGAAACCTTTCTGAAGAAAGGTTCTCCCCCGAACCCCTTTCCAAAGACTTCTAATTTATTATCCCCTAAAGGGCAAATGCCCTTTAGGGGATAATAGGTCAAAAGTTTTAGGAAGGGGGCCTGGGGGAGAACCCTTTTTCAAAAGGGTTTCCCCCAGTAGACCACGCAGGTCTATCTATACCCCTCCTTTAGTGTTATCGGTTTTCTGTCAGCTAAGCTCAAACATTCCGGTATAAAGCTGATAATACTTGCCCTTTTGCTCAATAAGCGAATCGTGGTCACCGCGTTCGATTATTTTGCCGTGTTCAAGTACCATGATAGCATTGGAATTCCTTACAGTCGAAAGCCTGTGTGCAATCACAAAAACCGTCCTGCCTGCCATAAGTGAATCCATGCCCTTTTCGATAAGCGCTTCTGTCCTTGTGTCGATAGATGAAGTCGCCTCGTCAAGAATAAGCACAGGCGGATCTGCAACTGCCGCCCTTGCGATCGCAAGAAGCTGCCTCTGCCCTTGTGAAAGGTTGGCACCGTCACCTGTTATCATGGTGTTGTAGCCCTCGGGCAGGTGCTTTACAAAGGTGTGTGCATTTGCAAGCTTTGATGCCTTTATTACTTCTTCATCAGTTGCATCAAGCCGCCCGAAGCGTATGTTATCCATAACAGTCCCCGTAAAAAGGTGGGTATCCTGAAGCACCATTGAAAGCGATCTTCTCAGGTCTGATTTCCTTATCTTGTTGATGTTTATGCCGTCGTATCTTATCTTGCCGTCAGGAACATCATAGAAACGGTTTATAAGGTTCGTTATCGTCGTCTTGCCTGCACCTGTTGAGCCTACAAACGCTATCTTCTGCCCTGCCTTGGCGTAAAGCGTTATGCCGTTTAAAACAGTCTTGTTTGGCTCGTAGCCAAAGTAAACATCATCAAATTCCACCTTGCCTTCAAGTCTTGTATAGGTGATCTCCCCTGTTGCCTGATGCGGATGCTTCCACGCCCAGACACCTGTTCTTTCTGTAGTTTCTGTGATGCTTCCGTCTTCGTTTTCCTTAGCATTTACAAGTGTTACATAGCCGTCGTCTGCTTCAGGTGTTTCGTCGATTATCGAAAGCACCCTTTCCGCACCCGCAAGTGCAGAAAGTACAGAATTGAACTGCTGCGATATCTGCTGTATAGGCATAGCAAAGTTCCTTGTGTACTGTAGGAAAGCGATAGCCGCACCGACTGTGAATACGCCGCTGAATGTGTGTACGCCCTTTATCGCCATGATACCGCCGAGAATAGCAGTAACGGCATAGTGAATGTATGAAAGGTTGTTCATCACAGGTCCCATTATGCTTGCAAAGGTGTTTGCCCTTGTAGCTGCAGTGCAAAGGTCATCATTTATGCCTTCAAATTCGTTCTTTGCCCTTTTCTCGTGGCAGAATACCTTTACTACCTTTACGCCCTCTATCATTTCCTCAATGTAGCCGTTTGCCCTGCCGAGCGCTTTCTGCTGTGCCTTGAAGTATGCCCCAGAGCGTGAACCGATAAAGGCAGTCACCTTTACTATAACAAAGAACAGTGCTATAACTATAAGTGTAAGCTGCCAGCTGTAATAGACCATCATCACAAAAACGCCTATTACAGTTATGCCCGCTGAAATAAAGCTTGCAAGCGAGTTTGAAAGCATTTCCCTTAAAGTATCAACGTCGTTTGTGAAGCGGCTCATAACCTCGCCGTGTGTGTGGGTGTCAAAGAACTTTATCGGCAGCGCTTCCATTTTTGTAAAAAGCTCTACCCTTATCTTGTAAAGTGTCTTTGTTGAGATACCAAGCATTATCCTTGCATAACAGAAGGTGGATACAGCACCGATCACATACACAATGCCCATTATTACAAGTGTGCGGATGAACTTGTTCATGTTCCCGTCTGTTCTGTTGCTTATCATAGGGGTGACGCAGTCATCGATTATCCTTTGCAGAAAAGATGTTCCTATTACCTGTGCCAGCGCCGATATAACGATAAAGACCACAACAAGCCCGATAAACGGCTTATACTCTTTCATATAGCTGAATATGCGCTTTATGGTAACACCGACGTTCTTGGGTTTTTCAAGCGCTTTCTGGTTTCTTCCTCCCGGTCCTGCCATCAGTCTTCATCTCCCTTCTGCTGAGAATCGTATACTTCCCTGTATATAGCATTGTTTTCAAGTAATTCCTCGTGCGTGCCAATGCCGTCTATCCTGCCGTCCTCTAAAACTATTATCCTGTCTGCATCTTTTACAGAGGATATCCTCTGTGCGATAATGATAGTAGTCGTATCTGCAAGGTTTTCGCGGAACGCCTTTCTTATGCTCGCATCTGTTGCAGTATCTACCGCACTTGTCGAGTCATCAAGGATTATTATCTTAGGCTTTTTAAGCAGTGCCCTTGCTATACAAAGCCTTTGCTTCTGTCCGCCCGAAACATTTACGCCGCCCTGCCCGAGGTCTGTTTCATACCCGTCGGGGAAGTCGTTTATAAACCCGTCAGCGCACGCCGCTTTGCAAGCCGCCACTATCTGCTCGTCTGTTGCATCGGGATCCCCCCAGCGAAGGTTCTCTTTTATCGTTCCCGAGAAAAGCACATTCTTCTGCAAAACAACAGATACCGCACTTCTCAGCTTTTCAAGCCTATAATCCTTTACATTCGTTCCGCCTACGAGCACACTGCCCTGTGTTACATCATAAAGTCTTGGTATCAGCGATACAAGCGTTGTTTTGGCAGAACCCGTCGCACCGATAATTCCTATCGTTTCGCCGGAATTTATTTTAAGGTTTATGTTTTTGAGCACAGCCTCCTCAGCCGTGTCATTATAGCCAAAGGTCACGTTTTTGAACTCAACAGTACCGTCATAAACATCTCTGTCTGAAGCGTTATCATCGGTGATATCGGGCGTTTCCCCAAGCACCTCCGAGATCCTGTTGATAGATGCCCTTGAAATAACAAGTATCATAAATATCATCGATACCATCATAAGTGAACCGAGTATCTGATTGATATACGTAATAAAGGTAGAAAGCTCACCTATCTGCATCTCACTGTCGATGACCATATTGCCGCCGAACCACAAAACCGCAAGTATAGTCGCATACATTGTCATCTGCATGATAGGCTGTGTAAGGATAACAAGCTTTTCAGCGCTTACCTGTGCTTTTCTTACAAGGTCTGCACCGTTTTTAAACTTGTCGTTTTCATAGTCCTCCCTTACAAAAGCCTTTACTGCGCGTATGCCTATCAGGTTTTCCTGAACGTCGCTGTTCATTTTATCATACCTGTCAAGCATGAGCCTGAAGCGCGGGTGTGCATTTGTCATTATAAGCGCCATTGATACAGCAAGTATCGGTACAGAAACAAGGAACACCACGGACAGGTCAGGCTTTACATTCACCGCCATTATAAGCGCACCTATGAGCATTACAGGCGCCCTGAACCCCATTTTTATCAGCATTATGAATGCATTCTGTACCATAGTAACATCAGTTGTAAGCCTTGTCACAAGTGATGCGGTAGAGAATTTATCGACGTTTTTAAAGCTGAAATCCTGTACCTTGTTGAACAGCTTGCCCCTTAGATTCTTTGCAAACCCCATGCTCGCCTTTGCCCCGAAGTATGCCCCGAGCGAGCCGAACATCAGCGAGATGAGCGCCATGCCCACCATAAGCAGTCCCATTTTTACCGTGTATGCCGTCCCGCCGTCGCCGCGTATGCCGTTATCTACTATTTTTGCCATAATAAAGGGGATAAGTACCTCCATACCTACCTCACCTACCATAACAACAGGTGTAAGTATGGTATATATCCCGTACCCCTTTACACATGATGCAAATTTCTTTATCAAGTGTTATCATTCCTTTCCTGTGAGTCTGTACAGCATTTTGTCTTCAGTCCGTCTGCTATCTTTTCAAGAAGCTGTGAAAGCGCTGCACTCTCCTTATCTGTCAGCAGGGAATCTATCATCATATCAAGCTCCAGTATATTCTTGAAAGCCGTCTGCTGGACCTCCCTGCCCTTATCGGTTATCTCGATAAACTTCGCCCTTGCGTCGCTCTTGCTTGCTGTGCGCTTAATAAATCCGGCCTTTTCAAGATTTGTAAGTATAGAAGTTATCGTCGATCCCCGCCTGCCGAAAGCCTTGAGTTCACTCTGTGCAAGCCTGCCGTCCTTACTGTGGGCAAGCCTTACAAGTATCTTTGCCTGCGAATGTGTTATCCCAAATGGCGCTAACTTCTGGTTGTTGTAAACATCGAGCCTGTGGGCAATAAAATCGAGCATCACAGGCTTTTTGTGTATAAACTCGTCATGTTCTATAACAATTTTTTCCATGTCATCACCACACCTTCCGATAAATAGTTCGATTTCTAACTATATAATTATAACAGCATTTACAGAATACGTCAACGTCATTTACGACAAACTTTAGTTAGATATCGAATGATTTTCTTGTGCAAAAAAGCTACATAAAAAAAACGCCCGCAGGCGCAGGCGATAAACGATTTAAAAACCAAAAACAAACTTTATTTATACAGGTCATCAAGGTCGATATTGCTTGTATCTATGCCGTCCATTTCAGCACCGCTGTCATAATGCTGTTCGGGCTGCTGCTGTGCAGGCTGTGTGTAGTAGTTATCGGGCTGGGTATAGCTTTGCTGCTGCGGCTGCTGCGGCTGTTGAGGGTACTGCTGCTGATACTGCCCGCCGTACATATTCTGACCGTTATAGCCCTGGCCGTAATTGTTCTGATAAGGATTCTGAGAGCCGTAGCCGTTCTGATTATACCCGCCGAAGTTATTGAAGCCGCCAAACTGGCTGAACCTGTCAAACTGTGACTGATACTGCGGTTTTACGACACATACGATTAAACCTATCCACCCCAGAAAGAAGCCCCACCAGAAGCCTTTGTTAAGTTCATCGGGGTAGCCTTTGGACTTTACTATATACCTTGCCAGAAAGCCCCAGACACACATACCTACAAGTATGCCTAAAAGTTCAAAAAGCAAAAACACACCCGTTAATGAATCAATAGTCATGATCATACTCCTCCTATATATCATTGTGTATATTATATAGCATTAATATGATTTTGTCAATATTTTTACGCAGTGCCTGCAGGGAAATCAATTTTTGATTTCCAGAGGTTAGAACGCTTGCGCTTTTGAGAGGTTAGAGGTTAGACAAGGAGTGCCTGCGGCACGATTTTTAAAACTTTCGTCCGCTATGCGGACTCATTATCTAACTTCTAACCTCTTATTTCTAATCTCTCGGAAATTAATTTTGTAAAAATTGATTTCCGTGCAGTGCCTGCAAAATCAATTTTGTAATATGGTTATATACTTGACACACCACTTTTTTGACAGCAAACTGAGCCGCTGCATTAAAGCGGCTTGCCATAGTCCCCTCCCCTTCGTCAAGACAGATACCTATATAGAAGTTTTGCCCCTGAGTGTTACAAAGCACTCAGGGGCATTGTGCATATTTATGTTGCTAAGCTAAATCAGAATTTATACTCGACCTGAGAAATACTTTATCTTATCTTCAAGTGAACCCATTACACCTTTGCTAAAAATAGTGTACCATTCGTGGCATAAAAATTGAATTACGAACCATAATGATGTCCATACCCAAACAGCCCATTTCCCGATTTTTTCCTTAAAGATGAATAATATCATCGCTACTTAATAAATAAGAAAAAATAATCCGTCATCTTTATATGAACGTGTGACCAGATATGAATTGCTGAAATAGACACCTGTCATATCAAGAAAAAACCACAGCAGAAGAAGTGTTTGGGTTATTATACAATATCTTTTCTTCATTATTTGCCACCTAAATTCCGATTTTTGTCAGTAAAAATTATAGCACATCATCTCTGTACTGTCAATAGAAACGCCATAGTACTTCTGACCTTACATCAGAAATACTATGGCGTAAAACTTCTTTATACGTACCGTACTTAGGGGCTGGGGGGTTCCTTTGAACACGCTGATTTACGGCTGTCAGAAGTTGGTGTGTCAAAGAGATGACCGTATTCTGTAAAGATATGATTTGAGCGCGCAGTTTTAAAAACAAAAAGCCCCGCGATCGCTGCGAGGCTTATATGGAGCAGATAACGGGAGTCGAACCCGCATCCTCAGTTTGGGAAACTGAAATAATGACCGCTATACTATATCTGCATTTATCACAACAGATATTATACCACTTTTTTCAGTATTTGTCAAGTAAAAAAATCGTGTTTCTGTCATCATTATCTTCCCTGTACAGCAGTTGCATATCATCAGGCACAAAGTTTATCGCTTTTTGCATTTACAATAACACTTTTTGATGCTACCATAAAAGCGAAAAGAAAACAAGCGGGCGGTTTCCCGCCCGTTTCAGACTGTTGATAAAGCAGTATTTTTTGATGAATGCATATCCGAAGGGGTTTGGGGGGCACTTGTCTGCTGCGCAGACAGGGAAAGCCCCCAAAATAAGGCGTGGACAGCATTTGAGAGTTTTCACTTCATTTTGCGCGCATCACAAAAACAAAGTTTTGCGACAAGCAGAAGCGGGCGGTTTCCCGCCCGTTATGTATATCACTGTGCTTTACGCTTTTTACGGCTTCTTGCATAAAGAAATGCCGCTGCACCTGCACCAGCCACAGCTGCACCTATCGCCAGAGCTTTCCTGCTGCCGCCTTTTTCGGCTTTACCGCCGTCTGTATAAGCCGCTGTGTCCTCCTGCTGCGGCAAAACCTTTTCGGGTGCACCCTTTATCATTACAGAATCAAGCGCAAATTCCCCCGAAATGACTTTTATTATGGCTTTATGCTCACCCTTTTCAAGCCCGTCGAGAAGATACGAAACTTCACGCGGACCTGTTTTCGGTGTGGGTACTTCTATCTCCTCACCGCCGTCAATGCTGACTGCTATAACACCTTCACCGCTTTCACCGCAAAGTGCAAAGCCTGTGCCTTCAAAGTCAAGCTCTGCCTGCGCCCCCGCCGATGCTGTCGAAATAGTGCGCTTGTAATTCCTGAAGCTTGACATACAGTTATGCTCCCACTGCCCCGTATAGCTTAAAAGCGGCTCGGTCTCGTCGTATCTTTCTATAGCGTAGTCCTCACCTGTCGGCTCAATGCTCAGGTTTCTGAAGCAGTTGTTATGGTATTCGCTGTAAAATGCCGCCCTGCCCGCCGAAAGCACAGGGCTGTCCACCTGCTCTGTGTACTCTGTCACTAAAGAATCATTAATATAGGCTTTTACATTGCTGTTTTGCGCTTCAAGTTTAAGCAGATTAAAGCCTTCCTTGATATCACACTCACCGGTCTGTAAAGCGTTTTTGTTTTTCATAAGTGCCCACTTGCCGTTTTCAAAAAGACAGAGCCAGTAACCGCTTTGTCCCATATCCGCAAGATTATAGCGCAGGCCTATGCCTGCATAGTTTTTGTCACTCTCGTCAGTCTTTTCAAGCATCACCTCAGCAGATACACTGTAATCGAACCACCTGTCGTCACCGAAATTTGTTACAGGCTTGGGTGTACCGCCCCATTCACGCGCCTTTATGTCCTTAGTTATCATCTGCATAAGTGCATCTGTGCCGTCATCAAGGGTTACTATCTCAAAAGCACCGCCCTCGTCGGTGGTGTATAATGGTGCTCCCCCACGTGAAGAAAGCCTTTGTGCGCCTTCAAGCTTATCATAATACGGCAGGCTCAGAAGTGTGCTCTGCCTGTTTACTGTATAGTCCTTTTCTTCGTTTTCAAGTGTCGATACGGTAACAAGCGAATAAGGTTCTACAGTAACACTGTAGGTGTACACCTCACCTGTTTTTTCAGGCGTTATCACTTCACGCTTTTTAAAATAGTTCTCGTCGTAATCACCGCTGCCGGCGCCTTTTGTTTCCCACACATAAACATCACTGCCCGCTTTATCAAGCTCTTTTACTGTAAAATTGTATGTTATAGGGGTATCGGTAGTGTTTGTTATAACAGTAGAATAATCTCCCGTCTGCATATCAGCGGCAGTCATATAGCTGTAGTGTGCATCAACTATAGCATGGCCGTCGCCGCCTGCCTTGCCGTCGCCGGAGCAGGCGCCGTCTATAAACGCCCAGCCCTTTTTGATAAACTGTGAAAAATGCAGCCCCATATAAAAACCGCCGTCAAGTTCATAATAGCCACTCCACGGTTCATTTGCAAGAATAAGCTGCTTCTGTGTGTAGGTAGCGCCGTCATAATATGAAGCAACTGCGGGCTGGTATTCGTAAAGTGTCATAAGCCCGCCCGAATACATTGTTATAAATCGGTTGGCGATATCAAGCATACCGTTTATCTCCGAAAGCCCTGTGCCCGAGCTGTCATAGCGGTAAGTTCCCTTTGCATATTCCATAGGAGAGCTGCCCTCACTGAACCACAGTTCCTTGCCGTAATCACTTGCAAGCTTCTTTGCATTGTCAGTTGCCCAGCTTGTG
This sequence comes from uncultured Ruminococcus sp., assembly GCA_902780505.1. Lineage (GTDB taxonomy): Bacteria > Bacillota > Clostridia > Oscillospirales > Ruminococcaceae > NK3A76. The sequence goes on along the minus strand of CACZFN010000015.1, from coordinate 22,806 downwards.
TAATGGCTGCCGACTGCATCTATCGCATCAAGCAGTTCTTTGTCTTTTAGCATCTCATCAGCTATGCCCCATGTGCAGACCTCGTCGCCCGCAACTATCTTTATCTTTGAATAATCATAAGGTGCCGTATCTTCATCTTTAAGGTGACGTGACAGATACTTTATCCAGTCGGCATCATACTTTCTTTCATTCTGAGTTGAACTCACATAATCAAATTCAAGCCCATAAACTTCATATGCCGCATCAAGTGTTTCCTTATACCATTTATATCTTGCCGCGTATTTGTCATCACTGTTGTCTATCCACTTAGGCTCACTCCACCATAGCATATCAAGGGTAAGGTCAGGGTTTATCTTCTTTGCATCTGCTGCAAGCGCAAAGCCCGCACCTCGTGTGACATCAGCCTTTTCATCCTCTGTTCTTTTTACAGACGGCTCTGTGCCTGATGATGAATTTATATCAGCACCCATTTCTATTTTAAGGTGGTTGATGTTAAGCCCGTCCTCTCCGAAAAGCAGGCGCAGTATCTCATCATACGCATCAGGGTTTTTCTCCTTATAATCAAGCAGCAGGCGTGAGGAATTATTTGCCGATACCATGCCGTTTCCGCGAAAAAGCATATTCTCAGCTGTATTCGCCTTACTTCCGTCGATAACTATATCCGTGGAATCTCCGGCTTCGGCGATCGCTTTGTTTATCGGGGCAACACCTGCTGAAAAAACAAGTGCAAGTGCTGCGGCGGCTATTCTTTTGAGTACATTCATATTATCTGCCCCTTTCAAAAAATTTCGGCGCTATAAAAAGTATAGCACCGAGGGGGTTATATTTCAATCTGAAATTTATATCATTTTCTTATAATATGAACACTGCCTTTATCTTCTCTGCCTGCGGAAACTTGTAGGGGTAAGGCCTGTAAAACGCTTGAAAACTATACCGAAATAATTCTGGTCACTGAAACCTGCTTCCCCGGCGATCCTGCTGACGGGGGCATCTGTTGTCACAAGTAAAAGCTTTGCTTCGCTGATACGTCTGTTTGCGAGGTATTCCATAGGCCGCATACCCGTATGTGCCCTGAACACCCTGCAAAAATGCTGCATACTCACCCCCGAAAGCGACGATAATTCTTCAAGGGTTATATCCTTTGAAAAGTGTTCATTTATATACCTCACCGCACTTTGTGCAATACCGTCACCGCCCTGAAGCTGATCCGATATGCCCATAGCGCGCCTTGCTTCAAGTATAAATTCATATAAAAGCAATGAACACCTTTCACCGCCCGAAACAGGATCGCCTGCGGCTTTCATAATAAGGGTATGCAGTGCCTTCAGCGCCGATATATCCGCCCCATGAACAACAGCCGTACCGTCAAACCCCATGCTTTTCATAAGTGCATCTATCTGCCCGCCCCGAAACACAAGCCAAAGGTCATGCCAGCCTCCTTCGTTCGGGTAATACTCGTGCGGCACCGACGGCGCTATATAAAAAATGCTGCCCTTATCAAGCCTGTACGTCTGCCCGCCGGCTTCAAGCACGCCCTCGCCGTCTGTGGTGATAAGCAGCTGATGCGACACAAGCCCGCTTTCACGCCTGACATGGTATTCCGGGCTGTTTTCCCCAACCCCTGTAAGGTACATAGGCAATTCAGCCTGCCTTGCTATTACAGGGTAGAGTGCATTTGTCATTTTACCGCCTCCCTCTTATTATTTTAGCATAAGCGCAGTAACTTGTAAAGCCCCGCAGCATAAAAAAAGCCCGTAGGGAATATCCCCACGGGCATAAGCTATTCAAATGCATACTTTTCCTTGTATTTTTTGTAAAGTGATACGGCGGCTTCTTCCGATGTGCTCTTATCAAAAAGCACAAGGTCACATACCTCTATAAAGCCGTCAATAAGGTCAGTATTTTCGACAAGCGGGTTCATAGGCTTTATCTCGCTGTTCGTTTCCATTAAAAGCGAAGCATCATATTGCAGGCCTGACAGCTGCCCGCAGCTGTCAAGGTAATTCCTTGCTTCACGGCTCAACGGTATACCCTTTTCCAAGCCCTGAAGCTCAGCCCACTCGGGACTGTTGAGCATAAAATCAAGCAGCAGTGCGGCTTCTCTCGGGTGTTCGGTATCCTTGCTTATCGCATAAAGTGTTGCAGGCTTTGCATACCAGCCTGTACCGCTTGCCATACCGTCAAACACAGTATAATCAGCAGGAATGACCTCAAACCCCGCGTCCATAGCGCCGGTATTATAGTTTATCGCATCACTTACCCAGGCGATGGTTCCCGCATAAACGCCGCTGTCGATATTATAGCGCTGATAGTCCTCAACTTTGGGCATTACGTTTTCCTTTACAAGCCTGTTATAGAATTCTATCATCATCTTAAAGTCGCTCTCATCAAAGGTGATCTCATTATTCTCGTTAAAGAATGTCTTTCCGTTTTGCTGTTCACAGTATGCAAGAACATACAGGAAAACACTCTTTGACGCCCCAGATATCGGGTAAACGCCGTCCTTTTCCATTACCTTTGCGGCTTCAAAGAGGTCATCCCACGTTTTCGGGACATCAAGCCCGTATTTTTTATAGACAGTTTTGTTTATATAAAGCGTCTGTGCGTTCATAGCGATAGGAACAGCGTTGAGAACACCGTTCCTTCTGCCGTATTCAAGTATCTCTCCGGGGAAACTCTCAAGGTCTACATATTCACTCAGCTTTTCGATATCATAATATCCCTCGCCGTCCGAAGAATACTGCCCGAGCCACCCGACGTTTATCTGCATAACGTCTGCTTCAGTGCCCGAAACCATCTGTACCTTGCTTCTTGCTTCATAGCCTGACCATTCCGAGTAGCTGCATTTCACTTTTATATCGGGGTATTTTTCCTCAAACTTCGCAACTGCGGCAAGGGTATATTCGTTTCTTGCATCATTTCCCCACCATGAAAGGGTTATCTCGGTCTGCTCGGCCTGTTCATGTATGACCTGTTCATCACCGCAGGCACAAAGCCCCGCAAACGCTGCCGAAAGGAAAAGTGCCAATAATCTTTTTATCACTGTTCCTCCCCGCCTTCCATACTCTCATTATAGAAATTATAAGTATCCTTGCCTGCCTTCTTTGAAATGTAGAGCGCCTTATCGCAGGCGTTATACAGTGCCGCGAAATCCCTGCCGTGTTCGGGGTAAACAGCCGCACCCACGCTTACGGACACCTTCATTGAACGGGCATCATCTGCATATATCTTATGGAATGAAGCGCAAAGTTCCCTGCACTTATTCTCGAGGTGTTCCATGAATTCGGGGAGGGTATCGGCCCTTGTATTGACCTGTATACAGAACTCGTCGCCGCCTATCCTGCCGAGATAGTCATCCTCTGAGAATATATTTTTAAGTATACTGCCGACATTTTTGAGCACTTTATCGCCGACAGCGTGGCCCAGGGTATCGTTTATGCTCTTGAAATCGTCGATATCAAGGATAACAAGTGCCCTGTACTCGTTATCGACAGAGCGTTCAAAGCTGTTTTTGGCATACTCCTCAAAGGTCAGCTTATTGAGCATTCCCGTGAGCATATCGAGCCTTGCTTTATCGTCAAGGGAAGCCACGAGCTTCTTTACGGGCTTTGTGAGTATGATAGAAAGATACAGCCCCACAAATGCCGCCGCCACAGCCGCTAAGATGCCTGTCATATAGATATAGCGCTTCATATCGTTCTTTTCTTCAAGTATTATCTTTGTCGGGATAGAGCACACCACATACCAGTCGCCGCAGCTGTTTACTGACACAAGGTAATCATTATCCATTACCGCCGCAGAACTCTGCCCTTCGATACGGCTCCTTATATCCTGCGAAAGCGGCGCACCTACCTCACCGCCGTTTTTGGAATAGAGGATATTATAATCCTGATTGACAAGCGAGATATCCATATCACTGAGCGCTTCGGGGTTATCAAATACCGAATCAAGCTCGTGCGCATAAAAGCTTATTACAAGCACCGCACGCTCATGAACACGCTTTACATAATATACTCTCTTAAAATCACCGTCATAGCCTGTAGCCCAGCCGTCATTCCTGCGGGGGCTTGATATCATTGAGGAAAGATCGTCAAATATCCTGTCGCCGAAATGCGTAAGTGTTGCGTTTGATATCTTGCCGACTGTACGGTTATTGCTGTATACGATACCGTAATCGACAAAGTTTTCCATTATACAGAGGCTGAAAAGCTTATCGGTTATGACCTTTTCTTTATTGATCGCTTCATATTCGTCATTGTTCTCGTCCGCGGCATCATATGTATACGCTTCCTCCTCACCGAAAGCAAGTGTCGCTATAGTTTCCATACGGGAAAGGTAGCTTTGCATATTCAGCTTCATCTGTACGCCGAGGGACGAGGTCAGGGATATTACTTTGTTTTTGAGCACTTCATCAGTCTTTCTTACAGCAAACTGTGTAACTACGGTGATAGCAATTATTACTATCAGTGCATAGCCCGCTATCATTGCAGACTGTATAGTGCGGATATTCCTAAGGCTTTTGCCGCCTTTATCCTTTTTTGACATAGTATTCTCTCCGTTAATCAGTTTTATACTAAACAAGCTAAAATGCCGGTACAATACCGTTTCTTTTCTATTATACACCAGAATTGTTAATAATTCAAGGCATTACAGCAATTTTCATAATTGCCCGATGAAAAGCATCAAAAAGCGGGGCAATTGTGAAAAAGAGGTGTATTTTATATTTATTCTTGCAAAAGGCGTGGTTTTGAGTCAGAAATTTTGTAACAAATAATCGTTGAAAAGCTTAAAAAAATGCTGTATAATAGATAAGACGGTACTTTGACCGCAGAATTACTCCGACAGACCGAATTTGATTTTTGAGGATAGATATATGGAAGATAATAAAAACGAAAAAGTCCCTCAGGGCAGTGAGATGCCCGATATTCATTTCAAAAACAAGCAGGAAGATATTTCAAGCACCTTGCAATTCAAGGTGGCGGATGCAATAAACAAAGCCAGGCAGGATAAGCCGCACAAGCTTGAAGAAGCCGCAGAAAACATAGCGGCGCAGGAGCATTTTGTGATAGACGTTAAAAACAGAGATGCGGAAGCAAAAAGCGGCACGGCAGGCAGTGAAAGGGTAAGTTCCGCAAATCTGCCTGACGGTAAGAGCAAGAGTGCGGGTGCCCCCGCAAGGCCGCAGAAGCCTGCACCTGCACAGAGGGCACAGAAGTCCCCGCCGCCGCAGAGGTCCGCACCAAGACAGCAAGATCAGGCAGAAAAAAGCAGCAGAGTTGCTTCTTCGGTATCAGCTTCAAAGCCGAAAAAGAAAAAATGGACGAAGAAAAAGCGTGCGCTTGTGTTTGTCGGTATACTTGTGATATTCTTATTCATTCTGTTTGTTGTTGTCTACTCGTTCCTTCACAAGTGGCATGGGCTGCTCAAAACAGACGACGGCAAGGTGGATTCAAATTATGTGGTGATAAAAGACACGGAATCTTCCGACACTGTTGACCAGGTGGCAGAGGAGGAAAGAATAAAGGCAGCACTTCGCAAGAATGCAGCTTCGATAATGAATGAGGAGGGAGTCCTCAATATCCTGCTGATAGGTGAGGATATAAGGGACACCGAGCTTGACAGCCGCGGAAACACCGACGTTATGATGCTTATATCACTTGATGACAACAGAAAGCGCATAACTATGACATCGTTTTTAAGGGATACATACACTCTTATCCCCGGGTGGAATCCCTCAAAGCTTAATGCGGCATACGGATACGGCGGTGTAGAGCTTCTGGAGGCGACACTCCAACAGGATTACGCGATAAACATTGACAGGTATGTTATAGTAAACTTCTATTCGTTCATTGAGATAGTTGAAGCTGTAGGCGGACTTGACTTCAATGTCAGCTACACGGAAGCAGTTGCTATGCAGAAGCCGCTTGATGAACAGAACAATTATCTCAAAAACGATCATGATACGGGCTATATCGACTTAAAACAATACGGCAAGGACGGCTATGACATTTACTGGGACGAATTCGGGCCGCACACTGTAATAGAATACAATTCCGAAGAAGACAACAGCTTTGATATGCACTTAGACGGCAACCAGTCGCTTGCTTACGCAAGGGTAAGATATGGCTGCGGTGATGATTACGGCAGAACGCAAAGACAGCGTGAAGCTATAATCGAGATGATAAACAAGGCAAAGAAGCTGTCCTTCTCAGAACTTGACAGCCTTGCTGAAAAGGTGGCCGCACAGGTAAGGACGGATATTACCGAAAACGAAGTTGCAGGGCTTATCCTCAATGCGTTTGACTATATGTCATATGAAATAAACCAGCTTCAGGTGCCCGCCGCAGGGACATTCTCAAATCAGATAATCGACGGACTTGACTGCCTGAGCGTGGACTTCACAGCAAATGCACAGATCCTTCAGCAGCAGATATACGGCAAGTCGAATATCGACGCAGACCACACGACAGGCGGCCCGTATGCGGATAATAACGGCGACGGCGTGAACGACTACTTCGCTGACAACAACGGCGACGGTGTTGACGACAACCTGCTTGACCTTGACGGCGACGGTATCGACGACAGGGCATGGAACGGCGGCAATACCAACACCTGGCAATAGCAATGGCACAATAAAAAACTGATCCTGACACTTCTGCTGTATCACGGCAGAAGTGTTTTTTTACAAAAACTATTGCAAAAGCATCAGAAATACTGTATAATATAAATACTATCAGTCTGTTGATAAAGCAGTGATTTTTGAGAATGCATATCCGAAGGGGTTTGGTGGGCACTTGTCTACTACGTAGACCGGAAAGCCCCCAAAATAAGGCGCGTGACAAGCTCTGTTTTCGGATATAGCTTTATTTATACGCATAGGAAGATGTACGGATCCATAGGCAGTCCGCGCCCTATTTCGGAGGCTTCCCTGTCTGCGCAGCAGACAAGTGCCCCCGCACCCCTTCGGATGCATCACCCAAATGATTTGGCTTTATCGACAGTCTGATACTATATTGTTTTTAAGGAGAATGTAATTATGGCTTATGTTATAGGTGTTGACTGCGGAACAAGCGGAACAAAGACTGTGCTTTTTGACGAGAAAGGGAATGTGATAGCTTCTTCAACTATCGAATACCCGATGTACCAGCCCAAAAACGGGTATGCAGAGCAATGGCCGGGCGACTGGGCAAATGCTATGATAAATACCGTAAAGGCTGTTATGGCAAAAAGCGGTGTTAATAAAAATGACGTTAAGGGCATAGGCATTTCGGGGCAGATGCACGGGCTTGTTCTGCTTGATAAGGACAACAACGTTATACGCCCTTCAATAATCTGGTGTGACCAGAGGACCGAAAAAGAAGTAGAATGGATGAACAGTAATATAGGCAGAGAAAAGCTTGTTTCCATAACTGCAAACCCTGCACTTACAGGCTGGACAGCCGCAAAGATACTATGGGTAAAAAACAATGAACCCGAAAACTACGAAAAGATCGCCCATATACTTCTGCCGAAGGATTTCCTGCGGTTTGTGCTGACACACGAATATGCAACAGAAGTCAGCGATGCAAGCGGTATGCAGCTGCTTGATGTTCCGAACAGAAAGTGGTCTGACGAGCTTTTATCGGCATTTGAGATAGACAAAAACTGGCTTGGCAAAGTATACGAAAGCTGTGAAGTGACGGGAACACTTACAAAAGCGATGGCTGACGAGCTTGGACTGGGCGAGGGTACCATTGTAGTTGGCGGCGCAGGCGACAATGCTGCGGCGGCCATAGGTACAGGTGTATGCGAGGACGGCAAGGCGTTCACCACTATAGGCACATCGGGCGTTGTGTTTGCACATACATCAAATATATCCATCGATACTAAAGGCAGGGTGCACACCTGCTGTGCGGCTGTTCCCGGGGCATGGCACGTTATGGGCGTTACACAGGGCGCAGGGCTTTCGCTCAAATGGTTCAGGGATAATTTCTGCAATGCCGAAAAGGAAACTGCAAAATACATGGGCGTTGACGAATACTACCTTATGGACAAGCAGGCTGAAACTGTTCCTGTCGGTGCTGAAAGACTGTTATACCTCCCCTACCTTATGGGCGAGAGGACACCTCACCTTGATCCGAATGCAAGGGGCGTGTTCTTCGGGCTTTCGGCTATGCACACAAAGAAGCATATGCTCAGGGCTGTTATGGAGGGCGTTTCCTACAGCCTGCGCGACTGCGTTGAGGTATTCAGGGAAATGGATATAAACGTTTCAGACATGATGGCCTGCGGCGGCGGCGGAAGCTCACCGCTGTGGAGATCTATGCTTGCTGACCTTTACAACTGCCCTGTAAAGACGGCATCATCAAAGGAAGGGCCTGCACTTGGCGTGGCACTGCTCGCATCGGTCGGCGCAGGGATATACACAAGCGTTCCCGAGGCCTGCAAAGCTGTTGTAAAGACAGACAAGACGCAGGCTCCTGACAGTGCAAAGGTACCCGAATACGAAAAATACTATCAGCTTTACAGAGATATATACCCTGCACTAAAAGAGCAGTTTGCAAAGCTTGGTACATTATAAAAACAGCACCCCCGTCATAAGCGCGGTGGCGATAAAGAAGTATTGAAATCTGAAGCTCTATATGTGCCACCGCTAAAAGAATAAATAATAAAGAAGAAAGAATAAAGAATAATAAAGGTGTCCGCTTTGCGGACAGATTTTAAAATCATCGCCGAAGGCGATACCTTAACTATTCACTATTCACTGTTCGTTATTCACTTAGCGGGCGCTGCACAATGTAACGCAAAGACACTTCTTTATTGCGCCCGCGCATAAGGCAGGGGTGTCTGATATACAGGTGATATTATGAAAACAGTCATTATAATGGGGCAAAACCACAAAGGCTCGACATATCATACAGCACGTATGATAGCAGACAAAACGGGCGGTGAGGTAACGGAATTCTTTCTGCCAAGGGATTTCGGGGAATTCTGCACAGGGTGCACCACCTGCTTTTTAAAAAGCGAAACGCTCTGCCCGCACTATAAAAAGCTTGAACCTATAACTGATGCTATAGATGAAGCTGATGTTATCATACTTGCAAGCCCTGTTTATGTATACCATGCTACAGGGGCAATGAAGGCGCTGCTTGACCACTATGGCTACAGGTGGATGGTGCACAGCCCCGACGGGAGAATGTTCAAAAAGCAGGGCGTATGCGTATGCACTGCCGCAGGTGCGGGGTGCGGCTCGGCTTTGAAGGATATGGCGGACAGCCTGTTCTTCTGGGGCGTGGCTAAGACGTATAAGCTCGGCATGGGTATAGCCGCAGCCGACTGGGACAGCATAAGCACCAAAAAGAAAGCCGCCATCGAAAAAAAGACCTCGGCAATAGCAAAAAGGCTGAAAGCCGGCTATGGCAAGGTGCAGCCGGGAATAAAGACAAAGGGGTTTTTCTTTATTATGCACCTTATGCAGAAAAACGGTTTCAACCCGCGTGATGTACAGCACTGGAAAGATAACGGCTGGACGGGCAAGGCAAGGCCGTGGAAATAATATAGGCAGCACCGTATGCGCCGTTTCCGGGTTAGTTGCAACTAACGCGAAACGGCGTATTTTCGTGCTTATTTAAAAATGCTTGGCAGTTAAACAGGGCTAATAGGTAAAATGTAAGAAATAAATGCGGATAAGTTGTCTAAAACGTTAAAAATCATTGAAAGGTATTTACAAAGAGGGGCAATGGTGTTATAATATATTTGTTATAATATTGACGAAGTATGCCTTTAGTAATTGTTTAAAACAGACAAAAACAGTCCGCTTTCAAACAGTTTGCAAAGGGCGAAACGCCTATTATCAGTTTTATAATTTCATTATTTGAGGAGGATAAAAATAATGGCAAGAAAAATGAAAACCATGGATGGTAACAACGCTGCCGCTTGGGCTTCCTACCCGTTTACGGAAGTAGCTGCTATCTATCCTATCACACCTTCGTCCGTAATGGCTGAGGTGACAGACCAGTGGTCCGCTAAAGGTCAGAAGAACCTTTTCGGAACACCTGTAAGAGTAGCTGAGATGCAGTCTGAAGCAGGCGCTTCGGGTACTGTTCACGGTTCACTTGCAGCAGGTGCACTTACAACAACATATACGGCTTCACAAGGTCTTCTTCTTATGATACCGAATATGTACAAGATCGCGGGCGAGCTTCTCCCCTGCGTTATCCACGTTTCCGCAAGATGTGTAGCTTCACACGCTCTTAACATCTTCGGCGACCATTCAGACATTTATGCCTGTCGTCAGACCGGCTTTGCAATGCTTTGCTCGTCAAACGTTCAGGAGGTAATGGACTTAGGTACAGTTGCTCACCTCTCGACTATCAAGGGCAGAGTTCCGTTCCTCCACTTCTTCGACGGCTTCAGGACATCCCACGAGATACAGAAGATCGAAACATGGGATATCGAAGATGTAAGAGAAATGGTTGACTTCGGCGCTATCGAGGACTTCAGGAACAGAGCGCTCAACCCTGAGCACCCTGTACTCAGAGGTACAGCACAGAACGGCGATATCTTCTTCCAGGCAAGAGAAGCCTGCAACCCCTACTATGAAGCTATCCCTGCGATCGTTGAAGATTACATGGACAAGGTAAACAAGAAGATAGGCACAAATTACCAGCTGTTCAACTACTACGGCGCACCCGATGCAGAGCACGTTATCGTTGCTATGGGTTCTGTATGCGATACTATCGAAGAAACTATTGATTACCTCAATGCTAATGAGGGCACAAAGCTTGGTCTTGTCAAGGTAAGACTTTACAGACCTTTCTGTGCTGACAAGCTTATCGCTGCACTTCCTGACACTGTTAAGCAGATATCTGTTCTTGACAGAACAAAGGAACCCGGTTCACTCGGCGAGCCGCTTTTCCTCGATGTATGCGCAGCTCTTAAAGATTCCAAGTTTGACGGCGTAAAGATCGACTCCGGCAGATACGGTCTTGGTTCTAAGGACACAACTCCTGCACAGATCAAGGCAGTTTATTTCAACAAGCCTGAAAACGCTGACTATAAGAAGAAGTTCACTATCGGCATCAATGATGACGTTACAAACCTCTCGCTCAAGACAGAGGGCAAGCTTGACTCTGCACCCGCTGGCACAACAGCTTGTAAGTTCTGGGGTCTCGGCGCTGACGGTACTGTCGGTGCTAACAAGAACTCCATAAAGATCATAGGCGACCACACAGATCTCTATGCTCAGGCTTACTTTGCATATGACTCAAAGAAGTCGGGCGGTGTTACAGTTTCTCACCTGAGATTCGGTAAGACACCTATCAAGAGCACATATCTTATCAACATGGCTGATTTTGTTGCCTGTCATAACGAGTCTTATATAAACAAGTACAATATGGTACAGGACGTTAAGCCGGGCGGCACATTCCTCCTCAACTGCCAGTGGACAGACGAGGAACTTGAAAAGCACCTTCCCGGGCAGGTAAAGAGATACATCGCTGAAAACAACATCAAGTTCTACACAATAAATGGTGTCAAGATCGGTAAGGAAATAGGTCTTGGAAACAGGATAAATACTGTTTTACAGTCTGCTTTCTTCAAGCTTGCCAATATCATCCCGATCGACACAGCTGTTCAGTATATGAAGGACGCTGCTACAGCTTCATACTCAAAGAAGGGTGAAGCTATAGTTAAGATGAACCACGACGCTATCGACGCAGGTTATCAGCAGGTACACGAAGTAAAAGTTCCCGCAGAGTGGAAGAACGCAGCTGACACAGCTATGGGTATGCCCGCAGCTAAGTGCGCTGACAAGAAGCTTGAAAAGTTTGTAAATGAAATACAGATCCCCTGCAACGCTCAGGAAGGTGACAGCCTGCCTGTATCCACTTTCAAGGATATGGCTGACGGTACATTCCCGCAGGGCTCTGCTGCATTTGAAAAGCGCGGTATCGCTGTTGATGTTCCCTGCTGGAACGGTGACAACTGCATACAGTGTAACTTCTGCTCGTATGTATGCCCGCACGCAGTTATCCGTCCTGTTGTAATGACAGATGAAGAACTTGCAAAGGCACCTGAGCTTGCAAGAACAAAGGCTAAGCCTATGACAGGTATGCCCGGATATAACTTCGTAATGACAATGTCTGCTCTTGACTGCACAGGCTGCGGTTCATGCGTAAACGTATGCCCCGGCAAGAAGGGCGAGAAGGCACTTGCTATGCAGCCGCTGGAAACACAGCTTGCTGAGCAGGAAGTATTCAACTACGGTCTTACACTTGCTGAAAAGCCTGAGGTACTTGAAAAGTTCAAGGCTACTACAGTCAAGGGTTCACAGTTCAAGCAGCCGCTTCTCGAATTCTCGGGCGCTTGTGCAGGCTGCGGCGAAACACCTTATGCTAAGCTCGTTACACAGCTGTTCGGTGACAGAATGTACATTGCAAACGCTACAGGCTGCTCGTCTATCTGGGGCGGTTCTGCACCTTCAACTCCTTACACAGTAAACAAGAAGGGCAAAGGTCCGGCATGGGCAAACTCACTGTTTGAGGACAACGCTGAATACGGTTACGGTATGTTCCTTGCACAGAACACGATCAGACAGAGAACTATCGCTAAGCTCTTAGAGCTTGAAAAGACAGCTGAGGGCGACCTCAAGGCTGCTATAGAGGGCTTCCTCTCAACAGTTGATGACGGCGCTGCCAACTCACCTGCTACAGATACACTTGTAGCTGAACTCAGCAAGGCAGGCACAGAGGAAGCTAAGGCTATCCTTAAAGATTCTGATTACCTCAGAAAGAAGAGTATGTGGATCTTCGGCGGTGACGGCTGGGCTTATGATATCGGCTTCTCAGGGCTTGACCACGTTATCGCTTCGGGTGAGGATGTAAATATCTTCGTATTCGATACAGAAGTTTACTCAAATACCGGCGGTCAGTCCTCAAAGTCCACACAGACAGGTGCTATTGCACAGTTTGCGGCAGCAGGTAAGGAAGTCAAGAAGAAAGACCTTGCAGGCATTGCTATGAGCTACGGTTATGTATACGTTGCACACGTTGCTATGGGTGCTGACTACAACCAGTGCATCAAGGCGATCGCTGAGGCTGAGGCTTACCACGGTCCTTCACTTATCATCGCTTATGCTCCTTGTATCAACCACGGTATCAAGGGCGGCATGAAGATCGCTCAGACAGAGGAAAAGAAGGCTGTTCAGGCAGGCTACTGGCACCTTTACAGGTACAACCCTGCACTCAAGGCCGAGGGCAAGAACCCATTCACTCTTGATTCCAAGGCACCTTCTGCTGATTATAAGGAATTCCTTATGGGCGAGGTTCGTTACAACGCTCTTGCAAGGCAGAACCCTGAAAGAGCAGAGAAGCTCTTTAACAAGGCTGTTCAGAACGCTGCTGACAGGTATGATTACCTCCTCAGATATGCTAAGCTTTACAACAACGACTGATAATAAAAAAGTCGCTTAGGTAATAACATCTTCCCCGATACTATCACAGTATCGGGGATTTTGTATAAGTGCACAAAAACGCAGATGTGCTTTTGTGCGTTTATACAAAATTATTGTTTTTATGTATTATTATACCTCCCAAACGGGATCTAAGTAATGAAAGGAGGGAAAGCCATGCAGAAAAACAATGCACAGCGCGGCCTGAGAGAAGCAGTCGGAAAATATAAAAACTCGGTTTACGGGGTTATAGCGGCAAATCTAAGAAACAAGTCGGAGGCAGATGACATATTTCAGGAAACATTTCTGCTTTATTACACGAAAGACCTTTACTTTGAAAACGAGCGTGCAGAGAAAGCATGGCTTGTTAAGACCGCACTTAACCTTTGCAGGAAAGCAAACCTGAGCATATGGAACCTGAGAGTGGACAGGCTTGATGACAAAGCGGAGATAATTACGCAGCCCCCGCTGACAGCCAAAGAAAACGATGTTTTGCAGGCTGTCAGGGCGCTTAACACAAAACTAAGAGAGCCTGTATACCTTTACTACTTTGAGGAAATGTCTGTCAAGGAGATCGCACAGCTGCTTGGGATAAGAAGCGGGACAGTTCAGGTCAGACTGGTGAGAGCAAGAAAGCTGCTTAAAGAAAGGCTGAAAGGAGAGTATTTTTATGAATGACAGAGAGATATTTAAAAGCATTCATGGCAAGCTTTCGCCGGGTGAAGAAGCACAGAACAGGCTTTTTGAAAGGGCAGGGCAGTTAAGGGCAGGAAAAAAGGAAAAGGGTGACACAGACGCTTTGCAAGCGAACATAATCACTGCAAAAGAAAAGAAAAGCGGCACAGCAGAAGTCAGGGATAAAAGGCCGGTCTATGCTGCTATAGCGGCTGTCATAGCGCTTGCGATCGGGGCAGGTGCCGTTATCAGCATAACTAAGGGCGGCGGGATAGAAAGCGGCAAAGCGCCCGAAGCAAGCACACAGAAGAAAGAAGACAGCAAAACGGATACAGTCACTGAGCCGAATATGACACTGATCGAGGAGGGTGACAGGCCGACAGACCACTATTTTGCGCTTGATATGCTCAGATCGGCTTACAAGGGACTAAGTGACTACGGCACGTTTGACGGACTTAAAGGCAGTGATGGATACAGGCAATTAAAAAATTCCTGCACGCCTGCAATGATCAAAATGATGATGCTTGACCTATATCAGAACGGTGAATTGGAAGGCGGGCTTTTAGAGGCGGCATTTTATATTGCATGGGAGTGTGATGAAGGCTCTGACAGACAAAAAGTAATCTTCATAAAAGGCACATCTGAAAGCTATTTTGAGGAACTGCAAGACAGCTTTAGAAAAAGCGTTCCAAGTGCTGTATCAAAGGAGGAGATCGAGGCTTACATCAGGTTAAAGCTTGGCAGGGTAAGCGAGGAAGAAGAAGCGAGCCTTTCAAATGAATCAAAGAGCTTTGAGCAGCTTTTACTGCTTGACGGCGAGGTTTTAAAGGAAGGGATATACTCTCAGCTAAGCGGCGAAAACACGCTTAACAAGCGTGAGCAAGGCGCTGCAAGGAATGTACTGATAGCTAAATTTATTGATGACACTGCCGAAAAGACAAGGCTATTAAACCTGCCGATCGGGGATTATTTCACAGAGTTCAGCGAATACTATGAAAAGAGATATGATAATGACCTTTCCGAAGCCGAGTGACACGGTAAATAAACAAGACCAAAGAATGTAAATATTTTGACTTTAAGTGTATTTGTTAAAACAAGCCTGCATAGGAATAAACCGTGCAGGCTTGTTTTCTGGCAAAAAAAAGCAGCACTTAAAAGCGCTGCGAAGATAAAATAAAAAAACTATGTGTAGAACAAAAGAAAGGAGACAACAAAACGGATGTTAAATCGAATTAAATATAAGTATATTAAACTAATATAATCAGATCTAAGTCAACTAACATCATATATATTATAAATCATTTCGGCGCTTTAGTCAAGAAAACTGCCGAAAAATTCCCGAAAACGGGAAAATTTCGGCAGTTTACACAAACTTATCACATAAAAATTTACGACAGAGAAGCTTTAGATACGGCTAAAGGGAAAGAGATCGGGCGAGTGCCTGCTTCGGACGATATGCCCGACAATTCCTCAAGACAAGCCCGATAACGCTCAAGGTGACCTCGTCCGACTTCCTTCCCTCAGGCCGAAGCTGCTATTCGACAGCGAGCACGCGGTTATCCTTAAAGAAAAGCGATATACACCAGATAGCCGATACAGCGACAAGCGTATAGATTATCCTGCTTATCACTGCCGCAGAGCCGCCGAAGAGGAAAGCAACGAGGTCAAAACGGAATATACCGATAAGCCCCCAGTTGATGCCGCCAATGACTAAAAGTGCAAGAGCGATCCTGTCAAGCATTTTATCATTCCCTTTCGCATAGATTTTGCCGATTTGTTCGGCGTGATAATATTATGGGCAAAAAATCTGCAATTATTCAGTTTATAAAAAATGGCAAAGCGGAAAGCGCATTTTACTGCCTTTCCGCTTTGCTGTAAACAAAAACACTAATCTTCATATTTTTCAAGAAGCCTTGCAGGCTCTTTAAGAATTGACAAAGCTGTTTTAAGGGTATTATCCACAAAATCTTCATCAAATTCGCCCGATACCTCTTTTGCCTGTTCAAGTGCAGACCTGCCGAGTTCTGTCTGATAGCGGCAGATAGATTCAAGCTGTGATATCGCCTTGGTTTCAAGGTCCTGATAAACAAGCTTGATATCATTTACGATATTTATTCTGATATCGTCATAGTTTTCAAGAGCGATATCAATAATATCGGTAGTCATTTTTTTCTTTTTGAGTATCTGCGAGAAGGACGTCATTGTAGCAGGCGGGAAGGTTTCGCTTGTACCGAAAAGCTTGACGCCCATTACCGAACGGGTGACATTTTTATTCATGCTCATCATTATCCTGTCAAAGCTTGTAGACAGTGTCACCTCTGACAGATCGGCAATGCCGAGTCTTTCGGCAAGTTCTGTTGAGATCTTTTCGACAACGTGGTTTATCTTTTCCCTATGCATTTCTATACAAGTCCTGTAAGCCTCGCCCACCTTTTCCATAAGGAAGGGGTAGAAGAACTTTTCGATATCCTCGGCGTTATATACAGGCTCGCCCTGATCGTCCTTATCAAGACATTCAAGGATACTCTTTCTGAGTTTTGCAAAGAATTCATACATCCAGCCCTCAGCCTGCTGCTGCATTTCTGTAATACTCAGATGGATAAGCGGCTTTTTGCTTTCAAGTATCGCTTCTATTTCCTTTGCTTCCCTTTCAAAGTCAGATGTTATAACTTCAAGCTTTTGCTTGTCAAGATTATTCATTTCGACAAACATATTCATTTTAGCGGTAGTTTCATCGACCATCTGTCTTAGCATTGAAAGCACGCGCTTGGTTCTTATTATATCCTTACGCATTATTATATCACGCTTGAGAGAAAGCTCGAACTTAAAGAACTGGTTTTCATAGAATTCGCGTGTACCCTTATCCTCAGGGCGGCGCTGTCCCATTTTCCTTGCAAGTTCATCATAGCCGGAAATGCCGTAAACAAATGCATTAGGCACGATCTCGTTTGAGATATCGACAAAGCGTTTCATGATCTTTTCGACATCTTCCATAGTACCGAGGGCATCTATCATATTTACAAGCACATAGAGAATACCAAAACGCTGCGGCTGGATATGCGAGCCGAGAAACACCTGCTCGGTTTCAGAAAACGGAAGCAGTGCAGAAGTCGCATACATAACGGCATCAGCATTTACAAGGTACTGTGTGACCTGTCTGTCAAGGTCATCAAGGTCAGAAAGGCCGGGGGTATCGACTATACGCATTTCCTTTAATATAGGAGAATTATCCTTGATATCGAGGTGATCTATCTTCCCCGGGAAGAACTTCATACGTGCTTCGAGTCTTTCACGGGTAGTATCCTTCATAGTAAGGCGCATACGCTTACCGTTTTCAAATACTGCCTCAACACCCGGAACACGGCCGTAGGTTATCTCGTTAATAGTATAGGTTTCGGGGCTGACATTTGTCGGGGCAAGTTCCTTCCCCAGCAGGGCGTTTATAATGGTACTCTTTCCCCTTTTAAATTCGCCGAGAATGACAAGCGTAAAAGGTTCGTTTGAACGTTTTTCGATAAGTTCATCCCATTCGTTAAGGCTGTTTATAAAGTCCTCGCCGAGTATCTTAGCTATCTGCTCATCATCAGTTATCATTTTAAGCCTTGCGCGTATTCTTTGTATATCCTCTGCTGAACTGAGGTATAAGCTGTTATCTTCCAACACTTTACACCTCCACATCCGAGCCGAGTATCATATTACAGCGGATATCGCAGATCTGCTGGGAACGCGGGGATACCTCACGCCTGCTAAGGTCACTGCGCCAGTTATAAAGGGTAACACAGCTTATAAAATCAAGCCCTGCTATAACGCGCTTTTGCATAGCGGTAAGCCCTTTATCTATAACAAGCTTTCTCGGTTCATTTTCATCTTTTATCTTTTCGTGTATTTCAACAAGCTTATCAAGGTGCATAGCTTCAGCCTTTCTGCCGAAGAAGTCAACATACCCCTTTTCATAAAGCCCGCAGATTATCTGAGCATACTCCTTAGGATCATCAAGGCAGATTATACCCGCCCTGTCAACTGTCACATCAGAATACTTTGCCCATTCAACGAGTGTATGCACAAGCTGGTTGCTCACAGGCGATTTATAGGTACGCTGTGCAGGCTTGAACACGTTTTTATTATAGTTAAGATAAGTAAATGCGAAATCAAACACGGTATGGTTATTCTGGAGTCTTCCGCACTCACAGCCGATAAGGAACCTGAGTTCCTTTGCATCACACATATCAATAAGCCCTGTAGTGATTATTATCGAGGGCTCGATATTATCGCTTGTAATGGAATAGATAGCCTTTGATGGATCATCATTTACAAGCACGATAGGCGGATTAAGCTCAAGGCGCGCTGTACATTTCATAAGGGTATCATAAACTTCGGGGTATTTAAGGGGGCCTGCCTGGTTACACTTCATAAAAAGCTCTTTGGCTTCCGCCGAGATATCACCCGAAGTAATAGCCTTATAGAGCCTGCCCCAGCCCAGAATACCGGAAAGCTTCTGCCTTACTGCAAAGTCGGAATCAAAAGCATAGTCAAGGGCGCCGCCCACGACATGGTTTGCAAAGCTTCTTGTATAGACATTAAGGTATGTCCGGAAGCTTGTATCTATTTTAAGCAAGGGGTTTTCGTTTGGTTCCTGCTCAATATTCATATTCTCCGTCTGAAGAATATCTGCCATCATTTCACCTTCTTACTACATCAGACGGCAAAAACAAAGTGAGCCGAAAGATGTAAGGATAGAATCAAGACCGTAAACAGGTCAGTATCATGCCTGATCGTTATCCTCTGTCAAAGACTTTCTCAAAGCATAAGCATCGGATACGATCTTGCTGGCGGCCTCTGCGATATCATGCAGCCTGTCCATTTCCTTTTCGGACACACTGCTCTTTTCAGCCTTCATATTATTGAGGTTGTCAAGAGTTTCCTGCGTATCACGAAGGATTATCTCAGTTTCGTCCTCGATCTTGGATTTAAGGCCTTCAAATGCGGAGAATACCTGCTTTCTGACAGTTTCAGTGAAGTCGGTTCCGAGTTTCATTTCGTGGAACTGCTTCTTGACCTGCGTTTTAAAGTTTGCCTTATATTTATCTATCCTTTCGTTTACAAGGAGTTTATCGATCGCAAATGAACTTGAAAACGTACCCACGAGGCCTGCAAGTGCCATAACTGCAAGGCTGACAGGCGCTGATGCGATACCGATAAAGCTTGCAAGGGTAATAGCCGCAAAATAGGTTGCCGAGAAGCCTGCAAACGCAGTAGCGCCGCCAAGGAGTGCGCCCTTGATTCCCGCTTCCCTGAAGCCGAGGAATGCGCCGCCGACACCGAACGAGCCGATAGCCGCACCTGTAACTTTATCTGCGATACTGCCGTTTTTGGACACTCTGTCAGAAACCGCGAACATCTGCTGGATACGGGAAACGCTTTCAAAGAATTCGTCCTCAAAATCCTGCAATCTCTCAGCTTCGACATTTATAGCAACGTTAATGGAATTCTGTATCTGTTCACAGATAAGCTGTGCCCTTGTTTCGATATTTTCCCTAATCTTATCGGTCAGCTTATTTGTAACTATTTTCAGCCTGTCCTTCTTGAAGTCATCAGAGGACATCTGGAAGTTATCTATAACCTCCATAGCTGCGCTTTCGATATTTGACCAGTAGCTGTCAAGGACAGGCTGCAAGTCAGCGAACACTTTATTGGCAGCGTCGGTTATCTTTACAAATTCCTGGCGCTTTTTATTTCTGATGCTTTCTATTTCGTCTATCGCCGCCGAATACTTTTTCATAAACTCGTCGGTTTCCATCATAAGCGCGTTTTCCTGCATAACGACGCTTCGCATGATCTCGGTACCCGAATTGGTTATCTTATTTGCAAGTATTTGCAGCGCAATAACGCCCCTCTCCTTAGTGAGCATTGTTTCAAGAGCCTTTTCAAACTCAGGGAAATTACTTTCCTCAAGGAGTGCGGGATCTTCTATCTTTTTAGCTGTAAGTGCACGCTTTGCGTATACGCCGATTACCCTTGGCGTGCCTATCTTTCTTTTATAAGCCGCAAACTCTCTTGAATCCTCACCCATTACCTTTTTAGCCTTATCCATTACATAACGGGTGATACGTGTTCTGACAGTTTCGACTATCTTATCTTCATCTTCCCTTGCAAAAGTGCCAAAGCAGTTTACAACAAAGATTATCCTGCCAACGTCGGAGGTAAGCATTTTCTTTTCAAGAAAGTCCTTTTCAAACTGAGAGAACGGGCTGTTTGCCGATATAACAAAAACAGCCGCATCGATCTTTGGCAGAATAGATAAAGTAACGCTTGTCATCTGTTCATCATCATTAAGTCCGGGGGTATCAATGATGTCAACATTATTCTTACAAAAAGCGGTATCGTAATAAACGGTAGCTTCCTTTACAGTTTCAGCCTTTTCTTCGCTTTCAGCGGTAAGCTTTGTAACGTAATCGGCAAGCTTGTCGATATCAACTCTTTCATTACTTCCGTTTTTATATTCTACCTGAACGTACGGATCCTTTGAATATGTCACCCTATTGAGCGTTGCCGTCGCAGGGAGAACGTCGGCAGGAAGGACCTCCTGCCCCAAAAGGGCATTAATAAGCGTACTCTTGCCCCTTTTGAACTCACCGACTATTGCGACTTCAAAATGCTCGTCGCTTGTCTTTTCTATCGTTTCCTTGATAGAATCGGCAGTATTGGGGAGAGAAACGTCTTCACTGAGCTTTAGCAGCGTTTTAAGATTATCTGTCAGCTCTGTAACAGTTTTACGGTAGGCGGCGTACCCACCGTAGTCGATCAGCTTATCCATTTTTGACCTCCAGCGTTAAGATTTCGGGGCATAAGCCCGCAAACGTTCAAAAAGCATTATCTTCACTAACAAAAGCGGGGTGCGGGTTCTTATTTCTTTTTTTATCACCTGCGCACACATAATCAAACAATGAAAAATGCCCGATCATACCTGTCCATAATTTTACACAGTGTGAATAAAACATACTTATCCACAAATACCATTATAGCACAATTTTTAGCAAATTGTCAATAAACTCGTCAAAAAGTATCGAATTTATATCCATTTGCACAATAGCAGGCGCTTGTCTTTTTGCACATTGAACAAAGAAAACCGATTGACGGCGGCAACAATATGTGGTATAATAAGTTTGTATAAGTCGGTATATATAGCACAGGCACAGTTTTAAAAGGAGGCCAATATCATGGGCAGAAAAATAATCGCATATTTTTCAGCAGAAGGCAGCACCGAAAAGGTAGCAAAGGCACTTGCGAAGATCACGGGGGCAGATATATTCAGTATCGTTCCCACTGTACCCTACACGGCATCAGACATCAACTGGAAGAACCCGCTTGCACGCTGCAACAAAGAAAAAATAGGCAAGAAGGACGTCCCTGTTGAAGGCAGGATAGATGGTTTTGAGGATTATGACACAGTCTTTTTAGGCTTTCCTATCTGGTATTACGGTGCGCCAAATGTTGTGAACACCTTTGTTAAAGGCTATGACTGGTCAGGCAAGAAAATAGTGCTGTTTGCAACCTCCGGCGGCAGCGACATGGGCAAGACAGCGCAAAAGCTTGAGCCGTACCTCAGCGGCGACTACAAAATAGCCGCACAGAAGCTTATAAGGCCTTCTGACAAAGCCGATGACCTGAAAAAATGGGTAAGCGAGATAATCTGATAATACAAAAGCCTGCGATAAACCGCAGGCTTTTATTATGCAAAAAATGCCCCCACATTACTGCGGGGACATATTTTTTTAGTTTTTTCGGCTTAGCTTAGTCGTCCTTTCTTTTCTTTGAAAGAATGATAGCTGCACCGGCAAGTGAGATAACTACAGGGAACATTGAAGTTGAACCTGTTACAGGGCTTGCACCTGCGCCGCCGTTGCCGTCCGGATTGTTCTCTCCGTTTTCACCGTCGGTATTATCATCAGGAGTGCCGTTTGCGCCGCCTTCGCCGTCGCCTGTACCGTTAGCATTTCCGCCTTCACCGGTTCCGCTTGAGCTGCCGCCCTCGCTTCCTCCTTCTGTGCCGCCGGATTCTTTACCGGACTCACCACCGGATTCGCCGCCGGATTCACCGCCGGATTCACCGCCGGATTCACCACCGGATTCGCCGCCGGACTCGCCGCCGGATTCTCCGCCGGATTCGCCGCCGGATTCGCCACCGGACTCTCCACCGGATTCACCGCCGGACTCTCCACCGGATTCACCACCGGATTCACCGCCGGATTCGCCGCCGGACTCTCCGCCGGATTCACCGCCGGATTCTCCACCGGATTCACCACCGGATTCGCCGCCGGACTCTCCACCGGACTCGCCGCCTTCTTCGGTTCTCTCTGCGTCGCTTACAACGAAAGTCTTCTTTTCCTTGTCGCCTGTCATAGAGCCGTTTTCGTCTGTAGCCTTTGAATCATCAACACTTGTTACTTCGCCGTTCTTAACTGTAAATGTGATCTCGGACTTTGTTACCTTATAGGTCTTACCGTCTGTTTCGGATACAAACTCGGTGCCGTCTTCGATAAGTGTATATGTTCCGTCTTTGAGTGTTACTTCCTTAGCATTTTTACCGTCTGATTTCCACTCTGCAACCGTTTCACCCTTATCGTCAACTATTTTAAGTGTTGCGCCTTCGAGTTCGTCTTTGCCGTTTACAGCCTTCTTGCTGATAGTTACTGTTGTGTCCT
>CACZFN010000014.1 GCA_902780505.1 uncultured Ruminococcus sp. | reverse complement strand
ATATTCCCCACTGCTGCCTCCCGTAGGAGTCTGGGCCGTGTCTCAGTCCCAATGTGGCCGTTCAACCTCTCAGTCCGGCTACTGATCGTCGACTTGGTGGGCCGTTACCTCACCAACTATCTAATCAGACGCGAGCTCATCTTTCAGCGATAAATCTTTGATATACAGATCATGCGGTCCATATATTTTATGCGGTATTATCAGTCGTTTCCAACTGCTATCCCCCTCTGAAAGGCAGATTGCTCACGTGTTACTCACCCGTCCGCCACTAAGTTTTAAAAAGCAAGCTCTCTAAAACTCCGTTCGACTTTTTTTTAGTCTTTGCTTGACTTCTTTACTTCTCGTTTCCTCAAAGCAATTTCCAAGGGTTTTGTGTTTCTCGTTATTGTTCAATTTTCAAGATACCGTTTACAGCCTTCCGAGGGGCTGTACCTTATATTATATCACCTTTGCTGCTTTTTGTCAAGCCCTTTTGGCGATATTTTTTACTGTCCCGGAGATTTTTTACTCTCTCGTTCGACAGCTTTATTATTATACTCCTTTTCTTATGATTTGTCAATACGTTTTTGGGTTAATAAATTATGAACTTTATATAAACTCAAATGGCGTTATCATTAAAAAGTGACAATCAGAGCCCCCGATAATTGTTCACACCCACAAAAGTGATAAATTCATCACTTTTTCTATTGACAGCCACACCGCTTTGTGATATTATTGTCACATAAGGTGATAAATAAATCACTTTGCAGGAGGCTATAATGAACAAACTAATTACAAATCTGCGAAACAAGCACATTGTTGTATTCACAGTATGCACCGCTTTTGCCGTCGTTATACTTATCCCGAACAAATTCGCATGGCTTATAAATGTGGTTCTTGTTATCATGTCATTTTCTATGTCACATTTTTTCGGAACAGGAAAATTCGAAAAGCCCGATGAGCTTGCCAAGACAAATCTCGGCAGGGCAACCGGCATTTCATATATCATAGCTGTCGCAATGTTATTTGTATTCTCGTTTCTCGGAAGCGGTGCAGGTGATGGTGATATTTACGAAGATGTTGTGAAAAAACCGGCAAATATTTTTGCCGCCGCAGCATTTATCACGATCGCACTGAGAAGCCTGCTATTTGTTATTTTTGATATTTCCGGCAGTAAAGGTGAGGAGGAATAAATATGCAGACAAACGAAAAACTTATTACGCTGATATCCCGTTCAAAAGACAAAACACTCCCGCGTGATGTCAGGCGGCAGGCGGCAATAGACCTCGAATGGGAAAAATTCCGCATTGACAAGCGCCCTGTTATGACTTTCAAAAAAAGCAGATTTTACGAACTGCTCTCAAGCCTTTCCACTGCACTTTGTATGGGCTGGATATCAGTTGCGGAATATTTCGGCATCAAGGGCAGCCGCATCAATACATTCATTTTCCCGTTTGTACTTCTGTCTATGGTAGCCGCCCTTGCACTCAACACGAGCAAATCCTCCAAATACAAGACCGAACCTGCCGACGACCTTGCAAGGTACGATATACTCAAAGCGAGCAACATAGCGTTTCTTACTCTGTTTTCGGTCGGTTTGCTGATTATTTTTATAATGTGTTTACTCAGCGGCTTTGATGAAAACAAAGGCTTCTCTGTTTCGTAGTATAACCTAATATTTATTCTGTGCTTTGTGCAAAGTCTTCATTCACTTCTGAAAAACATATTCTTCCTGATCATAGAAAAAGACAGCACCGGATGCGAAAGCGAGGAAGAATAATGGCAGAGCTTATAACAAGGCTCAGAGAATACAGGGCAAAGACAGGTATGAAGCAGGGCGAGCTTGCTGAACTTGTAGGGGTAAGACGCGAAACTATAATCAGGCTTGAAAAGGGGCAGTACAACCCCTCACTAAAGCTTGCCATGGATATTGCTAAAGTCTTCGGTGTAACTGTTGAGGAGATCTTTTCATTTGAAGAAGAATAGAAAAAGGGCTTGCGCAAAAACGCGTAAGTCCTTTTTAATTTCAATTCAGTATAACTATGCCGATATTCAGATAACAAGCAAACGAACACCACAGAAGATAGATAATATTCATCAGCCCTGCAAGTTTATCTTTCCTGTAAAAATCAAGAAGCATAATACCGACAAGGACTGTGAGCACTATCAGCACTGCCGCCGCAATTACAAGGCTGTGGAACCTGAAAAATATAATATTCCACATAAAGTTCACCGCAAGCTGCAATGCAAATATACTTTTTGTGGTTTTGTCAGCTTTACCCGACACCTTGAACACAAGATAAGCAGAAGCGCCGAGCAGTGCATATATGATCCCCCACATTATCGGGAACAGCCATGAAGGCGGGGAAAGCGGCGGTGTTTTAAGCGTTTCATAATACCCCGAGAAATTACCGCCTGCAAGTGCACTCACAGCGCCGAAAAGTTCAAGTGCAACCACCCATATAAGCAATTCTGTCTTACTTATTCTATTCATAGTACATCTACCCTTTCAAAGCAGTTTTGTACTATTATATGTAAGTAAGACAGATTTATTCTTATTTTGTTTTAAACGTTGAAAGTATATGTTCCATCTGAGGTTCTATTTTAGAGAAGTCTATAACTTCCTCCTCGCCCTCTGTGGCGAAGAACATATAGAACTGCTGACCGTTCACCTCAAAAAAGTATGCCCTTGTTGAATAATTCGGTGAAGAACTATATTCAAGCACCCTTGCATCTGCCGAACCTATCTTATCATCAAAAAGCCTTACCTGAGTATCAGCTTCCCTGCCCTCGGAGATAAGTTCATCATAGAAATCCTTTATACTTTTATCGTCAAACTGACTTTTAGTTATCATAAACGTAATAAGCCCGTTGCTGTCAGGCGGTATTATCATCTGACCGAGCAAATTCTTATCCCGGGAAGTATCCGCCCATTCATCAGGCATTTCATAGAGAAAAAACTGTGTATCAAACACACTGTAGCCCGGATTCTGCGAAGGATAGCAGGTGCCGTAATCGCTTTCTTCAAGTTCTTCCTCCTCACTTGAAGCATCAGTGCCGGAGGGCACATCAGGATCCTGCTCATCAGCATTGCCGCTGTCGTCAGCTTCGGCATCACTATCCTTATTTGCTTCATAGAATTCATCAAAATCAAAATCGACATCAGGCTTTGTAACAGACATATCCTCGTCCTTATCAGCACAGGCGGAAAGCGCCATAACGCCGAAAAGGCAGATAACGAACGCAAGCAGTTTTTTCACGACAATGCTCCCCTTTCAAAAATCATATTAACAAAAAAGCACCTGCTTAATGCGAGGTGCTTTTTGGAGGCGCCACCCGGATTTGAACCGGGGATCAAGGTGTTGCAGACCTACGCCTTACCACTTGGCTATAGCGCCGGATATGGAGCGGATTACGAGGCTCGAACTCGCTACCTCCACCTTGGCAAGGTGGCGCTCTACCAGATGAGCTAAATCCGCATTGGAGTTTTTGAAAAAACTCCTGAAAAATGGCGACCGGAATGGGGCTCGAACCCACGACCTCCAGCGTGACAGGCTGGCGTTCTAACCAACTGAACTACCCGGCCATTGGTGGAAACTATAGGGCTCGAACCTATGACCCTCTGCTTGTAAGGCAGATGCTCTCCCAGCTGAGCTAAGCTTCCACATAAGCCGCCTTATTTATGCGACTTAATTATTATACACCATAACAACAGTTTTGTCAAGGCTTTTTTTAAAAAAATCTTATTTTTTAATAAGCGCCAGTATTTCCTCGCTTGTAAAGCTATACGCCTTATCGCAGAAATGGCATTTCACCTCAGTCGTTTCTTCCTGCGCCATTTCACGGAGGTCTTTTTCGCCTATCGACTGCAAAGCACGCTCGACACGTTCACGAGAACAGTCACATTTATAGCTTACTTCAAAATCATCAAGAATATTCGGCTCCAGCCCTTCAAGCGTCTTCATAGCTATTTCGTCTACAGTCATTCCCTTTGAATACAGCTGTGTCACAGACTGCAAGCCCCTGATATTATTCTCTATCACATCAATGGCGCTTTCGGGTGCAAAAGGCAGAAGCTGGATAAGATACCCGCCTGCGTTTGCAACTGACAGGTCAGGGTTTACAAGCACACCAAGTGCGCATACGCTCGGTATCTGCTCGGATATAGCAAGGTAGCTTGTTATATCCTCGGCTATCTCGCCCGAAACTATAGGCACCTGCCCCGAGTATGGTTCTTTAAGTCCCAAATCCTTAACTACGCTGAGCGTTCCGTTCCTGCCTACAGCGCCCCTTACATCAAGCTTACCGAAGCTGTTCAGCGGCAGCTCAACGACAGGGTTCTGCACATAGCTTTTTACATTGCCGAAGCTGTCCGCCACAGCGATTAGCGCCCCCGCAGGACCGTCGCCGTTCATTCTTACCGTTACTGTATCATTTTTACCCTTCAGTCCGAAGCCGAGCAGTGAAGCCCCGAGCGAAAGCCGCCCGAGTGCCGCGGTAACAACCGCTGACGTTTTATGTATACGCTCGATCTCGCCTACGATGTCCTTTCCGTCTATTGCCGAGCATACAACTGATGCGTCTTTACTGATCACTCTTACTATTCTTCCCATTTACTTTTCTTCTTTCTCTTGTTCATTTTTCTTTTTGCAGACATACACAATACGCTGTGTGCAATATGTTACAGGCTTATCGGTATAATCATCATACTTTGCAAGTATCTCAAAGCCCGCTTCTTCAAGTGCTTTATCGGTAGTTTCTTCAGAAAAAGCTATCTCCTTAAAGCTTTCCTGATACCTCTGATAACTGCCGTCCTCCTGCTCATCAAAAAAGTCAAGAGTTATGCTGACAGAGCAGTCGTCATCATTATATTCATTTTCCCAAACGCAGTAAAGTCCTTCCATTTCATACACAAAAGTATTATCACCGAGGACTTCCATATGCTTATAGGGGGTGTTGACATCAAAAATAAACATACCGTCAGGGTATGCAAAAAGCGACACACGCTCAAAAGTCTTTTTTATCTTTTCAAGGCTTTCAAGGTGGTTGAGGCTGTCAAGAGTACAGACGGTGACATCGATCGTACCATACATATCAAGTTCTGTCATATCCTGACACAAATACTGGATATCAAGCCCGCTGTCAAACTTTTTATCAAGTGCTGCCGAAAGCATTTCGTCCGAGCCGTCAACGCCTACAACGTCATATCCAAGCCCCGCCATACATTCTGCAAGTGTACCCGTACCGCAGGCAAGGTCGAGCAGTATACCCTTTCTGCCGTCAAAGCGCTTTACAAGGCTGTCGATACACAAAGCTACAGACTCATAATCCACCTGTGCCTGAAGCTTATCGTAAAAGTATGCAAACTGCGAATAAGGCATTACTTATTATCCTTTTTATGCTTTTTAAGGCGCTCAAACGCTATCCCATAGCCGCCTGCGCCGTCATATGAAAGCGAACGGTTCACCCTGCTGATAGTAGCGGTAGAAGCCCCTGTCGCACCGACTATATCGCTGTAGACATGGTTTTCGGTAAGCATCTGCGCCACCTTGAAGCGCTGAGAAAGAGCTTTGAGTTCAGGTATAGTACACAAGTCCTTAAAAAACTGCCTGCATTCATCAACAGTTTCAAGGGTAAGTATAGCTTCATATAGTTCATCAAGATTATTGAGCTCGGGTTTATTTTTCATATAAAAAACTCCTTTACTTTCTTACTGTAAAGTGTAAAATGCCACATTTATATTTTAGCACATTACTTTATGAAAGTAAAGGGGTTTTTGAAATTTTTTACATACTTTTCACTTAGAGTGCGGTTTCAGATAGCCGCCTTCAGTCAGGCCGTCGTCATCATTATATTCATCATAGTAATCCTCGTACTCGTCGTTTGCATCAGGCGGCAGGGCCTGGGGCAATGTACCGGAAGCTACTTCCTCGATAATGCTTCTTATCTCCTCGATACCCTCACCCGTCATGGCAGATGCTCTGACTGATGTTATATCCTCAAAGCATGGTATCTCACGCGAGAACCCTTCCATACGCGCGGCAAGCTTTGAAGTCTTCATCTTATCCGCCTTTGTAAACACAATAACAAACGGTATCTCATTATCTATCAGGAAGTTTATCATCATTATATCTTCCTTACTTGGCGCATGACGTATATCTATAAGCTGAAACACAAGTTCAAGCTGCCGCTCACCATCATTCAGGTATCCGCCGATAAGCTCGCCCCATTTTTCCTTTTCACGCTTTGACACCTTAGCATAGCCATACCCCGGCAGGTCAACAAAAAACAGATTTTCAAGGCTGAAAAAGTTTATGGTAACCGTTTTGCCCGGCATTGAGCTTACTCTTGCAAGTGCCTTACGGTTAAGTATTTTATTTAACAGTGAAGATTTACCGACATTTGACCTGCCCGAAAAGGCGATCTCTGTCCGGTCAGACTTCGGCATCTGCGAAAGCCTGCCGAAGGAGGTATAAAACTGTGCGTTCTGGTAATTCATATTATGTTCCTTTATATGTCGTCACTTGTCAGTTTGCAGTCAGTACAGGCTTTTTGGGGCGCCCCGCAGTTTTAAGCTCTGACGGCTTAAACGGCTTGCTCACCTTTACAAGCGCGTTATCAAGCACTGTTTTAAGGTCATCAGCAAATATTATCTCAAGTCCCGCCTTAACAACTTCGTCTACCTCATCAAGGTCGCCCTTATTTTTAGCGGGGATAATTACCGTTTTCATTTCAGCCTTATATGCCGCCATAAGCTTTTCACGCAGACCGCCGATAGGCAGAACTCTACCGTGAAGTGTTATCTCACCTGTCATAGCAACGTCCTTCCTTACCGGAATGCCCGAAAGTGCCGACACCATTGCAGTCACCATTGTAACGCCTGCTGAAGGCCCGTCCTTAGGAACAGCGCCCTCCGGGGCATGAACGTGCATATCCTTGTTTTCATAGAAATCGGGTGATATATCATATTTTGAAGCCACACTGCGGCAATAGCTCACAGCTATCTGCGCAGATTCTTTCATAACATCGCCGAGCGAGCCTGTAAGCTTTACATTGCCTTTTCCTTCAAGCACAAGCACTTCAAGCGGCATAAGAACACCGCCCACAGATGTCCACGCAAGGCCGTTCACAAGGCCTACCTCGTCCTTTTTGGAAGCAAGATCGGGCAGATATTTTTTATGCCCCAGATACTGTTCAAGGTTTGACGCCTTGAATGTCACCTTTGTTATTTCTTCGTTTTTAAGCAGTTCCTTTACTGCCTTACGGCAAAGCGATGCCACTGCCCTTTCAAGTTTTCTGACACCGGCTTCCTTTGTGTAGCTGTCAATAAGTGCATATACGGCATCATTGGCAATCCGCATCTGAGAAGCTTTAAGGCCATGTTTTTTGAGCTGCTTAGGGATAAGATGGCGCTTAGCTATATTGAATTTTTCTTCCCTTGTATAGCTTGCAAGTTCAATAACTTCCATTCTGTCAAGAAGCGGAGGCTGAATAGTATCAAGTGTATTTGCCGTTGTTATAAACAGCACTTCGGAAAGGTCAAACGGAAGCTCTACATAGTGATCCCTGAACCCCGAATTCTGTTCGCCGTCAAGCACTTCAAGCATTGCTGACGAAGGATCGCCGCGGAAGTCGTTTGACATCTTGTCTATTTCATCAAGCAGGATCACAGGGTTCTTAGTGCCCGCCTGCTTCATAGCCTCAATTATACGCCCGGGCATTGCGCCGACGTATGTTTTTCTGTGTCCTCTTATATCGCTTTCGTCCCTGACACCGCCAAGCGAAACACGGACATACTTTCTGTCAAGCGCTCTTGCTATACTCTTGCCGACGGAGGTCTTACCGACACCGGGCGGTCCGTACAGGCAAATGACCTGACCTTTTATATCAGGCGTCATCATTCTCACAGCAAGGTTTTCAACTATACGTTCCTTGACCTTCTTCATACCGTAGTGGTCTTTTTCAAGGATATCCTCAGCCTTTTTTATATCCCTTCTGTCCTCACTTGTTTTACTCCACGGGAGTGCAAGGCAGGTATCAAGGTAGTTTCTTATAACAACAGCTTCCTGTGTACCCGAAGGCATTTTGGCAAGGCGTTTAGCCTCTGATGTCAGTTTTTCTGTCACTTCTTCACTTGCTTCAAGTTCGGATATCTGTTTGAGGTACTGCTGTGCTTCATCGGTTTCGTCAACTTCCCCGCCTTCACCAAGTTCGTTATGAAGTGCCCTTATCTGCTCGCGGATATAATACTCACGCTGTTGTGAATCTATAGCCGTCTGCACATGGTTCTGTATTTCCTTTTCAAGCAGGCTGACTTCCATTTCGTGAGAAAGTGTCGAGAGCAGGTATGCAAGGCGTTCGCCGTATGTATTTATATCAAGCATAGTCTGCTTATCCTCAACAGGCAGCGGGATATTATATGCAATAGCTTCAAACAGTTCCTTCGGCGTTGCCGCAGCCGCAACATCATAATATAGTTCCTTGGGTATCCTCGGGATAACGTCAAGGTAGTTTTCAAACGTTTCCGAGACCTGCCGCATAAGTGCCGTAAGTTCGACATCGCTCACCTTTTCGCGGCCGATATTCACTATCTTTACGCTTGCAAAATAGCAATCCTCCACCATAGCAAGCTCTAAAAGCTTTGCCTTTGATATACCGTGAACAAGGCACCTGTATATACCCGCAGGTGTTTTTATCACCTGTCTTACCTCAGCGAGCATACCGTTTTTATAAAGGTCTTTTATCCCGGGTTCCTCGACCGCAACACTTCTCTGTGCTATCAGAAAAACATAGCCGTCGCCGTTCATTGCCTTTTTTACAGCCTTTATCGTTGAGCTTCTTGCAACCTCGAAATTGACTGTCATATCCTCAAACACCACAAGGTCCCTTATCGGCACACACGGGATAAGCTTTTCTTTATCTATTTTAATATCCTTCATAAGACACTCTCCTTTCAATTGCAATACCGATATTTATATCTATAATTATAATAACACATTTTCGCCGGTTTTGCAAGTGTTATATAATGGCACAAAAACGGCGACACCCTTTTCGGATATCGCCGTCATTAAAGACTGTAAAATTAATCAGCTACGTAAGGCAGAAGTGCCACGTGACGAGCCCTCTTGATAGCCTTTGTAAGCTCTCTCTGATGATAAGCGCAAGTGCCTGTTACACGGCGGGGGAGAATCTTAGCTCTCTCAGTCATGCACTTTCTGAGCTTTACGATATCTTTGTAGTCTATAGTTTCAGCTCTGTCAACACAGAACATACAAACCTTCTTACGACCTCTTTTCATAGGTCTTGCAGATCTTTCTCTTTCCATGGTCTATCCTCCTAACTAATAAAAATCAGATGTCACACCTTTAGAACGGAACGCCGTCGTCGCTTATAACTTCCTCAAAATCGTCCATACCGCCTATTGACATATTTTCCTGCTGTGCAGGTGCCGCAGGCTGCTGGTACTGCTGAGGCTGCTGGTAGTTATTCTGTGGTGCGGAGTTATAGCTGTTATTATAGCCCCCGTTATTATAGCCGCCATTCTGATAGCCGCCCTGATATGAACCGCCGTCCTTCTTAGGCTCACCTGTAAAGGATACAGAATCTACATAGACCTCCATCTTGCTGCGCTTTGCACCTGTATTCTTATCATCAAAGGTGCTGACACGAAGATTTCCTTCAATAGCTATCATTCTGCCCTTGCCAAAATACCTGTTGATAAAATCTGCATGCTGACGCCATGCGACGCAGTCTATAAAATCAGTCTGCCTCTGACCGTTCTGGTCAGAAAAATTTCTATCAACAGCTACCCTGAAGCTTAATACGGAAACGCCCGAAGGTGTCTGCCTTACTTCAAGGTCATGTGTGATCCTACCCATCAAAATAACTCTGTTAAGCATAAAACTATCTCCATTCTGTCACTCAAACGATCACTTCAGTGTTATCAAGAAACGAATTACGCCGTCAGTAATGCCGAGAACACGCTCAAGCTCTGCGGGGAATTCAGGCTTTGCTGTGAAGTTCCAGAGAACATAGTAGCCTTCATTCTCGTAATTGATAGCATATGCAAGCTTACGCTTACCCCACTCGTTTGTTGTAACATCCGAGCCTTCAGCACTGATCATGCCTGTGAATTTCTCGATAAGGGATTTGATCTCCTCCTCTTCCTTCTTCAGGCTGAAAACGACCATTGCTTCATAGTTTTCAGATAACTTTGCCATTAAAATGCACCTCCCTTTGGATTTCGCCTGTGTTTATCACAAGCAAGGATAACTTAATTATTATATCACAGCTGACCGTTTTTGTCAACCGCAATTTGCTTTAAAATGTAAATTTTTTATAAACAAATATAGCGCTACATCATTATATTTACTACGAGCATAAGCACTGTAAACAGCCCGAAAAGCGCCGTAAAGCCAACTATCACCGCAGGCCACGAAACACCGCCGCTTTGTGCGATCACCTGTTTTGCAGAGGTATCATCAGAAGCTTCACTGCGTATCTTCTTGATATTCTTCTTTACCGAGGAATAGTAGATATAGTTTGCAAAGAAACCCACGCCCAGCCTCATAACAAACGAAACGTATTCACATACAGTATAGATAAGCTCAAAAGTGTCGCCTTTTACAAAGCCTGCATTTTTGATAAACACCTGCCCCTGACCGAGAACGTCCTGCGTACCCATATAGATAAACGACGGTATGCCAAGAACAAAAGACAGCAAGAGCATCAGCGCACCAACACCGTACATTTTACGGAAAAGAAAATAAAAATGCGGGAACAGCACGGCGCCGAAATTGAACGAAAGCTTTGTTTTCAGCTTAAAGAACCTGAAAAAGTTGGTTATGAAATAGAATACATTCACCCTGACGTATGTTGCATAATCTTCAAGCTTTATACCGTCTATCTCAGTATTCTTGTCAAGGGCGACTGTACCTGTGAAGCCCCTGTCGCCTATTCTGTCGACATCAGACGAGAACTGTCCCGGCGGCACCTGCTGTCCGTAATTATTCTTATAATCCTCGTTAAACGGACGTTCGGGCGGTTCATTCTGATGCAGCGGCAGCCCGCATTTAAGACAGAATATCCCGTTTACATCATTTTCCTCGCCGCAGCGCATACATCTTATCCTGCCGCTTTCGCTGTGCGATGCCGCAGCAGCTTCCTCCTCGGTAACAGGTTTCCACGCAAGTCCCGAATCATGCAGGGTATGATTAATACAGCTGCCCTCTTTCTTATAGCATTCCCTATGATAAGGAGTACCACATTCGGGGCAAACGACAATGTCGTCACCCTGCACAAAAACTTCACCGCAGGAAATACAGCGTGAGCCGTGAAATCTGTTTGTTTCCATTTTTACAGCTCTCCTTTCATTTTGTTTTCTCTGCTTCTTTTGAAAAACACCTTTCAAAGACCGGCTGATGGCTTTATATGTGGTCTGCTTGCAGGAACTGCGTCATCTTACGCACGATCTTTATGCGGCGTTGCATTAGTTCTGTATCATATTCATCTGCTCAAAAGCAAACTGCTTTCGAGCACTTATCTCGTTAAACAATTCCTCCGCCTCATTTTTACTCTTTCCCATATGCAGACGGCAGAGGGTTATATTTGTTGTATCTGTTTCATCAGATATAAGTACATCGAGCCTTACACCTGTAGGTATGAGGTTAGTGCTTTCCTTTACCCTTGTTACACGCTCTATACTTGTAACACGGAATACAGCCTTGCCCTTTGCAAAGACATAAAAACCCGACATCCTGAACTGATCCTGTGCAAATGAACGGGATGATGCAAATTCTCTAAGTACGAATTCCTCACCGTCACGGTCAAAGATATTCTTCAGGCGCTGTGCATTTTTTACAGCCGACACGTGTGATGCCCACAAGGCAAGTGCAACAATAAGCCCTGCACCAAGGCCTGTAAAGGCAATTGCATAGACACCGATAAACAGCCCGAACAGAAACAAAAGGAGTCCCGCAGCGATACTGGCGATGATACCGCCCTTGCTGAGCCTGGGATCAAGCTTGACCTTACAATAATCATACAAGGCATTTCCTATCGCTGAAAGTTCCTGCTGACTGATCTGCGGCTGAGTCCCTGCCGCATCATTTCCCAAAGGTGCCCCGCAGGACACACAATATGAAGCCCCGTCGGCATTATTTGCGCCGCACATTCCGCAAAACATATAAAGCTCCCCTTTTTGGACCATAATATGTAAATCAGTTCCCGGTCTATCTCTCTAAAGAAATATTATAACATACTTTTCAAAAAAAAGGAATACTTTTCACAAAATTTTCTTTACTTTTTTTACGATTTGTTATATAATATAAAGGTATGGTATTATTTATATGAAAACATAAGGAGAGGACTATGGTTTTTCTTGAAAATTTAAAATCAGAGCTTGAAAAGTACAAACCGCAGGTGGAGGAAGTTTATTCGGTGTTCGATATCGAGAACATCAAAGAGAAGATCGACGAGCTTCATGAAAAAGCAGCTGAGCCGGGCTTCTGGGACGACCTTGACAATTCACAGAAGGTATTGCAGCAGACAAGGAACCTTGAAGCAAAGGTGGAAACTTACAACAAGCTGAAGACTTCGGCGGAGGATATCGAGGTCATGATAGAAATGGCAGCCGAGGAGGATGACGATTCGGTAGTTGAAGAAATACAGCAGGAACTTACCGCACTTGGTGACGAGCTTGAAAAGATAAGGCTTTCAACGCTGCTCAAAGGCGAATATGACAGCCGCAATGCTATACTCACCCTTCACGCAGGTGCAGGCGGCACCGAAGCGCAGGACTGGACAGAGATGCTCTACAGAATGTACACCCACTGGGCAGATAAGCACGGCTTCAAAGTATCTGTCATAGATATACTTGAAGGCGGTGATGCGGGGTATAAGAGCGCATCGATTTTCATAGAAGGCGAAAATGCCTACGGCTACCTCAAAAGCGAAGCAGGGATACACAGGCTTGTCCGTATATCGCCGTTTGACAGTTCAGGAAGCAGGCACACATCATTCTCCGCTGTTGATGTAATGCCGGAGATCGACGAGAGTATCCAGGTCGAGATACGCCCCGAGGACATAAAAATGGACGTTTTCCGTTCATCGGGCGCAGGCGGTCAGCATATAAACAAGACATCATCAGCAGTAAGACTTACGCATATACCGACAGGGCTTGTAGCTTCCTGTCAGACACAGCGTTCACAGGTACAGAACAGAAAGTACGCTATGATGCTGCTTACTGCACAGCTTGTAAAGATAAAAGAGCAGGAACATTTGGATAAGATCTCCGACATCAAGGGTGTTCAGAAGGAGATCGCATGGGGCTCACAGATACGTTCATATGTATTTATGCCCTATACACTTGTAAAGGATAACCGCACAGGCTATGAAACGACACAGGTGCAGGCGGTCATGGACGGCGACCTTGACGGGTTTATCAATGCATATCTTAAAGACCTGTCACTTGGCAAGATAGAAAAAAGCTGATATGGACATCGAGGTTTTAAAATATGACCTTACCGTATGCAAGGTAAGAGAAACTGATGATATTGACCTTAAAAACGGCTTTTGCTTTGTCGGTGTAACAGGGGAAGAAATATCACTTGTATGCGAGACCGAAAAGACACCTGCTGATACGATAAAACGTGAAGACGGCTGGTGCGGGCTTAAACTGGCCGGCGAGCTTGATTTTTCTCTGGTGGGGATACTTTCAAGAGTAGCGTCAATACTGGCAGATAACGGAATAAGCATCTTCGCAGTATCTACATTTAATACTGACTATATTCTGATAAAAAAGAATAACCTTGCAGCTGCCCTCAAAGCGCTTGAAAACGGCGGCTGCAATATAATAAAGGAATGATGATTTATGACAAATATAGGTTTTATAGGCGCAGGCAATATGGGCTTTGCAATAATGCAGGGCATAATGGGCAGCAGCAAATCGCAGGATACAGCGCTTTTCACATTTGATAAATCAGATGCGGCTCTTGAACGGGCAAAGGCGGCAGGTATCACTGCTCTTGCAAGTGCTGCCGAGGTAGTACAGAAATGCAGATTTGTTTTCTTCGCGATAAAGCCGCAGCAGCTTGACGAGGTTCTTGATGAAGTTGCAGCGCAGGTGACGGAAGATACAGTCATAGTATCTATACTTGCGGGCGTGACTGATGAATACTACGCCAAAAGGACCGTTAAAAATGCAAAGATAGTGCTTGTAATGCCCAATACTCCCCTGCTGCTTGGCGAGGGTGCAACGGCACTTTCTAAAAACGAAAATGTGACAGATGAAGAATTCTCACTTGTGTGTGAGATTTTCGGCTCAACAGGTATTTACAGTGTAGTTCCAAAGGATAAAATGAAGGAGATAATCGCAATAAACGGTTCGTCGCCTGCATTTATATACCTTTATGCACAGTATTTTATCGAATATGCAGAAAGTGTAGGTATCGACAGGGAAGCCGCTGTAAGGCTGTTTGCCAAATCGCTTACAGGCTCTGCCAAAATGATAACAGACAGCGGAAAAACACTTGAAGAACTTATCACAATGGTTTCGTCAAAGGGCGGAACGACTATCGCAGGGCTTGAACAGTTAAGGGCTAACGGGCTTAAAAAAGCCGTTGATGACTGCTGCAAGGCCTGCACAAAGAGGGCTTACGAGCTTTCAAAATAAAAGAATAAGCTAAGGCTTGCCCGCATATATATTGCTTAGGGGTGATGTATATGTCAGATACAAAAGGTATGCCTGCTTCGGGCGGGCAGCGGCTTTATGTGTTTTTGTGCCTTATGGCACTTATGGGGGTACTGTTCGGAACGCTGATATACTGCTATTTAAGCGGCCGGCAGTTAGAGGCGCTCAGCCTTAGCCGTGACAGCTTTATCTCCTCAAAAGAAAATGACCTTGGCAGGCAGCTTATGGGGGTATTCTTCACAAATGCACTTTTTATGCTTGTGCAGTATCTTCTCGGGCTTTGTGCTGCGGGGGCACCGTTTGCAGTCTGTGTGCTTATATACCGCGCTATCGGATTTGGCACTGCACTTGCCTGTATTGTGCCGGACGGCGGGGCTTTAAAGCTTACCATGCTTATTCTGCCCGATGCTTTCATTTCGCTTTTAGTGCTTATCATAGCTTCAAAGGAAGCAATAGCCATGTCAGGTACGGTGTTGAAGACACTTCTTTCACAGACAGCCGACAGGGGGCTTATTGAAGTCACAAAGCTATATTCTGTAAAGTTTATGGTGCTTCTTGCCGCTGCCGGGATAGGTTCACTGATATCAAGCGTAAGTGCATACATATATACAAATCATTTAAACGTGTAAATAACTGAAAGGACGTTACAAAATGGGATTATTCTCAAACTACAACAATGCGGGGCCCGGTATACCAAAGGCACCGCAGGAAAAAACAGGGCTGTTTAAATTTATGGAGATATACGGCAGGCGGATGTGGGTGCTTATGGGACTTAACCTTATTTACCTGCTCGCCTGTATACCGATAATCACAGTCGGCCCCGCAACAGCAGCAATGACAAAAGTTGCAAGGAATTACTCGCAGGAACGCCACGCATTTATCTGGCATGATTTCTGGCAGGCATTCAAGAGCAATTTCAAGCAAGGGTTTATAATGGGTATCATAGATATTGTTTTTGTTATAGCGTTTATTGTAGCTATCCCATTTTACAGCACTATTGCACAACAGAACCCTGTAATGTATATTCCCTTCCTGCTTTGCCTTATGTGCATTATCGTGTTTTTTATGATGCATTTTTACATTTACCTTATGATAGTTTCGACAACGCTGAGTCTTGGGCAGATACTGAAGAATTCCTTCTTTCTGACAAGTCTTGGGCTTAAACATTCACTTATCACGCTGCTTATCTGGATAACAGTAGGGCTTCTGATGATACAGATGCTTCCGCTGTCGATATTTATTATGATATTCTGGACAGCAAGCTTCCTTTGTTTTGTGACCTGCTTTAACTGCTACCCTGTAATAAGGAAATACGTTATACAGCCTTATTACGACAAGCTTGGCGAGGACAACCCTGAATTCGACTACCTGAAAAGTGATAACGAGGCCGTATTTGAGGATATGGGCGGAAAGGAAGCCCCGATAAACACGGACAAGCAGAAAAAGAAAAAAGGAAAAAGAATAGGATAAAAAACAAAGTCTGTACATTTTATTGTACAGACTTTTTTAATGCCTTAAAGCAAGGATCATTTATGCTTTTTCTTATAAACTATAAAGCCAAACGCCGCCACAAACGCAATAAGCGCGCAGAAAGCTATTACGGCGGGGATAACGCTTTTGTTATCCTCAGACGAAGTTTCACTGTCAGAACTTTGCGACGAGCTGTCGGCAGCGCTGAAAATCACCTCGATATCCGATACTTTATCTTCTGTCAGAGAGGACTGTTCAGAGGATAATTCCGCCTGCGAGTTTGCTTTGCTGTCATTTTCCTCCTTGCCGCCGCCACTGCTCACATCGGAGGAGGTATCATCTGACGATTTAGTGCTGCTGTCATCAGCTTTTGCAGTTGTAACAACCTCCTGCTTACTGCTGCTGTCATTGCCTTTGGAAGAACTATCCCCTCCGCTTGCGGAGGATTTTTTTGTCGTTGTTGACTTACCTTGTCCGCTTTCAGCAGTAGTATCTGCCTGAGTTGTCGTATTCTTGCCCGCCGTAGTTGTTGCCTTAGTGGTAACAACGGCTTCACCCTCGCCTTTTACGGTAACAGTACCGTCATTAAGTTTGAAATCAAGATCATTGCCGTTGAGATCTATAACGTCACTTTCATCATAAGCAAGCCTTAGGTCATAGCTTCCTGCCTTTGCGCCGTCCTTACAGGCAAAAGTAAGCTTTGCAACTACGCCTTCATCAATGCTATGCATGCCTGTTCCGTCAAGCCAGAGCATGACAAAAGGGCTTTTATCAGTCTTACCAAACACCATACCTTCAAAATCGGCATCTTCAGCTTCCAACAGTTCAAAGGCATTACTGTCATATTCAAGCCGGATACGGAAAGCTGACAGTTCCTCACTGTTTATTGCTTCAATTCTGACGGTGAACTCGCCGCCGTCGGTTTCAGCGCTGCTGACAGAAAAGCTGCTTTCTTCATCTGCAAAAGCAGGCAAAGCAGCCCACGCCGACAAACACAGCGCAAGTGTACAGCCTATTACTTTACTAAACATATAAAACACCCAAAAAACAAGGGGCAGCTATTTACTGCTGCCCCGGATCTGATTTAAGAAATTACTTTCTCTTTTTAAATACAACTAAAGCACCAAGTGCTGCTGCACCGAGAGCCGCCATTGCTGACGAAGCACCGGTCACAGGGCTTGAAGGAGTTTCGCTGCCGCCTTCAGGATTGTTACCGCCTTCGGGTTTGTTGCCGCCTTCGGGTTTGTTTCCGCCTTCGGGTTTGTTGCCGCCTTCGGGATCATTCTGCTTCTCGGGAGTAAGCTTATCGATCTTCCTTGTTTCAGTTTCGCCGCATACAGCACAGGTTCTTGTTTCCTCGCCTTCTGCGTCAACTGTAGCTTCCTTGGTTACCTTCCATTCACTCCAGTCATGTTCAAGAGCGTCGATCTCAACCGTCTTGGTCTGAGGTTCAAATTCCTCATTCTCAAACGTAACTTCAAATACCTTTTCGCCCTTTTCACCACAGGTAGCTTCCTTGGTAACTTTTTCAACAGCTTCAGCTTTTTCAACGATATTATGCTTTTCGTCGTTCTTGCAGGCCTTTACAGCTGTGCAGGTCTTATTGTCTTCACTCCAAGTGTACTCGATCGCATAGTCATGGCCTGTTGCCTTGATAACAGTTTCTTCAAGTGTTATAGGCTGTGTGCAAAGCGCATCTTTAAAGAGCTTATCGTTTAATTCAGGATCGTTATCATCTCTTACATAGTAAGCAATGTTGCCGGGTTCTTCACAGGTAGGCTCTACAGCCTTGACCTCTGTAGCCACTAACATCTTGGAGT
The DNA here is from genome assembly GCA_902780505.1 of uncultured Ruminococcus sp. Lineage (GTDB taxonomy): Bacteria > Bacillota > Clostridia > Oscillospirales > Ruminococcaceae > NK3A76. Next base: position 25,647 of record CACZFN010000014.1, on the reverse strand, counting down.
AGTTCTCAACTTCTTCTTCTTTGCAGCGTGAGCAGGTTCTCTTCCTGATGCCTTCCTTTTCGTAGGTAGCTTCCTCAACTATAGTCCAGTCGCTCCAGTTATGTTCAAGAGCATCTGTATCCTCGGTCTTTTCAGCACCCTTGAGCCTATCGTCCTTGAATGTAGCCGTGTAAGTAACCTCACCGGGTTCGCCGCACTTAGCGTCCTTGGAAGTCTTTGCTTCTACTTCAGCTTTAACCTCTATGTGGTGCGGTCCGTTCTTGCAATCAACTGTAGCTGTGTAATCATAGCCGCCTTCATTCTTCTTCACCCATTTATAGGCAGCGTTTTCATAATCATAATCATGTTCAAGAGCGTTGATATCCTCAACTGTTACAGAAGTTGCCTTGATCCCTGTTTCCTCTGCGAATTTAGCAGTATAGGTTGTTTCACCCTTTGCCTCGCATTCAGGCTGCTTTGTTACCTCAGACGAAACAGAAACAGAAGTCTGTACATCTTCGTGTGTCTTATCCCTCTTGCACACTCTCTTAGCTGTGCACTCGGTATGATCATCGTTCCACGTATACTCAGGTTCGCCCCAGTCGTGGCCGAGCTTATTTATGACCTTACCTTCTTCGCAAACAACTGTTTCATCTTCAACCAAAACTCTGTCGCCTGTGTAGCCGTCTGCTTCGCAGGTAGCTTCCTTAGCTTTGATGATCTTGGTTTCCTTAACAGGGATAGTCACTTCTTCAAGTGTAGTAGTCTTTGTGCCTTCTGCATCAAGGAACAATTCATCACAGCCGTCGCAGGTGTAGTATTCCTTATTGCCTTCTTCCTTCCATGTAGCTTCCTTAGCGGGCACCTTTGTAAGGTTATGCTTGTGAGCAACTGAAACTGTGATAGTCTTTGTAACGCTCTTATCAGCATTGGAAGTTATTGTAACAGTTGTCGTGCCTTCGCCCTTAGGTGTTACATTGCCTTCATCATCAACTGTTGCAATGCTTGAATCCTTAACTGCAAAAGAAACAGTCTTGTCATCAGAATTTTCAGGTGTAACTGTATAGCTTATCTTCTTAGCAGCATCGTCCTTGCTTGCAAATGAAATATTTGAAGCATCAATAGCTGTAGGAAGAACAGGCAGATCAACTTCAACATCAACAGTAGCCTTCTTTGTAGGATCAGCCTTTGAAGCAACTGTGACAGTTGTTGTACCGTTAGCAACAGGTGTTACATTACCATTGTCATCGACTGTAGCGACCTTTGTATCGCCGCTTGTGTAGGTAACAGTCTTATCAGAAGCGTTTTCAGGAAGAACTGTAGGTGTTATTTTCTGTGAAGTCTTATTAGTAAATGTAAGCTTGGCAGGTGAAGCTGATACGCTTGTAACTGCAACCTTTGTATCTACCTTAACATCAACAGTTGTCTTTATCTTAGGATAATTCTTTAAATATACAGTGATTACAGCATCACCGTCAGCAACAGCTGTTACTGTACCGTCATCAGCAACAGTAGCAACCTTAGGATCAGATGATGTATAAGCAACCGCCTTATCAGATGCATTAGCAGGCAGAACAGTAGGAGTTATCTTCTTAGTAGCGCCCTTTGATGTAAGAGTTATAGGTGAATCAGCTGTAACTGATGTAGGATCTACCTTTGCGCCGTTTACTGTAATTGTAGCAGACTGCTTATTAAAAGGAACTTCTATAGACTGACCAACATTATCAGCATCATTTATAATTATATCACCACTGTCATAGCTCAAGTCTATTACATACTCGCCAGCCGGTGCATCATCTTTGACTTTAAGGTAAACTTCAAACATAACACCATTTGACTTTACAGCATTACCATTACCGTACTGCCAGTTAAATGTAATTGGTGAAATCATTGTATTCTTATCATCCACATTCGGACCGGCAGCCGAGCCTTTTTTAAACTTGGTTTTAGCGAAGAAATCATATTCATTTCCTTCCGGATCACTAAATCCAGTATGGGTGTCTTCACCATAAATAGGATTACCGTCATCATCATAATCATCAATATCCTGATATGTTCCGGTTTCAAGTACATCAAATACAGTATTACTGTATTCAAGAGCAACTTTCCAGGCATTTAGACCTGTGTTATTAGCAGCCGAAACAGTAACAGTGACATAATCACCGGGATCAACTGTTGACTTAGATGTAGTAACCACAAAAGTCGGTTCATCAGCCGCAGCAGTATCAATAATATAACCGCTGTTTGTCATAACTATAGCAAGTGCGGCGCACATTGCCAGAGTTCTCTTTAAACTCTTCAATTAATATACATCCCTTTCGTTCCAAAATTAAGACTGAATGTAAAAAACACGCCGAAAAATATTTAAACGTTTTATTAACATTCATTCATAAAAATATTCTATCACTTTTTTATCACTTTGTCAAGCATTTTTTATACCTGATTACAAATTTATTACAATTCGTTATATTAGACAAGCACAACCATTGATTTTTATAACAATGCACAATCCCCCGCGCATTCACGCAGGGGAGAGTATTACCTTTTATCACCCATAAAGAACAGTGCTATAGTTCCCGGCCCCGAATGGGCACCGATGACCGAGCCTGTATAGCAGATATGCACGATCGTATCCTTGCCAAAAATCTCTCTGAGCTTATCCGCACAGTAATTTGCGTCGTCAAGGCTGTCACCATGACAGATACATACCTCGCTGTTATCCCAGTTACCGCAGCGTTCCTTCACCATTTCGATAAGTTTATCAAGCGACTGACGCCTGCCCCTTACCTTGCCAAGAGGGATAAGGTGCCCACCGTTATCAACATGAAGTAAAGGCTTGATATTTAACAGTGAGCCCGCTACCGCAGCAGTTCTTGAAACTCTGCCGCCGCGCCTTAAATATTCAAGGTCATCAACTGTAAACACATGGCAGGTATGAAGCTTATTGTTTTCAAGCCATTCTGTAAGTTCACCAAGCCCCATGCCGCTGCGCCTTAACCTGTCAGCCTTTATAAGAAGAAGCCCCTGCCCTGTAGAAGCACAAAGCGAATCAACTATCATAATACGGGCTTTCGGGTATTTTTCAAGCAGATTATCCATAGCTATGCAGGCCGCATTATAGCTGCCGCTCAGCCCCGAAGAAAATGCAAGATGCAAAACGCCGAAGCCTGCCTTTATACATTTTTCAAATTCCTCCTCGTAGACAGATGGAGAGACCTGTGTTGTCTTTGTCATAGCGCCGCTGCGCATAGCACTATAAAATTCTGTAAGCGGCATTTCGTTCCCATAGTACGTCTTCCCGTCAACTTCAAAGCCCAGCTGGAACAGGTGAACATCCATTTGCGAAAGTATTTCATCCGACAGGTCACAGGTAGAATCAGAATAAAGTTTATAATCAACAGACATAGTAAAACCCCCTGAAATAATTTAGGCAACACCGCACGACCATTGTGCGTCAGATGCGCAGTCAGATTTTTCGTCAGATTGCCCGAATTTACCGAAGTAATACTAACGTATTTCAAGGTAAATTTGGGTGAAATGACGGAAAATCCGCAAGCAGATGGCGTGCAAAGCCGTCAGGCGGTGGTTGTGCGGTGTTGCCTTTATACAAGTGTATAAAAATATTATAGCATACTTTTAGACTTTTGTATAGTTTTTTACAAAGGGATTTGTAAACTTTCTATTAATTAAGCGCTTGCTTTTTGCCTGACAACTCTTTTATAAGCCGCAAGGCAGGCCGGCAGGATAATAAACAAAAGCGGGATATCCGCACACAGTTCAATAACATTCTTGGCTATCCTTGCAACTATCGCTGTGGAATAAGCTTCCTTAGGTATAAAGCCATAGTGCAGATTAAGCTTGGTATTTATAAGCAGGTTTATAACTATAACGTCAAGCAGCCTTGCGAGCACGGCTTTTAAAAAGAGTGTGATATCGCGTTCAGTGCTGTCAAGTTTATTTCTTAACACTATGGAATGTGTATCGTTTTTCATATACAGGCAGCAGCCGTATATAAGCCCCTGCAAGCCCGCAACGAGAGTATACAGCGGCAGGAAAGCCCCCGTCGGGTGAGCAACAAAGCCGACAACGTCACAGGCAAGCCCTGCAAAAAAGCCGACAGTCGGCCCGAACAGCATACCGATAACTGCAATTGCAAGGAACGCAAAATTGAGTTTCACATACCCGATATCGATCGAGAACATCTCTATCGCCATTGAAATTGCAATAAACACGCCCGTTACTGCGATACATCTTAAATTTCCGAACTCCCTGAAGGAATCAGCAAACATCTTAAAAAAGCTTTTCATTACACATTTTCCTTTCTTTGCGCCTTTGCATAAGGAAAGCAAAACGGCTTTACATTTACCCGCAGGCAAATGCAAAGCCGATAAAAGCTTTAGTCATACATTCAGCGGGATGCGAGTTACGAACCGCAAAGGTAAAGGTCTGCGCCTTTACTTTTTCGTCCCGTCGGCAACTCCCCGTCCGTCAGGCACTTAACGCTCGTAGCTCTACTCTGTTTTGTTTTTGTTTATCAGTAAGCTGTTTCGTAGAAGATATCGTATCTGTCATCAATAAAGGGCTTCTTCATTGCAAGACCTTCCTGAAGATCAATATCATACACCTTACCGTCTTTAAGACCAACTATCCTGTTGCCTATGCCCTGTTCGAGCAGTTCTACAGCATGATAGCCCATCTGTGTAGCGATCACCCTGTCACGAAGTGTAGGCGAACCGCCCCTCTGCACATGGCCAAGAACCGTCACCCTTGATTCGATACCAGTCATTTCCTGGAGTGTTCTTGCGATATTCTCAGTCTGCCCGACACCCTCAGCAACAACGATTATAAAGTGGTGCTTACCGTTCTTGATCTTTGTAGCCCTTATCATTCTTGCAGCTATTTCATCAAGGTTATAGGGACGTTCAAGTGTTATAACAGCCTCAGCGCCTACAGCGATCGCAACATTTACTGCTATGTAGCCCGCCTTTCTGCCCATTACCTCAACAACAGAGCATCTGTCGTGCGACTGGGTAGTATCACGAAGTTTATCTATCATTTCCATAGCTGTATTCATTGCGGTATCATAGCCGATAGTATATTCTGTGCACTGTATATCATTATCAATAGTGCCAGGGAGACCGATACAGGGTATACCAACGCTTGAAAGGTCACCTGCGCCCCTGAACGAGCCGTCACCGCCAACAACGACGATACCTTCAACGCCAAGTTCCTCACAAACGGCCTTACCCTTTAAAACGCCTTCCATATCACGGAATTCAGGGCACCTTGCTGTATAAAGGCAGGTACCGCCCCTCTGTATGATACCCGATACTGTTCTGGAAGTCATTTCAACGACCTCTTTATTAAGAAGACCTACATAGCCTCTCTGGATACCGACTACCTCGATACCCTTCTGGATAGCCGCCCTTGTTACAGCCCTTACAGCTGCGTTCATGCCGGGCGCGTCACCGCCGCTTGTAAGAATGCCTATTTTCTTTGCCATATCAAATCCCCATCCTTTGAAAATCTGCTTTGAAAATAATAACGATTACAAACCGTTAATCACCAAACATAATAATAACATAAAGCCCTGACAATGTCAAGGGCTTTAAAGTTTTATTTACACTTTTTTAAACGATTTCGAGCGATCATGCCTGATTCTCCTCTACCTCCACAGTGGTAGTCTTTTCATCGGGCGGATCTGCCTCCGCAGGCTCTGTTACCGGCTCGGGATCGGTCTCTGTAGTATCCTCTGTTGTAACGGGCGGTTCGGTCTGCGTTTCCGTAGGTTTCTGTGTTACTATAGAGGTCTCCTTCTCCCCTGTTGACACATAGACCACAAGTTCTTCACCGTTTTTGATATTGATCTTCTCGCCGACGCCTTTGCTTGTATTGATGACAGTACCTTTAGCTGCGCTGTTTTCACTCTCAACAACGTTATATTTTATGCGCATATCACCGAGTTTCTTCACATATTCCTCCTCGGTCATACCGGCAAACTCAGGTACCCTTGCATATTCCGAGCCCTGACATACCGTAAGCACAAGGTCATGCCTTACTGTCGGATCATAATCGGTGCCTGCGGGTATACTCTGTGCGGTTATCTCACCGACATCATACTCGTCGGAATAGAAATAATCTGCTGTAATATTAAAGCTTGAGCCAAGTTTTTCACTGATACTTTCATACCTGTACCCCACAACATTCGCCATAACCGCGCCGGTCCCAAGGTCAGATGTCTGTGATGAAGGTTCGCTCTGAGCGTTTGAGGATTCATCAGGTTCAGCAAGCTTTTCTGTAGTTGTTGTGCTTGTAAGGGATGCCGTCTGACTTGACGTCACGCCGTCCTGTTTATTCGGATCTGCAATAATTATTTCGTAAAGCAGGAAAAGCGCAAGTCCAAGAAGTGCCGCAAGCAGAATACACCCCGCGACAGCTGCCTTTGCAGAAATCTTCTTTTCAGGCTGTTTTTTAGCCGGCGCTGCGCCGCGTGACTGCTGCGGACGGGGGCGCGGTCTGTCATCAGCGCCGCCTTTGGTTATCGGGATAGTCTGTGTTGCGCCTTTACGGTGTTCAACATACTTAGGCTGTTCAAAAAGTGCAGTCACAAGTTCGGTTATCGTCTGTATCCTTTCCTCGCCGCGAACCGCAAGACCTTTCATAAGCACTGCCGAAACCCTCGGCGGGACCTGCGGGTTTATCCTTGCAGGCTCAGGCATGGTATCGTTATTGATACGTGTGAGTGCGTCAAGCGGCATTGTACCCGTGAGTATTCTGTAAAGCACTGCGGATATTGCATATACATCAGTCCATGTTCCCTGCCAGTCAAGTGACGAATACTGTTCCGGTGCGGCATACCCCGAGTAGAATTCAGGTGAAAGCCCTGTATTTGATGTTCTTATAGAGCTTATGCAAAAGCCTGTCAGTTTAAGTTCGCCGTTTATAGTAACTATTATGTTTTCGGGAGAAATGCCCCTATGTATGATACCCGCATTATGAATGATACTAAGCGTTGTAAAAACGGGCACAAAGAGCTTCTTTACCTGTTCCCATGTCAAAAAACCCGTATTTGACTGAAGGAATTTTTTCAGCGACACTCCCTCAACATATTCAAGGATAACATATGTTGTATTATTCTCCGAAAAGATATCTTTCGCCGTGACCATATGGTTAAGATTGCGCATACGCGAAAGCACTTTATTGGTTTCGACAAATTCCGACATAAACGTCTTATACTTTGCAAGGCAGTCGGGGTTGACCGCTATATTATTGCTGCCCCTTTCCCTTTCGCAAAGGGTATCGGGCATATATTCACGGCACACGACCTTTTCCTTTGCAACTGAGTCAAAGCATATATATGAAGCGCCTTCACCGTTATAGGAAAGCATTTTGCCTATAATATACCTGTTATCGAGCACAGTCCTCGGTGCAAGGTAGGATTTAAGGAAAGCAGTATCATCAGTATAATTGCAGTAATGGCATACGCCGTTTTCGTCAAGTTCGTTCATACAGCCCATACACAGACGAAGTGCCTTTTCCATACAAAACCCTCCTTTAAAACATGATTACCTTTAATATAATATCAATAAAATGCATTAAAGTCAAGAATTACGGGCATTTTGTGAAGTCTTTGCAACAATTTGTAGCTTTTTTGTAACTAATAAGTCCAAAAATTGCCGCTAATAAAAGAAAACACCCCGCTTCTGCGGGGTATTGATCACATATCTGACGGAAAAACAAAGCGCGAAGTCACATAATCGAGCCTGTCATCATCATCAAAGACAGCCGTAAGTATAACTGCCCTTGCATCACCGTTATCAAGTGTATAGTAGTATTTAAAAACATAAGTCTTACCGATTATCTGGTATGTTATACTGTAAGCATCAAGGCCTATCTCACTCAGAACATTTTTAAGCTTATCACCGCTTTCAAAATCGTCCTTATTTATAAGGCCGTCACGCTTTATCCCCTTATGGTTCTTTTCAAGCACTGTGAAATCGGTATATGTAACACTTGTTATATCGTCGTCTTCATCAACATTCACGCCCACTGACCATTCGGGGTATCTGACATCATCTATCTTTACATCATCATCAGCTTCATAGATATAATCAAATTTCACTGCATTATTGACACCGTCAAACGCAGATTCCTCTTTGAGGTGTATTTCGACCTTATCCTCAGCTATAGACATAGGCTTGTTTATATATTCCGAAAGCTTTTCCGCCGTCTTTTCCCCGCCTGATGACACAAAGTGCAGGATTATCACTATAACGACAACCGCCGCGGCTATCACTATAAGCGCTATGATACCAAGCCTTATCTTATCAAAAGCCGTCCTCCCCGGTGCTGAAAGCTCACCGCCGTCACGCTTTACAGGGCGTACAAAGGAAAGTTCAGTCTTATCCTTTTTTCTTTCGCTTGATCTTTTACCGAGCAAGCCTGTCTTTTTAGGCTTTGCAGCTTCTTCACGAAGCACAAGGCCGCAGTTTTTGCATACTGCGTCATTTTCGCCTACAGGCTTATGACATTTCGGGCAATCCATACGGGCAATCCCCCTTCAGATTCTACTGTTATTTACATAATATCACATTTTTCCGCAAATGTCAATAAACGGTGAACAAAATGGTCTTTCCGGCAAAAGTGCAGTTGCAAAGCATCAGAAATGCATCTGATCGGGATCTTCTATATCCTTTGCAAAACTGCCGGCTGCGGGGATATTTTTAACTCTGTATTTTGAAAGTTCTTCTGCCTTTGCTGTGTCTATCACAAACGCCTTGTCTACTGTTGTGCCCTTTGCCTTTAGTGTCATTGCGGCAACGCCCTGTGTGTCCCTTGCGGCCTTAGGCGAAAGCAGTGCAGTATCAAATATTATCATACGTCCGTTTGTCGAACGCAGCATGATCTCAGCATTTTCTTCAACAAAGAACAGATCAACAAGTTTCGCCTTTGTGCCGTAGGCGTTTGTAAGCTTCTTACGGTTTGTTTTTGTAGCATATGCACTGAGTGGGACCTTTGCACACTTACCGTTTTCAAAAACAAATATCAGGTAGCCCGAATAATCTGTAGTCGTAACCATTTTAAACACGTTCGCACCCTCGTCAAAACTCAGCTTTGCAGGAACAAAATCACCGAGAGCGCTTGCTTTGGTATCGGAAAAATCGGATCCGCGTGATTTATATACAGCAGCGGTATCAGTAAAGAAAAGGATCTCTGTCTTATTCGTTGCTTCGACTGTCTGGGATATAAAGTCACCCTCCTTGCACTTCTGGTCATTTGACATTCTGAGTGACTGCGGGGTGATCTTCTTGAAATAGCCGCTTCTTGACAGGAAGAATGTACACTGATAATCCGGGGTATCGTCCTCTATCTCTACCTCCTGCTCGTCAGATGCATAGTAGAACTGTGTCTTTCTTTCCTGCCCGTATTTTTTGATAACATCTTCAAGCTCGGTCTTTATAAGTTTCTTTATTTTCCTGTCACTGCCAAGGATATCTTCAAGTTCTTCTATATCCTTTTCAAGTTCGTCGGTTTCAGCCGTCTTTTTGAGGATATACTCACGGTTCAGATGTCTTAGCTTTATTTCCGCTACATACTCAGCCTGCACCTCGTCTATTGAAAAGCCTATCATAAGGTTTCCGATGACCTCATCTTCTTCCTCGGTCTGACGTATTATCTTTATCGCCTTGTCGATGTCAAGAAGTATCTTTCCAAGACCTTTGAGCAGGTGGAGCCTTTCCTTTTTGCGCTCGATATCAAAAGCAGTTCTGCGCTTCACGCAACCAACGCGGAAGTCTATCCACTCGTCCAGAATTTCGTACACGCCCATAACTTTCGGGTAGCCGTGCACGAGCACATTGAAGTTACACGGATACGAATCCTGCAATGGAGTGAGCTTATAAAGCTTCTGCATAAGCTTATCGGGATCGGTGCCGCGTTTGAGGTCGATCGCTATTTTAAGGCCTGTTATATCCGTTTCGTCACGGACGTACTGTATTTCCCTTATCTTACCCGCCTTTACAAGTGCAACTATCTTCTCTATTATTGCTTCAATAGTGGTAGTTGCAGGTATTTCGGTTATTTCTATAAGATTGCCGTCCTTGACGTAATTATACTTTGCCCTGAGCTTTATAGATCCCCTGCCTGTGCGGTACACCTTGTCAAGCTCCGCTTCATCGTAAAGCATGAATGCCCCGCCGGGGAAGTCAGGCCCTTTTACTATGCCGATAAGGTCAGCTTCCTTATCCCGCATACGGACGATCGCGGCTTCACATATCTCTTTGAGATTGAACGGGCAGATCGCCGACGCCATTGAAACACCTATGCCGACATTAGCATTTACAAGTATTGACGGGAACGTCGCAGGAAGAAGAAGCGGTTCCTGCATTGTATTGTCATAGTTCGGGACAAAATCGACAGTGTTTTTATCAATATCCCGAAACAGCTCATTGCATATAGGTTCAAGTTTCGCTTCAGTATAACGCGGGGCGGCGCACGCCATATTTGCTGAATACGCCTTGCCGAAGTTTCCCTTGCTGAGCACATACGGGTGCAGAAGCGCTTCATTGCCCCTTGCAAGGCGCACCATAGTATCGTATATCGCCGCATCGCCGTGCGGGTTAAGACGCATAGTCTGACCGACGATATTTGCACTTTTTGTTAGCCCGCCCGTGATAAGCCCCATTTTATACATGGTGTATAAAAGCTTTCTGTGTGACGGCTTAAAGCCGTCTATCTCCGGGAATGCACGCGAAACTATGACGCTCATAGCGTATGGCATATAGTTTTTTTCAAGCGTCTGTGTTATAGGTTCATCTACTACCTGACCTGCCCCTGCGATATATGCATCTATATTGCTTACAGGGCGCTTTGGTTCTTCGGTTTTCTTTTTTCTTGGCATTTTATCATTTCCTTTTACTATTAATGACAGGTATTTTCTGTATATTGCAAAGCTATCCTGCGCTCGGGGTATTTATCAAAAAGATAAAGTGTGAGCAGGAAAAGCCATTCAAGCGGCTTCATAAGCAGATACACTATATCAGCTCTTAGCTTTGTTGTTATCTTTTTGCTAAGCGGATAGCCGTGCTTATCATAAAAACCCCTCACTGCTTTATGAAAGCGCGGTGTTTTTTTCATTATAAGCTCCTCAAAGGCATTGGCTGTACAAAGCTGGCGGTTGACTATTATCCGCTCGCCGCGTCTTACGCCAAAGCGTGTGGGCCTGACTATCCTTCTGTGTCCGCCCGCGGCAACTGTACAGAGGTAGTGTCCTTCATAGTATTCAGGCGGCGGGGGCGTTTTCTGAGAAAACGTCCAGTCAGCTGTTTCTGTAAATTCCTTTATTACGCCGTCTGCGCCCTCACCTTTAAGTATAAACACTATAGTCACTACAGCTATCACGGGCAGCAGGAGGATAAAGCCCGCTATCACCCATTTATATGACCTATCAAGCAGCACATAAAGCTTGCGTGAAAGCCCTGAGCCGTTTTCTTTATTATAAGAGAGATATTCAAGCTGCGAGGATATCTCCTTACGCATCGCCCTTACCGTGACAAGCAGGTAATTAAGTGCATACACAAGCGGCGGTAAAAAGTAAGCGCTGCCCGCATCACCCTCGCCGTCTGGGAGCATAAGCTGAACCACAAGCAAAAAGAGCTTGATATCGGCTATCATAATGACCGCTATCATGATAACAGTCATAAGCGGCGGCCTTTTGCTTTTGCTGTGAAGCATAATAAGAAGAAAGACACCGCCCAATATCACAGGCAGATAGAACATAGCCGAGTAAGCATCTGATATGGGGGTATGATTAGATGTCCCGCCCCCGCCGAGGACTATAGGATCATACCATTCTGTATCACCGCAAAAAGCTAAAATCCACGAAACAAGCAGCACAAAGCCGTAAATAACAGTTGCAAAATCAAGCAGCTTTCCTTTTTTGGGAAAGTATTTTCCCCGGCTTATCTTTTTTGAAAAGACAAGCGTATTATACATAATAAGCAGCAGCGGCACCAAAACGAGCAAGAATACTAAAACTGCCATTACTATCATGCCCATAAAGGTATCTATTAAGTTCTCGGTATCACTCATGTTTTTCTCCGAACGATCAGCTTATATCCGCCATATCAAGATAATCAGCACCGTTGTTGGTTATAAATTCCTTTCTGCCGGCAAGGTCATCACCAAGCAGTATATTGAACATCCACTCGGTCATCTCGGCATCGGTCGGTTCTATCTTTATAAGCCGTCTTGTGTCGGGGTTCATCGTGGTAAGCGCCATCATATCGGGTTCGTTCTCACCAAGCCCCTTTGAACGCTGGATAGTATACTTTTTATCCCCTATCTTTTTAAGGATATCATTACGCTCGGGTTCGTCATAGGCAAAGTATTTCTTTTCCTTTTTGCCGTCCTTTGCGGTTATCTCAAAAAGCGGTGTTTCGGCGATATACACATATCCGTCATCAATAAGCCTTGGTGTGAGCCTGTAAAGCATGGCAAGTATAAGCGTTCTTATCTGGAAGCCGTCATAGTCGGCATCAGTACATATTATTATCTTATTCCAGCGAAGGTTTTCAATGTTGAATGTTGAAAGGTCTTTGTTCTTGCTCGTTTTAACATCAACGCCACATCCGAGAACACGTATAAGATCAGTTATTATCTCAGATTTGAATATCCTGTCATAATCCGCTTTAAGGCAGTTGAGTATCTTGCCCCTCACAGGCATTACCGCCTGAAATTCAGCATCTCTCGCCATTTTGACAGAGCCTAAAGCCGAATCACCCTCAACTATATAAAGTTCCCTCTTTTCAAGGTCTTTGGAACGGCAGTCAACGAACTTCTGCACCTGATTAGCAAGGTCTATCTTGCCCTGAAGGTTTTTCTTTATATCTATCCTTGACTTTTCAGCCCTTTCGCGTGAGCGTTTATTAATTAGTGCCTGTTCGGCGATACGGTTGGCTTCGTCAGGGTTTTCAATGAAATATACCTCCAAATTATGCTTCAAAAACTCGGTCATACATTCCTTGATAAACTTATTTGTGATAGCCTTTTTAGTCTGGTTTGCGTAGCTTGTCTTAGTCGAGAACGAACTTGAAACAAGCACGAGCGAATCGGAAACGTCTTCGTATTTTATCGCTTTTTCATTTTTAAGATACTTGCCTGCGTCCTTGATATACGTGCTTATCTGATTTGTAAAAGCAAGCTTAACGGCATCTTCGGGCGAACCGCCGTGTTCAAGAAAGCTTGAATTATGAAAATACTCCGTAACAGCCACTTTATTTGAAAATGTGAAAGCGACATTGAGCCTTACCTTGTATTCTTCCATATCGGCTCTGTCCTTACCTTTGCGCTCTCCGGTAAAAAGCTGTACAGAAGTCAGGTTTTCCCCGCCTGCAAGTTCGGCAACATAATCGCTTATGCCGTTTTCATAAAGGAAGCTTTTTTCCTCAAAGGAATTATTCTCCCTTTGCAGCTTGAGCACAAATTCAACGTTCGGGTTTACAACAGCCTGCTTTTTGAGTATATCCTCAAAATACTCGGGCTCGATATCTATATCGGTAAAAACATCAAGGTCAGGAAGCCAGCGTGTGACAGTACCGGTACGCCTGCCCTTATATTCCTCTTTAGACAGCCCGCCGACGTTTTCGCCCTTTTCAAAATGAAGTGAATACTTAAACCCGTCACGGTAAACAGTAACGTCCATATATTTTGAAGCATACTGCGTTGCACACGCACCAAGCCCGTTCAGACCGAGTGCATACTCGTAATTATCGCCGGAATTATTATTGAACTTGCCGCCCGCATAAAGCTCGCAGTATACAAGTTCCCAATTATACCTCTTTTCATTTGCATTATAATCGACAGGGCAGCCGCGCCCGAAGTCCTCGACTTCGATCGAACGGTCATTAAATACCGTCAGAACTATCTTATTGCCGTGACCGTCACGGGCTTCGTCGATAGAGTTTGAAAGAATCTCAAACACAGAATGTTTACAGCCCTCAATACCGTCAGAGCCGAAAATTACCGCAGGGCGTTCCCTTACCCTGTCAGCCCCCTTTAACAGGGTAATATCTTCATCAGTATATTTTTTCTTTGCCATAAAGCTCTCCTTAAACATTAATAAAACAAAATCAAATATTATTATAGCACACAAAGATTATATTTGTAAAGGTGCATTAACCAAATTGTAACCTTTTTTGTCAGATTTATGCAGGCGATATATAGACAGTACGTTTTTACGGACTGTAAAATTCATGGAATACAGGCGGTGCCGGGTGCATATAATTTATCAGAAACAAAGCGCAGTATGCTTATTTCAATACATTCACGGGAGGATAAACAAAATGACAGCAAACGACTTTAAACTTGACCGCGAAAGCTTTGACTGCCTGAAAACGATTTTAGATGACAGCTGTGAGCTGAGCGTGGAAAAGGATTTTGTTCTTGCGGATTACTGCCCTGACATTTTCAGGATACAGGGCTGCAAGGCAGAGCCAAAGATCATATCATGGGACGTAAACGGGGCAAAGCTTGACTTTGAGCTTGCGGTAACACTAAGGATACTTTATGAAAGCGAAAACAGCTCTACGCTAAGCTTCGTTGAACAGAAGCTTTCCTATTCAAAAAGCATTGACCTGCCCGAAAGTGTCAAAAATGCTGATGTACGCCTGACACCTGTGTGCGACTACATAAATTGCAGAGTCGTAAACAAGCGCCGTATCGATGCACGCGGGGCTGTTACGGTAAAGATAAAAGTTACCGCAAAAGAAAGCGGAAAGCTTTTACTTAATGCCTTCGGCAGCGGGATACAGTTAAAGCGCAGGAACATTACCTGCCCCGAAAAGCTGATAACGGCAGCCAAGCGCATAACCATAGTGGAAGAATTTGAACTTGGTGCTTCCAAACCAGCACCCGCATCAATGATAAGATGCAGCTGTGCGGTGCTCAAAGGCGAACAGAAGATCATAGCAGGCAAGCTTGTGGTAAAGGGCGATGCAGAGGTCACAATGCTTTACAGCTGCAATTCTCAGGACGGCAGTGAGGGCTTTGAAAACATGAAATTTACTATTCCGTTCAGTCAGGTGGTCGATGTTGACGGGATAGACGAAAGCTTCACTACCGCTGTAGACATAAGCTGTATAAGCTGCGAAGTGATACCAAAGGGCGAAGGGCAGCCCACACTTGAGGGCGAAGTCGTGCTGCTTGTCAGCATCACGGCACTGAAACTTTGTGAAACACAGGCAGTGACAGATGCCTATTCGACAAGATATGAGACCACCCTGAAAAAAGAAACACTTACGCTTATAGGAAGCCCGACAGAATTTGACCTTTCAGACAGCAAAAGTATAAATATAAAGCCGGCTGACGAGCCGATCTCGCAGATCTTTGATGCGTGGGGAGAGCTAAGCGGTGTGTCTGTCAGGTATGATGCAGACAAAAAAGAATACACGCTTTTCGGGAACCTGAAATGCTCTGTGATAGGAAAGAGTGAAAGCGGCAGACCGTTTTACAGCGAAAGAGAAGAACCGTTTGAACGTTCTCTCGGAAAAGAACTGACCTGTTCAGAGGGCGCGGTATTCAACGTAAACGCATTTGTAAGGAGTGTTTCATTCAGACTCAGCGATGAAAGCACTGCCGAACTGACAGCTGTGATAATCACATCAGGAAGCTACTTTGAAAACACAGAAGCGGAATTCATCACCGATATCACGGTAGATACCGATAAACCGAGAAAACGTGAAAAAAGCTGTGCTTTAAAGCTTTGCAGGTGTGACGAGGGTGCGGATGTCTGGGAACTTGCCAAAAAATACGGAACATCTGTCGAAGGGATAGAGCAGGAAAACGAGCTTGACGTCAACGCACCCCGTGCAGGCGAAATGCTTCTTATACCGCTAATAAGCTGAAAAGAAAGGAGAAAGCACTATGCAAGACATATATTCAGGTATTGCCGAAAGAACGCAGGGCAATATCTACATAGGGGTAGTAGGTCCTGTAAGAACAGGCAAATCGACATTTATAAACCGGTTTATGGAGGAAACCGTTATACCGAACATTGAGAGCGACCAGATGAAAGAGCGCACGATAGACGAACTCCCCCAGTCATCAGGCGGGCGCACGATAATGACGACGGAGCCTAAGTTTATCCCCGAGGAAGCTGTCAGCATAACTCTTGGCAGTGCGAAAATGAACGTAAGAATGATAGACTGTGTCGGATACATTATACCGTCAGCCATCGGGTATATAGAAAACGAAGCCCCGCGAATGGTGACAACGCCGTGGTTTGAAGGAGAAGTTCCTTTCAATATGGCAGCGGAAGTGGGGACACAGAAGGTCATAACCGAACATTCTACCGTAGGCCTTGTTATAACGACAGACGGAAGCATTACAGACCTGCCGCGTGCAGAATACGAAGAATGTGAAGAACGGATCATCGACGAACTCAAAGCGATAAACAAACCCTTTGCGATAATCCTCAACTGCCTTGATCCGACAGATGCACAGAGCATTGCCCTTGCAAAAAGACTCAGTGAAAAATATCAGAGAAATGTTCTGCCGCTGAGCTGTGCCAAACTTAACAATGAAGATGTGGAGAAGATACTTACAGAGCTTTTATATTCATTCCCCTTAAAGGAAATCAATATAGAGATGCCCACATGGATAAATACACTTGACAGGGAACACTGGCTGAGAAAAGAGATATACTCTTTCGTTCGTTCAAGTGCAAAGGATATAGACACACTGCGCGATATAGACAAGTATGCGTCACTTCTCGGAGAGTGTGAGCAGATAACCGGCTGCAATGTCACAAGCACTGACCTTTCGACCGGCACAGCCGTGATAACAGCGGGTATAAGGCAGGAGTTATTCTTCAGGATAATAGGCGAGACCACAGGGCTTGACATTGAAAATGAGAGCGACCTTATGCCGCAGATACTTTCACTTGTACAGACAAAGAAGCGTTTCGAGAAATTCAAAGATGCACTTGATGATGTAGAAAAAACAGGGTATGGGATAGTTATGCCCTCAATAAACGAGCTTGACCTTGCTGAGCCCGAAATAATCAAGCAGGGCGGAAAATACGGCGTAAGGTTAAGAGCCGCTGCCCCGGCGATACATATTATGAAAACGACTGTCAATGCAGAAGTTGCACCCATTGTTGGCTCACAGAAGCAATCGCAGGAGCTTGTGATGTACATGATGAGCGACTATGAAAACGAGCCAGACAAGATATGGCAGTCAAACATTTTCGGCAAGAGCCTGCACGAACTTGTAAACGAAGGCTTAGCCGCGAAAATGAACAAGCTGCCCGATGACGCACGCAGGAAGCTGCGTGAAACTGTCGAGCGAATGATAAACGAAGGCTGTTCGGGGCTTATATGCTTTATACTGTAAATAAAAAAGAGGCTTATCCAAAGCCTCTTTTTTTATTATGCCGCAGCTATGTGCTTGTTCTTATGCTGTGAGGGCGGTGAGAATACCGAATACCCATCAGGCTGTTCCTCGTCGGCTATCTCGTCGGGTGTGTCAAGTGTACCGAAGCCGTCAGCAGTCTTATTGATCATATCATAATAGATTATCGAATTTGATATATTTATACGTTCCTCAGCATAACCGGAATACGCTTCGATATACGTATCATCAACTACTCCGTCGTCCTTTCTTGCATCACAGGCTGACTGACTGTAGGTCATATCTTCCGTAGTTTTATAGATACCGTCCCTTGTTTCCTCGTATATGGGAACAGGGGTATCTTTATACGCCTGATTGCAGGAAGCGTGCATTGCAACATTTTCATAATCCTTGACATCAAAATAGATATCCTTCTGGCTGTTAAAGTAGATAGTGTCAGTCACAAAATTGCCGTTTGGGAATATAACGACGTTTTCCTTATCCTCCCCTATCGAGAATACATCATGTCCGAGAGCATACGGATCGTTGAAGCCGAACATATTGCCAAGTGTCGGCAAAACGTCATACATACCCATTACCTTTTTTATCTCACGGGGTTCATAGCCGCCCTCCTTTGACCATACGATAAAAGGCACTTTTCTGTTGAGGTTATAATAGAAATCATCAACAGGGATATACCCCGCATCATCTTCATCAAGAACTTCTTCGGTAAATGGATTATAGTTGAAATAATAATCGTATTCTTCTTCCTTCACTTTTGCATCATGGTCACCGTAAAGGATGACCACTGTATCATCAAGCAGGCCTTCGTCGTCCATATCCTGCAAAAGCTGACCGAGTGCTTCATCGGCATAGTGAACGCTCTTGAAATAACTGCCAAGCTTTGTGCCCTCTAAAAACGGTGCACTTACCTCCTCGTAAAGTCCGGTGGCAGCGTCATATTTCTTATATTTGAAATCCACATCAAAATCACTTACACGCTCGATATCCGTAAACGGTGTATGGTTTGTAAGCATGATAAGCGCGCCGTACCAGTTCTTGTTGTTCTGGTCAATCTCCTTTATCTTAGGCACTGCCTGCCTGAAAAATGACTTATCTGAAAGACCTAAGCCGATAGTTTCATCAATATCAAAGTCAGTCGAATAATTAAAGAACTTATCGTACCCGAGAGAATTATGCAGGTTCATTCTGTTCCAGTAAGAGCCGTTGTTGCCATGCATACTGAAAACAAAATAGCCCTTATCCTTTACAAGCTTCTGGATAGAGGTATAATCCCTGTCCCAGTAGTTTATAGCGACTGTACCTGTAGATGCCGGCATAAGCGAGGTGGAAAAGGTAAACTCACTGTCCGAACTTGTGCCGACACTTTCCTGTGCATAGAAGTTTGAAAAATAAAGCCCCTCAGATGCAAGCTTGTTAAGGTTCGGCGTTACCTCCTCACCGTTCATATATGAACCGAGCATAAAGTTCTGCATACTTTCGCAGTGAATAACAAGCATATTCTTGCCCTTGAAGATATTGCTGTAATCATTCTGCTTGCTGACAGCGTCCTTGCTGTCCTTATCGGTATAAAAATTAGTAAACTGCTCTTTGCTCTCATCATATCCGAACATCATATTTATCTTTGAATAGATACTCTGCACCGTATCGCTTATCTGATAAGTATAGAGCCCGAATGTGGCAAGTGTATATTCACGGTTCCACTGCTTGCGAAGCCGGCTGTAGTCTGTACCGGTGAACATAATTGCCGCACACGCCGCAAACACAAGCCCCGCCGTAAATGTGCCGAGAAAATACTTCTTTCCTTTTTTCTTTTCGGCGATCTTTTCAAAATAGTCGGGCTTTTTCTTTTTGATCAGTACATATGTAGCTATAAGTGCGGGTACAGACCAAAAAAATGTAAGGTCCTTGGCTTCCATTATATTTTTTGTGACAGCGTCCATAACCCCGCCGAGCTGTGATGCGGTAGAAATAAGCGAAACCGACGCAAATGACTTATAATTAGTATAATAAATAGAATTTGTGATGCACAGGAATACGAATATACAGTTAAATATCATATAATAGATAAACCGGCGCTTGGGCTTTATAAGGTAGCCGAACATACCGATTATAAGCACCGCCGCCATATCGGCAAGGACAGGCTTGATAAAATTATATGTAAACCTTACCGTAAACACCCTTAGCAGAAACGAATTAATAAGTGCCGAGCCAACAAATACCAGAAACAGAATATTTGATGAAGAATACCCTTTTAGCTTTACGGGCAGATCTTTAAAAAAGCTTTTTATCTTTGACATATTTATCTCCTTTATTTGCGCTCTGATATGCGCTATCTCTATATAAACGATAGACTATTATCAAGTTATCTTACCTTAGTATTGTAAAACTTTTTAGATGATTTGTCAAGAAAAAAAGGATTTTTTCATTCATTTTTCACAATTTAAAACTATCCGAACACAATTAAATACAAATAATCACAAACAAAAACGGCTTGATATAAAAATTCAAAAATAAGTAATGACTGCGCCCCTTATGTGTGGTATAATTGTATAAACAGATTAAGAAAATAATCCGGATGCGATGACGGACGCAAAGGAAGGTTTGATATGAAGGACATAAGAAAGATCAAAGTAATGTTTGCCCCATGCTCGGCAAGGGTATACGGGCTTATCTACGAGCCGGAACGTGAGGAGGACAGAAACGACACCGCCGTTATACTCTGCCACGGGTACAACAGCTGTATGCAGGATCTTGATGACATAGCACTTGCGTTATCGGGTGAGGGGTATACAGCACTTGTTTTTGACTTCCGCGGCGGCGGCAACAGGTGCACATCTATGGGCAAGACCACAGAAATGTCACTGAAAACAGAAGTTCTTGACTGTGAGGACGCTATAGGATTCATAAGGCGCACAAGACCTGAACAGTCCAAAAAGCTGTACCTTTACGGCGAAAGCCAGGGCGGGCTCGTGGCATCACTTACAGGGGTGTCAATGCAGGATAAGATATCCGGGCTGTTTTTGCTCTACCCCGCATTCTGTATTCCCGAAGACATGAAAAGTGTCGATTTCGGGCAAAGTGATACGCTAAATCTGATGAATATGGAAATATCAAGAAAATATATCGACGAGCTTCCCGCATTTGATGTTTATGAAATGATGAAGTTCTTTTCACTTCCGATAACTATAGCTCACGGTGACAAAGATCCGATAGTAAGGCTTTCCTACTCTGAAAAGCTTTACAGGCAGCAGAAAGCGCTCGGGTGCGATATCACGCTTGATGTATTTGAAAACGAAACACACGGCTTTTCTCCCGATGCGCGTGCAAGGTGGAGAGAGCTTGTACTGAAAAGATTAAAGGGGGAATAATGAGATGTACACACAAGGCAAATACCCGATAATTGCAAAGAAAGCGATTGCTAAGGGAATGTTTGACCTGACAGTGCTGTGCCCGAAAGTGGCGGACGAAGCGCAGCCCGGGCAGTTTGTTCAGGTCAGCGCTGAAGGATTTTTCCTGCGGCGCCCGATCTCAATATGCGATATCGACAAGGCGGGCGGCACTATACGGCTGGTTTTTGAAGTAAGGGGCAGCGGAACCGAAAAAATATCCGAACTCAACTGCGGCGACTACATTGACATCATCGCACCGCTCGGAAACGGCTTCAAGGTGCTTGAAAGCGGCAAAAAAGCGATATGTGTTGGCGGCGGTATCGGTACACCGCCAATGCTCTGCATTGCAAAAAAATACGGCAGCAATGCAAGGGCGATAAGCGGCTTCAGGAATTCCTCGATAGCTATATTGCAGGAGGAATTCAGGGCGGCAGGTGTGAACGCTGTCCTCTGCACTGACGACGGCTCGGCTGGTATCAGGGGGTTTGTGACCGATGCATTGCGGGAAGAAATAAAAAAAGAACGCCCCGATATCATATACGCCTGCGGCCCTATGGTGATGCTCAAAAACGTTGCGGCAATAGCGCAGGAAAACGGGATCGAATGTCAGGTGTCACTTGAACAGCGCATGGCCTGCGGCGTAGGCGCATGCCTTGTGTGTGTATGCAGGACTGTAAAGGACGGGCGTGAGATATTCTCACACGTATGTAAGGACGGCCCCGTATTTGACAGCAAGGAGGTCGATTTCAGTGGTTGATTTAAGTGTATCGGTAGCGGGTGTGGAATTTAAAAACCCTGTTATCCCCGCAAGCGGGTGCTTTGGCTATGGAAGGGAATATGAAAAATTCTATCCGCTGTCAAAGCTTGGCGGAATATCGGTAAAAGGCACTACACGCTATGAACGTATGGGCAACCCCGGGCCGAGGGTGGCTGAAACAACAGCAGGAATGTTAAACTCTGTCGGGCTGCAAAACGGCGGTGTGGAAAAATTCCTGTCATACGAGCTGCCGAACCTGAAAACAAAGGGAACAAGGATAATCGCAAATATCGCAGGTTCAACGGTTGAAGAATCGGGCGAGCTTGCCGCTATGCTCAACGGCAGCGGTGTCGATATGATAGAGCTCAACATCTCCTGCCCGAACGTAAAGCAGGGCGGCGCGGCATTCGGGACAGACTGCAAGGTCGCGGGCGCAGTAACAAAGGCTGTAAGAGATGCAACGGATATCCCGCTTATGGTAAAGCTTTCGCCCAATGTCACAAGCATAACCGACATTGCAAAAAGCGTTGAAGCAAACGGCGCAGATGCGGTATCGCTTATAAACACACTGCTCGGTATGCGTATTGATATAAAGACAAGAAGGCCGGTGCTCAGAAACAACGTCGGCGGGCTTTCGGGGCCGGCTGTATTTCCTGTTGCCGTAAGAATGGTATGGCAGACGGCAAATGCGGTAAAGATACCCATTGTCGGCATGGGCGGTATAGCTTCGGCGGAGGACGCCGTTGAAATGATGATGGCGGGGGCATCTGCCGTACAGGTAGGTGCTGCAATATTCTCAGATCCGTTTGTGCCGGTAAAGATAGTTGACGGGCTTGAACGCTGGTGCACAGACAACGGCGTTGAAAGGCTTTCAGACATTATCGGCACGGTAAAGCCTTGGTAAACAGACAGACAATTCAGGCGGCGTACTTTAAATGTGCGCCGCCTGATTTTTTATGCAAAATGCAAAAAATCGTCGTTCCGGTGCAAATGGAAATTACAGCAAATTCAGTGTGTTTTCTTGACAAGCCGGTCGTGATAGTTATAATATACAGGAATAAAAGCGCTTTGGGGAAACCGGCGTTTTTTTTTAAAATTATAACAAGGAGGAAAAATCCATGAAAAACTCATGGAAGCAGGCAGCCGCAGGTGTAATGGCGCTCGCTATTGTAGCAAGTAATGTAACGGCGAACGTTGAATGGGGAGGGCTGCTGGACAGTACGCTGACTGCAAGTGCGGCTTATGATGAGAACACAAAGACAGAGACGATAAGCTTGTACGATGAAGAATTAGGTAATGGTACTGCGATATTTAATGGTGAATATGTAGATGTTTCGGGAAACTATATTGTTTATCCCAACACCACAATTAAAGGCTTTCGACCTACCTATGCTCCAGTTACAATAAATGCTAACCAATCAATGCCTGATAATTATGTCATCAAGAGTGTATCTTTTATTGTGGCGAGTGGTTATACCAACCTCTATAAAGAATCCATAAATGTCTCTAGCGGGACGGCAACTTATAATGATAGTAATTATACTCTTACAATAACGAATGTTAATTCAAAATCATTCTCATTCTATAATCCAAACCCAGGCGGATTTGATTATACTGTAAACCAAGTAGCTATCACATACGCTGAACAGACAGACCTGTCATCTTCAACTATCAATGTCAATACTGATTCAACCTACACAGGCTCTGCGCTGACACCTACTATATCTATTTATGACGATAATTCTTCTGATTATGTTAACCTTGTCAAAGACACCGACTACACGATTACATACCACAAGGCAAAGTTAGACGGTATTGAATATGTAAAGGACGAAGATTCCCCCGTTACATCGGTTATAGATGCCGGAAATTACTTTGTTACTATAACCGGCAAGGGGCTTTATAAAGGTACAAAAGATGTATTGTGGATTGTAAACCCCGCTACCCCGCAGAAGATTGAGGGCGTTACAGGATACACGGGAAACTACGATACTCAAGAGCATAATCTTATCACCCTTCCCCAAGGCAAAAATTCCGCTGTAACAGTCGGCACGGCACAGTATGCGGTGGGAACACATATCAACGGAACTACGTATATTAATGAAAACGACAGCGTTTATCTTGAAACGACTAATATCAGTGGTCAAGTGGGTCAAGTTTATGTGCCCAATAATGATGAAGGCTTGTTTTTCCCTGAAGGGTATTCACTTAAAGTAGGCGAGACAACCTATGAGGCTAATAGAGATACAGATCCTATTAATTATTATAAGAACGAATCCAACGCATACCGTTTACATGGCTGCGATTATACCCTTCCCGACAACACAAATGCCTTTATAATAACCGGTGTTGATACCGAAAAACAAATTATCGCCGGTGAGTTTTTTAATACGAATAGTATAACAGAAATTGACGGCAACGATGAATATTACATCTCCCCCGAATCATGGGATGATGATATCCCCACAGCCAAGGACGCAGGCGAATATGAAGTTATCGTCAAGGTCGATGCAGATGACAACTACAGCGCACTTGCACCGACACTCCTCGGCACAGCAAAGATAAACAAGGTTGACCCGTCTGTTACGCCTAACGATCTCACCTACACAGGCAACGCACAGAATCTTGTGACAGCACCTGCGGAGGCAGGGGTAAAGTATGCGACTTTTACATACTATGTGATCCAAGAAAATAACCTCATTCTCGACGTAAATAGCATTAAAGAGGGTGATATCTATAAGCCCACTGGTTCAGATGGTATCTCTTTACCGGTTAATTATTCAATGCAAATTGGCGATACTAAATATTTGCCGGCTGTAGGCTCAAATAGAATAAACCTTTGCCTTTCTGATCTTGAAGAGCTTGGTGTTCATTTAAAAATAACGCACGGCAGTACTTCTAATTTTTTATCGAAAACAGTAGATTCACTAGATTCACTGCTTATCACAGGCATTGACAAGGAAAATAAGGTCTTGACCGCAGAGTTTGTTAAGGCTTCTGATTATCAAAACGGTGAATATAACTGGTCAACCGATATCCCCAAAAAGACCAAGGCAGGTACATACACCGTTTATTACAAGGCTGACGAAAGCACTAACTACAACGCCCTCACTCAGGACAGCGTTAATGTTGAGATCGCTAAGGCTGACCTCACAGCAGGCACAGACTACACCGCCCCGACGATAAAGACTGAAAATGATGACGTTAATTACCTGTTCTACAACAACGAAGATAAGGCACTTATCAACGAAGGCAGCCTGAGGACTGATATCAACCCCGAAGGCACTGCTGACACAGATCAGGTTAAGATGGAGTATGGTATTTTAGGCTCTAAAGAAGGGGTAACGGTTTTTTCTCAGAATAATAGTAGTATATCTGGTTATTACCTAAATGAAAGTGATATTGTCGTTAATAAGATTTACACTACAAATAACAGCGTTGGCTTTAGCTTACCTCAATATTACAGCTTTATAATAAACGGCAAAACATATCCGTACCCCACTGGCGGTTTAGTACATCGTTGCAAATTCTATTTATACAATGGTTTTAGGATTAGCTACGGTGAAAGTGGTGATAGTTTAGATCATCTATTACCTGCCGGCTGCGATGGTATTAAGGTAACCGCCATTAATCCAAATGATAAAACTATTACTTTAGAGCCTGTTAATATAGCAGAAGTAACCACCGAATGGATAGACGAAGTACCCACAAAGAAAGACGTCGGCGAGTACAATGTATACTACAAGATACAGGGCGGCGCTAACTACGAAAACGTTGCGCCCAAAAAGATCGGCACAGCGAAGATCGACTACAAGCCGATAAGCCTGACGGTTTCTAACCTTGGTGCTGTCAAGGTTGCAGAGTATGATTATGCAGCCAAGGAAGAAAAACCCGTAACAGGCACAGAGGGCAAGTACGAACTCAAGGCGAGCAAGACGTATCATATCTACACCGAAAAGACCATAGATACTTCTATTGTGAACAAGTCGGGGCTCATGTACCAGAGCTATTCACCGAAGGAAGGCGAAACATACAAGTGTCTCTACACACTGGATATACCTGCTGTTCCCAGTGAAACGGTTTATAAAAACGACTGTTTAACGCTCTCGC
>CACZFN010000013.1 GCA_902780505.1 uncultured Ruminococcus sp. | reverse complement strand
GCACAGGCTTGACAGCATATATACGGACAAGCTTGACGGGTTGATAACTCCCGACGAATATGTAAGGTACAGAGAGCAGTTTAACACCGAGCTTGCTGAGCTTAACACAAAGCTATCGGAGAGCGAGAATAAGCTCACACAGCTTGAACAGCGCAGGCAGAATGCAGAGTATTGTAAGTCACTTGCAGCCAAGTACACGAACATCACAGAGCTTACAAGGCAGCTCACCGAGGATTTTGTTGACAGCATAGTTGTAGGAATTGCCGATGAGAACGGCGATCGTGAGGTCAATATTAGCCTGAGAGTATAGGCGATTTATTGAACTTTTTAATAAACAGAAGTAGTTGGTCATAGGAGTGGAGGACATCTGTAGAGACACGGCAGTAAGCCGCAACTTTTTTCTTTCTATACATTGTACCTCCTTTCCCCATTGATAGGGGATAAATTCCCCCCTGCTATTTTAATTTTACACTTTAAAGTGTGATATGTCAAGTGCTTTTTTATGCAGCGGTCAAATGCCTTTATGTAAAGCAGTACAGCAGGGGGAAAGATCATCTTTTGTTCTTACGCTGCCGGATCGTTATTATCATCAGCATTATCCGTCTTGGCTGTGTTCATTTCTATCAGCCTTTCAAGCTGCTCCGCTGTCAAAAGCCTCTGCTTGTAGAACGCCTTGTAATACCCGATCTTCATAGCTCTGATAAATGCCTGACGGCTCTCCTTGGATATTTCAATCTTATCCTCTGGTCTGTTGTCCTTTTCTTTCTGTTCCAAAATTCCGCTCAAATATTTATCCTCCCATTTCATAGTGTTTAGTCAGTTGTGAGGATAAAAGTTACTCTTACTTTCATTGATTGTCATTCCTTTCTCTTGCATCTATTATCGCCTTTTCTGTTTCTTCTTCACCTGCTCCTGCCGCTTGCGTTCTTCCTCGATAAGGTTGCTGATGTAGTCGCCCTTTGAGATCTCGCCATAGGTTTTGGAAATATCGCAGTACACATCATACCGCTGACGAATCTGCAACAGCTTTTCCTTTTGGTCTGTTATTCGTTTGTAAAGGCTTTCAGCTTTATTGCCGTCAGCAAGATAATTGTTGTATTCGTTTATCAAATCATTTACAGCTACCCTCTGCTTTTCGTAATCGTTCCGCAGCTTTGTAATTCTCCCTTGCAGGTTACCAACGGATTTGATATTATCCTTGTTTATTACCGCAAGCTGTGCCGACAGCTTGTAAACATCAAGATCATTTTCAACCGAGTATGCGGCTGTGACTATTCTCTTGCGAGGCATTTCGGAGAAACGCTTTTGCAATCTTGTGCGCAAGCTCTGGAGTAACGTGATTATCGGGCAAGAAACTCTGTATGTAATGGATAGCTTTCACCGAGCCTTTGCCTTGCAGCGGCGGAGGGCTGTTGAAGTGATCTTTGGCGAACTGGTCATAAACAAGCCGCATCTGCAAGTAGGCGGATTCAGCGTCGGTCATACAATTTACCGATGCCGTGTAAAGCAAATCCTCGGTCTTGTCGGGGTTAAGTATGTACCTCAAACTTTTCTCGACAGTAGCGTGGAGAGCGATATGTTTACAGTACGGAATAAAGAATCTACCTCCTTTCTCAGTATTTCGTAATCCTCTGCGTTGAGCGTGTTCGTTTCGTTTGCCTTTTTAGCGATCTGATTGATGTTGCGTGAGATAGTTCGCATACCGTTTATCATCGGGGCGACATTTTTCATATCGTAAAAGATCGGCTCACGGTCAAGTATCATTCTGCGGAGATATTTTGTAGTGTCAGTGTGACAAGCCTCAGCCCTGCGTTCTATTTTCTCCCAATCGGTAAGGTCAAATGTCAGTTCCTTGCGTTTTACTTGTTTGTATTTTCTTGCTATGATTATCCATCCTTTCTTTTGCTGATTTGCTTTGTGCTTCCCTCGAATGAGGGTTTTCGGTTTAGGGTGTCGAGTTCCCTAAACTGCGATTTTGCGGGGTATCGAAAAATCGGGATACGGATTTATTCGGTGTACGGAAAAATCTATGCTTGCTATCTGATAGCTGTAAAATTAGGGTAAAAATGCAATTTTTCAAACAGCTATACCGTTGCCCGATAGGGCTGAAAATGATTTATCGCATTTCATTATTGCATTTATTGAACCATTGGAAAAACCTCCTTTTTGATATTATTGTAAAGCTTAAAACTTCCCCCTTTCATAAGTCAATTCAGAAATATCTGCAGAATAGTTAATGTGCTTTTGAAAAAATCGTAAGGTTGCACAAAGGGCAAGTGATAGGACAAGCTGCTATTGAATTATTTATGCAAGATGTTTGAAGACTAAGGCGTAAGAACATTCATCATAAATCGAGATAAAAAAGTGTTCTCCAAATATCAAACACACTGTGAGCGCATTTTAACAAACCCTCACTTATACATAGGATTTTTGGGTGAGAGTTAAGGCAAAATGATGGGGTAGCAAACAAATTCTCTGTTTTATATAATTGAGTTATTAACTGCCGTTGGTTATTTAGTTAATATGACAACTATTGAAACAATCACTATACTCCTACTTGTGCAAGAAAAAATAAAATGATATAATTTAAAAAACACCGAACCTGCCCAAAGTCTTTGACCGCTCGGCAACGGGGCTTTATTTAGTCAAGGACTTTCATTTTATCGGGCGGCCGGAGGAATAGCAGCTGTTTATTTTGCGGCGTGCTTTGGTGTGCGCCGCATTTTTATATCACACTTGAATAACCAAAGTATTTATGATAAAATATTTTTAATACCCCTGCACAAATTTGCGCATTTCATTCGTATATATGCTGAGGAGACTGAAAGGAGGGGGAACTTGTGGACAGGCAGCGAATGGCTTTGATATATGAGGACTATGCCGAAACAGTAACAAGGGCTGCATGGCACTACACAGGCAGCCTGCATTCTGCGCAGGACTGCGCCGAGGAAGCCTTTCTCCGGCTGATGAAGCAGGAGGATATGGAGGACGCTCACATTCTCCCGTGGCTGATAAGAACGGCGGTCAATGTTGCTAAGGACACGCTAAAAGCTCACGAACACAGCCGCACAGTTCCCCTTGACGAGCTATCATGCGCAGTCACCGACGACGAGCTTACCCTTTCGGAGCGTGCCGCTATGAGGGCTATGCTCTCGCTTGATGAGCGCTACAGGCTTCCGCTTTACCTGCACTTAGCTCAGGGGTATACGATAATTGAAACGGCAAGGCTGCTCGGGAAGGGCATGAACACTACTGCCTCGCTGATAAGGCGGGGGAAAAAGCTTTTGCAAAAGGCTTACGAAAAGGAGGGATTCTGATGCGGAAAAATAATGCAGTGGGCAGCTACGTCAGCGGTGTAAAAAAGCTCAGTGCCCGTGAAAACCCGTTTGCTGATGATGTTACTGATGACAGCCCTGTCAACAGCAAGCGTGAAATAACGCACAAAGCCGCTTATGTCCGCCCACAGCTCGGGGTATTTGCGGCTGCTGCGGTGCTGATCGTTTTTGTATCATTCGGGGCGGTAATGCTCGGTCAACACATAGAAAAAGACAGCCCTGCGGCAGACAGCTTTGAAAGCACAGTGTCCTCTATTGAAGAAAGCTCTATTCCTTACGATGATACAAATTCAAATGAAGAAACTATAGCGATCAAGTTTACAAATTCTAAAGATGCGATAAATGCCTACCGTGAAGCCGATCGTCAGGCGCAGGAGATACTCTGTGACTTTGACCGACAGATAGAAACTGCGCAGGATATAGATATGTTAAGAAATGATGTGCTTACTAAGCTTATGCCGCTTGCAAATACAAGTAACTCGGCTGTGGAATATCTCAAAAGCGTTGATGTAAGCGTACTGCTGCTTGATGTTTACAGACACGAGGACGACGAGGCTTATTATCTTGAAATTTTCAACGGCTTAAATCAAAAAATCACACTTTCCGAGAAAGCCGAGGTGAATAACAACATCACGGGCGAGAAATACACAAACGCAAGGCTTGATGAACCCGTAACTATTGAAACCGACAGCATAACCGAGATAAGGCTGCTTCCCGATAAGCCGCTTGTTGGTGAGCTTAATGTGAAATTTGCAGCAGATAACGGTGACGGAGTTATTATTGATTTTGATTTCTCCGAAACCGTAACTACTCTAAGCCGTGAGCGGATAGCAGAGCTTACAAAAATGCTTGGCAAAGAATAATGCACAAATTCTGCCCCTTCATTCGTATTGAAAATGAGGGGGCGGTTTTTGTGTCTTATGTTTTTAAGAACCTGAAAAACTTTATTCACGGCGAGCGGCTTATTTTTATTGTGGCGGTTGTGTGCATTATAGCATCGTCTTTTATCGTGAACTTTTCCTACGGGCTGTACTATAACTACAGCGTTAAGATAACCGAGGCGGAGATCGACACCAAAGACCTTGACACCTCTATCGCAGAGGGTGTGACGCTTACCAAAGGAGAGCTGCAAAGCTATGCCGAGACGCTTGATGAAAAGACACTTAACGGCATGACCGTTATTTATGCCGCTGCAAGGATACCCGAATTTGCCGACGAAATGACCTACGGCCCTATGGCAATGCGGTTCGTTATCCATAATGGCAGATATGGGATATGCGAAGTCACAAAGGAAAACTACGAGCGGCACGGCATGATATCTTCCGGCAGATACATAACAAACGAGGAAGAATCCGCAGGCAGCCTTTGCGCCTTGATGTGGGGCGAGAGTGAGGATAGCTGGAACGAGGCAGGCGAAATGATCGAAAACCCAGACGGAACGGTAAGGCTTTTCGGTAAGGATTACAAGGTAGTCGGCACATATCGGGGCGGCATGGGAACACCTATCGTGCCGTTTCTGACCGTCCCGAATGACCTTGTGCTGAGCGAGATAGGGTTCAGTTTTGAGAAGAACATCACACGCTCTGCCTATGATGATATGGTAAAAAAGGCGGAGCTTATCGTTCCCGGGAAGATAGTTTTCCCCGAGCTTGAATTTCCCGACAATGACACTATAGCTGTGTATAACAATATGCTCTCGGTGTCACTTGTGCTGTCGGTAATCTCGGTAGCAAACTTTGCGCTGCTGTTCTGGTTCATTCTGCAAAAGCGGCAGCGCAGACTTGCGATAATGCGTATAAGCGGCTGCACAAGGCTGAGGGCGGCGCTTATGTATCTGTGCGAATGCAGCCTGCTTGTGCTACCCTGCTATGCGGTGGGGGCGGTGCTTAATATTCTGCTTTGCAGATATGTTTTCGGCAAGGCGTTTGAGTATTTCGCGCAGGCCTACAGCCCGAAGGTGTATCTGACGATATTCTGGGTATATGCAATTTCCTTTGCGGTGATAACGCTGACAATGGTAATTGCCGCCGTGAGAAAAACGCTTACAAGCAGCTTGAAGGAGGCGGTATGATATGCTTTGGAGTACAGCGCTAAAGGAGATAAAACGGCACCTTGTAATGAATATATTGATCTTCATTGAGCTTGCTGTCACGGTGATACTTGTAGCTGTTATGGTAACATCGGTGATGATTAGATACAAATACTACTCGCCTTTTAAGGATCTGTACAGCTCCGATGGGCTTTACTGCGAGTTCACAAAGGCAGCATCAACCGGCGCAGCGTTTTCCTCAATGGAGGAATTTCTTGACGGCGAGGATATTTTCCCCTATCTCTCCTCGCCCGAGATGATCGTCTGCTCGGACACCGTAATGGCGTTCCCGATGAACGGTAATGAGAGCATACAAAGCAAGTGCTACAGCTTCAATGATGAACTTATAAGCAGATACACCCCCGAATTAGCAGAGGGAGAATGGTTTGATATTTCTAATTCGGGCGACACTATCGAAGCCGTCATATCCGAAAACGAAAACGACTGGAGAGTCGGAGATGTTATCCCCGTTCAGTTTGCCTGCAAGGGGTGGGACGGACAGTTAGATGTGAAGATAATCGGAATGCTTAAAAAAGGCACAAAGCTGCCGTGCATCACTCATGAACACACGGGTGATAGCAATTCAAATATGGTCTTTTCAGAATACGACATTGAAGAAAATGAATGTCCGCTAATGCTGTTTTCCTACTCGCAGCTCAAAGCAAGACACGTTTTTCAGTCGATAAACTGCGCATTCATAAAGTACAAGGACAGCACCTCTTATGAAACTTTGTTTGACGATCAGAAACAGATCACACGGTTAGGCGGCGTGTTCTCGGCAAGGCTCTCCGAGATAAACGATAACAGCATAAGCTATTTCAAGGTGCAGATTTTTAATTATCTGCCTATTATCATTGTGGTGCTGATACTGACGCTTGTGAGCAGCATCAGCATAACCGCCCTTTCAACCCGGCGCAGGCTGCACGATTACGGGATATACTTTCTCTGCGGTCTGAAATGGAAAAGCTGCTGTCTGGTAAACCTGTTCTGGGCATTAATGGCAGAGAGTGCCGCTGTAATAGCCGCAGCATTGTTTATCACATTCTCGGGCCGGCTGTCGCTGATCGGGAAGATAACAGTTCTGCCTAATATATTTACATTTTCGGCGGCTGCCGCGGTGCTGTTGATATTCACAGCCGGCTCGATGCTGATGCCGCTTATAATAATAGGAAACAGCACTCCGAAGGAAATACTTTCAAGAGGTGACGCATAATGATAAAGATCGAAAACGTAACGAAGATATATAACCCCAAGCGCTCAAATGAATTTGAGGCACTGCACTCTGTTTCCGCCGAGATACAGGACGGAGAACTTGTAGCAATAATCGGCAGATCGGGCGCAGGCAAGTCAACACTTCTGCATATTCTTGCCTGCATCGACAGCTATCAGGAGGGCGAATACAGCATTGACGGTACCCTTATCAAAGACCTATCCGAGCGGCAGTATGCAAAAATACGAAACGAAAAGATAGGTATGGTCATGCAGGATTTTGCGCTTGTTGAGGATTTTACAGCGCTTGAAAATGTTATGATACCGCTTAATTTCTCAAAGAAAAAGATAAAAGGCAAGAAGGAAAAAGCGTTTGCCGCCCTTAGATCTGTCGGCATTGAGGAACTTGCAAAAAAGCCTTGCAACAAGCTTTCGGGAGGACAGAAGCAGAGGGTGGCTATCGCAAGGGCAATAGTCAACGAGCCGAGCATGATACTTGCCGACGAGCCCACGGGTGCGCTTGATACAAAGACATCTGCTGAGATAATGGAGCTGTTCAAGGCGCTTAATAAGCAAGGCAGAACGGTGGTCATTGTTACGCATGATATGAGCGTGGCGGAGCAGTGTGAACGGATAATTGAGATATCAGACGGGAATATAGTTTCTTTTTCACAATAAAAGCTATAGGCATCACCGCACGACTCCTGTGCATCAGATGCGTTAGCCGCGTGTCGTGCGGTGTTGCCTATATATAAGATGTGAGTGATTCTCCTTAGTTCTTTCGTATGTCTATTTCATTTCTGAATCTTATTAAATCAGCCTAATTGCGTGGCTTTCGGGCTGTTTGGTTGATTGTTTTGGGGAAAGTTGAATTCCCGGCGTATTGATTTCATATTCTAAAAGTGGTATAATGTACTAAAGACCGAATTAAGAAATTGTTATAAAATAAAGATTTAATTGGGGGAATCGTTTTGAAACTATTGATCAACGGAAATATTATTTCATATAATGATAAGTCAATTGTTATGAAAAGTAAAATAATAGACTTTATTATTACAACGGAATACATAGTTATTCTTGAAGAATATACCGGAGACGACTTTGATTTGGTCTATTGTTTTGATACTAACCTTTATTTATTATGGAAAATCAAAACTCCTGATTCTAAATTTATCGGCAAGAAGCAGTTACCATATGTGGGAATGTCAGTTAATCATGGCTTAACCGTGGTAGATACACTGGGGAGATATTTAATAATAGATATAGATACTGGAGATATTATCGATATGTTTTGTAATAGGTTCTAATACACACAAAGAAAAACTTAATAAAGGCGCTGAAATGATAATATCGGCATAGAGTAAAAGACCTGACTGTGCAATTGTAAGTACAGTCAGGTCTTTTTATGCCAAAAATATACGGAAGATATATTTTATCTATTATTTCAGGTTTGGCAGCAGGGGGAAAGTGTTGATTTTACGGACTTTTCAGAAAGTTGGTTTTTGGTGGGTGGTCAACTTTCTATACTTTGTAAATGACAGATTAGGACACCATATCCAAAACAGCTTTATATCGGTATAATTTGCTGAAAAGGATTGATTACGATGATTGATGAGATGTACAACTACCGTGAGGGCAGCCTATCTGCCGTAACGCTCCCTGACGAATGGGACGAGCTGTCTGCTGAGTTTGAAGCTACGCTGACCGATGAGCAGAGAGAGGTGTTCCGCAGACTTTCCGATCTGCAATGCACGGCAACGGCTGACGAGCTGAGAATGGTTTACAAGGTTGGCTTCAGGGAGGGTGCTTGAAGTGCTGTATTAAAATTTCAACAATTACAGGGACAACCACAATTCTGGTTGTCCCTGTAATTCTGTATCAGATGGTTCTACATACTTTAGCATCCAATTTATATGGATACGAAAAACTGACCGCCAATATGCAGTCAATAAGAATTATAACAACTCATATCAAAAATCCTTGAAATCCGATCCGAAACGTGGTATACTGAATGAAATGGCGTATTGTACATAATAATTTGATAAGATAAAAACAGTGTGAATATGAAGAAGTAAAAGTGAAAAAGAGTCATGTCATGACTGCAAGTAACTTTGTTCTCTAGATTTAGGAAAATAACTTTAATTTTGTCTAATAGAATAGATACAATTTATAATCGAATCTTTAAGAAGAAACTTGTGGCATAATGATGTTAAATGTTGCACTAAAAATTTTTTAAAAAAATCTGTAAGATTTGCCGACAAAAGTTGTGTATATAAGTAGAGGGGAATAAAAGCGAGGTGTATACTCGATGGAAGATAAGAATATTGTACAGTTATATTTTGACAGAAATGAACGAGCAATAACGGAAACTTCTATGAAATATGGCCGCTATTGCTCCAATATAGCTATGAACATACTAAATAACCATGAAGATGCCGAGGAATGTGTCAATGACACATATCTTAATACATGGAACAGCATACCTCCACATAAACCTAAAATGCTCTCCACCTTTCTAGGAAAAATTGTTAGAAATTTATCGTTTAACAAGTATAAAGCCATTCACTCCATAAAACGCGGCGGATATGAAATATCAATAATTCTTGATGAAATATGCGAAATAGTTTCTGATGATGAAAATGTTGAAGATTGTGTCATTAGAGAAGAATTAGTAAAAGACATAAACAAGTTCATAGATACTTTATCCAAAGAAAAACAATATATGTTTATCAGGCGATATTGGTATTCAGATAGCATTACATATATTGCAAAGAAATGCGGACGCTCTGAAAATTCTATCTCAGTTGAATTAAGTAGAATTAGATATAAACTTCGGATTTATTTATCAGAAAGGGGGTGTGAATTATGAAAAAGGAGTTATTTTTTGATATAATTGGCGATTTAGACGAGAACATAGTCAAGTCTGCCGAAGATCCTCCCGATAAAAATTCATTAATCAAGTGGCTTGTAAGTGGTTTGGTTGCTGTTGCTTGCATAGGTGTAGTTGTTGGTATTGGATTTTGGTATAATAAATCTCAGAATCTTATTACAAATGACACCGGTGAGAATGATGAATCTGAAGCTGATATTGCTATAGAATATAGTGATGTTAACATTTACTATGTGAACAATAATGGGATACAGAGCATATCAGTGTATACAGCTTGCGATCCCAAGGATATATTTGAATATTGGAAATCCTATAACGGAATTGACGATGATGTTCAGTTAATTAAAACAAGCATTGAAGATAACGGTGTAGAGATTGTTGATTCATTTTCAGCACAGTACATCGTTGGAGATAAATTTATATTGAATGTAACTGTTTCAAAAGATTTGGAAAAATACTACGAAACTATACCCGAAGAGCAGTTGTTGAAATCTTTGGAACTAACGTTAACAAGCTATCAGCAAATCGAATTTGATGAATATAATCTCATATTAGAATAGGATAGCTTTTCTTCGACATATGTTTGAATGACAAGATTTTACCTTGTGAAAATCCGATAATTTCAAATTAGGAGGTGTTACCGATGGAGAAGTCATTGTAATGTGAAGGTTAGCTAGTAAAAACTTTTTGCTTGAACTATAAGGAGGACAATGCTATGAAATTTTATAATGTGCTTATATCTGGTCTCTTATCTTTTTCTGTATTAACAAGTTCTTCTATGACTGCCGTAGCCGTAGAAAATAAGAGCCACAATGAGAACAGCTATCCTATGGCTATGACGAGTTCGGAAATTTCGGACTTTCTTGAAGAAGCAGTACCTGCACCTATTCCTGAATCGAAAATTAAAGATGTCAATTTATTTACAAAAGAAAGAACAGGTTCATATACATACGATTTGGATACAAAGGAGTTGGAATACTCTTCCTTTACTGCATCAGATTTCACTTGTGATACACAAAGTTCACAAGCATATATTCCCGATGAATTAATGTCACAGAGTGGATTGATAGAGAACGGTGATCAAATCAACGGAATAGTTGGTTCAGATGACCGTGTTAAAGTTGGTAATACGGCTGTTGGACCGTGGTGTAATACTGTTAAACTTTTAATCAAAGGAGCAGACAATAAGAGTTATATGGGTTCTGGATTTATGATTGGACCTAATTCAGTTGCGACAGCGGGACACTGCGTATACAATACAGATTGGAATGGCTGGGCAAAGTCTATCACAGTAATTCCAGCGCTAAATGGAACAACTCAACCTTATGGCTCTGCCACATCATATAATCTTGAGTGCGGCGGTGATTGGTATAATTCAAATTATAATCAAGATGATTGGGGTGTAATTAGAATAAATGCTAATCTGGGAAATTCAACTGGATGGTTGGGTTTAAGGTGGCAATCATCGTCATATAACGGAAGTACCGTAAAAGCAGTAGGATACCCTTCGACAGATAAAACACATATGTATTATGGCAGTGGTAAGGTTAAATCATCGTCAGCTCGTACATTATCTGGTGATTGGGATTTATCAGGAGGACAGAGTGGTGGTCCTGTTCATATATATTACTCATCAACAGGATACACAGCGGTAGGAATAAACAGAGGTGGCGGGTCAACTTATTCTGACTGTCTGCGAATCGATGAATGGATATATAATAAATTAATGTCATATCGAACGTTAACATACTAAAATGAAAACGCACATGAATAAATGTAACAGCACCGTCGTCCAGTTTATCCGATATGTGATAGTGGGCGGCGGTGCCGCTGTGATTCAGTGGGGACTGCTGGTGCTGCTGAAAGAGCTGTTCGGAACAAATGCAAATCTCGCAAATGCTGTCGGTTTTGTCGGCGGTCTTGTTTTCAATTATCTTATTTCTACAAGATGGGTCTTTGACAGCTCATCTGTCAAAAACAAGGGTGTGGAGCTTTCGGCATTTGCACTCATAGGTATTGTCGGTCTGGGAATTAATCAAGGGTTGATATGGCTGTTTGACAAAGCCCTTTCGGGGCATGAGCTTTTCGGCGGACTTATACCACAGGATAAGTATTATCTTGTGGGTCAGGTGCTTGCAACAGCGATCGCATTTTTCTGGAATTTCTTTGCAAGAAAATATCTTATCTACAATAATAATGAGGAGGAGCAGCATTGAAAAATATTATCATAATAGGCGGAGGACCTGCAGGACTGACGGCTGCCTATGAGCTGTTAAAGAACGGCTCGGACAAATACAACGTTACAATCTTAGAAGCAAGCGGTACACTTGGCGGTATCTCACGTACAGTAAGGCATGGCGGCAGCAGAATGGACATCGGCGGTCACAGATTCTTCTCAAAAGACCAGCGTATAATGGACTGGTGGATCGAGCTTATGCCGATTCAGGGAAAGCCTGCATTTGATGACAAGGTACTGGGGAACGATAAGCCCTATGCCAAAGATGGCGGAGACCCGGAGCATGAGGATAATGTGATGCTGCTTAGAAACAGAACGTCACGCATTTATTACAATAAAGCCTTCTTCGACTATCCAGTGACCATGAACATGAATACCATCAAAAATATGGGGCTGATGATGACCGCAAGGGCAGGACTCAGTTATCTTTATTCCTGTGTTCATAAGCTGCCTGAGGATAACCTGGAAAACTTCTACATAAACCGTTTCGGCAGGGTGTTGTATTCCATGTTCTTTGAGGGCTACACAGAAAAGCTGTGGGGCAGACATCCTCGTGAAATATCAGCCGACTGGGGTGCACAGAGGGTTAAGGGATTGTCCGTAACAGCAATCATCAAGGATATGCTGACAAAGCTGACTGGCACAAAGACCAACGCAAATTCTGAAACCTCGCTTATAGAACAGTTTTGGTATCCGAAATATGGTCCCGGTCAGCTGTGGGAGCTGGTCGGGAAACGTGTTACAGAAATGGGTGGCAGGATACTTTATGACCATGAGATAACGGAGCTTGTAACAGAGGGCGGCAGGATAACCGCCGTAAAGTGCAAAGATGAAGGATTTGCAGCCGACGAGGTCATTTCCTCAATGCCAATAAAAGACCTGATAAACGGTATGTCCGCTCCCAAAGAGATACAAAGGATAGCGGACGGTCTGCCGTATCGGGATTTTGTAACTGTGGGGCTTCTTGTGAACAAGCTGAAACTTCAAAATAAGACAAACAAGAGAACACTCGGCAATATAGTTCCCGACTGCTGGATATATGTGCAGGACAAGGGTGTGAAGCTGGGACGCATACAGATCTTCAACAACTGGTCACCATATATGGTCAAGGACCCTGTGGGAACAGTGTGGATAGGGCTTGAATACTTCTGCGCCGAGGGTGACAGCTTCTGGAATATGAGCGAGAAGGAATGTACCACCTTTGCAGTCAGAGAGCTTCGTAAAATGGGAGTTATAGGTAAAAACGCCGTTCTTGATTCCCATCGAGAAAGAGTGAAGAAAGCCTATCCTGCATATTTTGATACCTATGCGGAGTTTGAGAAAGTGAGAAGTTATCTGGACAGTTATGAAAACCTGTGGTGCGTAGGCAGAAACGGTCAGCACCGCTACAATAATATGGATCATTCCATGATGACTGCTATGGAAACGGCAGGAGCTATTATTTCGGGAAGTCGTGATAAGTCGGCAGTATGGAACGTAAACACGGAGAAGGAATATCATGAACAAAGGAAAGATAACAGAAGCAGTAATAGAGTTACTGGCAAAGCACCCGTATCTGTGGGCACTGGGACTGTGCCTGTTCATTGATCCTTTTTTCCTAGGCGCGGCGGAAAATATTCCGAACAATGCCCTATGGCTGGAGACATTTATGACAGTTGGTGCAATAACGGCTTTCGGTTACTATAAGCATAGGTATGAGGGGATAAGCACTAAGAGAGTCGTGATCTTTATCGCTCTTCTGATACTTGCGGACATCATTGCAGTAAGGCTGTACACGCAGTCACAGAGCAAGGCAATGTGGCACTTTGCGGGCGGATGTTCTGTCATAGTTATCTTATACTATCTTGCCGATATAAAGAAATATCGCACACAGTTAAACGCCCTTCTGATAATGGGTCTGGGATTTTGTCTAAAGTTGTATTATGTGCTTGTAACATCGGTATATACTCGTCAGCATGATGTGAGATCCTTCGGGGGAGACTCGGGTCATGCGGGGTATATCGAATATCTGCTGTTTGAGCATAAGCTGCCTGACTTTGACATCAGAGAGCGCTGGCAGTTCTGTCATCCGCCGCTGCACCATGCGATAAGTGCGCTGTGGATATATGTCAATGAAAACATCATGCAGGTCGGTCATAATCAGGCAAGAGAAAGTCTGCAAACACTAACACTGTTCTACTCCGTGTGCATCATCATTTCGGCGTACAAGATATTCAGATATTTCGGACTTAATGGTAAAGCCTTGTACATACCGCTGATGATAGTGAGCTTTCACCCTGCATTTATCCTTTTTTCGGGCAGCATAAATAATGATACGCTGTCTGCCGCACTGGTCATGGGAGCCGTGGTATGCACTTTGAAATGGTATCGTGAGCAGAGCCTGAAAAACATCATGAAAATAGCCCTGTGCGTAGGCTTTGCCATGATGACAAAGCTATCCGCTGCAACGGTTGCACCACCGATTGCTTTGGTATTTCTTATCGTATTTATCAAAAAATTCAAGGAAGAATGGAAACGGCTGCTCGGTCAGTTTGTCTGCTTCGGGATAGTGTGTGTGCCACTCGGTCTATGGTTTGGTGTACGAAATTATATCAAGTGGAAAGTACCGCTAATGTATGTACAGAAGATGGATAAAAGCGAACTCCAGTATATAGGGAATATGCCGTTCCTTAAACGTATTACTGATTTTTCTTTACATCAGTATGCAAGTCCCTATGAACAATGGGCGTATCTTGATGAAAGCCGTGCAGTGCAGAATTATAATGAGCATAATCCGCTTATAACGATAATGAAAAATTCCCTTTTTGGAGAATTTATCAACGAGAATTGTTTTCACTCAGGCTCATATGTCAACACAGTATCAAATATTTTCTTTTGGCTGAATGTGATCATTGCAGGAACTGCATTTGTGTCAATGATAGTAATATGCTTCAAAAAAGGTGCTGCGAAACTGACAGAAAAAATGTTTTTGGTCAGCTTTTACATTATGATGATGGCAAGTTTTTACAAGACATCAGCGGATTACCCTTTCACTTGCACTATGAATTTTAGGTATATTACTCCAACGGTGATAATTGGTGCAGCTTATATTGGTCTTGCTTTGAAAGCTATCAACAAGGAAACGATTGGGGGAAGATATGCAGCAAAATCTTTATATGGAGAAGCAATATTATTTTCATTTAGTTCCGGGATAATCTATTTATCATTATGTTAAACGAAGTAGCATTAGTCGCTGTCTTTATGTGGTATGTTTCAAAAATGATAATACGGAATTATGTGTGATGGTTTTTGAGTGGACAAATAGGCTATACCAGCTTGATACTTAATATTAACCGCAAGCTCTCGGAAACGCTCTTGTATGCGTTTCTGAGGGCTTTTATTTTTCTGCGGTTAGTTTTCCGCTCGGAAAGGGCGGACGGCTCTGTGTGCCGTTTCCGTTCGTCTGTGAGGGTATCAGGTGATAGTCTGCTCGGTGATGCCGTGTGTGGCTTCGTACTGACGGACACGGCGATAGAACGTGTTAGCGGTTATCCCCATTCTACGCATAAAGTCTCTGCCTGTGATGTGCTTGGCTTTCCATTCCCCGTAGAGCTGTTCAAACTTCACCCAGTCGGTCGGGATAGGCTTTCTGCCTGTGTATTTGCCCTGTGCCTTAGCAATCTCGATACCCTCACGCTGACGCTGTTTGAGTTGCTCACGCTCCAACTGTGACAGAGCTGCAAAGACGGTGAGCATAAATTTACCCGTTGGACTTTGGGTATCAATGTTTTCTTTGTGGCTGACGAGTGACACACCCTTATCGTTGAGCGTGTCGATGATGTTCAGCAAGTCCCTTGTTGACCGTCCCAGACGGCTGATACTCTCGATATAGAGCGTATCGCCCTCTCTCACATAGTCAAGCATTGCGTGAAGCTGTGGACGGTCTGTGTTCGCTCCTGACAGCTTTTCGGAGAAGATGCGGTCAACCTGATAGTCACACATAATCTCCTGCTGACGGGCTGTCTCTTGGTTTTCGGTTGATACTCTGATGTAGCCTATCTTACTCAAAATAAAAATCTCCTTTCGTCATTCAAGATAATTTTTCTTCTTTTTCTGCTGTGTCTGTGTCCTCTGTCTGCTGCGCTCGGCAGCTCTCCTGTTCTGTTCAGCCATTTGATTATGCCGCATTTTCTTGATATAGGGATAAGCAAGATGTGTTTTCGCTTCATACTTGGCGTTCTCTTTAACAAGAGGTTTCAGTTTATCCTTGAGGTCTTTCAGCTTAGTCTGCAAGTCTTTGAGCGTTGGTGCATTGCCGTCCTCGTCCTTGTATTTGTCGATATGCTCTTGGATATAAATTTTTGCCTTGCCGTAATCGTAAATATC
Source organism: uncultured Ruminococcus sp. (assembly GCA_902780505.1). Taxonomy (GTDB): domain Bacteria; phylum Bacillota; class Clostridia; order Oscillospirales; family Ruminococcaceae; genus NK3A76. The sequence continues at coordinate 28,194 of CACZFN010000013.1, read as the reverse complement.
ATCGTTGTGTTTCTTCTTGTACTGTGTCTTAAACCAGCCCGACTTGCTTTCGTACTTCTTATGAGTGGGAGCAAGTTCATTTTTCCGCTTGATATTGCTGATAAGGGTTTCAAGGTCGCTGATTTGCTCTTTGAGGTCGGCAATTTCCTTGCGGTGGTCTTGTGGGTGTTTCGTATTTGGAGACATAAATCCGTGAAGCTCGTCAAAGGACATAATTCCGCCGCTTTCAAGTGTTTCAATATCCTTGTCGGAATAGCCTAATTCACGGAATTTCTCCCACGGGTCAACTTCCTCGACTTCGGGTGCTTGGTTCTCGGTCGGTGCGGTGGTATCGGGTGTATCGACTTCATCAAGATGCACACCAAAAGCATTGAAAAATTCTTCATCGGAGGTTGGCTTGTACACATAATCTTGCTTTGCCGTATCGGTCTTATCAGCGGTCGGCTTAGGCGCAGGAACTGGTGCAATGCCCCTCTCTTTCATTTTTTCGAGAACAGCATTAGTGATAAGATGTCCGTATTCTGTTGGCTTGGTCGGTGCTGTGGGTGTCGGCTTAGGCTCGGTCTTGGGCGTGACAACAGGTGTTGGCGGTGCGACTGGCTTTTCCGCATTTTTCTTTTCAGCAAGCCTTTCAATAGCAGTGCGCCCTTTCTGCATTTGTTCTATCTGCTCGGCTATACGTTCGGCGGTGTAGTCCTCGCCCAGAGTGTCGGCTCTTGTAAACCTCTGCTGTCCCTCGTCTTTCAAGCGGAATTTCAGCTTGACCTTCTTGGTCGGAGTATAAGAAACCTCAATACCGCTTTCGGGGCATTTATCAAGAAAATCATCAAAATTCTTACTGTAAAATGCAACCTCGGCAATTCTCGCTCTGAGCTTGTCTTTCCACGACTTGCCTTGTTTCTGCATATCCCTTTCAAAATGAGAAACGCTGTGTCCCTTTTCAGGCTCTGCAATCACGGACAAGTTATGCTCTCGACACAAATCATCGGAGACTGCACGGAGCTTCGCCCACGCTCGTTCTCGTCTGCCGCCTTGATTTTCTTCGTATGTAAAGCTAAGTCCGTTATACACGTTTGTGTTATTGACGATTATGTGCGTATGAATGTGGTCTTTGTCGCTGTGAACGGCAAGCACATACTGAAAGTTGCCTTTGAGATAACGGTCGCATAATTCCTCGCTGACGGCAAGAGCCTGTTCGGGTGTAATTTCCTCCGGCTTGAACGATTGAATGATGTGATAAGCAAGTATCTCCGTCCGCCCTGTGCCTTGCTCCCTCACTCGTCGGAAATCTTCGGCTGCCCCTCTGCTGTCGGGTCGGCATAGATAAGATGAGACATATAGTCCGTTGACGGTCTTATCTCCATCCGTGATGTAGTTGATTGCGGAGGCAACAGTTGCTCTGATTGAATGGATAGAAGTAACTGCCAAATCTCGCTCACCTCCTGTCTGACCTCTTGCATATCCTCGGCATAGAAACTCCCCGTACTGTGAAGCCTGATCGCAAGCTGATTGATGTTGTTACCGATAGCCTTAATCTGACGATTCGTTTCAGATAAATCTATCTGCGGAACATTAGTCGGCACTCTCGCTCGGATACAATCACGCACATACTCCGATTTCTTCTTATAGCCGTACTGTTCACACTTGGAAATAATATCTTGATACTCGCTCTCCGTGAAACGGATATTGAGTGTGCGTGTCTTGTTCTCCCTCTGCGTGTCAAGGTACTTGCGTTCCTCGTCCGTAAGGGTGTCGGCTGGTTTGTCTGCAAGGCTCTCGTCAAGCTCTCTCTTGACTTGCTTATTGAGGTTGTAATTGATAACTCCCTCGTAGGTCATTCCGTCTGTCTCGGCTGTGAATAACTTGGGCGGTCTGCCACGCTTTTTCTTTTCCATTATTCTTGTCTCCTTTGTATCTCTATATTTCGGCATCAGCCGATTTTTTTATGACCGTTGTTCGGTCATATTCGGGGTTTGGGGTGTCCCCAACAAGCGAAGTTAATTACGTCCACTTTGTGGCGCAATTAACAATGCTTGCTATTTTTCCTGCATTTTAATGCAGTTATCCCGTCTGAATGGCGTGATGCCGTTCAGACTTTCGTTGCTCCGTCAACGAATTTGGAGCGTAAGCGACTTATCTCTATATGCAAGCTCTGAGGGTATTCTACTGGGTATCGGCGCAGTTGCCGTGCTGGGTGGGCGGCAATCTGGTGAAACCTGTTATCGGCTCTCTGCAAGCCGATGTTGTGAATGTCGATATACTGATTGTGATATTCAGATTTCAGATACGCTCACGGCTTAAAAATATCCTCCTACCTTACTACCGACGATTTTGCAGTTTGGAGCATAAAAATCCGAAAAGTTTACAGTTTGTTCATTGTGGTTCTCCCTTATGCCTAATTTCAACAGCAGATTTCTGTATAGGGTGACAGTAACTTGATGATGTAACTTTGCATCGTATCAGCCTAAATATTTGAATGAGATTTGCCCGTAACGATGATAATGCAAGTAACAAACATATCAGCTCGGAGCATAGGTGTCTATACACTTGAAAATCCCCAGACTATTTGACGAACTCGAAAACCCTATCGGCGCACAAAGTTTGAGCGCAATGCGAATGGACATACAGCCTTGTATCGTGCTATAATATTATCATCGGGAGTTGTCCCGAAATCAAATGCAGAACGGTGGTGATGATATGAAAGTCAAAACGCTGACCGACAACAACCAACAGATCGTCAATGCCGATGCCGCTATCAAGGCAGCACACGAGCTGAAACGCAAGCTGATCGAGCAGAGCAAGGTTATTGTCTACTCAAACATTTCTGAGCAGTACGGCTTAGAGGGTCAAGCACTTCTCGATGCGGTCACAAAAGAGCATACGCTCATCAGCAAGTTTACTGCAAGCGGTATGACCTACGATGAGATTGAGTCACTTGTTGACGGCTCTGCTGATGAGGTGAGTGCCGATGATGCCAATGAGGTAAATGCTGACGATACCGACAACAGCTCGGACGATGCTGATAGTGAGGAAGATGATACTGACGATAGTACAATCGGACAGACCTCTTTCTTCGGAAATAACAACACCTACACGGATTAACATATATCCGACAACAGAACGTTAGCTATGGGGCGGCAGCAATGCCGTTCCTCACGGCTATAAATACGAGGGTAAGAGAAATAAAGCGATGCCCTCAACCTATAAGCATAGAGATAGACAAGCTAAAGGAGAAAATTCGCTATGAAACAGAAAACAATGCAAGAGCTGAACGAGCAGTACAAGGACTGCCCTCAGCGTGAGCGTGAATATACCATTCACGGACAGAAGATGATCGTGGTGAGTCACTTCATCGGTGACAAAGACCTTGACAACGAGCTTTACAGACTTGCGTTCGACAGAGCGCTGAATGAGGTACTGAACAAACCTATCCAAAGCTGTTAATTTTTCTGAAATTTTCAGAAAACACTTGCTTTTATCGGTATGTCGCGCTATAATAGTCATAATACCGATAAAAGCTGCTTTGGAGGAAAGGAGAGTTTATGTTACCAAAGCAGGATAATTACAAGGTGGGAATTTACCTCCGCTTGTCAAAGGACGATGAGCGACAGGGAGAGTCCCTTTCAATCGAAAACCAAAGACGAGTCCTCACAAACTATGTGAGTGAACAGGGCTGGTCGATCTATGACGAGTATGTCGATGACGGAATTTCGGGTGTGAGTTTTGACCGCCCTGGCGTTCAGAGAATGCTCGAAGATGCAAAGTCGGGTAGGATAAATCTTATTATCTGCAAGGATATGAGCCGTTTCGGTAGAAACTATATCCAGGTCGGACAGTATGTAGATTATCTGTTCCCGATGTACAATATCCGTTTCATTGCACTGACCGACAACATTGATACGCTCAACAGCGACAGTGCAAGTATGGATATGCTCCCGATAATGAACGTTTTTAACGAATGGTACGCAGCCAACACTTCTAAGAAGCTGAGAGCCGTGTTTGAAAGCAATGCAAAGTCGGGTAAATACAAATGCACCTACTGTGCCTACGGTTATTTCAAGAGCGATGATGGCTTTAATACTCCGATCATTGATCCGTATGCCGCCGCTATTGTCCGCCGTATCTTTGAGATGAGGGCAAAGGGTTTCAATCCGAAAAAGATAGCTGACATTCTCAATGCGGAGCATATTCCTACTCCGTCCGATTATCAGTATCAGCGACTTGGAAAGCCTAATCCGCACAACACCTCGCACCTGTGGGGCAATATCAACGTCAAGCGTATTCTGAATAATCCTATCTACCTCGGCAAGCTCGCACAACTGCGTACAACCTCGGTGAGCTACAAAAACCACAAGATCATTCAGAAAAATCAGGAAGATTGGGCGATAGTTGAGAACAATCACGAGCCTATCATCACGCAGGAATTGTGGGATAAATGCCGTGAGGTCGATGCTTCTGTAAGTCAGGGTAAGCGTGACCACAAGGGTGTTACTGCTCCGCTGTCGGGATTTCTTTACTGCGATAGCTGTGGCTCTAAGATGCGACAGCATAACGGCTCTAAGGGGTGCAAGCCAGCTTACACTTGCGGTCTGCATAGTCGCTGCGGCGGTGATGTATGCTCGACACACTTCATCAAGCAGTATCTTTTGGAGGATACAGTGCTTGCCGACATTCAGGACAAGAGCCGTATGGTACTCCACGAAGCCGATGCAAGGGATAGATTTCTTGCATACAAGGCAAGACAGCAGACAGCCCGTTCCGCAGAGGAAAAGAAGCGTGAAGCAGAGGTCAAGAAACGTTTGGACGAGCTTGACAAGCTGATCCAGAATATCTATGAGGATAAAGTCCTCGGTCGTGTCCCCGAAGATGTGTGTATCGGTCTGCTTGAAAAATATAGTGCTGAAAAGAAGTCGCTGTCTGCGGAATACGATGCGATTATGGAGCGTGAAATGGCTGACAAACAGGACGAAGCCGATGTTGACGAGTTTATAAGCCGTGTTAGGAAGTACGCTGGTGCTGCGGAGCTTACCCGTGAAATGTGTCTTGACCTGATCGGTTATGTGACCGTTGACGAGCATCCGAAAGACCGCACCAAACCTCGCAAAATCCATATTTACTACAAGTTCCTCGATAAGGAGCTTGCTGACAAGCACAACGCCCTTGCGTGAGTGAGGGCGGTTTATTCAAGTAAAATTTCGTGTCCATATCTGTTCACTACATTGCTGGTATAATGTAATTGAAAAATAAATGGTTCATCATAGAACCGATCATTCAGCCCGTATGGGCTGAGGCTGCAATAATATTTGACCGCTGCGTATGCAGCCGATTTTACAGCTTCCTTCATAAGACACTACAAATTTTGTAGTGTCCTTATGAAAGGGAAGTGTTCTCCCGACAGAATCCAAAGTCATGGATATGTCGGATGACGCCAATGAGTTCATTTTCTTTATCCAAAAGTTTTCAAGGGAGGAGATATGACAAGCAACATCTTTCAGGACATTAAAGATAGTGTTGACCTGGGAGACCTCGTTCGCTTTTACGGTCTGGAGGTGGATAGGGGCGGTTTCGCCTGCTGCCCGTTCCACAATGAGAGGCACCCCAGCTTTAAGGTCTATGAAGATCATTACCACTGCTTCGGCTGTGGTGAGCACGGAGATCACGTTGACTTCGTTCAGAAGCTTTACGGACTTTCAAACATTGAAGCTGCCAAACAGATAAACAAGGACTTCGGACTTGGACTTGAAACAGGGGAGATCGCCAAACCCATTACGACAAGACCAAGAAAGAATGATGAGTTTAAGCTGTGGCTGGGTGAATCGGTGCATACGCTGATCGAGTATAAAAAGCTGTTAGCGTATTGGGAGAAGATCTACGATCCCCGCAGCCCGATAGATAAGGTCAATGACCGCTATCTTGAAAGCATACACAATAAGGCTTATGTCGAGCACTGCATTGATACACTGCTCTTCGGTTCTGAACAAGAAAAACGGAATTTCTATGAAACGGACAGGGAATATCCAAAAAGAATAAAAAAGCGGCTGGACGAGCTTGATGCTGTCAGCCGGAAAGCGCCTAAACGTGCTGTATAATAATGGAGGACTAATAAAAATGATAAAGTTTGTGATTGGAATAATGGTCGGTGGGACAATCGGTTTCTTTACCGCAGCGATACTTGCTGTCGGCAAGTGGGGTGACGATTATGAGGTTTGAGAACAGAGATACCGAGGCTTTTATGTACCTTGTAAAAACATTTGTGGCAGATAACTCTGTTATGGACATCATAAGGCAGGTTCTAACTGAAGGCAATGAAGTCGCCATTGGCAGCTTTGGCAAGTTTACTGTCATAACAGATCTAAGCGGTAACAAGACGGTAATGCTCTGCCCTGCAAAATCATTCAAGCAGGCTATCAATGCAGGGGAGGGGATAGTCTGAGCGATGAACCTAAGATAGAGCGCAGATATGGTGACTGTGAAGTTACTATTACATTTAAGGGGAGCAACCCTAAGCTGAAAGAAAATCTCCTTTCATTGCTTTGCGACAGCTTTGAGGAGAGAGTGATGAACAGCAATTGCCAGAAGGAGGATACCAAAGAAAGTGAATGATTGGGAGCTATACTATTATATATAGATGATAGTTTTGAGACATAAAAAAGTGGGGCTGCCAGGCAGCAGCCCCTACTATCTTTGAGTGTGATGATCGAATAGTTTGTCAGCACTGTGTCAGTCTGTACATAATTCCATAGATTCAATGAACTTATGTAATTCATCAAGGGCATCATCGGTCACAAATGCTTGTTCAAACTGCACCTTTACAACGCTCGGTTCACCGACGTTTATATAATATTCCTCTCTGTATATAGCTTCGTCCTTCGTTGAGATGACTTTATAGCTTGGAAATCCTGCTATCTCTGTTTCTTCAATGCTGCTGACTTCAAAATAATCATCTCGGGCAAATTCTTTTGCTTCGTATTTTATTAAATCATCAAAGCTCATGTGATTGTATTCGCCATCTCCTGTTTTGGTTATGGTATAGTCATGGCTGGTTACATTCATCGAGCAGTTTTCGATGTCTCTTAACTTCAGATAAAGATAATCGGTTCCTCCATTTGAATAATACCAGACATCAGGATCATACCAAAGCAAGATGTCATTATGGCTTGCTGAGTTGATCTTGGACACTTCCATTCCTTCGTGCTCATCTTCGAGTGTTGAAGGTATAGTTGTAGTCTCTGTGGGGGTGGTTTCTGTAAGCTCTGTAACCTCAGTGACCGGAGCAGATATAGTATCTTTCGGGATAGTTGTAGCCACATAAGTCTTAGGCACAACCTCGGCAGCGGACGTTGTATCAGATTCTGCTGTACTATTATTGTTATTCAGTAATGCTGCCGCCGTTATTCCTCCTACTGCAATTACTCCTGCTGTTATTCCTGCTATTGCTTTACCTGTAAATACCTTACTCATTTTTATCCTTCCTCCTGCATTGATCGATGTTGTTGGTGTAGTTGCAGAAGTGTTAGTTGATGCTTCAGAAATACGTTTTACGAAAACATCAAACGAAATGTCGGGAACGTTGATGGACTCGGCGTCCTTGTGGAGAATGCGGGTAAGAATGGGTACAGGCACGATAGCATGGAGCCTGTCTCCCTTCTCTTTTTCGTAAATAAGCACCGCCTCCCTTATTTTTTCTCGGGCGGAGCATAGTCTTGAAGATATGGTCTTTATTGAGCATTCCATAGTTTCGGCGATTTCTTCAAGGGACATCTCGTCATAGTAATACATAATGATGGTCTGTCTCTGTACATCAGAAAGGACATCATTGATAATGTTCATTACAACCTGACGTTTTACCTCATCAGAAACGTATTCTTCGGGGATAAGTGTATTCTCGTCCGCCGGTTCAAAGCCCAGTTCGTTTTTTTCATCTAACGAATCCTCTTTTGATTTTCGGAAGTAGCGGGTACATTTCTTTGCGGCAATACCTTTCACCCACTGTGGAAATTTGGTGCCGTCTGAAAGTGAGCCAAGCTTTTCTATTGCTGTGATAAATGTTTCCTGCATAACGTCCTTGGCATCTTCTTCGTTTTTGAGGATCCTTAGCGCTGTATAATATACATCGCGTTTCGTATCGTTATACAAAGTTTCAAAGGCATTACTGTCGCCCCGAAGTACCTTGTCTACAAGCTCACGCCGTTTTTCTTCTGTCATGTGAATTATTCCTTTCCTGAGTATTTTCCGATATTTTAGTATTTCTTATGCTTAGATCTCTCACCTCTGCATATATGAGTACCATCTACATCGTAAAATTTCCGAATTATTCTCAAAAAAATTTCGGCTTTGTATATTTGCACTATTATAAGTCTAAAAAATATGCAAGTTGCACAATAATTATATATGATTACGCTTGTATACTTTGAGCGGCAATAATCTTTAACAAAAGAAAGAGGGCTGCCACGCAGCAGCCCAACTATCTCCAGGCGTGAAACTCGTTTCTGTTATCCGTATATTCCGTTTTTTTACAGCTATACATTTGGTTTGAGATTGTTCAGTGTTTCCAAAAAGACTTAGCTTTCCGAATCGGGTGAATATTCAACAGCATTTCTGATACTTTCAACGAATGTCGATGTAATTCTTTTTATTAGTATAGATAAATCATTCCAACTTACATTCATTTTCCGTCCCATAATATATCATTCATAATTATCATCTGCGGATACAAATTGTTCTATTACCTTCATTATCTCATCAAGCCGCTTTTCTCCAATGCCGTTGATGCTGCCTATTGTCTTACGCAGTTCATCTCATACACAGTGGTCACTGCTTTTCTTTATTCTCTGTCAGTTCGGTAATAAAATCTTGCAGCACTTTCCTGACTTCGTTTATCCGCATTTTATCACCGTTGTCAAAATCATTGCCGTCGATCAGCTCGTTCAGTCTTTTCATGGCATGCTGGAAGTTCTCCTTGTATTGTTCATCGCTTTGGGGCTCGTTATCGTATCTGATATAGCACTCATCAAGCCGTTCTATGGAATACTGCGTTGTATCACTGCTTCGGGATCTTAGATTTATGTTAGTTATAGCTGTTTTTGCTCCCTTTAGAGTATAAGTGTCGCACATAGTGATTCCGGCCTTGGTTTTGGAATAGTTTTTCTTCCCCTTATAGTAGGTTTCGCCGCTAAAGAGATTGTGCTCTCGTATAACATATCCGTTTTCGTTGTAGTTTATTTTCTGAGGACGTAAACTACTGACAACAACGCTATTATCTTCCACGTCTTCTTCGGCTTCTTCAACTTCAAATTCATCATTATAATAATCGGGATACTGCTTTGGCGCATCTCCGACAGACCGCAGGATTTCTGCTTCTTTAGCAGCTTCATCAAGCTCTTTGAGTACCTTGCATCTGAACTCCCATTCATCACCGAAATCGAAAAGGAAAACAAATTTCAGATCCTTCTCAAAGCCTGCCTGTGCAAGTGTATATTTGGTAGTATCACGCTGACCGTGATCGGGTTCGAGATAATATGAATCGGCGTCACTCCAGCTGCTGTTGTCCAGGAAAAATGCGTGAAGGTGGTCGTTATCGAAATCAAATGCATCAAGGATAGCTTCGGCAAGGCTATACAGAGTAGCCGCAGCAGATATTTTTATATGCCGATAGCAGCCCTTGCCAAGAGATGCGCTGATAACATATGACTTTTTGGGGACAGTTATTCTTGCTTTCATAGGGGCACTCCTTTACTCTTTGCTTGGTGAAACAAGCCTTGCTATTTCAAGGACTTCGTATTCGCCGCCCTTGTAGTGGCGGTATCTTCCTTTCGGGATAGATCTTACTGCTTCTTCATAGGTCATTTGTTATTTACCTCTATTGTTATCGTTTTATATTAGAACTACTCATTGATCCTTTTTTGACAGGGAATCACAAATGGGGATTTAGCACTTACTGACGCTGAATCGTAATTCATAAAACTGCTTTACCCATTTCGGCAGCATAACATAGCTGTTTTCAGATCTTATTGTTTGCAGAGTCTTTTTACCGACTCTTCTATCCAGTATAGCAAGAATTCGGACGATATAGTCATCACAGCTCAATGCGTCAGAAATTGGCATTGTCAAAAATGCCGTAACTGATGATAAAAAATCCATTTCACTATAAGTACGGTTTTTATCCCATTCGGGCTTTAGTGTTTCTTCGATATTGCTCGCCGGAATGTCCTTATCATATAACTTTGAAATCCCATAGTCTTGTTCATACATATTTCTCCATGTGAAGTCAACCAATTCTTTTTTATCTAAAAGAATTGCAGCTCGACCATAAGCGTTATGGACATCATGATATCTTGTCAGGAAATAAGTGATCCTACTTTTTAACGGCTCACATAAAAACGCGGATAATTGTCTATTAAGACCGGACCATGATTTATAATGGTTCATTATGTACCTCACAGAGTTCAATTCGCCGAGCATTCGCTCTGCCCGTATTTTACTTTTTTATTATATCACACCGACCTGAAATAGTCAATCAAATATCACCAAAAGCCTTAAATGCTTAAATGCGTATTTTTAAGGCACATTGTCTTACATAGGTCTTACATAAAAATATCGGTTTCACACTTTAAATCGTTGACAAATCAATCAAGCTGTGCTATACTATTATTAAAGGCAGCTTGAAAATAGAATAACCTCAAATTGGATTTATAATTAACGATTGCTTTATCGATATTTAGAAAACAAAATCTGAAATCGGAGGTAATCGTAATGAATACAGTTTATACATTATACAGAGTTTCAACCAAGCAGCAGGTCGATAAGACAAAGGACGATATCCCTATGCAGAGAGAAGCCTGCCACGAGTTCGCAGACCGTATGGGCTGGACGATAGGCAAGGAGTTTCTTGAAAAGGGCGTGTCGGGGTTTAAGGTATCGGCAAGCGACAGAGACGCTATACAGGACTTGAAGGCGGCTGCTCTTAATAAGGAGTTCGATATACTTCTTGTGTTCATGTTTGACCGTATAGGAAGGATGCAATACCGTAAACCGAATTCTGCGGAATGAAATGGTTACGGGGTATATGGTGACAAAGAACGCAAGGTCGCCGTACCTTCCTCAGGTAAAAATCGTTGATGAGGCGAAATGTACAGATCCGAAGCTTTTAACTGACGGCTCGGATTTTTTTTATCGGTAGGCTTTTCGTTAAACCAGTCCTGTTTTATTGTTTTATGGGTTCATATAGATCTTCAAAAAAATTGTTTTTCTTGCACCCATTTGCTTACTTGGGGAGTATATATTATAGAGTGCATAAGTATATGTATTTTTTGAAAGGAAGTATTCTATTATGAGAACCTACGAAGAACTCAAAGACCTGGGCACAGAGGAACTACAGAGAATTGAGGATATATTTGGCAATAGATCAAAGTTTCTTAAACTGAAAAAAGAGGAAAAAACAGGCCTTATGCAGGATTATATGTACCTCTACTGTAAGACACTGCCGCAGTATGACACGAAAAAGGACAGGCGTATGTATACTGAGATAAAGATAAACAGTGGCCTTGAAAAGACATTTCAGAAAATAGCAAGGGCAGGCTATGACGGCAAAGGTGTAAAGGAGGAGCTTCAGAGCAGCCTTATAGTTGAATATGCCGCAGGGGTAAGCCTTTACGGCAAAAAGGACGTTAGCGGCAGGATAGAAAAGTATCACAATGATATAATGTTTAATTTTGATAAGGTGCAGGCGCAGAGGGCGGCAGAGCAGAAAAAAATACAGGATAGAGCCGAGGCACAGAGGAAACGAGATGAGGAATCACTGCGGCTTGGTGAGGAAAGAAAGCATGAGCGTGAACGTCAGCGTGCTTTGCAGGCGGCGAGCAAGCCAAAGCCTGTAAAGGAGGACTTGAAGCCTCAGACAGAGATGAATACGCAGGCACAGCCAAAGAATGAAATAAAAGCAAAGCCCAAAAAGGCAAGGCAGCTCCCGAAGATTGACTTTAATGTAAAGAAGAAAAAGTTATTTAACACTTCACGCGAGCTTGACGTCTCATTAGATCAAATGAAGGAACAAATAAAGGATATGGAGCAGGCAAACAAGGGCCTTTTTTCAAACAGCAGAAAGTTTGACAACATTATAGGAAATGCCAACGCTTTAGTTCAGCTCACAGAGGATTATAAAAGGCTTGAGAAAGCGGATCTTTCGCCTGCTAAAAGAAAGCAATTCGCAGAAAAGCTTATAAAAAACTGCGATAAGATGCGTGAAATATCCGACAGATACAAAAACCATAAGATGGATCAGGGCAAGCTTGATGAATTTGGGCTGGAAACTAATAAAATGGATAAAAGCTCGAGAAACCGTCTTACAGCACTTGTTACGTTCGATGATATAGTGGATAGGCTCAAGAAGATCGCCAACAGTAATAGAATAACCGCCGAGCTTGATATCAAGGACCAAAAAAGCCAGCAGGAGGAATATGATAAGATATCTGCCAGAGTAAACGAATATGATAAGCAGGCGGAGAATGCAGACGATATACAGAAGGTAACACTTAATGAGGCTACGGAGCGTATAGAGCGGGTAATGAAGGATAATATGACAAATTATCAAGACGGATCGATTAAGTTTAACGGTATTGATCAAAAAAAGCTTGAATACTGTGTTGCGGCGGTAATGCTCAATGACCTTATTGAAACTAAAGAGGGAATGGCGTTAAAAAAGATAGCTCCAAACGACCCTATGCAGTATAAGAGCTTTATCAGAAGTGTTGCCGATTCAATCAGCTTTAAGAGAGCATTGCCGGAGGGGCTGAATAACCCCAAAAGCCTTAGCAGGTTCTTATCGGATAAAAACGCATCACTTGATATGGGCAAGGCATATATGAAGGATATGGAGGCTGAGATAAAGACCTCTCACAATATCACAAATCGCACCCAGACAGAGCATAAGCCCGAGGTGAAAAAGATCCTGCAATAAATATAATACACGCACGATATAGCATAATTTTTCACACGATGTATCTTAAGGGCTGCATCATCCAAAAGATATGGCATTATCGGCATACTGAGGCTCTTGATTCGTGTCAGGAGCCTTTATATGTACTGCTCTCTCATATTTTAGGGCTTTGTATGTTTATTATGACATACAAGGCCTTTTTTGCTTTGTGGCTTTTTAACAGATACATCAGTGTCAATGGCAAATAGATAAAGCATTTGCTGATATGCTCTCGGTGTTTTGTATAAGTTAAACAAAATTTCAGGATAGTTAAAATCTTTGCACCTATTTTTGTAAAAAAGGGTGTTACTTATGATAGAATAAAAAACTGTAAGATCAGGAGGATAAAAACAATGCCGCACAGGTCGATCAGAACGTATCGGTAAAAACTGCCGTTTACGGAGGAATTTCATTTGAGCAGTATAAGAAAATGCTCATCAATCATTATTCACGTCACCCTGAATATGGGTTTGTAAAGCCTATGCCGTCTGTTGAACAGATGCAGCAGAATTATAACAATATGAGTGACGCAGACCTTATCAAGGAATACAATATGTACCTTGAACAAAACAGGGCTGACTGGGAAATGAGTGCTATCAGCGACGGTGTAGATAAGAAAACTCTCCCGAAGTGGGTGCTTAATACAAGCAATGCCGATCTTATTGTTCAGTTTATCAATGAAAACTATCAGAACCTTACTTATGAGCAGCAGTATCTCTTAAACTACCGTGTTGCGGTGGCAGGTAATATTGCAAATATACAGACTCAGGCAAAGGAGAGCTTTGATCAGGGCAAGCCGTTTTTGCCGCTTGCTAACGTCAAGGAGGGCGTAAATGCAAATAATGAGCCGACCTACGAGCTTGAGGGCGTTTCTCAGTATAGCTTTCAGTCAAGCGGTAACGGCTGCTGGTCGTGCTTTTTCCAGGTTCTTGCATCGTCAAGAGGTGTTTATGCACCACAGGAGCAGATCCGTGCGTATAAGCCAAATCTCTCGCAGGAGGCGTCCGGAAAACTAAATGATGAGGCATTCAAAGCACTTAACTATGACCAGAAGAACAGCGCTCTGGAAATGGGTGATAGTATACTTAGCTTTTTGCCCAATACGATGCTGTGCGAGGTTGAGATATCAAGCTATGATGAAACGATAGCATCAAAGAACATCACTCCCGAGCAATATCTTAGAAACTGCACCGAGAAGATCAAGAAAACGGTCACTCACGCTATCAGGAACGAGCATTCGCCCGTCGGCGTGCTGCTTGGCAACCACTATATTACGATCATCGGAATTGACGGTGACAAGGTAAAATACAAAAACTCTATCGAAAACTCCGATATCAACCCGAATGAACCCGACTACACATTTGAAGCGCCGATAAGCGAGCTTTTCGGTGATGTTATCCTGAATGAAGACGGCACTATGAGCGCGCTGCAGCTCACCTATGCAAAGGATATCAAGCTCTCTAAGGACGGCAGGACGATATTCGGTGTGCCGAGCGACTATGTAAAGATGTTCCCCGACGGAAACGTCAGCCGCCAGCCTGCGAATATAAGAGACGGCGCTCACCTTATGCCTGAGGATGATCCGCCTTCAAATATTAACGGTATTCAGGCGGCAAGAACAGGCCGTGTTGAGGATACCCCTACCGAGCAGAGGATGAGAAATACTCTTGTAGACGGCGTTCTGTTTACAGAGAAGGTATATCTGCCCAAAAAGCTTGATCAGCAGTATCTGATAAATAGTGCAAAGAACCGCACCCTTGAAGAAGAAAATGCTTTAAGACAGCAGGACGAGGAGTTCTACGGAAACAAGAGGCCTGCAATATCTCAGGCTGAGATAGATGCTGAGAATATGATCATCGCTCAAGGTCAGCAAAAGCCCGAAGATGTATCAAGGGAGCTGTTTGAGCAGGCTAATTCTACCGCCACAGCGCAGAGAGAAGAGGCTGCTAAGGTAAGAATGGGGGCCATATTAGAGCAGTCAAGAGCAGACGGTATCAAAAAAGGCTTTGAAAAGCTTGCAAAGGGCACCAACAGTAAGCTTTATGACAGCCCGATTGTAAAGGATAAGGATTTTCAGATCGAAAAGCTTGATATTAATCAGATTGAAGGATTAACACCTGCTCAAATTAAAGATTAGTTTGCGTTACAATACGAGCCCAAATATATATGTGATGTTACAGTTCCTAAAGAAGGACACATCAGATTAGGGTATGCAAATCCAATTTCTAAATGGGGAAATGGTGGAGGAATTCAATTTGATTCTATGGGACAAAAAATATTTGAATTTTATAATGAAAGGATGCTATAGAAATGAATATAGAAATTAATGAGAACAATCTGCGTATAAATTTTCACGATATATATTTTGAGTATAATATTAGGCAAATAATAATAATGGATACTCGGATTATTGTACTACTGAAGATTCCATCCAAAACATATTACCCTTCTAATATAATTTCTGTGGATTTCAAAGCAAACATCCAGTGGTGCATTCAAAAAACTGAGGAATACTATAACAAAAGTGATAAATCATCAAGTGAAAAATATGTAGGTATGCATATAAGAGAGAATGATAATATGTTACAAGTAAATGATTATTTGGGAAGAATCTTTATAGTTGATCCAACGAATGGACATATAATAGATAAATGCAATCAAGGGAGAGAATGGTAATCAATTCAATTCCATAGAAAGTCTTAGGCTGATGCAAAACCGTATCAGCCTGCTTTTTACAATTAGTCACATAGACATCTGTTCCACCTTGATCCCCAACTCCTCTTTCTTCTTCCTTATCACCTGATCCAGCTTTTTGTCAATATTTGATTGCAGCTTGCCCTAAAGGAACTGTTATAAGGACAGGTATAGCAGGTGAGATAGAAGGTTGGGGGACTGGCGGAGGAATTCAGTTTGATTTAATGGGACAACGTGTAGGAATAGTTACGAATAGGAGGGCAATATGAATATAATAGATATAGGCATTAATCAAATGGTTATTAACAACACAATAAAGAATTTCATAAATACCATTCATCAGGTATGTATGACAGATTCGTTTGTTATAGTTTTATATTATGATCCTCAAGAAGATACGGATATGAATAATATATGTGCTTATGACTTTAACGGAGAATTATTATGGAGAATTGAAGATCAAAAATCATTTCTTCCTCCTGAAGCCACAGAACAACCGTATGTGGGGATGCATAGCAGACACGATGATAGAATTCTTGTGAATGATTGGATGGGATGATCATATTTAGTTGATATTCTTACAGGTAAGATACTATACAGAGGCGAAACCACCAAGTGATATACCAATAAATCATATATGAGGTAGTTTTAAAAAATCGAGAATGTGATATATTATTATATTTGCACATTTATCATTATTTCGTATGCTGATTTATTCGGAACACACCATATTATTGGTCATTATTTGGTCATTATCGGTAATTAAAACCCATTAAAAGTTATGCAAAACAGCTTTGCATTAAATGTGCTAAGCTCCCGTATTTAGGGGCTTTTGTGAAAAACACTAAAGATCACCGTCATCAAAAAATACAATTCAAGTCCAACAGGGGGAGCCAAAGACTCAGGGCTTTGTATGTTTAATGTAGCATACAAAGCCCTTTTTGCTTTGTTTGACGGGTACGAATGACTATGTGTCCTGCAAATTTGGCTTTGCTTTGAAATAAGAGTATAAAAAATATAAATGCGCGCTATGATCTATGTTCAGCTTTATGTTTAATTCTGAAAGGAAGATATAATAATGAAACGTATAACATCAGCCGTGTTGGCATTATCGCTTGTTATCAGCCTTTGCGGCTGCGGCGGAGGTGAGGGCTCTGAAAATGGCCGGCTTTCTTCTTCAGGCAGCGGGTTATCATCGGCTGCTGAAGAAGCTTCGCGGCAGGGAAATTCTGAGGCAGAGCCGTGCGCAGCAGTTGCAGAGCTTAAATCACTTAGTGTAAACGGCACTGTGGGCAGCATACAGCCTGTGGGTGACGGGAAAGCCGCATTGCAGTACATCACCACGGAAAATGAAACGCTTTGCGGCTTTGCGGCGATAATCGATACTTCATCGGATACGCTTGTCGCAAGCGGAAGGCTTGGAAGTATTTCGGAAAAGATCGCAGGTGTTTTGTCTGACGGAGAGATCGTGACGTTTGATTCTTATGATGGCGCATTAGTTCTCTATAAGAGCGATTTGAGTTTTGATAAAAAATCAGCTTTGCCCGAGGGGATCTCAGATGTGCAGTTATCAAAAAGTGATGATGCGTTCTATGCAGTAAATCAAAACAAGCTTATTAAGGTAAACAGTGACGGCAGTACGGAGGATGCAGCAGCCCTTTCCGATAAAGCGGTCATTACTCAGTTTGACGCCGAAACAGGGCTTATATTGTATTTGGAACTTACCGGGGGAGAGGAGAGCTCTAAAAGCTATATCTGCAATATAGCTGATATTGACAAGGTAACGGAGGTACCTGCCGAATTCGAGAGCTGCTATTTCCAGAACGGCAGGCTGATAGTAAGGGGCAGCAGGGTATACCACGGTGACGAGGGCAACGGTAATTTGCTTGAATCAAAAACGCTTCTGACAGCGTATGATGAAAGTTATTCACCGATAGATACCTACAAGCTTGCAGGGTGGACAACTGTGATCAACAGCTTTTTGAAAAACGGCGAATGTCTGATTGCTGCCGAAGCTGTAGAGGTGATAAATAAAGAATACCCGCACCTTAAAGCAAAGCTCGATTATATGGCAGAGAAAATGAAAACCAGTATGGGCGTTGTCAGCTGGCCGGACAGCTCAGCGGATTAACAGTTCACAAAGTTAAAAAAAAAATATGATCAGCTGCACCCTTTTGCGGCTTTTGAGGGCGTTATATATGAAGGCAAAACAAAAAACTTAAAATAAGGAGAGATCATTATGCCGAATTATTCATTTGAAGAATATAAAAAGAGTTATACCGGTAACGCAAATAATACTCAGGAAATCCAGAAAATAGCTATGGAGGTCTCGCAAAGCCTTAAAAAGCTATACAATAATATTATAAAGACAGGCAAAAACATCGATGTTGCCTCAACGATCTCCAAAGCAAGTTCGGGTGTTCTGGGCTTTGTTGAGGATCCCACAACCATTGAGTTTGAGGACAGTAATGACGCCGAAAAGAACTCACAGAAAAAATGGCAGAAGTCTGCCGATGACTTTATGGCTTTCTTTGATCTCAGCTATGAAGACAGCATGAAATTAGCGGGCGATAATGTCTTTGACGAGCCCGAAAAGGTAGATGTCAAAAAGCTCAATGAACAGTTTGCTTTCTTATCAAAGACTTTCGGGTTTGTTAATAATAATTTCTTTATGCCAAATTCCAATAATAAGCTTGATGATAATATCATAAACACTAATAATATCTCAGATCCTGTACAGGCAGATACGATACACAGAGATATGCCCAAAATATCCGATGAGGAGAGAAAGCTGAGAGATGAATACGCCGCTACCGTCAGCTTTGAAGGGAATCTCAGAAAATTTGCCAAGGGGCTTGATGCTGTACACTGGTACGGCGCAGGCGGTGTTTCCGGATATCTTCAGGCAGTAAAGGACGCTATCAAGGACTACTTTGATTACAGAAAACAAGCTGACAGCCCTGAATATGATCACGCCGAGGAGGAAAGGCTTGTAGGAGAAATTGCAAGGACTGCAAACGAATATATCGCCGCAAAGAGGAGAGAGGGCGTAAGAAACTTCACGGGCAAACCAAATGAGCCGCAGTGGAGACCATGGTCTGATATGGGCAAGACGCGCTTTGAGTCGGCTATGGATATAGAAACGCTTGCAAACAGCAGAAAGGCTGTATTAAAGGCCGCTAATGATGAGATCAGGAGTATAAACCTAAACATTATTGATAACGAGCCGATCATTAAAGATGACAGCAAGTCTGAGCTGAATATTGATAATAATATTATCATTAACGAAGAAAAAGCTGACGAAAAAGAAAACGAGATAAAACAGGAAGAACCCGCCAAGGAAGAAAACATTATCGAGCAGAAAGTGGAAGAAAAGGATGCCGAGAATGTAAACGAGAATGAGAATATCATACTCGAGGAGAATCCTGTCAAGGAAGAACAAAAGGCAGAAGAAAAGGCTCAGGAAAAGGCAAAGGAGCCCGAGAAGAAAGAGGAGAAGAAAGAGCCTGAAAAGAACATAATAATCGAGGAGAATAAAAACAAGATAAACCTCCCCGAGGAGAATAAAGCACCGTATGAAAATGAAAGCCCCGAGCAGAAGACAAAAAGGATAAAGAAGGCAAGACTGACCTTTAACGGCGAAAGATTTAAAGTCGGAAAGCTTACCCAGATACTTATGGATATGTATGATTATGATAAGCTTGATGCTGACAGCGTAAACAAACAGGCTGCAAGCCTTATCGCTGCAAAGGAACTTTCTGAAAAGTTTAATGAAGGCATTAAGTATGTTAATGTAAGCGACAGGTTTGAGGGCAGAAAAGAAAAGCTGACGCTTGATAAAAACCTGTATAGCTATGTTTTCAGGCTTTGCAAAAATCCGGACAAGGCCAAAAACCTCCTTTTGGATCCCGATGCACTTACAAAGGACTACGCTGATTACTATAAGCTCGTTGTGGAAAAAAATGAGGCATTTGATAAGTACGGAGAGCATTCCGCAGGCGGCTATATAGCAAAGGCTAAGTTTGATATCGCAGTAGGTGAAGACGGTAATACCGAGCCCTACAGCTACCTGATAGTGGCGCAGGCTATGTCTAAAAAGACAGGGCTTAATTCCTCGCTCCCCGCAGATGAATATTCAAAGCTCCATTCATAGGTCGATCACGAGGTTTTAAAAGAAACCTTCGGCAAGCTCACCCCCGAGGTGAAGCAGAAGATACTTGATGAGCCTGAGCTTGCGCTTGCAATGTATAACGAAAATGCTAAGAAAAAGGGCTTGGACGAGCTTGGAACTAAGCCTGCCGATCCGCTCAAGGATAAGAGCAGGGAGGAGCTTAAAAAGAAAGCAGGTAAAAATGCAGGCCCGACAATTGATGATGAGTTAAAGTCACTGAAGGATTATATGGGCGCTCAGAAGGATGAATATATGTTCCTTCGTGATGAAAAAGATCATGAGCTTGTAGAAGACCTTGCTAAGTATACAGCCCTTGCAAAGATGAAGGAAAAGCTTGGCGGCGGTGATGTTCCAATATCGGCGGTAAATGATGAATATACAAAGGCGTGGAATAATCTGATAAAAGAAGATAAAGCGTTCAAGTTTATTATAGAAACTATCGGCTACGACGGTGAGGTAGACCGCAGAAGGGATTACATGAAAGAACCTGATCACCTTGTCGAGGAGTACGATAATCAGACTAAGGTCAATAAAGAGCTCAGTGACCAGTTTAAAAAGTACCCGCAGGGCAGTGTAGGGTATGAGATCGCATATATCAAGTACCTTTATCAGAGAAATCTCCAGGATAACTTTTTGTCGCATGATCTGGGTGATGTTGTGCTTTACCATGCTATCGGTAAAAAGATGGGGTATGATTATCATGTCACACCTGATATGGTGCGCAATATGGAAGAACGTTTTGATTATCAGACATACAGAACTGTAGTGGATAAATACAGCAAGGCTGACCTTATAAAAATGATGAGCGATGAAAAGGCACTTGACAAGCTCTTTGAGGATTACAATAATGCAGCTGTAAACCAGAAGGAGCCTAAGCCTAAGATAGAATTCGACGCGCTGACCATGACTGAAAGGGCAAGCAAAGAAAACAAGAATTACAATGATGATCTGCTGAAGATACGCAGCGATAGTAATCCGCATATCGGTGACATCACAAAGTATCAGAACAACATCAGAAATGTCATAAATGAGGCCGAGCCTGAAAAAATGGATAAGGAAGACTTTGAAGACGCTAAGGAAATGATCATGAAGAATACAGCACAGATCATTGCTACAAAGGCTATCTGGCCAAAGCGCTCGGAAAAGAGCATTTCTCAGATGAATCAAGACCTCAGAATGGTCGAGCCAAAGCAAAGAGCTAACTTTATTGCAAAGAATCAGAAACAAAATGAGGACTGCCTTGATCTTTCGATGAACATTTATGAGAATCGCAAGGATTTCAAGAGAATGTTCGATGAAGCGAAGGACTGGAAATCGCTTGTTGATCTTTCAAAGAAGGCGCTTACCACCTCAGGCCTTGAAATATCCTTCAAGCTCAGAGAGGTAGGAAATAAGATAGCGGTAGAAGAAAGCAAAGCCGAGAAAGCCCAGAATCAGCTCAATAAGGCAGTAAATCCCAAAGTAATGAAATGATAACCTGACATAAGCGGATGACCTTGTAAATAAGGCCGTCCGCTTTTTTATTACCGATGTTTTGGACTTTTAAAAAAACGTTCACTCAGGCAGGGAAAGATGCAGCATATATCAAGGAGTTTAAGGACAAGGAAAAGGAATTTCGTGAAAACGGCTATGAGGAGATAAGGCAGCGGACTGCTTATTTAAAAGGC
Source organism: uncultured Ruminococcus sp. (assembly GCA_902780505.1). Taxonomy (GTDB): domain Bacteria; phylum Bacillota; class Clostridia; order Oscillospirales; family Ruminococcaceae; genus NK3A76. The sequence goes on along the minus strand of CACZFN010000013.1, from coordinate 6,689 downwards.
GAAGATGTAAACACATATGCTGTAAGGCCGCAAAAGCCCGTAAAGCCGTCAGAACCCCAAAAGCCTGTTTTCAGTGTTGGCGGCTGGCTGTGGAGGACCACAGTCAAGTTTTTCATCATAGGCTTTGCCGAATCAAAGGGCTATAAGCAACACCTTCGCAAATTACGATAAGCCTGCCGACATATCGCTTATTCTGTTGTGTGAATGTAAAAAAGCCCTGTACTTTATGCGCAGGCGCAATATAGAAGTTTTATATCCAACACTTAGGTTTCGCGCCTGCTAAAAGAAAAAAGAAGAAAGAATAAACAAGAAATAAAAACGACGGTATCGTGTCTTATCGGCAAAAGCCGATAAGAAGAAAGTTTTGCTCTGCAAAACATTTCCCTTCGGCGATAGATTATTAATATCCATCCGCAAAGCGGACACCTTTATTATTCTTTATTCTTTCTTCTTTATTATTTATTCTTTTAGCAGCAGCGAACACAAAGCGTGAATCTAAAAAACTTCTATATCGCTGCTGCGCTTACGGTACAGAGCTTTTTTGTATAAAACGAAGGAGTTATATTTTCAGTATTGCTGTGATAAAGCTGATCGAAAACTGCTTTTCAAACACTTCCCACGGTTATTTTAAGAAGCCGTTTATTATCTGTTCTTCTGCTTCCTGCTCGGTCAGGCCTAAAGTCATAAGCTTTGTCAGCTGGTCGCCCGCTATCTTGCCTATAGCGGCCTCGTGTACGAGCATGGCTTCAACACTGTTGGCTTCAAGCGAAGGTACTGCGAGTATACGCCCGTTGTCCATTATTATCGAATCACACTCGGTATGCCCCGAACACGCCGCATTGCCAAGTATGCACAGGTCAAGCTTCTGATAGGAACTATCCCTTGCCACCGATCTTGAAACCACATCAGCACTTGAACCGTCGCCGTTAAGTGCAACGTCATAAACACTTGCGGCTTTCTGCTCGCCGTGTGTCATAAGCCTTTCGTGCACCACAAGCTTTGCGCCTGCTTTAAGTTCTGCCTTAGTTGTTCTCTCGGTGGAATCAACGCCCTTTATCTGAACCATTTCCATTTCCATGGCGGCGTTTTCTTCCATGTATACTTCGGTCACGGGGTTTAATATCCTCTTGCCCTTGCCGTCGCCCGAACCATAGTGCTTTTCAACATACTTAACTTTTGAGTTCTTCCCGATAAAAAACCTGTGAACGCCGTCATGCTCCGAATCCTGTGATCCGCAGTTGTCAATGCCGCACCCTGCGACTATCAGTACATCACAGTCCTCACCGACATAAAAATCGTTGTAAACCGTTTCCTTAATGCCGCTTTCGCTGAGCACAACCGGAATATGCACACTTTCTTTTTTTGTCCCGTCTTTTATTATGATGTCAATGCCGCTTACGTCCTCTTTTGACTTTATGTCAATGTTTGCAGTCGTGCTTCTGCCCGCAAGCTGACTGTTCGCCCTGAAATTATATGCACCCTCTGGTATCTCGTGAAGGTCGGCGACTTCACGCATAAGGCGCTTTTGTATCTCATCAAGCTTAACCATTGCTTTTAGCCTCCTTTTCAAGCATCCCGCACGAGCCTACCGCAGAATCAGTCCCCATTATCGTGGGGAGTATCTCCTCACGGCTTCCCTGTGCGGATATCTGCCCGTTTGCCAAAACGACTATCTCGTCTGCAATGCTCAGTATTCTTTCCTGATGCGATATTACCATTATAGACCGACCGCTTACAGACTTCTGCATATTTTCAAATATCTTGATAAGGTTCTGGAAACTCCATAGGTCAATGCCGGCTTCCGGTTCGTCAAACACTGCAAGGCGCGGATCTTTCGCAAGGATAGTTGCTATCTCTATCCTTTTGAGTTCACCGCCCGAAAGGGAAGCGTTTATCTCCCTGTTTATATAATCCTTGGCGCACAGGCCGACTTCGGAAAGGTAAGAGCACGCCTCACTTATCTTTATCGGCTTGCCTGATGCTATTTTTAAAAGGTCAAGCACGGTCAGCCCCTTGAACCTTACAGGCTGCTGAAAAGCAAACCCTATACCTGCCTTTGCGCGGTCGGTGATTGAAAGCCCGGTAATATCCCTGCCGTCAAGCAGTATCCTGCCCGACTGCGGTTTTTCAATACCTGCGATTATCTTTGCAAGTGTAGACTTACCGCCGCCGTTCGGCCCTGTGATAACAGTAAACCTGTCATCTTCGACTTTCAGGCTTATATCCTTTATGATTTCCTTTTCCTGCCCGTCATTGTCGGCATTGAAGGTAATGTTTATAAGTTCAAGCATTATATTCAACTCCTATTTACATACTAATAATTATTATAGCACATAAAAAAGTCATAGTCAACCGATTTAGTAAACATTTGAGTAGTCTAAAATGAACATTTTGTTATAATTAAACGCCCCGCTAACAGAACATTACGTTTCACGAAGCTCTTTCCTTTCCCTCTCGGGGCAGGGCAGGGCGCGTCAAGTCGGCGCAGCCGACAAAAACTTTTCACTATTCACTATTCACTAAATCAAATCAGCGACAGGTGACAGCAAATGATTATTTCAAATGGAGGCACGCCCCCCAAGCCGCCATGCGCGCAGAGTTTTACGGTTTTGCGATACTTTCAGATAACACCCTGCCTTAACCATACCCTGTCCGGCGAGCGCTTAGCGAGCCGCGAAAAAACCTACGCATACCACAGCGTAATTGAGCCCCGAGGGCAAAAGGGTAAAGGGAAAGGGGGAACCCGAGGGCAAAAAGTCTGTTTCACAGAGTTTTACGGTTTCGCGCAGCGAAATCGACGGCAGTGCCGTCGAAGTAAAACTCCCCGCCTGAGCCGCAAGGCTCAGGAAGGTCCCGATGGGGCGGCGTAAGCGGGTTCCTGTCCCCTTTTGGGGTTCCCCCCTCGGATACGTCGGACAGGCAAAGCGTAAACTATTCACCATTCACTTTTCACTATTCACTAAAATGCGGACTCTCGCCTCCCCTGAAAGCGGCGGAGTTCCCTCAAATGTGGACTCTTGCCTCCCCTGAAAGGGGAGGTGCCCCGAAGGGGCGGAGGGGTTTTGCCTCCCCTGAACTTAGAATCTTCGATTCATGGGAGGGGGACCGCCGCCGCAGGCGGTCGGAGGGGTTCATCGCACCTTACGGTGCGAACCGTTCCAAAATTCGTTCGCTTCGCTCACTGTTTTGGAACGGGGGGCGGCGAAATATATCCGTTCCCCTAGGTTTTTTATAATCGTAGGTTTGCGCTTCGGGATTTTTTATTTCGCCGCCTTTGTCGGGCTTCGCCCGATTGGGGCGCTGCCCCAAACCCTGCAAGGGCGCTGCCCTTGACCTGCTGGGGCGCTGCCCCCGTCCCCGTTGGGGCTCTGCCCCAAACCCCGCAAGCCCTTTTTTGAGGAAAAAGGGCTTGATCCGAAAAACCTTTTTAGTTTTTCTACAGTGTTTTTAAATACTTCTTATGCTCCTCACTTACCCTGAAACTCTCTATCGCCTTTCTTATCGTTTTTTTATGTGTAAATTCATCAAGGCTCTTGTGTTCAAGGTACTTCACCGCCGCATCATACTGTTTTGCAAGTGCCGTTGCAAAATACCATGCCCGCATCATATTTATGTAGTATTCCCCGCTTCTTATCTTCGCTATCACGGGCATGAATTCCTCAAACCCGTCATCAAGGAAATACCTCTGTGCACACCCTATCCCGAATCTTACTGTATAAACCTTTTCGTCATTTATCCAGCTATGTATGTTCTCTTTAAGTCTGTCCCTGTTCTTTCTGAAAACTGCCGGGGACAGCTGGTCACAGGTCGCCCAGTTGTCTATAAAAGGCAAAAACCTCTCCACTTTATTTAAACAGCTTTCAAAGTCCTTGTCAAGTGATATTATAAAAGCGTGCAGCTGGTTTTCATCAAAGTACCTGTGGGGGAGTGCGCTCAAAAACTCACCCTCACCGCCCTGTTTTACTATTTCCTTTGCAAATGCTTTCAAAGCCGGTGTGCGGACACCTATGAAATCATCCTGCCCTATATCCGGTATCAGCCCGCCCTGAAACTTTGCGTATTTTTCATCACTCAGTTCAAAAAGGTGTGTGCGTATTTCGTCAACTGTCATTTTAACATCTCCCAAAAAACGGGAGTGCGAACACTCCCGTATGTCTATGCTATTATAAGCTCTCCCTTGCTGCATTCTACAAGTGCCTGCTTGCCCTCAAAACGCTCGTCAAGTTCGTTGCCAAGCCCCGAGATTATCGGTATGCCGAGTTCCTCTGCTATTATCGCCCCGTGCGAAAGCTCGGCTTCCTTTTTCATTGCAAGCGCACATATAAACGGGCTGTGCATTAAAAGTACATCTGATGATGATATCGTATCAACGCATATTATAACGTCCTGCGTATACTGCTTGAAGCATTTGTCATGCCCGTAAAGCTTTCTCAGTATCCTGTCAGAGGTGTAGAATATATCCTCCGCCCTCTGGCGCATATACTCACTTCCCGAAGTGCGAAGCAGGTCGTAGAATATCTTTGAAGCACACTTGACAGCAAACTCGGCATTGCATTTCTGGCTTTTGATAATGCCGCTTACAAGCTTGTTGAAGTCCTTGTCCTCTATCATCATTTTCTGTATCTCAAATATAGATGCGGCACTTGCGCTCACCTTTTCAGCAGCAATGCAAAACAGCATATCAAGTTCATCTGCCGCAACATCACGCGCCTGCATAAATCGTTCATACTCTGCAAGCGGGTTATCTCTGTGCTCGGCAAGGGGAACAAAAGTCTCGCGGCGGTAAAAGCTTATCACCCCGCTGACTTTCTTGTCTGATTTTGATTTCCCGTGGATAATTTTCATTTACCTCACCGCCGTTTCTATTCTGACTCAAAACTATTTTCTCCCTTATACACAAAATTATTCACCGATGTTTACGATATTTGTCTGATTTTATTATAACAGTTTTATTTAATTTTGTCAATAAATTTTTAAAAAATTGTTATTACCGCGGGCAAAAGTTTGCCCCCGGACGCTCGTCTGACCGTTCGGGGGCTGCGATTTATTGAAAAGACTTACTGCTGATTTGCCGAGCTGTTGTTTTTCTCCTGATAATCCTGATATCTGTCATAGATATTCTTAGGTGCATATCTGTCAACAGCTTCCTGATTGAGCGAGAATTTTATCGTTTCCTTGCACGCATCTATCTTCGCATCAAAATCCTTGTCCTTTGCTTCGTGCAAAACCGTATCAAAGTTTGTTTCGTTATCAAGGTAATCCGTCCTGCCCGAAACTTCGCCTTTGGAAATAATGTAGTATGCCGATTCGGATTCGTATGTGATAATGCTGTCAACCTCGCCGTTTTTGATCTCGGTATACATCTTGCCGTAATCCTGCTTCAAGGTTTCTTCCGAAAGTGTGCTGTAGTTCATAAGCCTTTCGTGCTCGTAGGGATCTTCCGCTTCTTCCTCTGCGCCGTCAGCGTCATCAGGATCAGCAGCACCTGTAGTTTCAGCATCACTTATATCTATAGCGCTGTCGTCTATTTCTATCACATCATCAGATGATGCTTCGTCGGCAGCTTCAAAGCTTTCAAGCTGTGAGCTGCTCTCACTGTCCTCGGAGGAATCGTCAGCTTCACTGCTGCTGTCAGCTTCGCTGCTGCTCTCGTCCGCTTCACTGCTGCTCTCGTCCGCTGCGGAGGAACTCTCGTCTGCTGCGGAAGAACTCTCGTCCGAACTGCTGTCGTCCGCACTGCTGTCATCACCCTCGCCGACATCATCAGTGCCTTCTGCATCATCAGTCACAGCGGTTTCTTCCTCGTACTGGTGTATTATCTCGTCAAATTCATCAAACTTAACACCCTCGGCAAGACCTTTGTATTTTTCAAAGAGTGCCTTCTTCTCCTCGTTCTCGCTCTGCTTTGCGGCATCGTCCTCAGCAGTGGATTTGTTTATCGTTATTGCCTTATATCTTAAATAGTTGTCGTTCATATACTGCTGGAGGGTTTCCTTTGATACCGCTTCAGTACCGCCTGTGCCGTAGTAGTAGTCAAAGAGCATTTCCTCTTTCTTTGCATTTACGGAAACTTTCTTTAAGCTGTCCTTGCTTATGCCCTCTTTTTCATAAAGCTTTGAAAGGTTTTCCCAGCTGTCGTTTATGCTGTTGTTGATGGCTTTCATATCCTCGAAAGATACTTTCAGCCCGGCGTCCTTGAAAAGCTTTTCGACTGCCGCAAAGCGCTTTGTGCTGTCAAGTGCGGTGTCGGAAAGGTAATCCGCAAAGTTCTTGCCGTCAACAGTCTGGTCAAAGAAGTTTTCGGTAACGCCCGAATACTGCCAGATATATATCTGGTTCTGCATCGTATTGAACATATAATCAATGTATACGCCTGCGTTTATATTGTCGCCGTCAGCGGTAACGACATAGCTTGTATCAGCGCATGAAGCAAGTGCTGCCGTCATTGCCGCAGCCGTTAAAAACGCCGCCGCCTTTTTCAAAAATGACATTTTTATACATTTCCTTTCATTTGTTTATTCCTAACTTATTTATTATACTATAAATCATTCAAGTTGTCAAGAAAAAAATTATTCCCATTTTACTCCCGCTGTGCAGTTGTCAATGATCTTGGACACTCTCCCTCAAAAAAAATATGACATTAAGTAAATAATTGCAAATTTCCCTCTTGGAGGAGCCGCAGGCGACGG
>CACZFN010000012.1 GCA_902780505.1 uncultured Ruminococcus sp. | reverse complement strand
ATGTCTGTAACTTCTTGCCATAACAAAACCTCCTATGGTTTCTATTATACCATAGGAGGTCTTTTTTGTCATTGTACGTTTTTTATGGTTCGGTTCAGTATCCCGACGGCGGTTTTATTATTACATTCTTTTTCTGAAAAGGAAGTTTGATTTCGCAACTTTCTTGCGCCTCTTTGCCTGCTTTAATAACTCCTCAGGGGTTAGCATGGGTTCCTGTGGGGCATTTTCATCGTCCTCGGGGTTTAAGCTCTTGTCAAACTCCTCCTGTACCTCGGACATTACCGCAAGTACCTCCTCGGGCGGCTTGACATCTGCCGTCGCCTCAAAGAACGGGTTGTCCTCTGCTATTTCAACACCGCTTATAGATTCCGCCTTCTTTGCGGCTTCTGCGGCAGCTTTCTGTGCAAGCTTCTTTTCTACGGCTTCTGCGGCAGCCCTCTGGCGGGCTTTCTTTTCTTCAAGCGCCCGTGCTTCTTCCTCCGGGGTAAGCTGCGCAGGCTCCTCAGGCATATCAAAATCAAAGCCGTCCATAAATGCATCTATCGCATCTAAAGCCTTATCTACAGCTTCGTCGCCTGATGTATCCTCCTCTGCGGCAGGTTCGGGCTGCTGTTCTTCCTCTGCCTGCCCGGCTTTTCCTGTCTGAGCCTGATCTTCTTCTGTAACTTCTTCCTCAACAGGTTCTTCCTCCGCCGTTTCCTCTGCCGCTGAAACTTCCTTTGCGGTTTCTTCCTGCTCTACAGGCTTATCCTCTGCTGCTTCGGGTTCAGACTGTTCCGCCTGTTCCTCTGCGGGAACTTCGGTGACAGCTTCAGGTTTATTTTCCGCCTTTGCATCAAGGTCTGCGAACCTTATTTCCTCCATAGGCTCGTAATCCTCGTCAGAGTAATGCGGTTCTGCTGCCTTTGCCGCCTGCTTTTCCCTCATCTGTTTATCGGCTTCCGCCACAGGTGCTCTCAGTGCAGAAAGCGGCATTTCGTCATTCCTGCCAAGGCATACCATACAGTTTTCGTTTTCGGGGCTTACTATCATCATAAGCTCTAAACACTCCGCCGAAGGCATCATGATCTCGCCCGAGCCTAAATTGAACACCACGATATTCGTCGCGACCGTACACCCGCCGTTTTTCATTATCATAAGCGCAGCCTTTTCCGCAGGCATCTCTACAGTCACACCGCCCTGATTCATAGTGCCAGCCACGCCCGCAAACACTTCATTTTTGGCGTTTATAAGTATCGCCGCATTTCTGTTTGCAAACTGCGGCCTTCTCTGTTTCAGCTTTTCGGCGTATTTCATAGCCTCGCTGTAAACCTTAGATAATTCCAATATATCCACCCACTTTTCGAGGTTTAGAAATTAAGAGGCCAATACCTATGACCTCTTGATCCACTTCTTATCTTTTAAGCAAATTTGATCTTCTTTCAGCTGCAAGGCGCTTGTTTTCGGCAATCTTTGCCTTGATGATATCGTTGTTTGCAGTTGCAAGTTCAACATCATAAACGCACGCTACCGAAATATCATCCTCCGTACCAAAGCGCGAACGCTTCTTCATATTATTCTGAAGCGACGGCATAAACGCGTCAGGGTTCGCAAGCTGCCCTGCGATTATCGTATGGTAATCAAGGAAGTCATAATCGCTGCCGAACGAAGTATAAAGCCCGTCTGTAGAAACACAGATACACAGCAGCCTTTTCTTGTCAACATAGAAAGAATCAAACATTGTTGCCGCCATGGCGTTGCACATACTTGATGTTATGTTTGCAGGGTTTGATTCCTCGTAATCCATTATCATAGAGGTCTCGCCATCCTCAAACACTGCAACAAGGCTGCCGTCGCCTATCTGGAAGCCCCATGTATATCCCCTGCCCGCAACAGCCACAACAAGTGTCGTGCCGTAGTATGATTCGTGCGGTATCTCCTCAAATTCCTCAGGCCCGAATTTTGAAAGCTCTTCCGGTGTTATGGGGTTATTGTCAAGGTGGTCAAGCACCTTTTCATTCCAGCGCATTATTATCTGCTTTTCAACGCATTTTACTATCTGCTTATGACGTGTTTTGAAGTTCTCATCAAACGCATCAGGATCTTTATAGAAAGCTTCTATCGTTTCTATTGCAGCTTCAGTCGCCGCCTTTGAACCTATATTACTTCTGAAATGCTTCTTGCTTCCGTGACCGTCTGCAACAACAGCAACAGCAAAGCCCTCGCCGACTTTATAAGCCGAGCTGTCCTGACAAACTATCCCTCTTTTTTCGTGGCTTGCACCCATTACAGAGTGACTGAAACCATTGAACATATGATATCAACGCTCCTTCTATTTAATTTGAGTGACAATCACCAGCCTGTATCGAAGGAAACGTCATCTGAATCGTTCTGATTTACAAGCTCCTGGATCTGCTGACCGAGCATCTTCTGCTTAGCAGCATAAACATCTTCATCACTGAGCTCAGCATCATTCTGGTCAGAAAGCGTCATGCTCTTTGAACCTATCTGTGATGCTGTTACAGCAACGATCTTTATCATCTGCGCGAGCTGATTGCCCGAATATGCATGAACGACTGTATCCTTGTTCCCTGTAAACTCAGCAAGCATATCATCATTAGCCTCGTTGCCGATACCAAGTGCAGCTTTAAGGCCGAACTTATACCAGCTGTTTGAGGAAAGCTCTTTAAGTCCCTCTTTATAATCATCAGAAGGGTAGCCGTCTGTCATAAGGAATATAACAGGCGCAAAGGAAAGTGAAGGAGAGTTAAGGAAAGAGTTTCTTGACATTCTTGCCGAAAGTTCCTTAAATGCAGCACCCATGCTCGTAACGCCCGAAGCTGAAAGCCTTGCCCATTCAAATTCCTCTATAGCGATAGGCTCGGAATACATCCACTTAACGTCTGTCGAGAAGGTAAGAACTGCTATCTTTACCTCTGTATCAGCCTCGCCGACTTTTCTTATCTCAGGTATAAGCTCCTCCATAACGGTATTGAGCTCGCCCATTTTTGTACCCTTCATAGAACCTGATGTATCTATAAGGAAGAATATAACAAGACTCTTCCTTGAAACACCTGTTGCCCCAAGCGGATCGTCATCAAAATCAAACATATCATCAAAATCATCAGCAGGTTTAGTATCCGCAGCAGCCTGTGCAGTCTCCTGTGTATTAGCAGCCTGCTCGGGACTGCTGTCCTTTTTCTTCTTGCTCATATCAATATGCTCCTTTTCAGAATTAAAGTAATTTCAGGTTTGCGGCCGTCATATCTTAGCCGTTACACCGCCGAAGTCTATCTCAAGGCCTTGCCATATCGGGCAGCCCTTTCCGGGTAAAACGTCATAATACTTTCCGTCAGGCATCTTGACGTTCCATGATCTCTCCGAGCAGTTTCTTATCCCAAGCACGCCGGGTTTAAGCTTATTCTCGACAAGTTCACCCGCAACGCTGATAAAGTCATCACTGTTGTCATCTATTTCGCACTCGTAGAATTTTGAGCCTATATAAAGCGGCATACGGTAATCGCGGTTTGAAAATTCAAGTGTCGCAAAAGTCATACCGCACTTAGGGCATCTGTATGTCGTGCTGTCCTGCTTTTCAAACATTGATGTGAAATTGGTCCTTCCGCAGGTGCAGGAGATTATCTCTGTACGAAGTCTTACAAACAGCTTCTGCCACTCGTTTTCTATTATTCTCTTGTTAGGATCCGTAAGCCCTGCTGTAAAGGACTGGATAAAAGCATCCTTTATATAATCAGGGTACATTCTCCAGAACTTTATAACGTTATCATGTATGCCCCTTACAGGTCTGTTCGTTGTATTGTCGGGATCATATACAAACACCGCTTCTGCGCCGTAGTGTTTAAGCTCTGCCGCCTCGGTAAGGCAAACGTCCTTTATGACCTTTTCACCCTCCATAGGATCGCCCCTGAACAGGAGTTTGAAAAGCACTACCGCAAGTGAATACTTATCCGTCTGCACATCAGGCTTTGCAAGGCCCCTTACTATCTCAGGTGCCATATATCCCGGCTTGCCGCCTATGCCGAAGTTTGCGCCGTCGGGTGCTATATTATCACAGTCGCAGACAAGCACAGCACCGGTATCAACATTGATAAAGAAGCCGCCGTCGTTTAAGTCCTGATAACTCTTTCCTGCCCTGTGCAGCTGTCTGAAAGCATTTGCTATATTGATAACGGCCGTCACCATTGCCTTCAGGTCTGTAAACCTTACAGGTTCCTTCACAGCCCTGCCCGTAAGCGGATCCACCCTGAGCCGATATGTATTCAGGATATCAACAAAACTGTCAAAGCTTTCGGGCTTGAGTTCCATAAGGTAGCCGAAAGTGCCGTCAGGCATATCCTTTGTCAGGTATCTCGGCCACAGGAACTTATTGCTCGGTGCACCGTCGCTTATATTCTTCTTTATATTATTCTTGAATGCGGCAGGATCTTTCATCTTTGAGATGTCATACCATTTAAGCGCCCACTTCATACCGTTATAGTCAACAAGGTAAACAGTGCCCTGTCCGCCGCTGCCTATAACGCCTGCGACTGTGGCCTTGCCGCCGTATTCGAGTTCTACTTCCTGTCCTATGCTAAGCTCCGTCATTGCGGATCATTCCTCCCCTTCATTTTCTCCCGTCAGAGGCAATCCGACAGCGGAGGTCTTGAATTTTATTTTATTCTGCATACAGTATTTATGAATATACGAATTTTCATAGCAGTGCACCACAAGCTGCGGGCAGTACGAAAATGCGTTATCATCAATGAATTTGATATTCTGATGAGCGTAAAGCCTTTTAAGTGACGAACAGCCCTCAAAGGCATTTTCGCCGATGCTGTTTACACTTTCGGGTATCCTGAGTTCTTCAAGTGCCGTACAGCAGAAGAAAGAGTTATCTCCGATATCGAGCATACCCTCCGGCAGAACGACTTTTTTCAGCGAAACACAGGCATTGAACACGCCTTTTTCTATCTTCCTGACACTCGGCGGGACAATAACTTCTTCAAGCTTTTTGCAGTCGGTAAACGCATACTCGCCTATCATCAGAAGTGTTGACGGCAGGCTGACAGTCTTCATAAACCCGAAGCCCTCAAAGCAATACCCTTCAAGTTTCGTATACCCTTCCTTAACTGCCGGTGCTTTTGATATCCTGTATTTGAGCGAATCAAGCTTTCCGAACACCTTCAGATCGAAGTTTATAACAGTCGGCTGTTTCTTTACAGGTTCAGCCTTTTCCGCCTTCTTTTCCTCCTCCATAAGCGGAGAGGGGTAAGGCAGGCCGAGCATATATCCGAACGCCGCAAGTGCGACCTCCGCTTCAGCCCTGTCAAAGCCGAGCATTGATATCATACGTTCACGTTCAGACTTGAAATGTGCCTTTCTGTCCGTTCCTCTTATAATGGCATCAAGCACGCCGCCTTCAAGCGCTTTTACTATCACTTTGCGCTCGTCATCATAGTCGGGCAGATAATCCCGCACCATGCCGATAAGGTTTTCAGTATTCTTTATTCTGTCGGAATGTTCATCTATTATACACCTAAGAGCCTTCTGTGCTTCCTTAGTATACGGGAAGCCCTTCACGTTATACCTGACAAGGCTTTTGCACTCGGGGCAATACGCTTTACCGAGCGGCACATTAGCTTTACAGCTTTCGCACTGCATAAATTTCTCTCCAATCCCACGCCGCACAAGCAGCGCTGCTTTATGAAATATCCTCAGACATAACACACATACCTATATAGTATAATTATAACATTTATACCCTGATATGTCAAGTAAAAACTAAACAAAATATACATTTTATCCGCCTTGCGGCAGGCTTTTTTTGAAGCACCCTCAGCATTATATAAAATAGACATAAATATTTTACAATTACTGCACATACGGCACCTGAAAGGGCAGCACGCTTATTTCCCCGCGGGGGAAAGCGGCTGCCCTTTTGATCATTATTAAGTATTTTCCGTCTTGCGGAGGTTTTCGTTTATGCTGTCAACAAGTTCGCTTATCTCTGAGATAGAATTCCTGATGACCGCCGAGCTTTCATTTGTTGCATTGACATTATCATCAAGTGCTTTGAACGCATCAAGTGTCGTTTGAAGTATCTCCACAAGCTGGCTCACACTGCCTGCATCCATCGTGCTGTTGGCATTGCAGAACGCTATAACACTTGTAAGGAGGTCATTGACAACGCTTGCCCTCTCGCCCGTCTTGGAGGTGGATTCGCCTATAGTATCCATATTTGCGTTTATGTTCTTCAGGCTTTCCCTTAACTTATCGGAAAGAGTAAGACATTCGCTCGTGATCTCCGATAACAGCTCATGCTGTGTAGTAAGTGACGAGTGCCTTGCTAAAAGCACGCCCTTAGCATGAACAATACAGTTATCCGCTGTATTAAGTCCCCTGCATATAGCAATAGCCATATCACGGCATGAACGGTGGCCGCAGGCATGGCAGTTGAAGTTCCTTTCTTCCTCTGTATGCTTGCCCATCATCTCAAATACCGCATCAAGCTGCTTTTCCGTCGGCATCGGTGTCGGTGCAACCGCCTTATATGTACGCATAAAATCGCTTAATTTAAGGTCTTTATCAAACTTTTCAAACAGTTTGTCGCCGCCGCCGCCGAAAACGCCTGTCTTACGCTTTTTCTTAGCGTCCTTTTCGATCTCACGCATAGTAGCCATAACGTCAAAGAACGTCTGGTTAGAGCCTGTTGCAGGGCCGACGTTACAGCCGAACTCACACGAAAGAACGTCAAACACCTCAGGGTGCTTGAAATCCTGCATCTGTGCATACATATCAAGTTCGGGGTAAACCTTATGAACACCCTCAGACGTAGCTATATTGATCTCGGGATCATGGAGCCACAGGTTATCTCTAAGCCCGCCGGGACGCGGATAAACAGCGCCCACCTGTCCCTGCATTTCCTCGAACTTATAGTCAAAGTCATTAGCGGAATGTGAAGCCACCTTTATGCCGTTCTTATCAAAATATTCTTCAAGCTTTTTGAATGTGACGTTATACTCAGCAAGGTTTGTTTCTATAAACTCACTCTTTTTAGCTATGCAAGGTGTCAGTACCGCTATGGGGTTATCACGCCTGAGATACTTCTTTATGTACGTGATAGCACATGAGATAGGGCTGTGTATAGGCGAAAGGTTATTGAGCAGCTTCGGCTGATAAACCTCGATATACCTTACTATTGCAGCACACGGCTGTGTTATGACATTGCCGACCTTTTTCTGCTCTATCGCCCTCAGATGTGCCCATGTGCAGATATCTGCGCCGAGCGAAACGTCATATATAAGGCACCCTTTTGAACGGAACCAGTCAAGTATGCCTTTCCATTTTGTCGGGTAAACGGTCTTTATCGCAGGTGTAGCAAGAACTATAAGCTTATCCTGCTTCATTCTCGCCATAGCCGCTTCTGTATCGTCTATGTAGTCACGTGCGCCGTGTGAGCAGGTCTTTACACACTCGCCGCAGCCTATACATTTCTCTGTATTTACCGTTGTAACAAATCTGCCGTCATCAAGCATTTTTGTTATGTTTGCTTCAGGTGCAGGGCAGTTCCTTACGCAGGAATTACATCCCACACACTTATCGGGTTTTACAATGATAAGTTCATTTGCACTCATTGCCAAAAACAACTCCTCGTAATATACTTGTAATCAGGATAAAAGATCACTTTATAGCCTTTGCCTTTGCAAGCAGCTCGCTCAGATCAGCATTGCCCTTCTTTTCCGCAGGCTTTTCTTCAGCCTTCTCCTCAGCCTTTGCTTCCGAAGTTCCGCTTATAGATGCCGCCATTGCCTTCAGCTTTTCAAGATCTTCGTTCTTCTTCTTTGTTTCCTCGTCCATACCTGTTTCATAGGTATTGTCTATTTCTTCATAAACAGGCGGCTCTGGTTTCTTAGCCTCAACCCTGTCGCTTTCCCTGAATACAGGGACACCGCCCGCTTTGAGTTCTGCCGTGGTATCGTCGATGATCTTCTTTGAATCTTCCACCATCTTTAATCCCGAATTCTCAAACTCGTCAAACAGTGCTTTGAGCTTATCTACCTCAGCGCCTATCCTCGTCACTTCATCAAGCATTGTCGCTTTCATATTGCCCGAAGCCACTTCCATATCGGCAGCATTGTTTTCAGCCTGTGCTGTAATCTCCGCCGCCCTTACCTCGGCATCATAGATGATCTTTGCAGCCTTATTGTTTGCGTCCTTTACCATATTCTCGGCAAGCTTGTTTGAATCAGCTTCCATAGTATCAGCCTGCTGCTTTGCCTGTGATAATATCATATTCGCACTCTTTTGTGCCTCAGCAAATACAACGCCGAGCATATTGGCGTCGCCGCCGTTTGATGACATAGCTATCTTTGAGGAAGCGTCCTTGAGGGCCTCCTCCATTTCCTCAAGCTGTGCCTTCAGCTGTGCTATCTCCTTTTCCTTCGCCTTATTATCGTCATCTGTACTCTTCAGCTTTTCGGACATAGCTTCATTCTTTACCTGAAACTCCGTAAGCTTAGCCCTTTCATTGGCAAGCACCGAATCATGCGCAGCCGCTTCATCACTGCCCTCACGCAGCTTTGCAAGCATAAGCTTTGTTTCTCTGAGTTCGTTTTTCATATCATAATACTGGTTATAGAAAAAATCAAGCTTTTTATCAACATCAGCCTTATCATACCCTCCGAACACGACCGTTTTGATAAATCTGGTTTCTGCCATAATTTAGTCCTCCTTGAATATATTACACAAATAGCTAATAATAAATATAACATTATTTTCACATTTTGTCAATAGATTTTGAACCTCCTGACGAAATTTCCGCAAAAACTACAATATGATATCTGCTGTTTTGTTGTTTTTAACAGTTAGCGCTTTCTAACCTACAAAGAAACGGCGGATAGCATTTTTCACCGCCGCCTGATTCATGCCATTTGACGCCGATATGACAGTTTGCAGCAGTTTTCATGCAAAAAAACCTTATATATGCTGTGCATAGTATGTAAAATTTTTGAACCCCCTTGAATTATTTTAGTTAATGTTGTATAATATACTTAACGGACAAACCCGTGAACTATTTTATAAAGGAGTTGTTTGATTATGGCAAGAATGATACTTAACGAAACTTCCTACTTTGGCGCAGGTGCTATAGAGAATATCACCGCCGAAGCTAAAAACAGAGCTTTTGAAAAGGCTCTTATCGTAACGGATAAGGATCTTGTTAAGTTTAATGTAGTAAAGAAAGTTACCGATCTTCTTGATAAAGAGGGCATGGCTTTTGAGATCTATGATGAAGTAAAGGCAAACCCGAGCGTCAATGTAGTAAAGGCAGGCGTTGAAGCTTTCAGGGCAGCGGGGGCTGATTACCTTATCGCAATAGGCGGCGGCTCGCCTATAGATACAGCAAAGGCAATAGGCATCATTATAAATAACCCGGAATTTGCAGACGTTGTGTCGCTTGAAGGCGTTGCACCCACAAAAAGCCCCTGCGTGCCGATAATCGCCGTCCCCACAACAGCAGGTACGGCGGCTGAGGTAACTATAAACTATGTTATCACAGACGAGGAAAAGAAAAGAAAATTTGTCTGCGTTGATCCTCACGATATCCCAATAGTTGCAGTGGTTGACAGCGATATGATGTCATCAATGCCAAAGGGACTTACCGCATCAACAGGTATGGACGCCCTTACCCATGCAATAGAAGGCTACACCACACTTGCCGCATGGGAACTTACAGATATGATGCACCTCAAAGCGATCGAAATAATAGCACGCTCGCTTCGCTCGGCCGTTGCCAACGAACCAAAGGGCAGGGAGGATATGGCGCTCGGTCAGTATATCGCAGGTATGGGCTTCTCAAATGTGGGGCTCGGTGTAGTTCACGGTATGGCACACCCGCTTGGCGCATTCTATGATACACCTCACGGCATAGCAAACGCTGTTCTGCTCCCTTATGTTATGGAATATAACGCACCTTACACGGGTGAAAAATTCCGTGATATAGCAAAGGCTATGGGCGTTGATGTAAAGGGTATGTCACAGGAAGAATACAGAAAAGCCGCAGTTGATGCCGTAAAACGACTTTCAAAGGACGTAGGTATCCCCGAAAAACTGCACGAGATAGGCGTTAAGGAGGAGGATCTTCAGGCACTTTCCGAAGCTGCAATGGCAGATGTCTGCACAGGCGGCAACCCAAGGCCGTGTACAGTTGAAAGCATTCTTGAAATATACAAAAAAGCATTCTGATAAAATCAATAACCGGTAAAATATAAACAGAGGTATCATCCGCTGATACCTCTGTTATTTTTATGCACTTACCGCTGTTTTGTATTTCAGCGATATCTTGTCCGTGATAAGCGCTATGAATTCACTGTTTGTCGGCTTGCCTTTTCCCGTATTTACCGTACAGCCGAAATATGAATTGAGCGTGTCTATATCTCCCCTGTCCCATGCTATCTCTATAGCATGGCGTATCGCCCTTTCCACCCGTGAAGAAGTCGTCGTAAATTTTTTCGCAACTGTCGGGTATAATAGCTTTGTAACACTTTCAAGCATCTGCTTGTCATTTACCGATTGTATTATAGCCTCCCTCAGATAATGGTATCCCTTTATGTGTGCAGGTACGCCTATCCTGTGGATTATATCCGTCACCACAAGTTCAAGTGCGGCATCATCAAGTGCTTTCGGTGCAGAGGGCGTCATGCCCTCGCCAAGATCAGTGTCTATATCAAGAAGCGCCTTTATCCTGTCGCTGAGTACCCTTATGTCAAACGGCCTCAGCATAAAGTACGCCGCCCCGGAATTCATTACCTGCCTTTCAATAAACGAGTTTTCATAGCTGCTCGTTACAATGAATATCGGCTTCTTTGAAAGCGTCTGCGCCTTTCTTATTATCTCTATCGCATCAAGCGAGGGCGTTACCGCATCAGTGATGACCACATCAGGCTGTTCGTTTCTTACGGCATCAAATATCTTTGCGCCGTCCTTCTGCCTGGTTATCACAAAAAATCCCATACTCCTCAGCGCCGAAGCTGTTGCCACGCCGTACTGTGCTGTGTCGTCCCCTATCAGTATCTTTATCTTTCCTGTCATGATTTTTTCCTCCGTCGTCTTTTGGTTTCAAAGCTTTCTGCGCGCGTGATGCTTTGTTCTTCTGCAATTACTATGATATCACATTCAAAAACAAAAAGCAATAGATTTTTGACAATTTCTCCAAAAACATTTCGGGGAAACTGTGCATATTGTAATATATTTTTGTATTTTTATCTATATTATAGATATAATTTATATAATTTAAACTTTTTCGTCACCGGATCCCGATAAAAACCAGTCCGTTTCACCATTTTTCGTCAGTCAAGTGACTGTGACAACGTTTCATACATAGTCTGTGCAAAAATCGCATAGCCCTTTGTCGGCTCGTCCGTGAAAACGTGAGTTACTGCCCCGACAAGCCTGCCGTCCTGTATTATAGGGCTTCCGGACATTCCCTGAACTATCCCGCCTGCCGTTTCAAGAAGCTTAGAGTCTGTTATTTCCACGACCATCGAGTGTTCGGCATTTTCCGACAGGTCAATGGTGTTTATCTTTATCTCATACATCTCGGGTTCCTCCCCCGAAAGCGTCGTGTAGATATACGCCCTGCCTGTTTTCACCTCCTGCTTGTATGCAAGCGGTATGGCTTCATTCTTTGACGGACAGCTGAAATACCTGCCGAATACCCCGCTTTGGGTGTTGGCAGTCAGAACGCCCACAGCGTTTGATGAAACAAACTTCCCTACAAGCTCGCCGGGGGCGCCGCTGACACTTTTTACTGTACCGGTTATCTCAACTTCACCCGTGTTGCCGTCAGAAAGCGGCAGCGGCTGCCTTGTGTCCCTGTCACATATCGGGTGGCCAAGCCCGCCGAAGCCGCCTGTCTGATTGTCATAAAACGTAAGCGTGCCTATCCCCGCGGAAGAATCCCTTACCCACATTCCCGCGCGGTACTTTCCGCCTGTAAGTTCGGGGGTGAGTGTAAGTGTCTTTATTTCATCATCACGCTTTAAGGTCACTGTGACAGGCTCTCCACCGCATTCCTCAACAATACGGGCTATGTCATCATTTGATGTGACCGACTGCCCGTCAACACTTGTTACTATATCCCCTATGTGTATGCCGCATCTTGATGCAGGGCAGACCATTTCCCCGTCAAATGCCGACAGCGACTGAAGATCCACAACAAGTACCCCGTCGGTTATGAGCCTTATCCCGAACGGCTGCCCGCAGGGTACAAGATAAGGGCGCTGCCCGTAAGCCGCAGTTATGTCCTTTATAGGAACTGTCCCGAAAAGGCTTAATGTGCAGTTTGCTTTTTCGGCGCTCTTGTCTGATACCTCAGTCGCGGTAACACTGAAAAAGGTATTCAGCGCTACCTCCCCGCTTGTGCTTATGCTGTCGGGCAAGGTTTTGGAATAATACCCCGTTATCGCTAAAAGCGACATTGCCGCAGTACCGACAAATACGGCGGCCCGTTTAAAAAAATTCTTCATTTTTCCTTCTTCCTTTCTCATTTATCATTATTTATTTTTGACTGCCTGCGGGTTTTAATTCAAAACCGCTGCAAGTATTATTTTCTTTGGAAATGCTGAATTAATATGTTATTCCTGCAAAAAATAACCGCACTTTTCGTATTGCAAAATGTAAAAACTTGTGATATAATATTAAGACAATACCACAAGAAAGGACAAAACATTTTGAAATCAAAAAAAGAACGCCTTAAAGCTCAGGCACAAAAGCAGGCTGAGCAAAAAAAACAGGCACTGCTTGAAGAAGAAAACGAAAAGGCTAAGGCAAAAACTGACAGTTCTATAAGTTCTTCCGCAGTAAAACTGCTTAAAAAGGAACCTGTTTACTGCCTTGTATTAAAGCTTCTTGCGGCGGCTGTATATATGTATTCATGCTTTTTCTTCGGGCTTGTAACAGTAATAGGTATCTATAGCGGTCAGGTGAATAATGTTTCCGCAAAATATGCTGCATTTATACTTGCGGGGATAATAATACTGCTTGTGTCGCTGCTATTAATGTTTTTTAAAAAATATATTGTCAGCTTTTTACTTAATATCCTCGGAACTATATTATATATGAAGACAGCCGTATTTCTTGTAGAAAAGGTGCGAAAGCTGCTTGACGAAAACTATGTCACCGATCCGTCTGTTTTAAGCCTTGATAAAACATATATGAAAAGGTATTACCCCGAATATGCTTTTCTGGCACTGGGCGGTATCCTGCTTGCAATAAGCCTTGTGCGCAGGTTTTTGCGCTACAGGCGTAAAAAACAGATCATGGACAACGCCCCTGTCAAGAGCATAGTTGATGACTAAAGGCATTATATACAAAAAAATCCGCTGAAAAACAGCGGATTTTTTGATTTGTGGGCATTGACATTTTTATGCAGAGTTGGTATACTTATAATTGTGTTATTGTCATATTTTTTGTACAATTGAGCATTATTTTGTTTAAGGGCGTGTTATTTTGGTTTTTGCAGACCTGTTTTTTCTGTATTTTTTCCTGCCTGTATGCCTGATATTCTATTTTATGACGAGAAATCTTCATATCAGGAACGCAGTGCTGATAGTGTTTTCACTTGTTTTCTATGCGTGGGGTGAACCTGTATGGGTAAGCCTTCTTATCATTTCTTCGGTGATCGACTATATAAACGGCCTTGTGATCGATAAATTCCGCGGCCGTCCCCTTGCAAAGCTCGCAGTCATCTGGTCACTGATAGCAAACCTCGGGCTGCTTGTGACTTTCAAGTATTCGGGCTTTATAATGGAAAATGTAAATGCACTTTGCAAAACATCTTTCCCTGTTCCTAAGATAAGCCTGCCGATAGGTATTTCATTCTATACGTTCCAGACGATATCCTATACTATCGACTGCTACAGGAACAAGGTAAAAACACAGAAGAACTTTTTCAAGTTCCTTATGTATGTTTCACTGTTCCCTCAGCTTGTAGCGGGGCCGATAGTAAGGTATTCAACTATCGGTGAGGAGATCGAAAACAGAAGGACGACCGTGCAGGATCTTTCCGAAGGTATTTCAAGGATAATCCTCGGTATAGGCAAAAAGGTCCTTATCGCAAACGCTATGTCGGGCGTTGTAACATCACTTTTCGGTGAAAGCTCAAACGATTTTTCCCCTGTTGCTACAGTGTCGGTAAGCGGCGCCTGGCTTGGTGCGGCAGCAGTTGCACTGTGGTATTACTTTGATTTCTCAGGCTATTCGGATATAGCTATAGGCCTTGGAAGAATATTCGGCTTCCATTTTGATGAGAACTTCAACTACCCATTTATCTGTACAAGTATAACTGATTTCTGGCGCAGGTGGCATATATCACTCGGCAGCTGGTTCCGTGATTATGTGTATATCCCTATGGGCGGCAACCGCTGCTCAAAGGCAAGGAACTTCTTCAATATAATGGTGGTATGGGGGCTTACGGGCTTCTGGCATGGCGCAAGCTGGAACTTCGTTCTGTGGGGGCTTTACTTCGGCGTGTTCCTGCTTATTGAAAAATATATCGGCAAGGAACGCATAAATGCCTGCCCGCGTGTGATATCACATATCTATACAAAAATAATAATCGCCGCAGGCTTTGCACTTCTGCATATAGACAGAACAGCGAGCGTGTGGGAATACTTCAGGGCACTTGTCGGGGCAAATTCAAACCCGCTTACAGACCACCTTACAAAGACCGTGTTTACAAGCAATATCTATATTCTGGCTATCGCAGTGCTTTTCTCCATGCCTGTAGTGCCAAAGCTTAAAGAAATACTTATGAAACAGAAAGGCTCCGCTGTGCTTGCACAGTCAACAGGTGTCATCTGTAACCTCGGTATACTTGCACTGTCAAGCATAATGCTTGTAAATAACACCAATAATCCGTTTTTGTATTTCAGATTCTGACGAAAGGGTAAGCTATGAAGAATAATAAAGATTCGCTCGACGGCAGCTTTAACCCGTCAAAACAGCTTGAAAAGCTTGACCGGATATTTGCGGAAAGCTTAGGGCAGTTAGGCCTTGATAATGAAGATGACGGCCACTGGGAAAAAGTAGAGGAAACCTCAGCACAGGAAACCACATCTGATATCGAGGAACAGTTCAGGGCGCTTGAACAGCTAAAGAATTCAAAACAGAAGAAAGAGAATAAAGACAGTACCGCAAAGGTGCAAAAGGAAGAAAAGCCGAAGAAGAAAGAAACTCCCCCCGCAAAAATACTTGACGAGGAAATAATATCTATCCCACCTGAAATAAGCGAGGAGGAAAAAGCCGAGCAGGAACTTGTTTCAAAAGAGGAATACGACAGGCTTTATGACGAGCTTTACCATGTTGAACCGCCTAAGAAAAGAGAGCCTAACCTGTTCAGAACAGAATTCCGCTTTATAAATGCAGCCTGCTGCCTGCTTATGATATTCGGTATCTTCTTCTACCTTTTGTTTGCACAGAGGGAAAGCGGCTTTATCAATTCCGAAAACAGAATGCTCGCACAGATGCCGACATTTTCAAAAGATTCCTACCTTGACGGCAGCTTTGCAAAGGATGTTACTACATTCTTTACCGATACAGTACCTGGGCGTGAGAAGATAAAGCGGTTAAGCGCAAAGCTTACATCTCTTTATGGCCTGCAAAGCTCGGATAAGGTTTCCGGTACTGTAAAAACAGTTAAAAAAGAGATCTTTGACGAAAAGAATGTCAAGATAACTACAGTTACCGCTAATATCAATATCGCTGACGAGATAACAAAGACGGAAGAAACCTCCGCCGAACCCGATAAACCTGATGACGAGAAGCCAAAGGAAACCAAAGAAACCACTACAACTACCAAAACTACCGAAAAGGTGAAGAAGGTTGAGGTTCAGGACGACGGTAAGGTCTTCGGAAATGTCATAGTTTCGGGCAAGGGCAGCAATATAAGGGCGGTATCGGCATACTACGGCACATTTGACAGGGCTGAAGAATATGCTGAAACTATCAATAAGTGGAAGAAGGATCTCGGCAAAAAGGTAAATGTGTATAATATGCCTATCCCGATATCCTCCGCATTCTACCTGCCTAAGAACTTTGAAGATACCGTTACATCTCAAAAGGATAATATCGCTTATATGGCTTCAAAGCTTGAAGGCGTTATAAGCGTTGACGCATATTCGGAAATAGAAAAGCATACCGACGAATATATCTACTCGCGTACTGACCACCACTGGCAGCCGCTTGGGGCATATTACGCAGGCAAGATGTTTGCCGAAGCAGCAGGCATCAATTACCCTGACCTTTCTGAATACGGCAAGTATGTAAAGGACGAATTCTGCGGAACCATGTATATGTATTCCGATTATAATGAAGACCTTGCAAAGAACCCCGATACCTTTACCTACTATAAGCCTAAGAATGACTATACCACATACTACTACGATACCTATTTCCAGAACAAGACCGAAAGCACATTGTTCTTCGATTTTGCCGAAGGCGTGAATACGTATTCCGTATTTCTCGGGCAAGATGAGGAAATATGCGAGATAGACACCGACGTTAAAAACGGCAGAGTGCTCGTCCTCTATAAGGACAGCTTCGGCAATGCGCTTGTACCGTTCTTTGTGGGCGGCTTTGAAAAGATATATGTATGCGATTTCAGATACTTCAATATCAATGCCATTGACTTCCTTAAAGAAGTCGGCTGCACAGACCTTCTGTTCGGCATGAGCACGACTTCAATGGCAACACCTTCGCATATCACAGAACTTAACAATATAAGAATACAGTAAAATAAAGAGGTACCGCTTACTTTAAGCGATACCTCTTTCAGTCTGTCAATAAAGCAGCATTTTGTTAAGAACGCATATCCGAAGGGGTTCGGGGGCACTTGTCTACTTCGTAGACAGGGAAAGCCCCCGAAATAGGACGTGAACAGCCTTTGGATTTGCAATCACATTTTGCGCGTATCATAAAAACAAGGTTTTGCGACAAGCTACAAGAGGTACCGCTTACATCAGCAAGCGATACCTCTTTTATTGTTATTTCTGTTCTTTTTTCAAAAGCTCCCCCATTGTCCTCCAGCTAAGTGTAGCACATTTTACACGTGCAGGCATTTTTGATATGCTTTGTAAAGCCCCCGCTTCTTCAAGTTCTTCAAGCTCAGGTGCTGATATCTCCCCGCCTATCATTTTCATGAAAAGTTCTTTTAAATGCTCTGCCTGCTCAGGCGTTCTGCCAATTATAAGCTCAAGCATTATATCCGCACTTGCCTGTGATATCGCACACCCGATACCCGTAAACGAGCCGTCTTTTATTATACCGTCCTCTATCACAAGGTTAAGCTCTATATCATCACCGCAGGTGGGGTTTAGCCCCTTGCAGGTGTATGTAGCGTCAGGCATCTCGTGCCTGTGCAGCGGGTGCAGGTTGTGGTCTGCAAGTACCTCACCGTAAAAACTGTCACTTGTCATATCCCATAAGCCTCCTGACTGTTGCAAGCGTCTTTGTAAAACGCTCTATGTCCTCCTCGTCATTGTAAAATGCAAGGCTCAGCCTTGCACTTGACGGCACCCCTAAAAACTGATGAAGCGGCTGTGCACAGTGGTGCCCCGCACGTATCGCAATATTCTGAGAATCAAATACCGCCGCTATATCATGCGGGTGAACACCTTCGACTGTAAATGCGATTATCCCGTCATGGTCCTGTGCCTTGTCAGAACCTATTATGTTCACATACGGTGTATTCTTCATTTTTTCAAATGCGAAAGCAGTAAGCTCTCTCTCCCGTTCTATAAGCTTGTCAAAGCCCTTGCTGTTTATGTAATCTATCGCCGCATGAAGCCCTGCCGCCCCGCCGACGTTCACTGTTCCCGCTTCAAATTTGTGCGGTAGCTCTGCAAAGGTAGCACCCTCACGTGTTACGTATTCTATCATTTCGCCGCCCGTCTGGTACGGCGGCATTTTTTCAAGCAGTTCTTCCCTTGCATATAAAACGCCTATGCCCATGGGCGCAAGCATCTTGTGCCCCGAAAGCACCAGTGCATCAACACCAAGCTCCCTCACATCTGTTTTCATATGCGGCACGCTCTGTGCACCGTCGCATATGATAAGTGTGCCGTTTTTGCGGCAGATGTCACCAAACGCCTTTATGTCATTTCTGCGCCCGAATACATTTGATACCTGTGCAAGTGAAAATATTTTCGTTCTCTCGCTCAAAGCTTCTGTAAGTGCGCTTTCGGTGTACCGCCCGTTCTTGTCAGGCTCCAGGTATTTAAGCTTTGCCCCCCGCTCTTTGCAGATCACCTGCCAGGGCAGAATGTTTGAGTGATGCTCGCTGACACCTATCAGCACCTCATCACCCTCCCCAAGTACAAGCCTTCCAAGACTGTATGCAAGCAGATTGAGTCCTTCGGTAGCGCCCCTTGTGAAAACTATCTCCCTTGTGCTTTTTGCGTTTATAAACGCCCTTGCCGCTTCACGTGCGTTTTCGTAAACGTCCGTTGCCCTGACGCTTAACCCGTAAAGCCCCCTGAGCGGGTTTGCATTACTCTCGCTGTAATATCTCTGCGCCGCATCAAGTACGCTTTGCGGCTTCTGCGTCGTGGCAGAATTGTCAAGGTACACAAGTCCCTTCTCTCTTTCAAATATCGGGAAATCCTTTTTGTATATGTTATCCATCTTCCTCACCGCCCGATATGGCTCCCCTGACACGCTCTGCTGTCTGTGAGTCATCTGTTTTTCTTAGTATCTGCTCTATCTTTGCATTAGCTAAAAGCCTGTATATCTTTTCTTCGGGTATCCCGCGTGAACGCATATAGAAAACACTTTTTCCGTCAAGCCGCCCTATAGATGCCCCGTGTGAACCCTCGACCTGTTCCTCTGCACAAAGAATAAGCGGTACCGTCCTGTTCCTGACCTCGTCATTTAAAAGCAGTGTTTCCTCACTTTCTGTGCCCTTACTGCCTTTAGCGCCTTTTTTAAAGTCGATAGTGCCTTTAAAGATCTTTTCCGCCCTGCCTGAAAGTACACCTCTGGCGGTTATCTCGCTTACAGTTTTTTTACCCGTATGTGTCGCTATCACATTTATATCAGCCCGGCTGTCCCCGTCAAGAACAAAGCCCGTGTCACATTCAAACCTCGCACCCCTGCCGGAAAGCTCTGTATCCACCTCACAGACTGTATCCTGTGCATCTATCACAAGTACGACTGACTTGAAAGCCCCGCTGTCGCCGATATTTGCTTTCACACGGCTGATATTGCTTGCGCTTTTTTCAAATACCTGTATCAGCGTGAGCTCACCGCCCGCCATGATGTCAGCTTTTATGTCACAAAACCCGCCCGCTGTGCTGTAGATATACACATCAAGCCTTTCCCCTGCATTTACTGTCAGGTTGTATTCAGCGCTTTCTTCGGTGTTTCTCTCTATCCTTACAGGTTCAGCCTTGCCCGAAGCTATTATTTCCGCCTGCTTTGCCGGCTCCGCTTCACGCTCTGTAAAATTTACCCCTATGTAACGAAACGTCGGCGCAGGCAGCTTATTAAGTACCATTTTTCCCATTTGTATGCTCTCCTTTTTGTTTTGCAGACCATATGGCATATCATCAGCCGATACTGCCCTTCATTTCAAGCCCTATAAGGTTGTTCATCTCCATAGCGTATTCAAGCGGCAGTTCCTTTGATACATTGTCCGCAAAGCCCCTTACTATCATAGCCCTTGCACTTTCTTCATCAAGCCCTCTTGAAGTCAGGTAAAAGACAGCTTCGTCGCTTATCCTGCCTATTTTTGCTTCATGCCCGATATCCGCCTTGTCCGTCCTTATGTCCATTACAGGTATAGTGTCAGAACGTGATATGTCATCGAGCATAAGCGATTCACAGCTTACAGAAGATCTTGAACCTTCTGCCTTTTTCGCCACCGTGACCGCACTGCGGAAGGTGCTTATCCCGCCGCTTTTTGATATTGACTTTGTGTTTATGTATGATGATGTGTCGGGTGCATTGTGTATTATCTTCGCGCCTGTGTCAAGGTTCTGCCCCGCGCCTGCAAAGGTTATGCCGGTGAACTCCGCTGTTGCCCCTCTGCCGTTCAATATGCTTGTCGGGTAAAGGTATGAAACGTGCGAACCAAAACTGCCGGATACCCATTCCACCTTGCCGCCCTCCTCAACAAGAGCACGCTTGGTGTTTAAATTGTACATATTCTTTGACCAGTTTTCTATCGTCGAATACCTCAGCTTTGCATTCTTCCCCACAAACAACTCAACACACCCCGCGTGCAGACCTGCTTCATAGTATTTCGGTGCCGAACACCCCTCAATAAAGTGCAGCGATGAATTATCTTCAAGGATTATAAGCGTGTGCTCAAACTGCCCCGCACCTTTGGCATTTAACCTGAAATATGATTGCAGCGGTATATCAAGCTTTACCCCTCTGGGTACATATACAAAACTCCCGCCTGACCATACTGCACCGTGCAGTGCCGCAAATTTGTGGTCAGTCGGCGGAACAAGCTTCATAAAATGCTCTCTGATCATATCCGCATAAGCGGGATCATGCATTGCACTTTCAAGGTCTGTATATACCACACCCGATTCTGCGACTTCTTTTCTTACATTGTGGTAAACAAGTTCGCTGTCATACTGTGCACCTACGCCCGCTAAACTCTCTCGTTCGGCCTGCGGTATGCCCAGCCGCTCAAAGGTGTCCTTTATGTCCTCCGGCACACTTTCCCAGTCGGTGTTCATTCGTGATGACTGCCTTATGTACGTAACTATATTATCAAGGTCAAGCCCTTCAATAGAAGGTCCCCAGTCGGTCATCTTCGTTCTTTCATATATCGCAAGTGACCTTAGCCTGAATTCACGCATCCAGTCTGTGTCATTTTTTTCGTCTGATATCGCTCTTATTATATCATCAGATATCCCGCTGTCAAAAAACTCACTCTCGTCCTCGTCATACCTGAAGTCGTAAAGAGAACGGTCTATATCATCAACCTGTGTTTTTTCTTTCATGCCTCTACCTTGCCTTTGTAATTCTCAAATCCCTGCTCGAGCACCTTCAGTGCAAGCTCACCGCCGCCCTCGTCGGCGTTTGTGCCTGCTGACAGAATATGTGTCCTGTCAACTTCAAGCGCTTCAAGTATCTTTGCATTGTGTGTGATTATAAGCAGTGTGCCGTTTGTGGCTTTTTTGTATTCTTCTATACCCTTCGATACCGTCCTTACCGCATCAATGTCAAGGCCTGAATCCGTTTCGTCAAGTATAGCAAGCCGCGGACTTAGTATAAGCAGCTGTAATATCTCTGCCTTTTTCTTCTCGCCGCCCGAAAATCCTACGTTGAGATCCCTGTCCGCATATGCAGTGTCCATATCAAGCAGTTCCATTGCAGCTTTGAGCTTTTTCTTGAAATCCCACAGCTTCATCCGCCTGCCCGTTACCTGTTCAAGTGCATTCCTTAAAAACTCCGAAAGCGTTATCCCCGCTATCTCAACAGGTGTCTGAAAGGAAAGGAATATCCCCGCTTTCGCCCTCTTGTCCGGGGAAAGCTCTGTGATGTCCTCGCCGTCAAAAAATATCCTGCCGCCCGTTACGGTGTATTCGGGGCTTCCCATTATGCAAAGACCGAGTGTGGATTTACCCGCACCGTTGTGCCCCATAAGTACGTGCGTTTCTCCCTCGCCTATCGACATTGAAACGCCGCTTAGTATCTGCTTATCCTCGGCTGCTGCCGAAAGGTCTTTTATTTCAAGCAATGCTGCCATTTTACCATCTCTCCTTATATATTCATTGCATCATTTTCTGTGATCCTTGAAAGCGCAGGCTCAAATACCGCCCCGTGCGATGTCCCCTCAAACACCTTTTCCCCGTCCTTGAAGGCGACCATCTTCGCAAGCGGGACATCTCTCCACCCGCCGTCATCAAGTGCCTTGGTGGAAAAAATAACGCCGCTGCCCGTCTGCCTGTAACTAAGGGTGCCGCGCATATTTTTGTGTACATACATAAGCTCGCCGTCATATATTATAAGGTTAAGCTTGTTTCTCGGCGAAAGCTTTACTATTATGTCGTCAATTATCTCAAACCTCTCTGCCGCACAGAGCGGAGCAGCCTGCTGCGCCTTGTTAAGCCTGTCTATTATGTATATAAACAGCCTTTCCGAATCCGTGTCGCCCTTTTGCCTGTAAATGCCGTTTACAAGCCTGCTGCCCGAATAGATAGTCCCGTTGTGTATAAGCGTCCACTCGCGGCCTGTTATGTCACTCCCCATAAAAGGGTGGCAGTTTTCCGTTTTTACAGAACCTACTGTCGCAAAACGGATATGTGCAAGCATTACCTTCTGCGGCGGCAGTGAAGAAATAAACTTCGGCAGCGATTTGCTGTCATTTGCCTTTGCTGCTTCCTTGTAAAGCTTTCCGCCGTACATCAGCCCGAACCCGTGAGGATTGTCCTCACTGTGTGAGAAAAACTCCCTAAGCTGCCCGTTAAGGCTTTCAGGCTTCCTGCCCGAAAATCCAAACAGCTCGCACATTCTTTCACCGCCTTTTCTTCGTAATTTTAAGCATAAGGTGTGTATCTGAAATACTCCCCCGCATTTTCCCGCGCCCTCAGCTTTTCCTTTTCATAGTCTATGATCTCAAGTGCCGCCTCGTCATCAGAAAACATATCCCTCATCATCGAAAGTATGCCATTTGCCTTTTCAATTATCGGCACGCCCGAGATCTTCACCCCGTCAAGCTCGTAAAGTGCGGCTCTCTTGTGGTTTTTCACAGCTTCTATCTGCATATCGTCCGTAAATTCAAAATCCTTCTTCTTTGAAAGATACATTATAAACAGGTGTGCAAATTCAAGGTCACGCTCGTTTACACCCGCGTCATTTTCAGGGTACAGGTCAAACATTCTCAGTTCGATATGGCTCACGCCGTTTTTAAAACTCTCTAAGCTGTTCACACCGTTTGGCTTTAACCGCACAGGCAGGTAAAGCTCACTTGCCGAAAACAATATACCTTTATCCACATAAAACTTTATGCTGCCTATAAAGCTTTCAAGGCTTTCAAACTTTAACAGCGGCACAAATG
Source organism: uncultured Ruminococcus sp. (assembly GCA_902780505.1). Lineage (GTDB taxonomy): Bacteria > Bacillota > Clostridia > Oscillospirales > Ruminococcaceae > NK3A76. The sequence continues at coordinate 28,825 of CACZFN010000012.1, read as the reverse complement.
CATTCCAGTACCCGCGTTCGCCGCTTCGTAGCGACGCATACTCACTTGTCACCTCGCCGGCAAGCCCGTCACCGTCAAGTGACCTGTCATATTTCGGGCTTGCCGCCGTAAGTAAGAGCATAAGCCAGCTGTTCACCGCAAGGTGCTTGTAAAGCTTCAGATAAAAGTCATTCCTGAATTCTTCAAGATCCCTGCCGCCGCTTATCGAGTAAAGGTATTCATCATCAAACGAAAAGTTGAAATGTACCCCCGAAAACAGCATAAGCCGCTTGCCGTATCTTCTTTCAAGCGCTTCACGGTACACTCTCTTGCCCGACATCTCTCCTTTAAAATCTGCAACAGGTATCTCGTCCTCGTTTTCAAAATGCGGCGGGTTTGAGTAAAGCCATATACTTTCGCCGTTTTTATTAAGTATGCCGCGCGCTTTCCTGTCAAGCTCTTTAAGCTTTATAACCGCTTCATGAACAGAATCGCATATAGGCGTTATAAGCTCTGTCTGGTTTTCGCAGAAGTCCCTTGTCATCTGCTCGTCATCACCGAACGGGTGCGGCGTCATAGCAAGCCTGCCCCTGCTGTCAACCCTTAAAGTTTCACGTTCTATCCCAAAACAGCCTTTGTAAAAAAGTGTGTCTTTCATAAATGCAGTTTCCTTAATTATGTGTATTTTATATCTGTGAATAGTTCTCTATAAATCTTTCTATGCCGCTTCCGTTTTCTATTCCCTTTACCATTTTAGCAGCCGGGCTTTCAAGGCGTTCAGCACGCTCGTAAAGTACATCAAGGAACGCTTCTTCCCCCCTGCCCCTTTCTTTCAGCCCGCTGGCCGATATGTCAAGTAAACGCCTTAGCTGTTCTTTAAGGGCGGCTTTGTCTGTAAATGCAGGAAGTGTGCGTTTTGAAAACATATCCGCAAGCTCACTTGCATCATACCCGTGTGAATATATCACTTTGTCGCACGACAAAACCTCCGTCAGCTCGTCTAACCTTTCCGCAAGCCCCGTGTGGAACGCCGAGACTGTCATTACATCTCTTATCGGCTGACAGCAGGCGCTTCTGTATTCTATCGTCCCCCTGAATGTCAGGTCTTCAAACTTGAATGTGCGAAGGTATTTAAGGTCTTCTGCCTCAGGCGAGAAATCCACTCTCCTGTAAGCGTTTCCGTCAAAATACTCGCCGCTTACCTTGTCAAGTCCAAAAAACTCACGCACTTCCGTAGGCTTGAAATTTATGTACCTGCCCTCACGCATAGTGCAGTAGACGGACTGGCTTTTTATGTACTCTATAAGCTCGTCAACGCCGCTCAGCTTTGACGAGAACAGCCCCACATTGTGCGGATTGTAGCCCTGCATACTGTGTTCCCACAGCATATTGCGCGCGCAAAGATATTCGGGGTATTCGGGCAGATATGAATTTGCAAATAAAAACACTTTGTAAGGCTCAATAAGCCCGAAAACATTCAGCGTGTCGATAAGCCTGTCATATGTGACATCAAGCTGGACCTGTGAAGCGCTTGTGAACGTCCCGAAATCAGGCCTGTCGTGAAACCTGTGCCCTATGCCGCCTTCATACCCCTTGTAGGAATGAAGATAGTGGTAGAGCATTCTGTAACGCTCATTCGGCACAGGCTTGTTGTGGTTTATGTTGTAGGCAGGGTTTATTCCCATGCCTGTAAGCGTCAGGCCATGCCGGTGGAATTCCCCCTGAAGGTACTCATAGTATTTTTTAAAAGTGCTGTGTATCACACAAAGGTCATCACCCTTGCCGAGTGACAGCTCTAAATTTGAGTACGAACAGTCAAAGGAAAGGTTATCTCCGCTTTGCCTTTCGGTCATGGAATTTACATTCCCGTTGTCATCATAGCTTTCCGCCACAAACCCGAAATGCCTGCGGAAACTGTCTGCTACCGAAATAACAGTCATCTCGTCCACAGCATCGCCTTTAAGATTTACTAAGGGCATTTCTATCTCTATACCAACGCTTTTGCTTCTCGGCTTTATCGTAGGGGCTATGTATTTTTCAAATAATGCCTCGTCAAGCACTTTCCCGTTCATGTCTATTCCTCCGTGGTAAGTATGTGTAAGGTCTGTAATATAAAATTCCGATTTCAAAGGTAGGAATTAAAATTATTATATCACGCATTTCCTATTTTGTCAATAGGAATTATATAGACTTCTGATTAATTAGCCCGTTTGCTAAACTAAATGTAATACATCACATTTGCTTCGTTCTGTAAGGAATTGTAGCATTCAATAAAGCTTTCAAGCGTCATATCGGCGGTAAAACGTGTAAGTATTTTATTTAGCTTGTCAAGCACACAGCTGTGTACACAGGCTCTGAGCCCGTTAGCAGGCTCCTCCTCGCTTAAATATGTATCCGACAGTATACTGTTGTCAAGTGCATTTAAAATGTCGCTGAATGATATCGCTGATGCCGGGTGTGTAAGCACATATCCGCCCTTTGAGCCCTTGTGTCCCCTTATCAGCCCCGCCTGTCTCAGGCTTACAAGTATCTGTTCAAGGTACTTCTGCGATATCCCCTGCCTGCCCGATATATCCGCCGAAGAAACAGTTTTCCCGTTTTTCTGATATATCGCTATATCTGCAAGTGCTATTATTCCGAATTCGACTTTTGTGGATATTTTCAATTAAATGACGTCCTTTCTCCTGATTTTTATTGCATATAATTCCTATATGAATGATAGTATTATATATTATAGCACTTATATCATAGTTTGTCAATAGGGTATAGAGGTTTTTTCACGACACAAAAAAGAGGTATCGCAAAATCGCGATACCTCTTGTATAATCTGTTCTGTTTTAAACGCCTGTTATGCCATGCCCGCTGTAATGATAGCCATTTTGTAAACCTCATCAGCGTTGCAGCCGCGCGAAAGGTCATTGATAGGTGCGTTAAGTCCCTGGAGGATCGGGCCGTAAGCTTCGTACCCGCCAAGACGCTGTGCGATCTTGTAGCCGATATTTCCTGCTTCTATAAGCGGGAAGATAAATGTATTTGCCTTGCCCGCAACCTTTGAATCGGGGCACTTTGTCTTAGCAACTTCTTCCGATACAGCCGCATCAAACTGGAACTCGCCGTCTATTGTAAGCTCAGGATCAAGCTTTCTTGCTTCGATGACTGCATCATGTGAAAGCTGTACTGTGCCGCCCTTGCCCGAACCGTATGTTGAAAAGCTGAGTACAGCCACCTTCGGATCAATGCCGAAGAAATCAGCGGTCCTTGCTGTTTCAACTGCTACCTCTGCAAGCTGTCTTGCCGCAGAAAGCACAACATTGCCGTCCTTGTCGAGCCTGTCTGTATAGCCTAAGTTGATAGCGCAGTCGCCCATTGCTATCTTTTCTTCCTGCCCGTCCTTCTCTCTGAAAAGTATAAACGAAGAACTTACAAGGTTTGAACCCTTCTTGGTCTTTATTATCTGTAGTGCAGGCCTTACTGTATCAGCTGTTGAATATGTTGCGCCGCCGAGCAGAGCATCTGCCTTGCCTGCCTTAACGAGCATAGTGCCGAAGTAATTGCTCTTTTTAAGTGCAGCCCTTACTTCCTCCTCTGTCATCTTGCCCTTTCTCAGCTCGGTCATCTGTGCAACAAGTGCATCCATCTCCGGGTAAGTGGCAGGATCAAGTATCTCAGCCTTTGAAATATCAAAGCCGCCCTTGTCTGCTGCTGCCTTTACAGCCTCAACATTTCCGCAGAGTATGACACCCATAAGGCCTTCCCTGAGCAGCCTGTCAGCCGCGGAAAGAATACGCGCGTCCTCACCCTCTGTAAAAACTATCGTCTTTTTGCTTGCATTAAGATTTGCAATAAGCTTGTCAAACATTCCCATTGAAAAAAACCTCCAACAAAAAATTTATTACCCGTATATTATATCACTTTCAGCCCTGCATTTCAAGGGGTATTTTATTAACAGCAAAACAATTTTGGCAAGTTTCAGCATATCCTCGGCAGAAGCTCTCCCTTTGGCTGCGGCAGTATCGTCTGTGTACCTATCTCGGTCTCAAGTATCACCCTGCCCTTGTTTTCAGCCGTTACCCTGCCTATTATGGCGGCATTTTGCGAATACTTGCCTTTTTTTAGTGCTTCAACTATTTTTTCCGCCTTGTCAGCAGGTGCAAATATCACAAACCTGCCCTCGCAGGCAAGGTATAACGGTTCAAGCCCGAGCATACCGCATACGCCCTTTACACGCTCATCTACAGGGATCTTTGTCTGGTCAAGCGCTATGCCGACATCACTCTGCTCGGCTATCTCGTAAAGCACTGTGCCGACACCGCCCCTTGTTGCATCACGTATTACGTGTACATCATTGTCAGCCGCATCAAAAACGCTCTCTGCCGTCGCCCAAAGCGGTGCACAATCGCTGTCAACATCACTTTCTATCCCGTAGGTATCCCTTGCGATAAGAATGGTGCACCCATGCCTTCCTACGTCACCTGTTACTATAACAGCATCACCCGGTTTTGCGTATTTGCCCGAGGTATCTGCGCCCTCGCGGATAACGCCCATACCCGTAGTGGTTATAAACACCCCGTCGCACTGCCCCTTGCCTGCAACTTTGGTATCACCCGCTACTATCTTCACGCCGACTTCCTTTGCGGTCTTTTCCATTGCCGAAGCTATTTCTTCAAGCGCATCAAGCGGGAATCCCTCCTCGATAACAAATGCGCAGGTCATGTAAAGCGGTTTTGCACCCATGCAGGAAAGGTCATTTACCGTCCCGCAGACAGAAAGCTTGCCGATGTTTCCGCCGTTAAACTTCCACGGTGAAACTATAAACCCGTCCGTCGTAAACCCGAGCCGTCCTTCGGCCTTCGGCAGTACAGCCGCATCATCAGCTGTAAATTCGGGGTTTGCAAAATGCGCCTTGAATACCTTTTCAATAAGTTCACTTGTCTGTTTTCCGCCTGCACCGTGTGCAAGCGTTACTGTGTTTTCAGTCATTGTTATTTCCTCCGTTTATATATCTGTTATCTTAGTTGCATATCAGCACAAGCAATATTCATTCAATCTGCCAATGGACATTTTTCCTTTTGCGTGTTACCTTTAAAGCAAGAAAAAACTACTGACCGGCATACTGATAATAAGCCGAACACGCGCCCTCGTCCGATACCATACAAGCCCCCACAGGGTGAAGCGGTGTGCATACCTTGCCGAACACCTTGCAGTCACTCGGCTTGCACTTGCCCTGCAAAACGTCGCCGCAGCGGCAGGCAGGGTTCGGCCTGCCTGTTATCTTAGGCATATTATATTTCTTTCTTGAATCAAACCCGGCATACTCACTTCTGAGTTCCATGCCCGACATTGGTATAAGCCCTAAGCCCCTCCATTCACTGTCACAGGGCTGCATTACTTCATTCATAAGCTTTATCGCCGCCTTATTGCCCTCGTCCTTTACCACACGCGGGTAACAGTTGCGGAAAAACGGCTCTCCCTTTTCAAGAAGCCTTATGCATACCGCTAAAGCCGTAACAAGCTCGCTTGCCGTAAACCCGGCGACAACGCCCGAAACGCCCTTTTCTTCGCAAAGCTTTATGCAGGCGGAATTTCCCGTTATTGCGTTTACGTGCCCGGGGTATATAAATGCATCAGCACTGCCTACAAGCGCATTGTATGCATTTGGCATTGTCTTGTTCGCTGTCAGAAGTGAAAAGTTTTTCAGTCCCTCGTCCCTTGCCTGCTTTGCCGCAAGGCAGGCTGAAGGTGTCGTCGTTTCAAAGCCTACTGCAAGAAACACCACCTGCTCGCCGGGGTTCTGCCTTGCAAGCTCTACCGCATCAAGCGGTGAGTATACAGGTCTTACCTTAGCCCCCTTTGCCCTTGCCCCCGCAAGCGACATCTCCGTCCCGGGAACTTTTATCAGGTCACCGAAGGTACAGACAGTGCACCCCTTTTCAAGTGCAAGCCATACCGCCTCGTCGATAAACCCCACCGCAGTTACGCATACGGGGCACCCGGGGCCTGATATTATCTCAACATTTTCAGGTACAAGCTTTCTTATGCCAAGCCTGAATATCTCGTGCGTATGCGTGCCGCATACTTCCATAATACGCAAAGGTCTGCCTTTGTAGCCGGTAATTATGTCACGGGCTTTTATCATCTGTTCATTCATAATAATTCTCCCATTACGTCTGCGGCTTCCTCGTCGTCTGTTTCGGTTATCTTTGCAATAGCAACACCTGCGTGTACCATTACATAATCCCCGGGTTCAAGGTCATCGAGCACACCTGCACTTATCGCTCTCTGAGCGCCGCCTGCTTCTATCAAGGCCGTCTGATCCTTTACACTTACTACCTTAGCCGATAAACCAACACACATACTTATCTTTCCTTTCTTTGACCTTTAATGTCATATCAAAGAGGTCTTACCCTCGTTTTTTATTACTCTTGTGTCACTGCCAAGATGCTTTGCAATGCATTGTGCACTGAACACCCTGCATTGTTATTGCATAAGTTCATCTTAGGAACACAAATGTAAAAATACAGCTAATTTTTTGCACCGAACACTGCCTGTCCGAGTGCTATACCGCCGTCATTTGGCGGCACAAGACTGTGAAGAAGCACCTCAAAGCCCTTTTCTTTAAGCCCCTCGTTTGTAAGCTTGACAAGCAGTCTGTTCTGAAACACCCCGCCGCTTAACGCTGCAGTGCCAAGCGAGGTCCTCTCCCTTATCATCTCACACGCCTTTACAAGCATACGGCTGAGAACAAAATGGAATTCATAGCTGAGCCTGTCTGTATCCTGCCCGCCAAGCTTTATACGCTCACTTGCAATATATGCCGCAAGCGCTGTTGTTTCAAGGGTGATAAAGCTGTCATTTCCGCTTATAAGTGCGCCGTCATAGCCGCTTTCAAAAGCATACGCGCCCGGTGTTTTGCTGTAAAGCTCCGCGTGGTACATAAGCGATGAAGATGCTTCACCCTCAAATGTCGATGCCCGCCTTATCCCAAGTATCGCAGAAACCGCATCAAACAGCCTCCCGGCACTTGTGCTTGCTATACTGTTGAGCCCCTTTTGTGCCATCTTGTCAAGCAGGTCATATTCGCCTGAATTGCATATGCCAAGCTTTGTGCAGATATCCCTGCCGCCCTCACCAAAACTGTCACGCATAAGTGAAGCGGCAATACGCCAGCCCTCCTTTGCGGAAAGGTCACCGCCTGTCTGAACAAACTGTCTAATGCTGCCTGCCCTTGTAAACCCGCTGAAGTCACAAAGGAGTATCTCACCGCCCCAGATAGTCTTATCCTCGCCGTAGCCTGTGCCGTCAAGTGACAGACCTATCACCCTGTCAGACCTGTCATTTTCCGCCATGCAGGATAGTATATGAGCATAATGGTGCTGTATACTTACAAGCGGGATATCATGTTTTTTACTGTACTCCTGCGCATAGGACACAGTATTGTAAAGCGGGTGCATATCACTTACCACCGCCTGCGGGGCAGCTTCAAGCATATCTGTCATGCGTTCAAGCGATTCATCAAGTGCTTTAAGCGTTCTGATATCAGCCATATCGCCTATATACGGCGAAAGGTACAGCATACCGTCTTTTGAGATACAAAAGCTGTTTTTAAGCTCGCCGCCGATACCAACAACACTTTTCACCGCACCCGACGTCATCACGGGAAGCGGCGCAAACCCGCGTGAACGTCTTATCATATACGGCCTGCCGTAAACCCAGTCGCAGACCGAATCATCGGCTCTTATCACAATATCCCTGTCATGTGAAAGAATGATGTCACAAAAGCAGCCTATTTCCCTGACTGCATCCTCGTCATTGCGGCAGATTGGTGCACCGCGTGCATTGCCGCTTGTCATAACAAGGGTATCTGTCATAGCCCCACCGTCGGGAAGTTCAAAAATCAGCATATGCAGCGGTGCATACGGCAGCATCACCCCGACGGTAAGATTATCAGGAGCTATCATATCACAAACCGACATATTTTCCCGCTTTTCAAGCAGCATTATCGGTTTCTGCCAGCCTGTGAGGTACTCCTCCTGCCCGTCCTTTATTATACATTCGCGCTTTACCGTTTCAAGGTCTTTCATCATCAGAGCAAACGGCTTCATTGGCCTGTGTTTCAGTTCACGCAGCCGCATAACTGCTTTTTCATTCTTAGCATCACAGCAAAGGTGAAACCCGCCTATGCCCTTAACAGCAGCTATACCGCCCTGCATTATGACTTTTCTTACCTTGCTTATCGCATCAAGCCCGTTTGTATCCTCACCTATGATGTAGACCTTCGGGCCGCAGTCGTTGCAGCACACGGGCTGTGCATCATAGCGGCGTGTTTTCGGGGAAAAGTATTCCTCCTCACAGCTTTTGCACATGGGGAATTTCTTCATGCTCGTGCGCCCTCTGTCATAAGGCATTGAATCAAGTATCGTAAGCCTCGGCCCGCACTGTGTGCAGTTTATAAACGGGTGAAGATACCGCCTGTTGTTTTTGTCAAAAAGCTCGTCCCTGCATTTATCACAGGTGGCTATATCGGGGGATACAAAGATACGCCCGTATTCTTTTTCACTTTCAATGATAGAAAACCCATCAAACACTTTTTCAAAGCCTGCAAGTTCTGTCATATCAAGTCCAAGTATCACAGCACGTTCGGGCGGGCGGTTTTTTATACTGTCTGCAAAATCCCTTACAGCCGTTTTTTCACCCTGTGCGATTATCTCTACATAGGAGCCTTTATTGCAAACGCTCCCCCTTATCCCGAAACGCTTTGCAAGTACCGAGGTAAACGGGCGAAACCCAACGCCCTGAACTATCCCGTATACATGAATGTTTACTGTCTGCATTTTTATTACCTTTTTATATGTCACGGTTGAGCGTTCCGCTTACTGCAAAATGCTGAAGCGGGAAATGCTTTATATCAAAGCCTTTGAGCACACGTGAAAAACGCTTATCCGCACAAATGATATCATATTTGCCCGAAGCCGCAGCTTTTGCAAGGTCATCTTCATCCCTGAAACGGATATCGCCCTCACGCATATAGTCTTTATCCATCATAAAGAAGCTTCCCACCGTCACATCACACCCTGCAAGTCTTTCATACTTTTCACGCAGGGCATTTGCATAGAACTGCTGATGTATTATAAGCACACGGCTTCCTTTAAGGCCGCAGGTGCATTTTACCGCATCATCGCCCGGCAGAAGCACGCCGCGGGAATCATCGGGGTAGCCTGCATCAAAAGGCGTGCCGAAACGTTCGTTCATAAGCTTTGCCGCCTTTATCCCTGAGGGAGCTATAACAAGCAGGCGCTCACACTCACTTGCCTTTATTACTTCTTCAAGTGAAGAATCCATACCAAAGCAGACTATTTTCTCAAAACCGCTTTTGTCAAGCGTTTCCTTTATCCTCACGCTGTCAGTTTCACCCGTATTAAGCGGTGTGGCACCTATCACGCCGAGCTTGCCCTTTTTAACATCAAGCTTCTCTGTGGCAAACATCTCGAAAAGCCTGTAGTACGCCATTTCCTCGCCGTGATCGTAAAGCCCTGTGCCGTCTGTTCCAAGTGCGATACAAGGGAGTGCGGTTTTCTTCATTGCCATACGCTCTATAGCTTTTAGGTCAGTCGCTATTACCGCAGGAACAGGTGTTCCGACTATTGCGGTAAACGGGGCGTCTATCTGCTGTGTTATCTTAGCAAGCTTCTTTACAAGAAGGTCGTCACGGCCGAGTATAGCGTCCATATCCCTGAGCCCTGCCGAAAACAGTGCCGAGCGTTTTTCAAACCATCTCGGTTCGTCAAAACCGCATACATTTCCCGCACATCCGCCCGCATCACATATAACGGTTATGCCGCCCATTTCGTAAAGCACCGAACAGGCGCCCGAATCATCGGGGGCAAGGGGAGATATATACTTTAACAGCTTTTTCATTACGATACCCCTCCCTTTTTATCTATTGCTTCTGACAGTTCGTCAAACAAGACCTCTGCCCCGCGGTAGCCGAAGACCTGCGCTTCGCTGTTAAACGCAGCACCTGCGATACCGCTGTGATAATAACACGCATCAGCGCCTATAGCCGCCTGTATTTCCTTTGCAGGTGTGTAGTTCATCATTGTCGGGGAAAGGTTTGAATATATCCTTGTATCGGGGGAGATCTCCGCAAGCTTTTTTACAAACACAAAATTGCGCTCGCCGACAGTACCGTATATTTCAGCCACTCTGAAGCCATACTCACAAAGCGCAAGCGAAAGTTCAAAGCTGTCTGCGTTAAGGCTTTCCCCAACTGCAAACGTAACTGCGCCGTATCGGGCTTTGAAGTCATCTATTTTCTTTTTTGCGCTTTCATAATAAGCGCTGTCATCAAGCGAAGCGCCTATCGCCTGCCCTAAAAGCCGGTACTGGTTATGTATCTTATCAAGCCTGTACATTCTTGTAAGCTCAATAAACGGTATACCGAGCCTTTCCTGCATATCCTGTGCGGCGGCGCGGGCTTCGGAATTGAGCACAATGCTGAAATTTGCCCGTGAAAGCTCTTTATACTCCTCAAATGTTTTGCATCTGCCTATCTCGTGAATCTTCTTTATCCCCGCTGATGAAAGAAGACTGTACAATTCATTTTTATCGTCAAGCGCTGAAAAAAAGCCGAGTATATTACATTCATTTGATCTTCTTTTCTGAGCTTCAAGAAGTGAGTAGATGCTCTTTCTTACAAGTCCCATAGGCGGCAGGCGTTTTTCACGGGTAAGCGCATACATATAAGCGGGGGCAGCCTTTACCCCTGTAAGTTCATAGCAGGCACGGCAGACACGTTCCATATCAGTGCCAAGCAGTGCATCAACACAGGTGACACAAAGCATTATCACCGATGGTGTATAGTCAAGTTCTTCTAAAAGCTCTTTGCAGGCTTCAGGAATTTTATTTACATACCTACCTGTTACTATATCAGTATCATCAAGGCAAAGGTAGAAAAAGCGCTCGTCATAGCCGAGGTCACTGAGCAGTGCTGTATTTCTGCCGCAGCAGCCCGGGGCTATAAGCAGCATGACAGACTCAGGTATCACAAGTCCCGCACGCTTCACACCAAAGCCCTTTGCCCCGGGGGAATTGAAATCAAGCGTCGCCGGGGAAGAATATATCATATGCTTTGAAGAATCAAGTTCTTCGGGGAGGTGTTCGCAGCCGTTTTCGGCAAGCTCACGGGCGGTAATATAATAAGCGTCACGCATTTTTTTCATCCTCGTCAATAAGTGTCTGTGCCAGGGCTGTAAAGCGCTTTGCGGCATCACATTCAGGATCACCCTCGACACAGGTCATACCCATATCTTCGTACTTTATTATATCGGCAGAGCGCGGTATGTCGGCAGTTATCTCAATGCCTGCCTTTTCTGTAAAAGCGCGCACCTTCGCTTCTTCATTTTCGACATTTCTCCTGTTCATTATAACACCGCGCACCCTGGCATAGCTTCTGTCTTCAAAATTCTTTACTGCGCTGAAAATATTATTTGCGGCATAAAGTGCCATTTTCTCACCGGAGGTGACAATAAGCACCTGTTCGGCATAGCCCTCACGTATAGGTGCGGCAAACCCGCCGCAGACAACGTCACCAAGCACATCATAGAGCACAGCGTCGGGCTTGTACTTTTTAAAAAGCTCAAGCTGCTCAAGCAGCGAAAATGTAGTGATTATCCCCCTGCCCGCACAGCCAAGTCCCGGCGTAGGGCCGCCTGTTTCGATGCAAAGAACACCGCCATAGCCTATTTTTGAGATATCTTCTATCCTTTCGGGTTCTTCATCATATTTGCGCATATAATCCATAACGGGTATAACGGCATCTCCATGGAGAAGGTTTATTGTTGAATCCGCTTTGGGATCACACCCTATCTGTATAACACGCTTCCCAAGAGATGCAAGTGCGGCAGAAAGGTTTGCGGTGCAGGTGGATTTTCCTATGCCGCCCTTGCCGTATAAAGCTATTTTTATCATTTTATCAGTTCTCCGATATCTGTATTTATTATGTCTTTAAGATCCCGTTCAAAGCACCTGCCGGAAAAGGCAAAATGCGGCAGTGCCACAAGCCTTGTATCTTCGGGAAGGATATATTTATAAAACGGATCTGCGATCACCGTTTCAGGGGAAAGTTCTGAAAGCAAGGCTTCGATATCCTCCTCACAATCTGCTTTAAATGCGCCGTTTCTTATTTCTTCATCACATGGCAGGGTACAGACTGCATTTGCGCTTATACCGAGTTCTTCTGTGAGCGAACTTGCTATGGAAAGCGCCTGTATGCTCTCCCCTATCACAAGCACATCAGGTGTCTGAGAAAGCGGGTAAGCTATCTTTTCGCCGTTTTTAAGCGCGTCTGCAAGCTTTCTTGAAAAAGCCCTGCCCGTCGGCACGCCGCATATATAGGGGATATCATATTCATTTTTCAGATACTTTGCCGCTGAAAGGCCTGCTGCCGACACAACAAGGCTCACTTCGGCAGCTGCGGCTTTTTTCACGCTTTCGAGTGTATCCCCCATTGCAAGTGTCATAACAGTTTCAAAGCCGTTTTCACAAAGCCATTTTTTTATGGAAACATCACTGCCAAGCTTGAAATCAAGCGGGGTAAGCCCCAGAACATCAACGCCGTTTTTTATCTTTTCCAAAGGCCTTGCGTATTCCCTTACCACAGCAGCAAATGCTTCGTCAGCGCCTTCTATATACGAACGTGTGCCGTTTGTGTGCATAGCAAAAGTGCGTATACCGCTTCTTTTTTCTATCTCCTCTGCCACTGCATCAAAATCCACGCCTGTCATCATAGGCATCGGCGAGCCGCACACGGTCATAAACAAAGGTTTTCTGTCCTTTGCAGCACTTACTGTATCATTTATAAATTTTTCGTCATTTCCCATGATAGCGTCCATTTCGGTAAGGGCTGAAATGTAAATATCAGACCTTTTATCCTCCCAGCGGGGTTCATCGTGGGTAGCATAGGTCGAATTACAGCCCGAAGCGTCATGCACGACTGTCATTCCCGAAAGCTCGTAAAGCGCCGAGCACACCCCCGAAGTATCCGCTGCATAGCATGGGATTATCCGTGAAACATTTTTCATTTTTACCGCACGCCGTGCTGCGTGCTTCCTCCTTATCTGAACATAGGTCCCTGCCTTAGATCAGGCAGCTTGCACAGCCCATACCTTTTAACCGCAGAAGGGCTTTTCTGTCCTTAGGGGCAAGGTATGCTTTCTTCATAAGAACAGCCAGCTTCTTTATGCCGCTAAAGCCGTAATAGCCGCCGTTTACTATGATATTTACAAAATTGTCGCTTGAAAAGTAATGTGCAGCTTTCTGACCTATTGCCAGAATACTTTCATGCGGCTTCTCAGGGAAAGTGAGCATATTTACATTCACAGGTGAATATATCATCAGTTCGGGAACGTTTTCTTTGAGCCACTCAAAGGCTTCACTTTCGCCGCCCGCGCTGTCAGCTATAACATATTTTACGTTAAATCCGTGTTTACAAAGCAGTGCTGCAAGTTCAAACGGGCGTGTTACTGCGGTGTAGTCTACAGCCACAGGGGTATCGCCTATCACCGACAAAGCATCATCAAGCGCTGATGAAGCTTCACTGATATCCTTTGAAAGATCAGGCTTTTCCACGCCGAGCGCCTGACAAAGAAGCGAGTAATTGTATTCTATCGTATTAAAATCATAAGATGCAGGAATATGCAGATGCCTGATGCCAAAGCGCTTTTCAAGTTCGTCCCCTGCAAGCACGCCTGTGGGGATATAGCTGATATTAAGAGAGCTTTTTGCCATTTCAAGGTATTCATCAAAGGTCTTGCAATACGCTATATCAAAAAGTGTAAAGCCGTTTTGTCTTATTATCCTTACAAGTTCGCTGTCTTCATCAGTTGCGCGGTCATTGCCGACAATGGCGACACATTTTTTATCAGGCGGCAGCGGATTTAAAGCGCCGTATATCTGTGCAGACATTTTCATGACAGGTGAAACTGTGGTACGCATAGTAGGTGTCATATAGCAATCAACAAAATAAATACCGGGATTATGCTCTCTGAGTGTCTGAAGGATCGCTTCAAAATCCACGCCTGCAAAAAGGTGTATACAGCTTAAATACAAAAGCACGACAGGCGGACGCTTTTTCAGCTTTGAAAGTATTTCATCAACACCGTCTGTTATATCCTGTTCAAGTGTGCCGTCAAACATATCCTGCTCAGATACCGATATCCAGCTGAGCCTGTCAAGGGCAAGCATTTCGGCGGCAGTAAGGATAACACCACGCAGGCACCCCTGCGCGCAGGCAAATATCTCGTGCGCTTCGGGTACAAGCATACCTGTATGTACTATATTCCACATTCCCCGGGCAGGAGGGTTATATTCAAGGCCGCCCTGAAAGATACCGTTTATATCGGCGTCCCTTATCGTGATATACGGCGGGCGGTCAAAGCCTTTTTCTTTATTCATACTTCACCCCCGAAGGCGGAAAGTATGCCCTGTGCGGTTTTTTCTATCTGACTGACAGCAATGCTTTCGGGACAGACTTCAAAAAGCGTCTTTCCTGCCTTTTCAGCAGCGGGAATATCAGCACTTCTTTGAATATCCGAAATAACAGTGCTGTTAAAATCACTTGCAAGGGTATTTACAGCGTCATATTCATTTTCAACACCTCTGCGGTTTAAAATGATACCGCCGAGTGATGCATAGCCCCTGCCCTTGAAATTTTCCACCGCCATACAGATATTTGCACCGGCATAGACAGACATCTTCTCACCCGAAGTGACAACAAACACCTTATCTGCATAGCCCTTGCGCATAGGCATAGAAAAACCGCCGCAGACAACATCACCGAGGACATCATAAATAACCACATCAGGGCTGTAGACTTCATATGCGCCAAGCTTTTCAAGCGTTTCAAGGGCATTTATGATACCCCTGCCCGCACAGCCGAGTCCGGGGACAGGGCCGCCCGCTTCAACACATTTAACGCCGAAAGCGCCCTCAAAGACGATATCGGAAAGTGACACCCTGCCAATCCCTTTTTCACGGGTAAGCTGCAAAACTGTAGGCAGGCGCTTCCCCCCGTGAAGAAGCGAAGTAGAGTCTGCCTTAGGATCACACCCTATCTGCATGACCTTCAGCCCCCGGCGTGCAAGGGCGGCACTGACGTTACATGAAACGGTAGATTTACCTATACCGCCTTTTCCGTAAACTGCAAGCTTGATCATTTATAGTCACCTCTTGAAACTTCTATCTCGTAGCCGATACGCTTCATACGGGCAGTCAGGCAGTGCCGGCATTCATCTGATGAATCCTCAGTACATATCTTGCCGTCATAGAGCATATATTTTTTCCTCACCTGTGCAGGGGAGAGGTTTGGCATAATTACATTAGCGCCCGAAAGCACGCCCTGCTCCCTGCCCTGCGGTGAGATAGTGCCGAGAGCTGTTGTTGCGGGCAGGAGTACCCTGGGAAGCATAAGGCGGCAAAGGCTAAGGACAAAGAGTGTAAGTTCATAGGAGCCTTTGGGCATATCCTTAAACGGGGTATCCTTATGCGGCAGGAACGGGCCTGTACCTATCATATGCGGTTCAAACTCCCGCAGAAAGAGCATATCGTTTGCAAGGTATTCATTTGTCTGGAAGGGTGCGCCTATCATCATACCGGCACCCGTCTGATAACCGAGGGCTTTAAGGTTTTCAAGGCATTCCATTCTGTGCTCAAACGACATTTTTGCGGGGTGAAGTTTCTCATAATGCTCTTTAGTTGCCGTTTCATGGCGCAGAAGATATCTGTCAGCGCCCGCCTGCCTCATAAGCTTCAGATCTTCATACTCCATTTCACCGAGCGAAAGCGTAACGGCACAGTCGGGGTGGGCTGATTTTATTCTTTTCACAAGTTCTGCCATACGTGAAGCAGGGTAAGCGGAGTAATCCTCGCCGCTTTGCAAAACGAAAGTACGAAAACCATATTCATACCCCTCATCACAGCAAAGAAGGATATCATCATCATCAAGCCTGTAGCGCTGTGCATTGCTGTTTGAACACCTTATACCGCAGTAATAGCAATCGTTTTTACACACATTTGAAAACTCGACTATACCGCGGATATATATTTTATTCCCGAAATACTTATGTGCCACAGCCCTTGCCTTTTCTGCGGCATAGGCGCGGTCATCATCAGAATAATCATCAAACACACACACCCATTCCTCTTTTGAAAGGCGGGTATCAGCTTCGAGCTTATCTATTAGTTTTTTTACCATAATATCACCGTTTTATTCATCAACAAGCTTTAATATATCAGGGAAGACCGTAAGGCTTCGCCTGAGGATACCGTTCATAAAAGCAAGTGCTGTGCCGTAATTTGTAAAAGGCACACCATTATCAAGTGAGGTACGCATACGGCTGAGCATTTCACGCTCGTTGAGCATACAGCCCCCGCAGTGTATACAAAGGGCATATTCCTGCATTTCTTCGGGGAATTCCTTGCCCGAAGTAAGGGTTATCTGCAATTTTTTGCCTGTAGTCTTTTCAAGGCTTGCAGGGAGTTTTACACTTCCTATATCACCGCACTGTCTATGGTGGGTACAGCCCTCGGATATAAGTATTTTATCGTTATCCTTCAGTTCCTTTATAGCAGATGCGCCCTTTACAGCCTGTTCAAGAAAGCCCTTATAGCGTGCCATAAGTATCGAAAAGGAAGTAAGGGGGATATCTTCGGGAGTCTGCCTGCTTACCAGGCCAAACACCTGACTGTCGGTTATGACGAGCGAGGGCTTTTTTGATATACTCCCAAGAGCCGAAGAAAGCTCGGTTTCACGGCACACAAGCGGACAGGCACCCGCTTCAAGGAGGTCACGAATGACCATCTGCTGGGGGAGGATAAGTCTGCCCCGCGGGGCAGCCTTATCTATCGGGACAACAAGTACGGCTATATCGTCCTTTTTCACCAGATCGCCGACGATATGCATAGTCTGGTCACGCACCCCCACAAGGGAGGCTATCTTTTCACGAAGCTCGTTTATATTTATCCCGTTAAGTGCACTTACGGGGAAACGTTCTCCGTCGGGCGGGGTATCAGTGATATCGCACTTATTGCCGACTATTATATAAGGTATCTTTTTTTGTTCAAACAGGGCTGCGAGTTCCTTTTCACACTTACCGAGCGGGAGAGTGATATCGGTAACAAGGACAGCTATATCCGTCCTGTTAAGCACCTGTGATGTCTTTTTCACACGCAGGAGGCCGAGCTCTCCTTCATCATCAAAGCCTGCTGTATCTATTATAACAACAGGCCCGAGCGGCAGAAGTTCCATAGCCTTTGAAACAGGATCCGTAGTAGTACCGGCAGTATCGGAAACGACAGAAAGTTCCTGATTTGTGACCTTATTCACAAGGCTTGATTTGCCCGCATTCCTCCTGCCGAAAAAGCCGATATGTATTCTTTCCGAGGAAGGTGCAGAGTTAAGTGAAGGCATAGTTTTTCTCCTTTCCGCCTAAGTTAGCTTAAATTAACCAAAATAAAAGGACCTGCATCTTACCTGAAAAAAGTAAGACTTAGGTCCTTAAAGCACTGTTGTTTCTTACTTTCACCTCAAAGTCAGGTTTTCGGTGTCAGACAAGTATTTTAGGCAACACCGCGCAAAGACCGCCTAACGGCTTTGTGTGCAATCTACTTGCAGGATTTCCGTCATATCACCCAAATTCACCTTGAAATACGTTAGTATTCCTGCGGCAAATTTGGGCAATCTGACGAAAATCCTGGCGGCGTATCTTACACACAACCTTTGTGCGGTGTTGCCTTTATTATTCGGTTTACACCGGGGCATAAACGGTCTTAGCAGTAACGCCGTCAAGTTTTCCTATCTTTCCGGCTATAGTGTTAATATCGTTCTGCCCGGCATCAATAGCTATCGAGATTATATTCATACCCTTTGCCCTGTACGGGATACCCATTCGGCCGATAATGCCTTCGGAGTATTCGTGCAGTATTGCATTTACCTGTGCAACGCTTTCTTCATTTTCAACAATAATGGCGATGACCGCCACACGCTTTGACATTGATATTCTCCTTTGAGATACTGGATTTACAAACACATTATAACACAAAACGCTCAGTCCGTCAAGACGGCATTTTTACCAGTTATCTTCACAGTCCCTTATCATCTGACGGACTTCGGGATTATTATAAAGTCCGAGGTCAAACAATTTATCCGCCTGTTTTTTTGAGATATTACCCGTAAGAGAATATACAAACTGTCCATGCTCACGCTGAGTACCGTCCCACGAATCTATGATCTTGAGCCACCCCGCCTTACCGAGGGTACGCTCGGGCAGTTTTGTTTTCGGGAAAAACTTAGCGGCTATCATTGCGGCGGCCCTGGTATGGCTTGTATAATCGCAGGAATATGTATCACCCTCGGGGGACATCCAGCCGAGCTTGAAACCTTCCTGATTTTTAAAAAACATCTCCTCAAGTTTAAGCGGGCAGCCGTCACTCTCTACAAGCCTGTCAAACATATAATCATTTTCGGTAAAATGGTGATAGCCGCCGTCGCTTCCTATCACAACCGGGAGTTTATCCTCCTCAATAATACCTTCAAATTTTGTTCCTTTAAGGGATTCGAGCGTATCGTGGTATTCATTATAATAATAACCTGTCGCCGACTTATAGATCGCATATTTCGGCATTACAACGCCCTCCCCTCCTGATACTTCACATTATTATATCATTTTTTTGATACAAATTCAAGTACAAATTATGAATTTTGCTCAAAATGTCGAAGAAGGGTTTATCCGTCAGAATTTATTTTAAAAATATTTGTGAATTTTCCGATTTTTATATTGTGTATTTTTATAATTTATGTTACAATAGTACAAAACAGGAGAACATTTCGCGTCCTTCAAGGAGGCTTCCCATATATGCGAGTTATAGTTTTTTCAGACACCCACGGTGATTTCAGGGCGGCGGACAGTATAATGGTATCAAACCTCAATGTCTGTGACCATTACATTTTTTTAGGCGACGGGCTTCAGGAGTTTGATATCATAAAAGAAAAATACCCTGACAAGCACTATTACTGTGTAGCAGGCAACTGCGACAAGGCGGAAGCCCCCGAAGAAGCTGTGATAGAGATATACGGCACAAAGATCTATCTGACACACGGGCATCTGCTCGGGGTAAAGGAGAGTCTTGACCGCCTTATAAAAAACGCCAAGTCCGCAGGTGCGGAAATAGCGCTGTTCGGGCACACACATTGCAGGTTCAACGAAACCATTAACGGCATACACGTTATGAACCCCGGGAGTGCTTCTCAGCCCGAGGACGAACTCCCGCCGAGTTATGCGTTTATTGAGTTATCGCTTTACGGCTCAGGCTGTGCACACGTTGATCTTTAGATATAAAACCCCCTCACAGAAAAACTGTGAGGGGGTTTTTGGTGGAGCTAAGGGGAATTATTTCAAATGAAAACCTATGATTATTTATAAATATTAATCAGCGGAAACCACGTAATTACGGGGTATTTGCAAACGGTTGAAACCCTCAAAAAGTTTTTTTCAAGATTTTTCATGGATTTTTCATGGGAGAACTACAGTTTTATTTCATTCAAAACCCGCAGTGCCCGTTCTGTTTCGGAAGGGTATAAATGGCTGTAGATCTGCAATGTCATTTTTATATCGGCGTGGCCTAAACGGCGGGCGATCTCGTGAATACTTATGCCGTTATTAGCCAACAGGCTTGCATGACTGTGGCGGAAATCGTGGATACGAATTCTTTTTACACCTGCCATATCAGCA
The DNA here is from genome assembly GCA_902780505.1 of uncultured Ruminococcus sp. Taxonomy (GTDB): domain Bacteria; phylum Bacillota; class Clostridia; order Oscillospirales; family Ruminococcaceae; genus NK3A76. The sequence continues at coordinate 9,062 of CACZFN010000012.1, read as the reverse complement.
AATCTATTATTCATAATTGCGATTGATGTATCACGGATCGGCATATCCCCGCCGCATATATACATTTTTTCGCTGAAACCCGGAAGCTTACTGCATATCTCTTTATGATGATCGAGAGCCGTTTTCAGCTCGTTCGGGATCTGAATGTCCCTGACCGAGCTTGCATTTTTAGGCGGTGTGATTCGATCACCGCCTTTAAGCTTCTGGTTCACACTTCTTCTCACACTGATCATACCATTGTTGACATCTTCCCATGTGAGCGCATTGATCTCCCCTTTTCGCATTCCTGTGAAAAAGGCGATCATAAAGAACATATAATAATACTGTACTGTGTAGTCTCCTTTGGCGGCTCGCTCGTCACGGCACTGCCTTGCCGCGCTTATAAACTTTCTGAATTCTTCCGGTGTGTAGAACAGCATTTCTTTTTTATATGCATAGGCATCTTTGAAATTTCCTACTTTATCAAGTGGATTGACAATAATATAATCCATTTTTACAGCATAATTCATCATTGCGTGAAATTCCTTGAAGATCCCGCGCTTTGTGGAGACTGATTTTATAGAATCAATTTCTTCGATATTTGCTTTCCACTCCTGTAGGACGGAAGGAAATAGCTTATCTATTTTCTTGTTACCGAGAGTATCAAGAACACGGCCTTTAAGTATTCTCTCGGTCTTATCGAGTGAGCTTTCTCTTACTTCATAGCTTTTAGCCTTTATATATTCGTTAAAGAGTTCATCAAGAGTCATCATGCTGCCGGTGCTGCTGCCCTTAGTTGTCATGATACGGAGTTCTTCCTCTTTGAGCTTGGCATTGGCCTTTCCGTATGCTGTGCGCTCTATAGTTTTATATTCGCCGTTATGGTCAGTATAGTTATACACCACCCTGTATTTCTGCTGGCCGTCTTTTTTGACATTTTTTACTGCATATATCGGCATGACTTTGACTCCTTTCTGTAGTTTCCCCGCCCTCGGCGCTTATGCGTCGGGGCATTTGTTTTTACCCGGGGAAGTTTTTATATAATCTTTCTACTCTTATTTCCATATTCTAATGAACTTAAGTAGCATTTTACAATAATATCAATAGCATCTTTTATATCATCTGTTTTTTCAAAAGCTATTTTCCAATGACGAATACGCTTGTTTTTTATATCGTCAAATATTTCATTGTCTCTTAAACTATCTGACATTCGATACGAATCTAACGATATCCAAGTAGACTTTTCGCCTGCTTTTACTCTTAAAAAATCAATATCAAATCTATTAAAATATGACAAGTAACTTTCAGAATGCCTTTTTGCGATAATTTGAGAAGCATCTACATTGGCATCTTTAAAACCAGACATTATAATATGGTCAGCTTTCTTTTCCAGCTCGGTCAATTCAGCAAGCTTATCATAATTACTATATGATTTTGTAATTCCGTCTTTAGAAAATGTTATTTCCATATTAAACACCCTTTCTAATTATCCTAAGCTTTTTTCTTTTTTTCGATGGCTTGTTCGTCAATAGCTGTAAGTTGCCCCCTAATTGCATTTTTAATAAATTCGTGCTGTTCGGCTGGGAGCTGACGGTAGAGGTCAAGAAGTTCCTTCTCGTCATCATTCAGTTCATCAGCAGGTTTTGATGTTTCAGCCCGTCCAAGTAGATAATCGAGAGAAACATCGAGATAGTCAGCTATAAGAGGTAACTTTTCAATAGTTGGGGCTGATTTGCCACTTTTCCAGTCGGAAACATTCCCTGTAGATGCGCCGATAAAATCAGCAAGTTGCTTTTGGGATATGCCTTTTTCATTCATAATAACGAATAAATTTGGTATTTTTGACATTTTTATTCTCCTTTCTATTGACAACTCGTAATTTGCGAGTATAATATAATTAACGAATACGAATGGGGGTGAGTAAATGGGCGATTATTTAGGAAAAGAATGTAATCAAATTATACTTGATAAGGTTCTGCCTGATATAACTCTTGCAATCTCATCTTATGTTAAGGAATGTTTAGATGCAAAATATACAGAAAAAGTTGCAGAATGGACAATATGGAAAGCTGAACGAATAGCTGGGCTTTTAACTGATTATGTAATGGCTGAGGCAGAAAAATATAATAAGATTATGATAGATAAAAGTATTTCATCCTTCTAAAAGATGGCTTATAATAAGGCTTTCTGACATTTTTAGTATTATATTAAAAGATAAAGATCCCGCTTTTTCTTTAATTTTACTCCATATTTTAGGATTTCGTACTGTGTCAAGATATTGGTGTCCGGAGAATGTTATAGAACTATAAATAGCTCCGCTAAATCTGTTTTCTCCTCGAAATATATTTACATTAATATAATCCGCTTCTTTTAGTCTGAGAGTAGCGTAAGCGATATCAGACTTAGTATACTTTGGTAACAGCTTGCATAAATCATCAAAGGAAAGATGTGCATACTCTAAGTTTTCTTTAAAATATATACAGTCTTCCAATGTAAGTAATAAATCACGGACACAATCATAATTCAACTTCATTAAACATCATTCCTTTCCGCCTACCCCTACGGGGTAGGCTTATTTTTTTATGCAAAATTCATAATTGCAAGGTTATAAAATTATGCAGATATACAAATAACTCGTAATTTACGAGTTATTATATTGACAACTCGTATTTTGCGAGATATAATATAACTATGGTAATTGACAAGGGCGCAGAGAGGGGTGAGGAACATGGGCGAATTATATATCAGCACTTTCAGCCGTCAGTCTCGCTATCGGGTTCAGAAAGGATACTGTCAATATCTTCATCAAAAGCAGTATCAAATAACTCTGCGAGACTATATAAATGGTCTATTGTCGCATAGTCGGTATATAGAACGTTGTTTGCAAGGCTATCGGCGTAAGCCGATAGAGCGAAGACCAGAGTTAAATGATCATCAACGTCTAACTCGAATTCGTTACGTTTGATAGTTTTACGAAGCTCTGCGGCTTGAGCGCTGACGGAGGCTTCCTCTTTACGGGGAATACCTTTCACATGATGATTGGTAATATATTCAAGCGCCTTATCTATAAAAGAAAAATCTTCATGTGCTAATATCATAGGATCAACTCCAATACATGATATTTACCATATCTTTCACCAATATTATACATTATTTTATATACCTTGTCAATAACCGCAGTAATTAAAGTACAGAAAAGGGGGCAGTAAAGTGAGCTTTTGTGAAAATTTAAAGAGACTAAGAGAAGAAAAAGAGCTATCTCAGGCGGAACTTGCCAAGCTTGTAGGCATATCTCAGGGAGCTATAGGACAGTATGAGCTGAATATCAAGCAGCCGGGCGTTACAGTGGCGGGTAAAATTGCCAAAGTCTTAGGAACAACAGTTGATGATATGCTATGGGGTGAGTAATATGGCAAAACTAAATATTTCGGACAGCGAGAAGCTTGTAATATGGCTCGGAGAGATCATCAAGACTCTCAGGTGGGCGGCGATTAGTATTGAACGGGACGATATTGGCAAAGCATATAGTCTGATCCATTCTGCCGAAGCGCAGGCGGAATCGCAGCTTAACAAGCTGCTTGCCGAAATAGCTGAGCAGAAAGACATTGAAAGGGAAAAATCTACAATTGACTTTTCCTTTGATTTCAGAAGGAGGGAAAAACCGAATGAAAAACATAGTGAACATTGAAACGGCCTTGAAGATATACCTTTCCCACACGGTACTGCAAGTTCAGGAAGTAATGAAGCTGTTCGGGGTATCAAGAACCACGGCCGGGCACTACCTTAAACAGGTGCGTGCCGAACAGATCAAGGAGGGTATACCGATATTCGTATCGAACGGTGTCGATTGTGCATTTGCATACAGTTTATGGGGCATTGATTTTAAGAACCTCGAAAAGAGATACAAAACAGCCAGATCATTGGGACTGACAGAAGAATGACAAAGTGATAGCAATAACAATGATAGTTATGTTTTTCTGCGGCTTTTTGTTTGCGCAGGTGGTAGAGTCGCAAAAAGAGAGGGAGTGGCGCGAGCGTCAGCGCAGAATGAACATCAAGCGCAGGTTTGAGAGAAAAATGCATGAACTTGAAATGAAAGGACAGGGCGATATAAATGTATAAAGCGCTTAAAGCAATCGAGTTTGATGGCACCACCTTCGGGATGAGCGTTGATGCAGGGACTGAGACATACAAGAAATTTAAAGCTCAGGTAAAAGAGGAAGAGATCATCAGCATTTTTGGGGATCACTTTAAAGGGCTGACTGTTCCTGCGGTATGGCTGGGCGCCATAATGGGCGAAGCAAACTGGCTTGTGACCGAGATACACTCTTTTAACAGCTTCAGCATAGAAGGCTTTAAGGGCGGAGAATGCATATATGTCAAATATGATGATGAGATCATAGATATGAGGAACAGGCGACAGAAATATCACCGAGTAAACGGAGGAAATAGTAAATGAATAATAACGAATGCAAATTCAGCGAGCATTGTCATGCATTTACAGCTATTGACGGTAAGAGCGTGACAGCAAAAAGCAAAGAGCCCGCACCGGCTGCCACCGATACGAGCTCAACAAATGAAATTAATTCACAAGATAAGGATAGCATACTTTTAGGAAAATGTCAAGAGGCGCTGATAGAAGGCTGCCGTACTATGCTGACAGTGTATAACAATATGTCCGAAGCGGAACAGCGGGCATGGGACTTAGGGGAAGCGTTCGCACTGTTTATGAGGGGAAGGGGTGAGCTTGATGACAGCCTTTGAAAAGCTTGACAAGGAATACAAGGAGGGCAAGGGCAAGCTTAACCGATATGCGCTTGCGATCAGTAATGAAGGCGGCGAGGGCTTTAACATTCTGACAGCCTTAAAGCAGCTTTGTGAGGATAATGACGAGTTCGCACAGGCTGTTATGCAGCAGGACAAGACCGTTTGCGACTGCCTTTCCGAAATAGTAAAGGACGCAAAGCAGAGCCTGTCCGACCTGCTTACACTTAAAAAGGCAGTGCAGTTCTACTTCCCCGGGGCTGATGTAAAACTTACGATGAGCCTTGATTTAGGCGACGGCGGGGTTAGCAGCAAGAGCGATAACAAGAGTAAAAGTGTCAAGTTTGACCTCGACGGCCTGCTGGATTTCTGAGGTGAACTGTATGAATAAGGAAAGGGCAGAGGAATTATTAAAGGGCTTTCCAAAGCTGAAAGCATATCTCAGAAAGCAAATGGAGCAGAGTATAGCAAGCTGGATAATATGTGACGGAAAAACCGCACATTGTACTGCTTGTAAGAGTTCTGACATTGACGATAAACTATACTACATACATCGTAAGCGCCGCGAGTGCCCGAACTGTCATAAGGAGGGTACGGTCCTAAGGAATTATTACCGCTTTGACGGAGTTACGCTTGAAAGCGAGGATAACTTTGTGGTCTTGCAGAACAGCAGCAAGGACGATAATCTATATATCAGCTGCTTTAACTATCAGCAGTATATGTATAAAAACGAGCTTAAACCGAGGGTAACAGTGACGGAGACGCAGCGCTATATATTCACAGATAAGCAGGCATTCAGATATGGCAGAGATAAGGTTTGGGATAAGTGCGTTTTAGGTGGATGCACATATTATACGGGAAGGCTTGGTGATGAATGGAAGGCAAGAACCAAGATTACCGAGCCGCAGTTTAAAAGGCAGGGCTTTAACGCTTATAATCTGATAGGCTGTGAGAATGTAAAAAAGACCTGCATGAAATACTCGATGCTTGAAATGTATTCAGGCGAATTTCCGATAGAGTATTTAAAATTCTATCAAAAACACCGCGGCTGTGAGAGATTGCTTAAATGCGGACTTATGACGCTTGTTGCAGACAGCGTTTCCCATACATACAGCGGGTACTATGGCTATTACACTCAAAAACCTAAGCCCGATATAGACTGGAAACAGAATGAACCCCATAAAATGCTTGGCGTTACTAAGGATGCGCTTGAACCTATTGCAAATGGGCAGATATCGCTTGAGGCTTTCAAAATATGGAGAAAAAGATATCCCGACAAGCATATAGACAAAATCATCGAGTATAATCGCCTTGCAGGAATACATGATACATATGATATACTTGACAAGGTAATAATGGCGACAGGAATAACAATAGACAAGCTTATATCATACATGAAGAAAGCGGGCATTGATATCAATAGTGCAGGGCTCAGAGACTACAGTGACTATATAAGCGACTGTATCAGGCTAAAATACAATGTAAGGGATAAAGGCATATACTTTCCCAAAAACTTCTATGCGGCACATGACAGGATTGCAAAGATCAGGGCTATGATAGAAAATCCTGACAGCTATGTGATCATAAGCGGCAGAAAGGATCTGGAGTTTGAGCATGGTGACTTATGTGTTATCTCGCCTAAGAGCAAAGCCGATATCGTTAATGAAGGCAAGGTACTGAGCCATTGTGTAGGAGGATATGCCGACAGACACGTTAACGGAAAGCTGTCGATCATGTTCCTCCGCCGGAAGACTGAGCCGGACAAGCCCTATTATACGATCGAGGTCGGAAATGACTGTATTATAAAACAGTGCAGAGGATATAAAAACAATGTTATATCTGTGGGCGGGTGTGAAAAGCCTGAAGAGATCACAGAGTTTGAAAAGCTATACCAGGAACACCTTTTGAAAGTATACGCAAAACGCGCCGAGGAAGCTAAGAAATCAAAAAATAACAGGAGGAAAACAGCATGACAGAACAAACAATGATAGCGGGCATTGAAGAAGGAAATGAGATCACGCTTTACAGAGAGCAGGCAGCGCATGAATGTCATGAAAGGGTGATGAAAGCGGCCAGGCTTGCGGTTGAAAGCTTTATTGATTACGCAGGAGAGCTTAAAAAAATAAGGGATAACAGATATTATATTGAGCTCGGCTTTGAAAGCTTTGACCAGTACACCAAGCAGTATTTTGAAATATCTGACGGTCAGGCAAGCAAATACATCACCGTTCTCGATAACAAGGAAAGACTTCCCGAGGAATTTTTCTCCCCGGGAAGAAAAATAGAGATATCAAAGCTTTATCTGCTGACAACTCTTGATGACGAAGAAAGGGACAAATTTCTAAAAGATCACGAGGACATAGACGGGCTTTCAAAGTCTGAAATGGAAGCTGAAATTAAAGAACTAAAAGAAAAGAACAAAAAGCTTGAAGAAGAAAGCCAGTTGACATTTGACAGTCTTGAAAGCTTCAGAACACAAGCGCTTGATGCAAAAGCACAGCTTATTAAGGCGGCTGAAGACAAGGCGAAGATATCCGCCGAAAAAGAAAAAATCGAAAAAGACCTCAGGAACTATAAATCCATAAAGAAAAGACTTGAAGACAAGCTTAATAAGATTCAGAGCGCCGAACCCGAAAAGGAAATAGTTACTGTCACTGATGAATCGGAGATAAAGCGTCTTAAAGACGAAATCGAAAAGAAAGAAAAAGAGATCTCAGGGCTTAGCCGTGAACTTGAAAATGTGCAGAAGCCCGAGGCAGTCATCCGTGATGAAATCGAGATCTTCAAAGCTTACTTTAAGGCGGCACTGCGAAGTGTCAGCGATCTAAGAGAGTTTTATAATGAACACGAGGACAGCGAACATAAGGCACTGTATGATGATAAAATAAAGGCACTTATTGTAATGCTTGATATCGGGGGTGTGGTGAATGAAGTTGCAAAAGGCACTTAACATAATCAAGAGAAGTCCGAGTATATCACTTTGGCGTGATGAATCCTCCGGTACACAACTGCTTTCTAATGGATATGCAGCATATGACGTAAGCAGCTGGCCATTTATAGAAACTCAAGAAGAATTAGCGGCCATACTCGGTATTGATGATATGAAAAAGCACACATTCAACATCGGAGAAATCCCGAATATTTGCAGGCCAAGAAATGACGGTATACCGGCAGACAGAAAATACATTACAATCAATTATCGCGGCTACGATCACACTTTTTTAGATGCAAACGGCAAAATAATAGCAGTGGATCCTAAATACCTTTCTCCTTTCGATGAAGAAGCCTTGTATGAATATATTGATTGCGATGACGGTGAAATTATTGCTGTCGGAGGTTTTATAAAAGATGGATATGTTTTACCGCAATCACCCGATCAAAAGTATAAAGCGGCATTAGAAGAGATTTACAGGGGGTTATAGAATGAGATATTTAAGATCTTTACTTGAAATAGCGGGCTTAATTTTCATGGTCTATACTTATTTAGACAAAGCCCGCTTGAATAAGGAACTCACCGAGCAGACGGACAAGCATTGGAGTGCTAATATGCAGATAGCGCTGTATGATGATGAATTATCAAAAGTAAAAGAAAACTACAAACGCCTATGCAATGCCAAGGTACACCATAATGAAATCTGATTACACAGCTTTGGGCGCGGCACTGTGTTATTATGATGGGATATACAAGCTTATACCTTCAACTGTGGAAGCGGCACGGGCGATAAAGCGGTTTTACAGTTTATATAACGCTGATATGACAGAACCCGACAGCGCTTTTGAGGCATGGATATGTGTGATACAAATGATCGGGCACGACAGGATAGATAAATTCAAGAAAGAGAAGATAAACAATGATTAGTTTTACAGTGAGCTTTATAACAGGCGGCATAACCGGGTTCTTCATCACCTGCCTTGTAGTGGCGGCGGGACAAAACAAGCGCGGGGACGGTGATGACAATTGCCGCAGATGACACTATGCTGGAGGTGTGCAAACGCCACACCCAAAAGAGATATCTTTGGGAGATACATAACAGGCTGCAACTGGTCACGATATGGCTGTCCCGTGAAAGGGTGGCGGGCTGTAAGAAGTGATGTTTTCGCCACCCACCCCAGGAAAGGACGCAAACGGCTCGAAAGCTACTGTGTTATAGAATGCCCGGAGTTTAAGAGGGGGTAGACAAATGACAAACAAAGACGCATATATAAGGCTGAAAAGGGTAGAGGTCGAAGGGTTGATAGATGTAGTTGATAATAGACTTATACTGCCGATAGCTATTGAAGCAATCGGCAAACAAGTGCCGATGAAACCCGAATATGAG
>CACZFN010000011.1 GCA_902780505.1 uncultured Ruminococcus sp. | reverse complement strand
TTGGCGCGGATTGAGAGATTTGAACTCTCGCGCCCCTTTCGAGACCTACTCCCTTAGCAGGGGAGCCCCTTCACCACTTGGGTAAATCCGCATTAATATTTAATTGGCGGACAGGGTGGGATTCGAACCCACGGTACGTTGCCGTATCACCGGTTTTCAAGACCGGCTCCTTAAACCACTCGGACACCTGTCCGTGAATATACATTATTTTCACGACTTATTTATTTTATCATATTTAAACGCGTTTGTCAAGGTCTTTTGCATATTTTTTTATTTTAATTTTATATCTATTGACTTAATCTGTTAAATACTGTATAATATAGACAGGCTTTAACATTGTATTGATGCAGGAGGGGATATATGGTAACTATTTATATTGATGAAAACGCTGAATTGCTTATTAATAAATGGGGAAGGGAAAATCCTGAATTTATTATTGATACGGCTTTCTATTCTCTTGTGTGTTTAAGGAATTTTGATATTATCTACATTATCAACGGTATACGGCATCATATTATATGCTATACAAGCACTAACGGTACAATGCATTTCAAAATGGTATTTACAGACAGACGTACTATACATTTTTATATTGACAAACCTACTCAAGAAAAATTCAAAAGAAAATATCTTTATATGCAGCATTCTCCCGGTGAAAGGGAATTCTGGAAGCTTAGGCAGATAGGGGATACTTTCCTGTATTTCAACGCCTTATTTTTTTACGGCGATTACTCTGCAAAGGCTGAAAGGGAGGTCATATTTAAAAACATAACATCCAAAAGAAAGAAGCTTATTCTTACGGTTAAGGAGATAAAAGGCAATGTCTGCCTTGATGTTATCAGTCAAAGCGAGATCAAATGATTTTTGTTAAAAATGCCTATGACATTTTTAAGCTGATTGTGGTATAATTAGTTTAGAGAGTTGTTTTCTATACGAGAAAGGCAGGAAAGTATGTTTAAAATAGGTGATGTTGTTACTTATGCTGCATCAGGTGTTTGCAGGATAGCGGGTGAAACTGAAAACAAGGTCAAAGGTGAAGTGAGAAGACACCTTGTTCTTAACCCTGTATATGAGAAAGGTTCAACTATATATGTACCTATGGCAAATCAAGAGCTTTTAGGCAGAATAAAGCATATACTTTCCAAAGATGATATCGACTCGCTTATACTGTCAATGCCTGATATAAATACAAGTTGGATCGAAAACGATGCACAGCGAAGCGAATACTTTAATAAGATAGTCAAAAGCGGCAACAGGGAAGAACTTCTTAAAATGGTAAGAATGCTCTATCTCCACAGAAAGGATCAGATCGAACATGGGAGGAAATTCCATTCCTCTGATGAACGTTATCTCAAAGAAGCTGAGCACGTATTATTTGACGAATTTGCTGTGGTGCTTGGTATCAAGCCTGAGGAAGTTGTTGATTTTATTACAAAAAGGCTTGAAAACGTGTAATAGCACTATTGACAATATCTGTTTATTATGGTATAATATATTTGATATATTTAAAAGGCTTTGACGGAGCTTAGTAGGCGGTATTTGATTTCAAGAGAGTCTGCGTTTGGTGTGAGCAGATAATGGGTATCGGCTGAAATTACATTCCTGAGCCTGATGCACAGAAAGCTTTATGCAAATGCATCACGTGAGCACACGTTACAGTGCAAGGCATATTATGTATGCGTAAAGGTCGGCTTTGACCGATAAACTTGAGGTGGTACCGCGATAATTCGCCCTCGAAGGCTTAGGCTTTCGGGGGCTTTTATATTGACTGGAGTGTGATATAAATGAATTCGCCCGACGAATTTATTCATTATGACAAGTGGGGCATATAAAAATGCATTTAGGGTTTTCATATGTCGGATTGATTTTTCTGCTTATGCTGATAATACCAAATATTATCTGGAGCAATAATCAGCCTAAGGATTATGAAAAATATGTTGTAAATGAAAACAAAGTCCTGCTTGCCCTTGAAAGAACAGGTGAGGTGCTCGTCAGCACGGTGTGCCTGATTTTTAAGGATCTCAATATCGGTAGGGTTTCTTTATGGAGTTTATGGCTTTTAGCAGCATTTTTACTTATGTTGCTCTACGAGATATACTGGATAAGGTATTTCAATAGTGAAAAGACTATGAAAGATATGTACAGCAGTATTTTAGGTGTGCCTGTAGCAGGGGCGACACTGCCTGTTGCGGCGTTTTTTATGCTTGGGATATACGGCAAAAACATTTTGCTTGTGATATCGGTGATAATTCTCGGTATAGGGCATATAGGTATTCATCTTAACCACAAAAAAGAAATTAAATAAAAGGAGAAAAGAGAAAATGACAGTATTTGAAGAACTTAAAAGAAGAGGACTGCTTGCTCAGCTAACTGACGAGGAGGAGATCAAGGAACTTATCAATGCAGGTAAAGCCACCTTTTATATTGGATTTGATCCTACAGCTGACAGCCTTCATGTAGGACACTTTATGGCACTTTGCCTTATGAAAAGGCTGCAAATGGCAGGAAACAAGCCTATAGCCCTGCTTGGCGGGGGAACCGGCATGATCGGCGATCCATCCGGTAAAACAGATATGCGTAAAATGCTCACAAAGGAAACAATTGAACATAATGTTGAATGCTTTAAAAAGCAGATGTCACGCTTTATTGACTTTTCCGATAATAAGGCAATGGTCGTTAATAATGCGGACTGGCTTTTGGATCTTAATTATGTTGATGTTTTGAGAGAAGTCGGCGCACATTTCTCTGTAAACAAAATGCTTACTTTTGAGTGCTATAAGCAGAGAATGGAAAGAGGTCTTACATTCCTTGAATTCAACTATATGATAATGCAGTCTTACGACTTTTACAAGCTTTATAAGGATTATGGCTGTAATATGCAGTTCGGCGGTGATGACCAGTGGGCTAATATGCTTGGCGGCACAGAACTTATAAGAAAGAAACTCGGCAAAGATGCTTATGCTATGACTATCACTCTGCTGTTAAACTCCGAAGGCAAGAAAATGGGCAAGACAGAAAAAGGTGCTGTATGGCTTGATCCGGAAAAGACTTCACCATATGAATTCTACCAGTATTGGAGGAATGTAGGCGATGCAGATGTTATCAAGTGCCTTAAAATGCTTACATTCGTTCCTATCGAGGAAATAGAAGAAATGGAAAAGACTATGGAGGGCGCTCAGTTCAACAAGGCTAAGGAACTGCTCGCTTTCGAGCTTACAAAGCTCGTTCACGGTGAGGAGGAAGCACAGAAGGCCGATGCTGCTGCAAAAGCTATATTTGGTTCGGGCAGTGCGGATAAAGCTGATATGCCCTCGACAGCTATCAAGGCCGAGGACTTGACAGACGGAAAGATAGGCATTTTAGAACTGCTGACTAAAACAGGTCTTGCACCTTCAAACAGTGAGGGCAGACGTCTTGTAACACAGAACGGTATATCAATAAATGACGAAAAGTTTACGGATCCTAAGGGCATGGTTGACCTGAGCGAGCCTGTAATAATCAAAAAAGGCAAAAAGATATTCCACAAGGCATATATAGGCTGACAAGCTGTTTTACTTTACATCGCACGAGGTGTTCTTGATGAAAGCAACGTCCCCATATCATTCTTATGCTGAGATATCGATGATGACAAATAAACAGCGCAGGAGTATTTATGTAAAGGATAAGCGAAATATAAAGGTATTGACCACGATACCCTTTGCCGCAATGGTTTTGTCTTTTGTCGTGTACGGCATACTTGGCTGGATAGGAATAGCCGCAACAATTTATTCCTCGCAGTATATCAATACAGGTGTAACAGGGGTTTTGGATTTTATTGCGTTTTTTATCGCTGGTGCAGTTATGACTGTCCAGGGAACAAAGCGATTTGCTGTTCCTGCTGTTTTTGCTTTATATATGCTGATAGATATACTCGGGAATCAATATATTTCGCCGATACCGGCTGCTATGCTCGTTTATCTTATATTTGCATCTTATAAGACGTCAAGATATGAAGCCGACCTTGATGTGTTAAAGCAGTTTGACGGTTATCCGTTCCTGAACAAAAGTGAAGATGCAGCTCTTAACACTTACCGGAATGACGAAGTAATAGAAAATCTTGAAAAAAAGCTTTATTATGTTCAGAGTAATGACCGCGATGATAAGCAAACCGGTGACAGGGAAGAATATACTTCCCGTAAATGGTAGTAAATACAAGTGTTTATATAGCCGTCCGAAAAATCGGGCGGCTAATTTGTATGTAATCACTACCCAAACACTATATATTGTGGTTTGATTGTTAATTAAATAACAGTATGTTGTGCTAAGTTTGTGCAAACTTTATAAATTATTCAAACAAATTTATTCAAAGTAACGATTTGCTGCGGCAGCTATTGCAAAACTTTTCAAATGGTGTTATAATACAATATGTTGTATACCATACGTTGATGATATACAGTATCGTGTAAAAATCAGGACTGTTTGGTTAATTTGGAACAACTAAATATATAACGCCGAATTGACCTTTAATGAAATAAGCTTTGAGAGAAAAATAACAAGAAAGCCGAAATTAAAGGGGGATTTTAAAGTGAACATTATCAAGAGAAACGGCGCAGAAGAAAAGTTCAATATTGAAAAGATCGTAAATGCAATAGTTAAGGCAAACAAGGCTACAGAAAAGTATAAGCTCCCTGATGAAGAGATCAAGGAAATCGCTGAGTATGTTGAGTACAAGTGTAATAAAATGGGCAGGGCAGCCCATGTTGAAGAAATACAGGATATGGTTGAAAACCAGATCATGGCAAAAGGCGCTTATGACCTTTCAAGGAACTATGTAAGATACCGTTTTCAGAGATCGCTTGTAAGAAAATCTAACACTACAGATAATAAGATACTTTCGCTTATTGAGTGTGCAAATGAAGAAGTCAAGCAGGAAAACTCAAATAAAAACCCGACTGTAAACAGTGTACAGCGTGATTATATGGCGGGTGAGGTAAGCCGAGACCTGACTGACAGAATACTGCTCCCGCAGGACATTGTTGAGGCACACAAGCAGGGGATAATCCATTTCCATGATTCTGATTACTTTGCTCAGCATATGCATAACTGTGACCTTGTAAATCTTGAGGATATGCTGCAGAATGGTACAGTGATAAGTGAAACACTTATTGAAAAGCCGCACAGCTTTTCTACTGCCTGCAATATTGCTACACAGATAATAGCTCAGGTGGCATCAAACCAGTACGGAGGGCAGAGCATAAGCCTTACACATCTTGCACCGTTTGTTGACATCAGCCGTAAGAAGATAAGAAAAGAACTTATTGACGAAATACAGGAGCTTGGTGTTGAAGCAACTGAAGAAAAAATAAATGAAATAACCGAAGAACGCCTTAAAAAAGAGATCACAAGAGGTGTACAGACTATTCAGTATCAGGTGGTCACACTTCTTACTACTAACGGCCAGGCGCCTTTTGTGACTGTGTTTATGTATCTTAATGAAGCAAAGGACGAGCAGGAAAAGGCAGACCTTGCAATGATCATCGAGGAAACCTTAAAGCAGCGTTATATAGGCGTTAAAAACGAGGCAGGCGTTTGGGTGACACCTGCATTCCCTAAGCTTATATATGTTCTTGAAGAAGATAATGTATATGAAGGCAGCAAGTATTATTACTTGACAGAACTTGCAGCTAAATGTACAGCTAAAAGAATGGTACCCGATTATATATCTGAAAAGGTTATGCTTCAGCTTAAAGTCGATAAGAATGGTGAAGGCCATTGCTATACCTGTATGGGATGCCGCAGCTTCCTTACACCTTATATTGATGAAAACGGCAAGCCAAAGTATTACGGCAGGTTCAATCAGGGCGTAGTAACAATAAACCTTGTTGATGTTGCACTTTCATCCGGTAAGGATATGAAAAAGTTCTGGGAGATCTTTGATGAAAGACTTGACCTTTGCTATCGTGCGCTTATGTGCAGACATAACAGGCTAAAGGGTACTCTTTCTGATGTTGCACCGATACTCTGGCAGTACGGCGCTCTTGCAAGGCTTAAAAAGGGCGAAAAGATCGACAAGTTGCTTTATGGTGGCTATTCTACGATATCGCTCGGCTATGCGGGCTTGCATGAATGTACTGTTTATATGACAGGGAAATCACATACCGATCCCGAAGCTACACCGTTTGCACTTGAAGTTATGCAGCATATGAATGATGCCTGCAAAAAATGGAAAGAAAAGGAAAACATAGACTTCTCACTTTATGGTACACCGCTTGAAAGCACAACTTATAAATTTGCGAAGTGCTTACAGAAGCGTTTCGGTATTGTAAAGGGTGTTACTGACAGGAATTATATAACGAACAGCTATCATGTTCATGTTACAGAGAAGATAGATGCTTTTACAAAGCTTAAATTTGAATCACAATTCCAGCGTTTATCGCCAGGCGGCGCTATCAGCTATGTTGAAGTCCCCAATATGCAGAATAATATCCCTGCTGTACTTGATGTGATGCGCTTTATCTACGATAATATAATGTATGCTGAGCTTAACACTAAGAGTGATTACTGTCAAGTGTGCGGCTATGACGGCGAGATCCAGATAACTGAAGACGACGGCAAGCTTGTATGGGAATGCCCAAACTGCGGCAACCGTGACCAGAATAAGCTCAATGTTGCAAGACGTACCTGCGGATATATTGGTACACAGTTCTGGAATCAGGGCAGAACGCAGGAAATAAAAGAGAGAGTTCTTCACCTTTGATATCAAGTAAATATACTTTACGCCCGGCTTTACAATAAGCCGGGCGTTTTTTGTAATCTTTATAACAATGCGGTTAAAAGCATTTACAATAAATGCGATTTTATTGATAATCTATATAATATGTGATACAATTTGTATATCAACATAGAATAATTGTTTTGATTCATGATATTAAAATGCTTGCGGGGAGGTAAGTGTATATGAACCGCATTTTATCAAATAAAAAACTGCTAATATCAATATTTGCAGTTCTTGGAATAATAGTGTTGATTTCGATTTGTTTTCTCATTACTATTATTTTAAAGTTTTTTTCTCGTGACAAAGAGCCTGCATATGAGTTGATATCAGACCACTACGGCGCGCTTGATTCATCATATAGTTGTGAATATAAGGGCAAACTGTATTATGCAGACGGACAAAGTGTATATTCCTACCCCGATAAAACGCAGGTGGGCGAGTTTGATTCATACTGCCTGCTGTCAAAGAATGATGAAAGTATGTTTATCTATGAAGTGAAGACGGGGCAGCTCTATTGCTATGACGGCAGCGCTTTGAATAAACTGTTTAAGATAGAGATACGCTACGACCACATCATAACGCTTGATGATAAGCTGATAGCCGTAAGCAGTGATATGGAAAGCGCAAGGGCGTGCTTGAAGATATATGATCTTAAAACGGGTGAGGATATCGCATTTTCTGATATGACAGGTCAAAAGATATTTTTTGATGAGAAAAACAAAGACGATCCGGCATTTTATTTGAAACCTATCAATAATAGATACACCATTATTGCAGAAAAAGACAACACAGAGATGATATTCTTTGAGATCTATGATAATAAAGAGCAATGCCCCGCATTTATCATCTCATTTAATGGGTTTTGTATTTACAGGCTGAATGATAATGGCTTTATCTCGACTGAGTATTTAAACTCTGCCGGCGAAACGATGTGTGAGTATTCCATTCATGATGATGGATTTGCCGAATGCCAAAACACTATTCGCAAAGAAGTAAAGCAAAGCTATCAAGCAAGATACTTTTATACCGATAATGACAAGTTAATAACCATAGGGCAGCCCTCGGCAGACCATACTCACCTGACGGGAAAGAACAAGGCTTTTTCTGATAACACACAGGACTCTATGTATAGCAGTATTTCTGTGTATGATAAAACCACGCTTGATTACAAATACAGCCTTGAGTTCAAGGATAAACTTATAGCAGTAAAAGACGACACATATATTACCTTTGTTGATGGTAAGCTGATTTATTTAAACTCTGACAGTGAAAAGACAGCTGAGAAAGAACTTGATGATATTAAAGAGGGCGGAAACTATGTTTTTGAAATGAACGGTGATTGTTTATTTGTATTTCAAAACTTAAATAATGATGTATTAAAACTAATTACTGTGATTTGAGTATATAAAAATACCGGTACACATTCGGGCGATGTTGATATAGAAGTATTGAGCTATAGTATTTCTGATATATCTGTCAGAAGTACTATGGCCTTTCTATTGACATCTTTTCTATTCAGGAGTATAATTATACTAATATAGATCGGGATTTATGTGTAAGGTGGTGATTATATTGGATAAAGCACCAAGTAAAAAAGCAAAGATATTCTGTTGGATATTGGTCATTACAGTATCAGTGATATGTCTTTTGATAGGTTTTGTAGAAATGTCCGTTTATACGGAGCTTAAAGACAAATGCAGCTCTGAAGTGACAGGAACAGTGATCTATGAAGGAACAGGACGCATATACGATACTGATAAAGCTGAAAATAAGTATGTTTCCGGTAAATACTGGAGACAGATCGAGGTCGAGACTGACGGCAAATTCAAACTGAAGAATATTTATGCCAAAAGGGGAGCAGAAAAAAAGGCGATAATATCACCATTCATTATGACCCGAATGATCCTGACACTTATTATATCGGTGATAATGTGGGCAATTATAAGTCGACCGCTATATTTTCATTTGCTGCAAGCGGTATACTGCCGGTGTTTCTTATATTCATAATGCTCAAGTCTGACAAGTACTATAAATTACTGGCTCAAAAGCAAAGAAAATACATCTATTTCGATACCCCGTATTGCAGATTCCTTTTTACTGACAGCGGTGATGTCGGTTTTGAGGGTGAAGTCGAGTGGGAATATAATCTGACAGGAGAAAAGACCTGCACTGTGTTTTTTGAAACCGATACTTTTGCAGCAACCCCCGATATAGGATATTACGGTCTGATCGAGAAAAGACTTCCCGGCAAGGAGGAGATCGATCTTGATATAAATAAGCTGATACCTGATATCCCGGAGCTGAGGGATATACAACCGGGAAAGTACTATAACAAATTAGAAAAGATCCTGTCTGACAAGGAGCGCAGAGATCATGAAATAAGAAAACTGGTGGCTGACCATTTTCTGTTCAGACCGGAGCTTATCAAGGAAAATTCTACTGAACAGGAAATCATGGACGGAATAGAATTATCATACATCGGTGTCAGAAGGAATGGGGACACGGAGTTTGGCATATTTTTTGCATCTGATATATATGTAGATGATCTGCGTGTGATTCTAAAGGCAGACGGCAGCAAAGAGATACATTACAGGACTGATGATCATAGAGGTACTAATGATGAATGCTGTGATGTGTTATAAAATCTGATTTATAAGAATAAAATAATAGTATAAATATGCCCCGAGACAGTGTTTCGGGGCAAAGCTTCTATATGAGTATCTGCCATTACGTGTACCGGCAATTTTTATACTAAGTATCTGATTACTTGAGCATTGAAGCAACTTCATCAGCAAGGTTGTCTTCCTTCTTTTCAACACCTTCGCCGCGCTCAAATCTTGCGTACTCAACTACCTTGATAGAACCGCCGAGTTTCTTAGCAGCGTCAGCAACATACTTGCCAACAGAACCCTCGAAGATATCACTTCTTACAAATGTCTGCTCAAGGAGGCAGTTTTCAGAATAGAACTTACCAACTTTACCTTCAACGATCTTGGCCTTTACCTGTTCCGGCTTGTTAGCCATCTTAGGATCATCAGCCATCTGAGCTAAAAGGACCTTCTTTTCCTCGTCAAGTGCAGATGCAGGAACGCTTTCCTTATCAAGATATGCAGGGTTCATAGCCGCAACCTGAAGTGCACAGTTCTTACCAACTTCATATACCTTGTCAGCATCGAGGTCACTTTCGAGCTTGACCATAACGCCTATGCTGCCGCCGCCGTGAACATAGGGGACAAGTATGCCCTCAAATCTCTTGAAACGACGGATAACCATATTCTCTCTGATCTTTATGAAAAGTTCCTGAAGTGCTTCATCAACGGTTTTGTCACCGCCGCTTATTGTTGTTGCTTTAAGTGCATCAACGTCAGCAGGATTCTTCTCGATTATTGTCTTAGCAACTGCTGCAACAAACGCCTTGAACTCGTCATTGTTAGCGGCGAAGTCTGTTTCGATATTAACTTCAACAACTGCGCCTACATTGCCTTCAACTACAGCTGTGCAGATACCCTCAGCAGCAACTCTGCCTGCCTTTTTAGCCTGTGTAGCAAGACCTTTTTCACGAAGAATTAGAACTGCCTTTTCCATATCGCCGTCAGCTTCTACAAGTGCCTTCTTGCAATCCATCATACCGACACCAGTTGCTGTCATAAGCTCTTTTATTTCCTTAACGCTTACATTTGCCATTTTATTTTCCTCCTGTTTTATCGAAATCAGGGCAGACATATTTTCTGCCTGCCCGTATTGATCTCTAAATTATTCTTCTTCGACTTTCTCAGCCTCAGCTGCTTCAACTTCTGCTGCTTCCTGCTCACCCTGTCTGCCTTCAAGAATAGCATCAGCCATGCAGCCTGCAATAAGCTTAACTGCTCTTATAGCATCATCATTACCGGGGATAACGTAATCAACATCATCAGGATCACAGTTTGTGTCAACTATTGCAACAACCGGTATGCCAAGCTTCTTAGCTTCGGATACTGCTATCTTTTCCTTTCTCGGATCAACTACGAAAAGTGCACCGGGGAGTGTCTTCATATTCTTTATACCGCCCATGAACTTTTCAAGCTTTTCGATCTCAAGCTGAAGTTTAACAACTTCCTTCTTGGGAAGAAGATCGAATGTACCGTCAGTTTCCATAGCATGGAGCTGCTCTAATCTCTTGATCCTTCTCTGGATGGTCTTGAAGTTTGTCATCATACCGCCAAGCCATCTTGCGTTTACATAGTGTGCGTTTGCTCTTAAAGCTTCTTCCTTGATAGAATCGCCTGCCTGCTTCTTAGTACCTACAAAAAGTACCTCTTTGCCCTCAGCAGAGATATCTCTTACGAAAAGATAAGCTTCCTCAAGCTTCTTTACAGTCTTCTGAAGGTCAATGATATAAATACCATTTCTTTCAGTAAAGATGTAAGGTGCCATTTTCGGGTTCCATCTTCTTGTCTGGTGACCAAAGTGTACACCTGCTTCAAGAAGCTGCTTCATTGATACTACTCCCATTGTAGTAACCTCCTGTTTTGGTTTTTTATTTCCGTTTTACGGATATTGCCCTCCGCATGACCTGTAATACTTGCCTTACCCATCAGCGGGAACCACAGGCAAAGAACCATGCGTGCGAATTGCTTTAATATTATACCATATTTCCCCTCACATTTCAAGGGGGATACCGCATTTAGTGTGACAAATTTTCAACAGTGAAGCTTCTTGATTTTGTGCATATTGCATTATCGCTGAATCTTACAAGTACAGTATCTTCACCGATAAGCTCTATATCTTCGCATTTTATTATAATATCGTTATCTCTGCCCATAATGCCGAATGCTCTCGGACGCCCAAAAATTACTATTGAAACGATGTTTCCCGTTACTGTATCAAACTCTATATCATCAACAAAACCAAGTTTTAGCCCTGTTTTAGCATTTACGACTTCTTTGCTTCTGAGTTCACTTAACGAACAAACCATAGTTTAGTCCTCCCGAAAAAGAATAGTTTTTATATTTATATTCTTTTTTGAGTTTGATTATGTATCATTTTTAAACCTTGTTTTTATCATTTCAACTACGCTTTCGTCGCTTAGCCTGTTATCTTCAAGTATCCTTTTTGTTATATGCGGGTAGTATTTAATTATCCTGTCGCAAAGAACACGCATATACTCGCTTATTGATACTTTTGTCGTGCTATCGGAAAAAGGACCTAATATCTCTCTCCTTACAATATCATCGGCTGATGATACAAACGCATTTATACATCTTCTTATACCTGATTCCACAGCCGAGCCTGTAACCCCGTATTTTTCCATTATAACAGGAAACAAATATTTCTTGTAATTTTTGCTGTAATTATCGCAAAGCGTCAGAATAGTCAGGCAGTCGACGATCCAGTTATAGCCGACATGATTAGCATCAAGGCCTGTCCAGTACAGTTCAAAATTGATTATCTGATGATATCTTGACAGCAGTTCGGAAAAGCTGATAGTATCAAGACATTCAAAGCGTTCTATGTTGAGCATCATCAGACGCATATTCATCATAGGGGATAATAAAGTGCCGTCTGCTGCCTGAGGATTTGACAAATTGTCTTTGTAATGCTCAAAATATGATCTGTCAAGTGCTATAATACTGCTGTTGTTTTTCATGGCATATTCCCGAATTGACAGTATTTCTTCTTCGTCATATTCATCATTTAAAACAATAGTAAACTTATACGCCCCGGTTACCATAAGTGCTTTCATATGCTGTTTTGAATCAGCTACCGTTATAGGCTCGGAGGTGTATTTCATAAACTTATTTTTTAAAATCTCACGTGATATATCGTCGCATGAAGCTATCAGTATCATTTTATTATATTACACCTCCTTAGTTCGTATATATTGATTATAGCATAATTCTTGCAAAAAATCTATAATTTTTCTAATTATGAACTGATTCGGGCAATAATTTATAATCGCCGACGGCTTATTAATATTTATTAAAATAATTTTTTTATTTTATCAAGTGCGCCTTTTTCAAGTCTTGATACCTGTGCCTGACTTATTCCGACAGCCGTTGCAACCTCTACCTGAGTTTTACCGCGGAAATATCTCAGGAAAAGTATATCCTTTTCTCTTTGCGGCAGTTTTTTTATCGTATCCTTAAGGCTCAATTCATCAAGCCAGTCATCAGCACTGCCCGAATCGCTTAATTGGTCATAGACATACAATGCATCGCCCGAATCCGAATAAACAGGCTCATATATAGAAACAGGATCGCTTATTGCTTCGACAGCAGTGACGATCTCACTCTTTTTCATACCGAGCATTGATGCGATCTCCTCAATTGACGGTTCTTTCTGATGCTTTTCCATATAGCTTTCTTTTGCCTTGAATGCTTTATATGCAGTATCACGCATAGACCTGCTTACTCTTAAAGCCCCGCCGTCACGGAAATACCTTTTACATTCGCCGAGAATTAGAGGAACACAGTACGAGCTGAATTTGACGCCCATTTCTGTATCAAACCTGTCAACTGCTTTTAACAGACCGATAGTGCCGACTTCAAAAATATCGTCGGGATCATCACCTCTTGACAGAAACGGCTGTATGGTTCTCAGGACAAGCTTTAAATTACAAAGCACCATTTTATCCTTTGCCGCCTTATCACCCGCCTGTGCTTTTTTTATAAGTTCCGTCTTTTCGCTTTCGCTCAGAACAGGTATGTGTGCGGTATTTATTCCTGTGACATTAACCTTTGAATAGTTCATAAAAACGCTCCTTCAGATAATCGGTCTAAACTGATTATTCCCTGAAAGAGCGTTATGTATTCAACAGATTTTCTCTAAATTGCTTTTGATCGACTTTATTATTCTTTTTTCAAGCCTTGAAATATATGACTGTGATATCCCGACAATATCGGCGACCTGCTTTTGTGTAAGTTCGCTTCTTCCGCCGAGTCCGAAGCGCATTTCCATTATCTGCCGTTCGCGGTCATTAAGGCGTTCTATCTCCTGTTTGATCAGTTCGCGTTCAACTTCACTTTCAATACCTGAATTGACAGTATCTTCATTTGTGCCGAGAATATCCGAAAGCAGAAGTTCGTTTCCGTCCCAATCCACATTGAGTGGTTCGTCAATAGATATCTCGTTTCTTCTCTGACTTGCTTTACGAAGAAACATTAGTATTTCGTTTTCTATACAGCGTGAAGCATATGTTGCAAGCTTTATATTCTTGTCAGCACGATATGTCTTTACAGCTTTTATAAGCCCTATAGTTCCGATAGAGATAAGATCCTCCATACCAATGCCTGTAGACTCAAATTTCTTTGATATGTACACTACGAGCCGAAGATTATGAACTATTAGCAGATCCCTTGCTTTTTTGTCATCTTTCTCCATCAGTTCAAAGACCGCCTGTTCCTCCTCCTTTGTAAGCGGGGGTGGAAGCGATTCCGCACCGCCTATATAATCAACTGAGCCGCAGTTATCATTCTTTATAAACGATCGGTAAAGCTGGAATATCCTTTTTCTTATGATGTTGGTTATTATCATTTTTATCTCTCCTTATACTGCAAGGCAAGGGTTAAAAATCGCCCTTGATGGTCCGCTGCTTAGTGTTATTCCCGCAGCTGCTTCAATTGCCTTGTGGTTTTTATCATTATCTATAAGTGTAAGTGTGGCGTTAGTAGTTACACTAAGAACGCCGTCACCATTTATAGTCTTATACGGTATCAGATGAAAGCCTTTATCAAACAGAGCTTCTTCTCTGTCAAGTTCAAAATGATCATAAAGCTCATCGCTGCAAATAATAACAACTGGCAAGCCGCTGAAAAAGTCAGAAAGTGTGTTTCCCGTGTCCGCAACGGCGGGTATCAGTAATTCAAGGTTTTCTATTTTTATAAGCAAGTGGTAGCTTTTGTGGGTAAAGGCGTTTTTCCTTTGTATAAGTTCAAATCCCCATAACAGCAGATATGAACCTGTCGCCGAAAGAGCGAGTACCCCAAGTGATAAATCAAAATACACTGTTAAAGCGTTTATGTATATAACTCTTGCGCTTCCTGTTTTCCATATAAGTACACAAACCCCTGCAAAGACAATACTTGCACTAAGGTACATAAAAAACAGTTTTAACAGGTCTTGTGCTTTTTTTGCTTTGAAGGCAATAGCAGGGATAATAGCAGAAACTATAAGCTTTATGACAGTAAGGATAAGTGCTTCAAACCTGTTTTCGGGGATCATAAGAGCAAGAAGCGATGCCGCACCGCCAATTATTGACGCTATCGCCCCTCTCCGCCCTGTGATCTTAGTATGCAGCAAACAGGATATACATTTAAGCAGCAGAGAGGTAAGCAGTGTATTTGTAACTATCAGCACATCTATATATATTTTCACAGCCTTAGCCCCCTTTTGCAAATATATTATAGCAAAGGCAGCTGGCAAAGGCTGTCGATTTAAAAGCACTGAAAAAATAAAGCTCACGAAAAGCGAATGCCTTTCGTGAGCAGATTATATAAAACTTCTGTTTATTTATCTTCAAAGAAGACTACAAATGCCTTGTAGCAATTGTATATATCGTTTTTGGCAGTTACCTCAAACGGAGCGTGCATCGAGAGCACAGGGACACCTACATCAATAACGTCGATATTGAGGTTCGCGACAAACTGTGCAACAGTTCCGCCGCCGCCCGCATCTACCTTACCGAGCTCACCCGTCTGCCAAACAACGCCTTCTTTGTCAAAAAGACGCCTTATCCTGCCTACAAATTCAGCTGAAGCGTCAGATGTTCCCGATTTTCCCCTTGAACCCGTAAACTTTGTAACACATACGCCGTAATTGAGGTGGGCTGCGTTTCTTGACTCTGTAACATCAGGAAATGTCGGATCAAATGCAGCGTTTACATCAGCAGATAAGCATTCCGAATTCGAGATGACCTGTATTTCATCAAACCCGTGCGTTTTTGCAAGAGTGGATATAAAATAGGGGAGGTATGAACTGTTAAGACCGGTATTTCCGTCACTTCCGGTTTCTTCCTTATCCGTAAGAACAGTCATTATGGTCTTTTCAGGGTTTTTCACCTTTAATACAGCTTCAAGTGCGGGGTAAGAGCAAACCCTGTCATCCTGTCCGTAAGAGCCTATCATGCTTCTGTCAAAACCGATATCCCTCGCATTAAAGCAGGGGACAGCTTCAAGCTCTGCTGAAATGAAATCGTCCTCAATAATACCGTATTTATCATTTAGTATCTTCATGATATTCAGCTTAACTTTATCGCTAAGGTCATCCTCCCTGAACGGGCGTGAACCGATAAGGATATTAAGTTCTTCACCCTTTACTATAGCAGGGGCGGATCTTTTCATCTGTTCCTGTGCAAGGTGTGGAAGAAGATCGGTAATGCAGAATACAGGATCACCCTCGTCCTCGCCAATATTAACTGTTATTTCAGCGCCGTCTGCTCTTACGATCACACCATGAAGCGAAAGCGGGATAGTAGGCCACTGGTATTTTTTGATACCGCCGTAATAATGTGTTTTGAAAAGTGCAAGCTCGTCTGATTCGTAAAGCGGGTTCTGTTTAAGGTCAAGTCTTGGTGAATCAATATGTGCAACAGCTATCCTTACACCTTCTGAAAGCGGTTTCTTACCCATTACGCAAAGAATGATCGCTTTTTTTCTGTTAAGATAATAGAATTTATCGCCCGGCTTATACTTTTTGCCGTGAACGTATTCTTCAAAGCCGTTCTTCTCAGCTTCCTTTACAGCCTCGGCAGCAGCTTCACGTTCTGTTTTGGCATTTGTCACAAACTTTTTGTAACCCTCACAGAACTTATCTGCCTTTTTGATCTCTGCTTCGGTCATTGTAAGACCTGAATTCTTCTTTTTTGCAAGCAGCTTTTCTTTCAGCTTCTTGCCTTCGCTTTTTTCTTCTTTAGCCATTATCTGTATCCTCCTTTAAAGATTCTTTATAAATATTGTATGCTTTTGTGATCTTATTCACATAGTGGCTTGTCTGGTCATTTTCATCAGGAATGTCTGAAACATCAAAATCCTGTGCGTTGACTATGCCTTCTTCTATCCACCCGTCAACTGTTCCCATTCCGCAGTGATAAGCAGCCGCGGTCAGACCGATAGATCCGTCATACTTATCAAGCAGGAAGCTTAAATAATACGTTCCGTATTCAATATTTGTTTCGGGATCAAACATTTTGTCAAAGTCGTATTCGTCTTTAACATCAAGCCTGTATCTTACCCAGCTGTAGGCATCCTCCATAAGCTGCATAAGCCCTCTTGCTCCCACTTCGGATACTGCGTTTTCGTTAAAGCCTGATTCGGTTTTGATAACTGCATATATCAGTTCAGGCTCAACTCCGTATTTATTTGAATACTTTATAACATATTCTTCATATTTTACAGGATAAGTAAACTGCTGCGGCCCAATATAGCCTTTTTTCTGGTAAAGCACAAACATCCCAAGTCCCATTATCATAAGCAACACAATTATTATGCCGATCGCAGGCGCTTTTGATCTTCGTTTTCTTTTTCTTTTAGCCATTTATGTTTTCCTTTAATGTCATTATTATTTTTTTGGCACTTTCGGACAGTTCTTCGTTAGTGCCGTTGTTTTCAAGGAAGTAGTCCGAGTTTTCCTTGAAAAACTCACTGCTTCTTTGTGATTTAAAGCGTTTAAGTATCAGTTCATCAGGCAGCTTATCACGTTTTTTGATCCTTTTAAGGCGTTTTTCCTTGTCGGCACATATGCTGATTATCGTGTCGCAAAGCTTGTCAGCACCCGCATCAAAAAGTGTCGGAGCGTCAAGTACGATGATATCATAGCCTGCATCTTTAAGCCTGTGAATTTCTTTCACTATTTCTCTGGTAATAAAAGGAAAGATAAGGCTTTCGTATTTTTTCAGTTCTTCTTTATCAGAAAACACTATCTCTGACATCTTACGTCTGTCAAGCGTCAATTTGTCGTCAACAGCTTCGGGATAGATGTCTTTGATCTGTCGTAAAAACTCACTGCCCTGCATTGTTACATTTTTTGACAAGACATCACAGTCTATCACTGCTATATCCTTATCATTTTTAAGGACACGGCAGACTGTTGTTTTGCCTGCACCGCTTTGTCCGGTAAGACCGACTATCATAGCTTTATCACCTGAAACCCTGCCGCCCGCAGCAGCCTGTTATATACCGCAAGCCCTACTCCGCTTTTTTCAGGGCAGCGAGCGTAGGCTTTTTTTGCACCTATTTCATCAATGTGCCTTAATGCATCAAACAAAAGTCTTGCCTGTTCTTTACTGTCTTTGCCGTAATTTATGTTTTTTATATCTATACCCTTAACATCATTTTCGTCAAACACAAGGCATACGGTATCTCTGTCAGCTTTTTCCTTTATAAACTCTCTGAACTTATCGGTATCTGCATCAATTATAGTAACATCAGCTTTTGGCGAGTAATGCTTATATTTCATTCCCGGTGATCTGACTACAGTATCAGGAGAAAGCTGTTCAAGCACACCCTTGTCAATTATAACATTTTTGCAGATATCCAGAAGATCCTCCCTTGAAACAAACCCAGGACGAAGAATACGTATTGAATCATTATCAAACGCTATAACAGTTGATTCGACACCTACAGCTGACATTCCGCCGTCTACTATCGCGGGGATACGTCCGTTCATATCGTTAAATACGTGCATAGCCGTGGTAGGAGAGGGACTTCCCGAAAGGTTGGCAGACGGTGCTGCGATCGGAAGACCTGAATACTCTATTATCTTTCTTGCATATCTGTTCGAGGGCATTCTTATACCAACTGTATCAAGTCCGCCGCTTGTCACATCAGGAATGATTTTCCTTTTTTTCAGTATCATTGTAAGCGGTCCCGGCCAGAATGCTTCGGCGCATTTATACGCAAGATCAGGTACATCAAAAGCAAGTGTTTCAAGCGTTTTTATATCTGCGATATGCACGATAAGCGGGTTATCCTGCGGTCTGCCTTTAGCCTTGAAGATATCCGCCACAGCGTTTACATCAAGAGCGTTTGCACCAAGTCCGTACACTGTTTCAGTCGGTATCCCAACTACCTTTCCGGCTTTCAGGAGCTCTGCCGCTTCTATTAATGAATTGTCGTCATTTGTGAGTAGTTTTGTTTCCATTTTGTTTTATTGCTCTTTTCTTTACTTACGGGATCTCGTCGGCGATACTTTCAAAAATACGCTTCATAAGTTCCCTGTCATCAGTTTCTTCAACAAGCAGCATTGGCTTTGCGCCTTCATAAGGCAGTTCATACCTTGCAGCTTTCAGCAATTGCTTTGCTGCCTTTGTGTCCTTTACAAGCAGCCTGTTATCGTATATTCCACCGACTGCCTTACCTTTACAGTATAGTATTTATTCGCCCATCATGGCGCGGTAGTTTATCTCGTCGGCAAGTGACAGCTGCCCGAGAATATATTCAAGGTATTCTTTACTTGAAGCCACAGTAATTCACCTTTAAGTTTCTTCCTGCTTTGAAAGCTTTGCAGCCTGATCGGCTGTCGCCAAGGCATCTATAACTTCATCAAGATTGCCGTTTAACACGCTTTCAAGCTTATATATAGTCAGCCCTATCCTGTGGTCAGATATTCTGTTTTCGGGAAAATTATATGTCCTTATCCTTTCAGATCTGTCGCCTGTACCTATCTGTGAGCGTCTGTCTGAGGATATTTTTTCGTCATGCTCTCTCTGTGCTATATCAAGAAGCCTTGACCTCAGCACTTTCAGAGCCTTATCCTTGTTTTTGTACTGTGATCTTTCGTCCTGACATTCAACAACCATACCCGTAGGGATATGTGTTATTCTTATAGCAGATGATGTCTTGTTTATATGCTGACCACCCGCGCCTGAAGAACGGAAAACGTCTATTTTCAGGTCTTTTTCTTCATTAAGTTCCAGCTCGACTTCTTCTGCTTCAGGCAAAACGGCAACGGTTACTGTAGAAGTATGCACGCGCCCCTGGGATTCTGTTTCGGGAACACGCTGCACCCTGTGAACGCCGCTTTCGTATTTAAGTCTTGAATATGCACCTTCACCCTCTATCATAAAAGATATCTCTTTATAACCGCCAAGCTCTGTTTCATTTGCGTTCATCACTTCGGTGTTCCATCCCTTTGATGAAGCGTACATTGAGTACATTCTGTACAGAGAGTTTGCAAACAGTGCCGCTTCCTCACCGCCCGCGCCGCCGCGGATCTCAACAATAACGTTCTTTTCATCATTCGGATCTTTTGGCAGGAGAAGCACTTTAAGTTCTTCACTAAGCCTTGACATATCATCTTTTGACTGCTCAAGCTGTTCCTGGACCATTTCTTTAAAGTCTTTATCAAGCCCGCCCTCACCAAGGAGTTCAAGCGCTTCATCATTTGCGGCCTTTGCGCTTTCATATTCCTTGTATTTTTCTACTATCGGCTCTAAGTTTTTATATTCTTTCATAAGATCGCGGTATAGTGTATTATTGTTTACTGTGTCGGGTTCGCTCAGCTTTTCGCTTATCTCCGAAAACCGTTCTTCCAATACTTTTACCTTTTCAATCATTATATTTCTTTCCTTTCGTTATCAGTTATAATGTGTCAAATCTGCACTCCCGCTATGACTCGGCTTCTCTGATAACGCTTTTTACATTCTTCTCAGCCTTGTTTCGGGGGATCATAAATTCTCTCCCGCACCCTGTGCATCTGAGCTTGAAATCCATGCCTGACCTTAACACGAGCATGGTATTTGCGCCGCAGGGATGCTTTTTCTTCATGATAAGTGTATCGTTTTTCTCGATATCCATCAGGCATACTCCTTTCAGAATTAAATAATCAAATTATATTATATCATATTTTACTTTTCCATGTCAAGCAAGAATGGCACGTTGTCAAAAAAATTATGCTTTCCTATTGACTTAACCCTATCGATAGTGTATAATATAAATGTTAGTTTGTCGTAATTTCACTATTTTTGTAATATAGTGTTTTGGGCATAAATATCTATCTGAAAGGAATATTTCAATGAAAAAACCATTTTTGACAAAAGAAAAGGCTTTGGAAATAAAAGCACAGTTCCCCACACCTTTTCATGTATATGATGAAAAGGGAATAAGAGAAAATGCAAGAAGGCTCTATAAAGCTTTCTCGTGGAATAAAGGCTATAAGGAATACTTTGCTGTAAAGGCGACACCAAACCCTTACATTCTAAAAATACTTAAAGAAGAAGGATGCGGTGTGGACTGCTCATCCCTTACTGAGCTTATGATGAGCGAATGCTGCGGTTTCAGCGGCAGTGACATCATGTTTTCTTCAAATGTAACACCTGAGGAGGATATGAAAAAAGCGTACGAACTTGGTGCGTACATAAACCTTGATGATTTTACGCATATTGAATTTCTTGAAAAGCTTTGCGGTATTCCCGAAAATATCTGCTGCCGCTTTAACCCGGGCGGTGATTTTGCGATATCATCACAGATAATGGATACCCCCGGTGATGCCAAGTACGGTTTTACCCGTGAGCAGCTTTTTGAAGGCTTTAGGATACTTAAAGAAAAGGGTGCAAAGCATTTTGGCATACACGCTTTCCTTGCTTCAAATACTGTTACCAATGCATATTACCCGAAACTTGCACGTATCCTGTTTGAACTTGCTGTTGAGCTTCAT
Source organism: uncultured Ruminococcus sp. (assembly GCA_902780505.1). GTDB lineage: Bacteria > Bacillota > Clostridia > Oscillospirales > Ruminococcaceae > NK3A76. Next base: position 53,690 of record CACZFN010000011.1, on the reverse strand, counting down.
GTTAAATTAGACGTTGATATCAAGTTTATAAACCTTTCCGGCGGTGTTGGTATAGCTTACGAGCCTGACAAGCCGCAGAATGATATAATGGCTATAGGCGAAGGCGTTCATAAGGCATTTGACGAGATAATGGTTCCGGCAGGGCTTGGCGATGTTTCTATATTTACTGAACTTGGCAGATATATGCTCGCACCTTACGGGCATCTTATAACGACCGTTAAGCATTTCAAGCATATTTATAAGGAATATGTCGGTGTTGATGCCTGTGCCTGCAACCTTATGCGTCCCGCGATGTATGGCTCTTATCATCATATAACAGTTCTTGGCAAGGAAGATGCGCCATGTGACCATAAATATGATGTAACAGGCGGTCTTTGCGAAAATAACGATAAGTTTGCTATCGACAGAATGCTTCCGGAGATAGAGATAGGTGATATACTCTGTATCCATGATACAGGCGCCCACGGCTTCTCTATGGGCTATAACTATAACGGCAAGCTGCGTTCGGCAGAGATCCTTTTGCAGGAGGACGGCAGTTTTAAAATGATAAGACGTGCCGAAACACCTGCCGATTATTTTGCAACATTTGATTTTTGTAATATTATGGATAAATATCTTAATAAATAATAGTTTTTTGGCCGCGGTGTATGACTTGCCGCGGCATTTTTGTTTAATAAATAATTAAAATTAATAAAAAACTCTTGCAATAAATGCGTGAATGTAGTATAATATTAAATTGAGTTAGTTTGTAAACTTGCATTTTTTGTGAATGGAGGATATATATGGACTTAAATACCGTAAAATACTTGGCTGATTTAAGCAAGCTTGAATATACCGACGAAAAGCTTGCCAAAACAGCAGGTGAGATGACAAGCATTATGGAGCTTATGGATACTATTAAAGATATAGATATAACCTATGATGCACATCTTGATAACCATAATGTTTACCTCGACGGGCTAAGGCGGGATGAAATAATGCCTTCAATGCCGACAGAAAAGGTGCTTTCAAATGCTGTTAATTCAAAGAACTGCTTTGTTGTGCCTAAAGTCGTAGAATGATCGGGGAGGTAAGTATGGATATACAGACAATGAAAATTTCAGCGCTTCGTGAAGCATATGACAAAAAGGATATATCTGTAAAAGAAGTGACTGAATGCTATCTGGACAGAATAGAAAAATATGACGGTGAGCTTGACTGCTATATCACCTTGACCAAAGAAAAGGCGCTTGCTCAGGCAGAAAAGGCACAGAAAAGAATAAATGACGGCAAAGCAGAACCACTTACAGGTATCCCTATGGCTATCAAGGATAATATATGTACGGTTGGGGTAAAAACGACCTGCTCGTCTAATATTCTTGAAAACTTCATACCGCCGTATAATGCCACTGCTATGGATAAGCTTGACGAAATGGATATCGTTATGCTCGGTAAGGTTTCTATGGACGAGTTTGCGATGGGCGGCTCTACACAGACATCCGCTTTTAAAAAGACAAAGAACCCTTATAATAAAGCTTGTGTTCCGGGGGGATCTTCGGGCGGTTCAGCTGCGGCTGTTGCTGCCGATCTTTGTGCTGCGGCACTTGGCTCTGATACGGGCGGCTCCATCAGACAGCCTGCTGCATTCTGCGGCGTTACCGGTATCAAGCCTACATACGGCAGGGTATCAAGGTTCGGGCTTGTGGCTTTTGCATCGTCACTTGACCAGATAGGTCCTGTTGGCAAGGATAGCCTTGACTGCGGTATTATCCTTAATGCGATATGCGGTGCAGACCACCACGACGGCACTACCGAAAAACAGCCCGTGACAGATTTTACTGCTAAGATAGGCGGAAGTTTGAAGGGTATGAAAATAGCACTGCCCGCTGAATTCTTTGCTGAGGGCATTGATGATGATGTCAAAGCTTCTGTAATGAATGCCGCAAAGGAATATGAGAAAATGGGTGCTGAGCTTGTGAACTGCTCTATGCCTTCACTTAAATATGCTATTCCCTGCTATTATATCCTTGCGTGTGCTGAGGCGGCATCTAACCTTTCAAGGTATGACGGCATCAAGTACGGTCACAGAACTGCTGAAGCTGACAGCTACGAAGAACTTATAATCAAGTCCCGTTCCGAGGGCTTCGGTGACGAAGTCAAGAGAAGAATACTGCTTGGTAACTATTGTCTTTCAAGCGGTTACTATGATGCTTACTATAGAAAAGCACTTGGTCTGAGACAGCTTATAAGAAAAGAATACAATGATATATTCTCAAAGTGTGATGTGATCCTTACGCCTTCAACACCTTCTGTGGCATACAGGCCTGACGAAAAGGTTGATGATCCTGTTAAGATGTATCAGGCTGACATATGCACGGTAACAGTCAATATTGCAGGACTTCCTGCTGTAAATACGACTTGCGGTTATAATGCAGACGGTATGCCGATAGGTATGTCTGTAATTGGCAGGAAGTTTGACGAGGCAACGATCTTGCAGGTTTCCTCGGCTTTTGAAAACGGCTTTGATGTTAAAAAGCCGAAGCTTTGAAACGGAGGTAAAGACAAATGAGTGAATACAGAACCGTCATAGGTCTTGAGATCCATGCCGAGCTTTTGACAAAAACTAAGATATTCTGTAACTGTTCCGCCGAATTCGGTGGTGCACCTAACACGAGAGTCTGCCCTGTTTGTACGGGTATGCCGGGCACACTCCCGATCATAAACCAGACTGCTGTGGAATATGCTGTAAAAGCAGGCTATGCACTTGGCTGTGAGATAAACAAGTTCTCTGTTTTTGACAGAAAGAACTATTTCTATCCCGACCTGCCTAAGGCATATCAGATATCCCAGCTTTATTATCCGATTATAGGGCCCGGTGCTATAACTATTGATGTAAACGGCAAGAAAAAAGACATCAGAATAAATCATATCCACCTTGAAGAAGATGCAGGTAAGCTCGTTCATGACGATTTCAACGGTGTTTCGCTTGCTGACTATAACAGATGCGGTATCCCGCTTATCGAAATAGTTTCAGAGCCTGATATGTCGTCAGCTGAGGAAGCTATGGCATATGTCGAGCAGATATCACTCCTGTTGCAGTATGCAGGTGTATGTGACTGTAAAATGGAACAAGGCTCGCTCAGATGTGACGTAAATATTTCTATAATGAAACCTGATGCTAAGGAATTCGGTACACGTGCAGAAATAAAGAATATCAACTCTATAAAAAGTGTCGGGCGTGCTATCAAGTACGAAGAAAGAAGACAGGCACTTTTGCTTGATGCCGGAAAAAAGGTCGTTCAGGAAACAAGACGTTATGATGCTAACCGTGATAAGACAACATCAATGCGTACTAAGGAAAATGCCAACGACTACCGCTATTTTCCCGAGCCGGATATTCTACAGGTAAACCTGACAGATAAACAACTTGAGGAGATCAAGGCAAAACTCCCTGAACTGCCAAATAAAAGATTTGCAAAGTATACCGAAAAATACGGCCTTTCTGCTGTTGATGCGGATATTATTATCCATTCAAAGACGATTTCTGATTTCTTTGAGGACGCTGTAAAGGCATATGATAATCCAAAGAGTATTGCTGTACTTATTCTCGGTGAATTTATGCGCCGTGTCAACTTGGGAGAGATCGATCCTGAAAATATAACCTTTACAGCAAAGGATTTTGCAGAACTTGCAAAACTTGCTGATGAAGAAAAGATCTCAAAATCCGATGCCAAGGCGATATTCAGGATAATGGTAGAAAAGGGCGGAAAGCCTGAGGATATCGCAAAGCAAAACGGAATGCTTATAAGCATTGATACCGGCAAGGCCGAACAGGTAATTGACGAAGTTCTTGCCAAAAACAGTGCACAGGTAAACCAGTATGTTAACGGCGAACAGAAGGTATTCGGCTTTATTATGGGGCAGTGTACAAAGGCTCTGAAAGGCGTTGCTACACCAAAGGTCATAAAGGATATACTTGACAGAAAGCTGAGTGCTTTGTCATCAGTTTCGACCGATGGATCAAAGCAGGAAGTACAGGAAGAAGTTATCGGCAGTACAGCAAAGCTTACCGAATATGTAAACCATGATAAATATATTCCTTCTGCTGACGGCAGTATGCTTATGGTTTCACCTGAAAAGCTGAAAAAGGAAATAACCATATCAGATATTCTTGACAACGTCGGCAAGGAGATAGAATTCAGCGGTACTGTACACAGAGTCAGAAAGTACGGCAAGGTTTCGTTTATAGTTATCAGAACAGCTTTCAGCGTTATACAGACTGTTTACTCTCAGGAAAACTGCAAAGACAGCATTGAGGGCATAAAGGAAGGGCAGTTTGTATACGTCAAGGGTAAAGTATCTGAAAACGAAAAGGACTATAACGGCGTAGAAGTCGTATTAAGTGATATACAGCTTATAAGTGCACCGCACTATGATTACCCGCTTAAAATATCACAGGGCAGGCTCAACTGTACTATTGATGTAAACCTTGACAACAGAAGCGTTTCGTTAAGAAACCCATATGAAAAGGCAACTTTCAGGCTTCAGGAAGGTATAGTTCAGGGAATGCATAAGTTTATGCAGGACAATAACTTTACCGAGATACATTCACCTAAAATAGTTGCTCAGGGTGCTGAGGGCGGCGCAAACATATTCAAGCTTGATTATTTCCAGAAGAATGCGTTCCTTAACCAGTCCCCGCAGTTCTATAAACAGGCAATGGTCGGCGTGTTTAACAGGGTTTATGAAATAGCCCCTGTATACAGGGCTGAAAAGCACGCAACATCAAGGCACCTTAATGAGTATATCGGCCTTGATTTTGAAATGGGATTTATAGATTCCATGTATGATGTAATGGCAATGGAAACAGCTATGCTTAAATTCATCTGCGAATACCTTAAAGAAAACTACGCTGACGAAATACGTTTCCTTGATGCCAATATCCCGACGATAACGGAGATACCGTCTATCAAGTTCATTGATGCTATAACAATGCTCAGGGGCGATAACGGCGGTACAGGCAAGAAGTTTGACCTTGATCCCGAGGACGAGGTAAATCTTTGCAAGTATGCAAAGGAAAAGTATAACAGTGATTTTATCTTTGTTACACACTTCCCGTCTTCAAAGCCTCCGTTCTACGCTATGAATTCAAGAGAAGATCCGAGAGAGGCTTACAAGTTTGACCTCTTGTTCAGGGGACTTGAAATAACATCAGGAGGTCAGAGGATCCATGATTACAACGAGCAGGTAGAAAAAATGCTCGCACAGGGACTTGATCCTAAGGATTTTGAAAGCTACCTTGAAGCACATAAGTATGGCCTTCCCCCTCATGGCGGTCTTGGGATAGGCCTTGAAAGACTTCTTATGAAGATGCTTGAACTCCCGAATGTAAGAGAAACTTCGCTGTTCCCGAGGGATATCAACAGGCTTACACCATAATAATTGAGCGGTGCATATTAGCGCAGGCGCAATATAGAAGTTTTTTATCCGACACTTCTGCTGTATCACGGCAGAAGTGTCTTTTTGTTACTTGAGTTTAGCGCCTGCTAAAAGAAAAAAGAAGAAAGAATAAATAAGAAATAATAATGAAGGTATCGCCTTCGCCGCCTTTATTATTCTTTATTCTTTCTTCTTTATTATTTATTCTTTTAGCAGCAGCGAACACAAAGCATAATTCTTAAAAAGCTTCTATATCGCTGCTGCGCTTTTGTGCACCGCTTTTTGTATATTCTGCGGGATTTCTTCGTATACTTTAATAAAGTATATACGGAGGAATAATTATGAAAAAAAGATTAGTATTATTATTGCTGACAGCTTTACTGTGTTCGTGTTCTGATACAGGTGAGAGTGTAAGCCATGAACTGATTCTTGCAGATAACAGCGGAATACCGTCGCAGATAAAGCTTAACAGAACATATATCGCGGCCAAGTCTGATAATAAAACATCGGACGAGCCTGACAAGCTGAATTTTACAGAGCAAAAAGGTGTATGGATCTCATATATTGACCTTTACGATATGCTTTATAATAAAACTGAAGCACAGTTTGAGGAAGCTTTCGATAACGCCTGTAAAAACTGCAAGAACATAGGGACAAACACCCTTTATGTTCATGTAAGGGCGTTTGGGGATGCTTTTTACCATTCGTCATATTATCAGTTTACCAAAACAGCAGGGGAGTCGTGTGATTATGATCCGTTAGAGATAATGACAGCAATATCCCACAAAAACGGGCTTTCCATCCATGCATGGATAAACCCATACAGATGTGAAACACCTGAGCTTATTTCCGGTAATGATGATTATAGAATATCATACTGGTACCACACAGACAATGACAGAATAAAACTAATTGACAGCGACGGGCATTTATGGCTTGATCCCGCTTATGAAGATGTACGTCAGCTTATACTTGACGGAATAGCGGAAATAATTAATAATTATGATATTGACGGCATCCATTTTGATGATTATTTCTACCCGACGACTGATACATGGTTTGACAGCATTTCTTTTGAAAACTCAGGACAGACCGAGCTTTCCGATTTCAGGCGTGATAATGTAAATAAACTGGTTAAAGCGGCATATGAACTGATAAAAGAAAAGAACAAGAATATTCTTTTTGGTATTTCGCCGCAGGGAAATATTGACAACAATATAAACGAAATGTACGCTGATGTATATAAATGGTGCAGTGAAACAGGTTATATCGACTATATTCTCCCGCAGATATACTTCGGCTTTCAAAACCCTGTCCTGCCTTTTGATGAATGTGCTGACAAGTGGAGCAGACTAAAGACAAATAATAATGTATCACTTGTGATCGGACTTGCTGTGTATAAGCTCTATTCCGAGGACGAATATCAGTCGGACAGCGGTATTCTTGCTAAGCAGATAGCTTTTGCAAAGGGGGTTGACGGCTACAGTGGTTATGCACTGTATAACTACAGCTCACTCTACCCTACAGAGCCCGACAAAGCTGAATATGCAGGGCTTGTTATCGAAAACATCATAAAAGAAAAAGGCGGCAGTTGATAAAAACTGCCGTCTTGCTTAAGTATATTAAATAACATCATCTTCCTGATTAGGAATATTAAGCTGTTTTTTAGGAATTCTTTTTATAGGATCATAATTCCATTTCTTACAGCTGTAATCCGCATCAACAAGCCCTTGCTTTTCGCAAAGAACCTTATTGCCTTCCCTCGAACGATTACCAAATGTGCAGTAAGAACATGAAGGGGAGATCTCGTTTCCGAAGTAATTCTTTTTCTTTGCCATTTTTATATACAACTCCTTTGAAAAAGTAAACATAATCCTGATACCGCTTAATAGGCGCGATATCCCATATAAAATTATATCATATATCTTTTGAAAATGCTACCCTTTTCTTAAAAAGTAGTAAAAAAATCATCAAAATCAAACAAATCGAGGGCGCAAAATTGTTGATATTGACTATAGCATCACCTCTTGCCGCAAAGCACTCCGTTTCCGCACTGACAAAAAATGGGGTGATCAGCTTCGCAATTATAAAAGTTATAAGTAATGCCGGTATCCTTGACATAAAGAAAGGGCTTAACGGGTATTCTTTACAGCTTGCGGCAACAGTCTGCATTAAAACACATACGCCGCCGAAGCTGAACATTGCTGCAAGAATCGGTATATACCCAATTTTAGCAGCAGAAAGCTGTGTGATAACCGATATTTCAAAAACCGATTTTAAGAGTATTGGTACGTCTTTATTTGCTGCTGATCCCGAAAATCTATTTAAAAAGCCTAAAACCTCGCCAACATTTGTCAACAAAACTGAAAAAAGAATTATCAGCCCGCATATCATAAGCATATTCCGACCGGCTTTTTCTGCTGATGCTATTATTATTCCGCTGTAATTATCAGTTCTTGTTTTTTCTTTTATGCTTAATTTATAAAACCTGTTTAATACCAAAGCCATAATAAGGTTTGCTGCTGCCGCGCTTGCCCATATAACAAGTCCCACATTTTTGTCACCGTATAAGTAAAGTCCTATGACACCAATTGCAAATGACGGACCGCCGCCATAGCAGCAGCAGCTTAACACCGAAGCATCTCTTTTTGACAGCCTGCCCTGTGAAACGAGCTGAGATATCATTGAAGCGCCTACAGGAAAGCCTGCTATATTTGATATAAGCATGACAGAGAACAATTCGCCGGGCATTTTAAATATATACTTTGCGACTGTTCCGAACGGCAGCGAGATGATCCTTAATCCGCCGCTTCTGACGAGTATTTCCGAAGCCGCCATAAACGCAAATAAGGACGGTATCATTACACCTAAACACCGCTTGAGCGCAAGCTCTGCGGCATCTGCTGAACCTTTTGCATTTATTATAAGCATAACGCACATTACTATACTTATAACAGCTTCTGGTATCTTTATCTTTTTATACATTGTTTTTACTCCTTTTTGTTTTTTATAAGTATATGAAAAATAATCTGCTAATATAATTTAGTAAAAGGAAAAGAGGTAGATAATAATGGGCAAAACTTCAAGGCTTAAAGAGCTTGCTTTTGTAAGTTCTTTTGTAAGTATAGTTGACGACAGGTCTGTAATTGTAGAAAATGTAAGAAAAATAATCGAATGTAACGAGGTCTGTGCGGCTATATGTGCTAACGGTTTTATTATCAGGATATGGGGCAGTGACCTTTCACTTTCAAACTATGATACAGCAGTTATTGAGGTCACAGGCAGAATAAACAGCATAGAACTTACAAAAGAAAGAGCAGAAATAAGGAGAATATAAAATGAAGCTATTTTCATCATTGCAAAAATTTATTGTCACAGGTAAAGACAGGCTGAAACTATTGAACAGGCTGCTTGATAAAGGCATAATGTGTCAGGAAATCGTTGAAAAAAATGAAAGCATTTGTTTTGAAGCATTAAACAGGGACAAAAAAGCGGTTTTTGCACTGGCTTCAGATCTTGACTGCAAGCTTACATCAGATAACATAGCAAGCCTTTCAGGTGTTTTAAAGAAATCCCTTATTCATTGCGGCTTTGTTATAGGCCTTTTGATGTCAATAGCATTAGCTTTTCTGTTAAATGGTACAATCCTTCAGATAAAAATTGAAACAGACAACGAGGATGCCCGCAGGCATATACTTAGTGTACTTGACGAAAACGGCGTACATATTCTGAGCTTTTACAAAGACTTTGATATGATAAAACTTGAACGAGAACTGAAAACCAAAGTCGATGAGATCAGCTGGGCGGGTATATCCATTCATGGGAGCACAATGGTGATAGATACGCTTGATTATATCCCTCCTCCCGAAAGCGATAATAAACGTATGCCTTGTAATGTTGTGGCAGAATATGACTGTGTTATTGAAAAGTGTGAGGTCTACGAGGGAACTCTATCCGTATGTATCGGAAGCGGTGTAAGGGCAGGGGACGTTATAATAAGCGGAAAAGGCGAAAAAACTATAACCAAAAAAGAAAAAGACAAAGTCAGTGAGATACACATTCCTACATATACACGCGCAAGCGGCAAGGTATATGGACAGTTTAGTAAAACAGCGGGGTTTTTCTTTCCATATGAAGAATATGTAAACACCTATACAGGAAAACAAAAGAATGTAAGCTTTCTTGATGTTTTTGATGTGTCAATACCTCTTTTTTACGGTAGGGTAAGCGGTGATTACACTGTAACTTCAAAAACCAGGCCGCTGGTTGTGCTTGGAAAAGAACTACCGATCTCAATAAAAGATGTCTGTTACAGTGAATATGTCAGTGCACTGAATACCTACACAGACAAACAGATAGATGAAAAAATAGATGTAACACTTAAAAACTATGAAGAAAGCTTCCTTAAAGGCTTTGAAATGCGTGATAAAAAAATGAATATTAACAGAACTGATAAAGGCGTCTATGTAAATGCTGAATATACACTTTATGGCGAAATAGGCGCACAGTCAGATATTTATGTTAAAAAGTCATAAAATTTTTAGGATTTTTTATATAAATCATCAAAAAACTGATTGCATTTTTTTTGAGAGTGTGATATAATAATACTGGACTTTTATAAAGATTGGAAGTTTTTATGATACAAAAGCTTATTTCAGTAGATTCAATGGATGAAGCCCTTGCACTTTTCGGGGATTATGATGATAATATAAATCTGATACAGCGCCGCTATGGTGTCGTTATCCTTTGCAGGGGTACGGACATCACTGTATCAGGTGAAGAAAAAAATGTCGAAGATGCCTCTGAGTGCATAGATTCACTGCTTTCCCTTGTGAAAAAAGGTGAGAGGATAACATCACAGAATTTATCCTATATCTTTTCACTGGTCGAGGAAGGTGTGGCTGATAAAGTGCCAAGTCTTTCCGAAGGCGGTATCTGTGTGACTGTCAGCGGCAAGATAGTTAAGCCAAAGACGTTAGGCCAGAAAAGGTATGTAGATGCCATCAGGAATAACACTGTAACTATCGGCATAGGCCCTGCGGGTACGGGAAAGACATATCTTGCGGTCGCTATGGCGGTAAAGGCGTTTAAGGCACACGAGGTAAACAGAATAATTCTGACACGCCCCGCTGTTGAAGCAGGTGAAAAGCTTGGCTTTTTGCCGGGGGATCTTCAGAATAAAGTTGATCCGTATCTAAGGCCGCTTTATGATGCTTTGTTTGAAATGCTCGGGGCTGAAAGCTTTGCAAGACAGCAGGAAAAGGGCGCCATAGAGGTAGCACCGCTTGCTTATATGCGCGGCAGGACTTTAGACGATTCATATATTATACTTGATGAAGCACAGAACACAACACCCGAGCAGATGAAAATGTTTTTAACAAGGCTCGGCTTTGGCTCGAAAATAGTGATCACAGGTGATGTTACACAGATCGATCTTCCGGATAAGCGCCGTTCAGGGCTTGTTGAGGCGGTAAAGGTACTTAAAAATGTGGAAGATATATCAATTAATCGTTTTACAGAAAAGGACGTTGTAAGGCACAAACTTGTGTCTGATATCATAAAAGCTTATGAAAAATACAATAACGAAAGGAAATCGTAAAATGGGAAAGGTTAAAGTTTCTATAATGAACGATCAGTCGGAGGTTAAAGTACCGGTAGGCATAAGGCTTCTGATACGCAAATGCTGCCACGCTGTTACTGAAAGCGAGAATTTTCAGGGTGATTCCGAGGTAAGCGTTTCCTTTGTGAATGATGAAAGAATCCATCAGCTGAACAAACAGTACAGAGATGTTGACAGATCCACTGACGTTTTGTCTTTCCCGATGGGGGAAAATGGTGAGTATGATCTGAATAATGAAACAGGCGCATACATACTCGGCGATATCGTTATTTCCCTTGAAACTGCTTTAAGACAAGCCTCTGCATACGGCCATTCGCTTGAACGTGAGATAGGCTTTCTTACAGTTCACTCAATGCTTCACCTTTTAGGATATGATCACGAGCAGGGCAGTCTTCAGGAACGCATAATGCGTGAAAAAGAAGAAGCGATACTTGATAGCCTTGGCATATCAAGAGATGCTACCTTTGTTATAGACGAACATTCTCACGAATAAGGTTTATGTTAAAACGGCATTAATCGTGCCGTTTTATTTATGAAATGAAAGGATATTTTAAATGCATAATAACTCACGCAATTCATTTGTTACTATAGTAGGCAGACCTAACGTCGGCAAATCTTCACTTTTAAATGCTCTTGTCGGTGAAAAGATAGCAGCAGTAAGCTCAAAACCACAGACTACAAGAACGAAGATAACAGGAGTAGTCACTAAAGATAAAACACAGTATGTTTTTATGGATACCCCGGGTATGCATAAGGCAAAGAATAAGCTTTCCGAACATATGATCCGGGCTATAAACGAAACAGCTGCTGATGTTGATGTAATAATGCTTGTAGTTGATGCATCAAAAAAGCCATCGGATACTGAAAAGCAGCTGGCAGCAAACTCCGGCAGCAAAAACGCAAAGAAAATACTTGTTATCAATAAAATCGACCTTTTTGATAAAAAAGAAGACCTTATCAGCGTTATAACCGACTATTCTTCCCTTGCACGGTTTGATGAAGTAGTACCTGTAAGTGTCAAAGAAAATGACGGACTTGATATTATAATGCAGATACTTGATAAATATGCGGTCGAAGGTCCGCATTATTTCCCTGATGACAGTATAACAGACCAGCCTGAAAAGGTGATAATGGCAGAAATAATACGGGAAAAAGCACTTGAAAACCTGAGCGAAGAAATACCACACGGTATCGCTGTTACGATAGAGTCTTTAAATGAGCGTGATTCAAGAAACGGGGAAGCAATACTTGATATCGAAGCGACACTTTTCTGTGAACGTGAATCGCATAAACGTATTGTTATAGGCAAGGGCGGCGCAATGCTTAAAAAGATGGGCAGTGAAGCACGAGCAGATCTTGAAGCGTTCTTTATGATAAAAGTGAACCTCAATATATGGGTTAAGGTCAAGGAAGGCTGGCGTAACCGTGAGGGTATGATAAAAAACTTCGGATTGTCTGAGAAATAATCCCACCATACATAAATCACCTTTCCTTACAGATAATATATAATATAGGCAACACTGCGTTGACTATTAAAAGGAAAGGATAATAATAATGGATTACTGGCAGGAATTTATCAAAACAGGGCTTGTATCTGATTATCTTAGCTATAAGCTTAGTGAAACACAAAAACAAGAAAAACGCAAAAAGGAAGAACAAGATGATAACCTTTGATGCACTTATTATAAGAGAAAAGCATATAGGCGAGAGAAACAGGATAATAACCGTCCTTGCAAAGGATCATGGTGTGATCGATATCTTTTGCAGGGGCGGTATGAAACTGACATCTAAAAATTTCAGTGCCACACAGCTGTTTTCATATTCGACACTTTGTGTTGAAGTCAAAGTGAATGCTAAAGGTGAAAGGCTTTACTACCTTAACAGCTCACAGACAAAAAACCTGTTTTATAATATAAGGCTTGATCTTATAAACGCCTGCCTTGCAAGCTATATATCCGAGCTTTTGTGTTACTGCGGCACTGCGGAAAAGGATTTTGGCGAGATACTGCGCTTGACACTGAATACATACTATTCACTTGACACAAACAGACAGCCGCCTGAACTATTAAAATCCATATTTGAAATAAGGCTGCTTTGCGAGATAGGCTTCCGTCCGAATCTTCTTGGCTGCAATAAATGCCTGAAATATGAAGCCGATCATATGCATTTTAATATTATGACAGGCAAAATTCTTTGCGATAACTGCTGTGAGGACAGCGACAATGGCTTTGATTTTGTTTTTGATAAGGGTATGTTTTATATACTAAGATATATAATGCTCACGGATTATGACAGGCTTTTCAGCTTTAAGGTCTCTGATAAGGCACAAAAACTCCTGACGGCGTTTTCGGAGAGCTTTGTAAGCTACCATATCAAGCCGAAATTCGACACAAGGGATTTTTACAGACAAATGGCACATTGAAAAAAGAACATAAACAGGAAAGGAGTCAGCAACGCAGAAAGTGCTGATCAAAAAAATGAATAAATACCATGAAACACTTGAATTACATAAAATATTGCAAAAGCTTAGCGATCTGTGTTCAAACGGCGGTTCAAAGCAGGCCGCCCTTGATATAACCCCGTCAATTGATGTTGATGAAGTAAGACAGGAAATTGCAAGAACACAGAACGCACTTGACTTGACTGTTAAACACGGAACGCCTGATTTTATAGGCTTTTATGATATCCGGGGGATAGTAAAGCGCGCCGTTTCGGGAGCTGAGCTCACTCTTAAAGAACTTATAGAGATCAGGCGTATGCTTTCACAGATCAGAATGCTTGATGACTGGCACAGTGCACTTGAAGAAGAATGCAGTCTTGAATTTTTATTTGAAATGCTCTATCCCGACAAATATCTCGAACAGCGCCTTGATGTATCGATAATAGATGAAAACACACTTGCAGACGAAGCAAGCGCCGAACTTGCATCTATCAGGCGAAAGATAAATCAGGCCGAACTAAAGATCAGGGAAACACTTGATAAAATGATACGTTCCGCTGCTGCACAGAAATATTTGCAGGAAGCGATTGTTACTATCCGCGACGGTAGATACTGCCTGCCTGTAAAGACTGAACACAAGGGTGCAGTAAGCGGAATGGTGCACGATACATCTGCAAGCGGATCAACATTGTTTATAGAACCGGCGGCTGTAGTTGAAGCAAATAACGAAATACGCATTTTAAGAGGCAGAGAACTTGACGAAATAAGGCGTATAATAAAAGAGTTTTCTTTTGAGATCTCGTCACAGAGCGAACAGCTTCTTTCAAGCTATGAAGCGGCTGTCAGCCTTGATCTCTATTTTGCAAAAGCAAACCTCGGCGCAGATATGTATGCCTGCTCGCCTGAAATAGTCGACACTGGCAGGATAGTTCTGAATAAAGCGCGCCACCCGCTTATTGACCGTAAAAACGTAGTTCCTGTTGATATACAGATAGGGGACAGCTATACATCACTTATTATAACAGGGCCGAATACGGGCGGCAAAACAGTTGTACTCAAAACCGTAGGCTTGCTTACACTTATGACAATGTGCGGCCTGCTTATACCCGTTTCCGACGGAAGTGTTGTGTCTGTTTTTCATGATATTTTAGTTGATATCGGTGATAAGCAGTCGATAGAGATGTCACTGTCTACATTTTCATCACATATGAACAGGGTGGTCGAGATACTTGATACGGCAGATTTTCAAAGCCTTGTACTGATTGATGAATTAGGTTCGGGAACCGATCCGGTTGAAGGTGCTTCACTTGCTGTTGCGATCATAGAAAAACTCAGACAGAAGGGTGCAACACTTATAACCACAACACATTATCAAGAATTAAAAATGTACGCTATCGAAACAGAGAAAGTTGAAAACGCTTCATGTGAATTTGATGTTTCAACCCTTATGCCAACATATCGTCTGATAATTGGTTCGCCGGGAAAATCAAATGCTTTTGCAATATCAAAACGGCTCGGGCTGAGTGATGATATAATTGAATACGCCAAAAGCCTTGTTACGGACGAGAACAAAAAGTTTGAATCAATAATCGATGACCTTGACAAGTTGAGAACAGAACTTGAACAGAATAAAAAACAGGCTGAACAAGACCGAAAGCAGGCAGAGATACTAAAAGCCGAAGCGTCAAAGATAAGGCAGGAAATAGCTTTGAAACGCGAGGAAGAACTTGAAAAGGCAAGAAACGAAGCACAGTCGATAGTAAACAGAGTGCAGAGAGAAAGTGCCGCACTTGTAGAGGAACTCGAAAAACTCAGGAAAGAAAAAGAAAAAGATGATTTTGCAAGGCTTGCGAAAGATGCCAAGCAAAAGCAGAGATCTTCGATGAATAAGCTCTACCTTGAAGCTAACCCTGTTATTACTAAAGATGATGATTATGAACTGCCGCGCCCGCTTAAAAAGGGTGACAGTGTTATTCTTGCGGATTCGGGCCGAAAGGGTATCGTTGTATCGCCCCCGGATAACAAAGGCATTTGCTTTGTTCAGGTCGGAGTCATGAAAACAAAACTGAACGTCAGAAACCTTCGTCTTGTTGAAAAGACCGAGGATATTAAAAAGCAGGGTAAAAAACAGGGCGGAGGTATTTCCACAAAAGGCGTTGAAAGCCGGATGACAAGACGAGTTCAGTCTGAACTTGACATACGCGGCTATGCATCAGACGACGGCATCTACGAGGTTGACAATTTCCTTGACAGCGCTGTAATGTCAGGTATCTCACTCGTTACTATAATACACGGCAAGGGGACGGGTGTGCTAAAAAAAGCAGTACGTGCACATTTAAAACGTCACCCGCACGTAAAATCCTCCCGCCCCGGGCTTTACGGCGAAGGCGAGGACGGCGTGACTGTCGTTGAACTCAAATAACAGATAAACCATGAATGGGGCTGCTGCAAGCGCAACAGCCCCATTTTATACTTATTCATCAGTATTATTGGTTTTACCTTTTTCAAGCCTTCTGTTTTCCTTTGTATAGGATATAGAAAGAACCGCCCAGATAATTCCGATGCATATTATTGGCATTATTCCTGTATTAAATGTAAATTGCGATATAAAGCTGATTATCCATAGTATCATGCAGGCAGTGTTTGCGTTTTTATAAGCATTAAAGCCACATTTGTATGCTATAAACTTTTCGCCTTCATCAAAACTTGAAAGCCATTTTTTCTGAAAGTTCATATCAAGAAGATCTCCCTGCTTTTCGGGGCACAGCTTTTTGATAAGTTCAATAACGTGCCTTACAATTATAAACTGTGTCAGATAGAAGAATATAAACATAACAGAACCGCCGATCCCAAGCACAGCCGCTACATTTTTGCTAATTTCTTTTGAGAATACAGCACATTCTATCAGAATACTGAAAAGTATACAGCTAATGATGATTATTATGTTTGATACCTCTATCGGGGCTTCAAGCATTATTCCGGCTTCATCAAAAGCGGTATCGTCATCATCATCAGGCGAAACTGACAAAGCAGATCTTTTGCCTTTGCGCAGCAGTAAAAGCTGATATATCAGTGATACAATACTCCATATAACATATAAGGGGGCGATCACATATACGCTTTTGTTTTTTATAAGTTTTGTCAGGGACTCAAGCACTTTCTGACTGTCATCAGTAGATACTGTATACCCAAAAACAATCCCGACAGTTATACATATTATCATCATCAGTGCAAAAAGCAAAGATTTTTTGGCGGCTTTTTATTATTCATTTTCATTCTCCTTGTATTCAAATATATCTTCTACAGACACACTGCAAATTTTCGCAAGCTTCAGTGCAAGTGTTACAGAAGGGGAGTAATCACCGCGTTCTATCTGACTGATAGTCTGCCGTGATGTTCCTGCAAGCCTTCCCATTTCCGCCTGATTTACACCAAGCCTTGCACGCATTTCTTTTAAATGGTTTATCAGTGGCATTATCATTCCTCACATTCGGTAAGTTCTTTTCGGGTTTCAGACCGTTTTCGCGGTGACAGTGAATATGCAAATATTAAAGCAAGCAGCATACTCCCGAAAACCTTATTGAACACGATAAACAGAACAATGATCCACACAAGACTTTTTTCGCCGTCTGAATCCTGTTCTATCTCCGTCAGCATATCTTTATACTTTATTATCTCTCCGCGAAACACTGAATAACTGATAGTTGTAAGTGCAGTCAGTTCGGAAAGCTCCGCTTTTAAAGCCGTGTCAAATTCCTCTCTTGCACAAAAAGTTTCCTCGGTGAACAGATCCTCACATTCTTCAAGGGCTGTGCATTTTTCATTGTCAAGCTCGGCGTTTTTATTTAGTTCAAATAGATACCCGCCTGCAATTTCGTTATCTTTGTTTATAAGCGCATAGAGTCTGCCGCCGTTTTTTAGAACACTATCGGTTTTTTCAGAGATATTATTTATACAGATACTCTCCGAAAAGCTCAGCTTTTTTAGCTTGCGTGAATTAACATTTCTCACCTTATAGCCATTTATTGTACCGATCATGACAATCATTCCTTTCAGTATGACAAGAACTATTTTCAAAATGACAACTTTATTTGTCAAATACATAATACCATATGACAACTATCCTTGTCAACCGCTTTTGAAATGTTTTGTATTAATGCACATTTTCCTATGCTGTGTTTGCCTGTTATATATATCTTTTGCACAAAAAAGACCGATATTTCTATCGGTCATAAGTGATCTAAAAGTATTCGCCATTCGTTTAACAGCTTTTCAAAACTGCACGCAGCATTTGCGGGGCTTGTTGAAGGAAGTCTTGTTGCTTTGAAACCGGCTTTATCAAAGAGATATCTGTTATATAGTTCATAGCTTTTGCTGCCGTTGCAGAATACTGCATTTATTTCAGATTTCTTTATAATTCCTGCAACATCATTTACAGAAACATTTGTGATACTCATATCACTTGATCCTTTTATCTCACAGCTTTGTATAACGTCCCACAACGCAATATGGCTGTTTAACAGCAGTTCTTTCTTCATTTCGGTCGAAGTCGGGATTTCTTTTTCAAGTAATGCCGCAAGCAGCTTCCAGAATCTGTTCTGCGGGTGAGCGTAGAAGAATTTCTCCTCCCTTGATTTTACCGACGGAAAAGATCCGAGGATAAGCACTTTGCTTTTTTCATTATAAACCGGCTCAATATTATGTGATTGTCTGTTCATATAAGCTTAAACCTTTTCATTGCATTTGCAAGCCCGTCATTATAAAGTGTATCTGTAACAAATTCAACTTTTTGTGCGACATCAGGCGGACAGCCGCCCATTGCTGCGCTATGTGCAGCATATTCAAGCATTGGCAGATCGTTTGTACTGTCACCAAATGCAAAACTTCTTTCACGCGGAATACCGAGTTTTTTCATCACAAATTCCATACCTGTTGCTTTGCTGTACCCCTTCGGAACGACTTCACACCGCCTTATTATTCCCGTATCACCGCGCCTTATTATACCAAAATCCTTAGAAAGAACGCTTTCAAACTCCTCAAAGCTTTCATCATCTCTTGCCCAGCAGAATAGCTTATCAAAGTAAAAATCATTGCTGTCCGTCGTTATCATTCTGTAATTCATTTGTTCAAACAGGTCTATCATTGACCTTAGTTCGTCATTTATTTCTAAGTCTTTATTGTAGCCCATCTGATCAGCGCCTTCAAATATTGCTGATATTTTAAGCTTTTCAAACAGATCTGCTATTTCCCTGCATTTTGCGGCATCGTTTTTATGCCTTAGTATTTCCTTGTCATCAAGTATTATCTGTGTGCCGCACCCGCAGATAAGTCCTGAAAACCCAAGTTCTCTTACATTCTTATCAACAATAAGTGATGTCCTGCCTGTGTTTACCATGATTATATGGCCGTTTTCTCTCGCCTGTTTCAGTGCGTCCTTTGTACTTTTCGGGATAATATGCCTGCCATCCTCAGAAACTATAGTGCCGTCGATATCAAAAAACAGTATACTTTTCTCCATTTATATCACCATAATAATTATAACCTATACTTATTTAAAAATATACAAAATATTATTTCTTATTTAATAAGCTTTTATTGACTTAACTGTAAACTTGTGGTAAAATTAAAATGTTGTTTTTATATTACATTTTGAAAGGTACAAGCTTATGAAAAACAGTTTGTTTAAAGGAATGTATCACGGTATACCCATAGCACTTGGGTATTTCAGTGTTTCATTCGGATTTGGAATACTTGCTGTAAGGTGCGGGCTTTCGGTCTTTTCGGCGGGTATGATCTCACTTACAAATCTCACCTCAGCGGGGCAGGCGGCAGGTGTTGACGTAATAGCCGCAGGCGGTACGATAATAGAAATGATCCTTGTCCAGATAACAATAAATCTGAGATACTCTCTTATGGCACTTTCTCTTTCGCAAAAGCTTGACAAAAGCTTTACACCCATTCACCGGCTTATAGCATCATATGGTATAACCGACGAGATTTTCGCCGTATGTTCAGCGCAGGAGGATCGCTTAAAGCCCTCTTATATGTATGGTATGATCTCAGTAGCTGCTCTTGGGTGGACAAGCGGAACAGTGCTCGGAGCTGCTGCGGGCAGCCTTTTGCCAGAATCCGTGTCAGATGCTATGGGAATAGTTTTATATGGAATGTTCCTTGCTATTATTATCCCGCCGTCACGCAAAAAGCTTAGTGTGCTTTTAACTGTTATTATTGCAGCGGTCATCAGTATACTGTTTCGGTATGTGATAACTGTTGTATCAGGCGGCTTTGCAGTTATTATAAGTGCAGTTGTTGCCGCAGCCGCAGCAGCTTTTCTTTTCCCGATAAATGATGATACAAATGGAGAGTGAAATCAAAAATGAAGACCGCACTGTATATCACTGCAATGGCAGTTACCACCTATCTTATACGTATGCTGCCATTCACATTCTTTACCAAAAGAATAAGATCACGTTTCATAAAAAGCTTTCTGTATTATATCCCATATGCAGTATTGAGCGCCATGACAATCCCTGCTATTTTCTACAGCACGGGTTCGGTCATTACTGCCGCTGCGGGCACAGTTGTAGCACTTATACTTGCATTTTTCGGGCTTCCGCTTATTGTTGTGGCACTTTCGTCTTCCGCTGCTGTATTTATTGCAGGTCTGCTTATATAAAGAATACCGCCCTGAGAGTTTTATACTCTGAGGGCGGTTATTATTCTTTAAATCTACACTGCACAAAGAGCGCCTTATGGCTTTGTGGCATATCTGCGCTGTGACCTTTGTGAGGTATTGCCTTAATTATCGTATCTTTCGTCAATTACTCTTGCGGTCTTTTTCATACTTCTCGGCAGAACGCCTACTTCAACGATCTTTACTATCGGTGTAAACCCAATAGCACTCTTGACTTTATCAGCAATTCTCTTTGCAAGTGCGTTAAAGTCATTATCGCCTGTTGTTTCAACATAAATACGCATCGTATCCTTGCCGTCAAGGTGGGATATCCTTATCTGGTACTCGCTTGATATCTCACTGAACTGGCCGAGAATTTCCTCTATCTGGCTCGGGAATACATTAACACCCTTTATCTTCATCATATCATCAGTTCTTCCCATGATAACATCAATTCTCGGGAAGTGCCTGCCACATGGACATTCACCCGGAATAATGCGTGAAAGGTCATGTGTACGGTACCTTATAAGCGGAGCGCCCTCCTTGACAAGTGTTGTAATGACTATTTCACCCATTTCACCGTCCGGTACAGGCTCACCTGTCTTGGGATCTATTATTTCAAGGTAAATATAATCGTCCCAATAATGCATACCTGTATTGTACTTGCAGTTAATACCAATACCGGGGCCGTATATCTCTGTAAGACCGTATATGTCATAAAGCTCGATCCCAAGTGATTCGGATATTCTTTTACGCATCTTTTCACTCCACCTTTCCGAGCCTATAACGCCCTTTTTAAGGTGAATGTTATTCTTTATGCCGCGCTTTTCTATTTCCTCGGCAAGAAGCAATGCATAGCTTGATGTGGAGCAAAGAACTGTACTTTTAAGGCTTTGCATCATTTCAAGCTGCTTTTCGGTATTTCCAGGTCCCATAGGTATTACCATAGCACCAAGCTTTTCCGCGCCATTCTGGAAGCCTATGCCCGCAGTCCAAAGTCCGTATCCCGGGGTAATGTGTATCCTGTCCATTTTGGTAATGCCGGCAGTTTCGTAACAGCGTTTGAACATAATAGCCCAGTCATCAACGTCTTTTGCAGTATAGGGAATTATAACGGGCTTTCCTGTTGTACCGGAAGATGAATGTATCCTGACGATTTCTTCCTCGGGAGCGGTCATAAGCCCCAAGGGGTATGCATCTCTTAGATCCTTTTTCTCAGAAAAAGGCAGCTTTAGAAAATCCTCAACTGTCCTGACCTCGGAAATGCCTGCATCCTCAAGCTTTTTTCCATAGAAGCTGTCAGATGCTATGAGTGCCTTTATTCTGTCGTTTACCTGTTCAAGTTGAGTTTGCGAGATCTGCATTTTATTCTACCTCCATTATTCTGTAATGCTGTAAAGTATTTGTTATTATTCATGCCATTTCTCTGTATCTTAACGCCTTTGAATTAAGCTGAACAAACTGCGGCTTGACAGTTTTTTTCATAGTTTCTTCAAGCTTTTCAAGGTCAAAAGGCAAAACACCTTTTTTCAGTACCTCACCGAGCATTACCATATTGAGTACCTTTGGCGAACCAAGTTCCTCGCAAGCCTTGCTGCCGTCTACAAGAGTAAGATCTGATACTTTCTTTTTAAGGTGATCTGTCATTTCATTTCCTGTGTAATTACTTCCTTTAAGTGCCGCAGTCACAGGCATTATTGCATGAGTATTAACAACAGCTTTTCCGCCGTCTTTTAGGTATGGCAGCATTCTGACTGCTTCAGCGGGTTCAAAAGCTATAAGGATATCAGCGCTTTTAGGCGCAAACATAGGGCAATGCAGGTTTTCCCCAAGCCTTAAAAAACTGAAAACACTTCCGCCCTTTTGTGCCATACCGATCGTTTCGGCACTCTTTACAGGAATATCCTCCGCCATAGCAGTGGCGGCTATAAGTTTTGAAGCTAAAACTATACCCTGACCGCCAACGCCGCAAAGCAATATATTAGTTTGCATCATCAGCACCTCCTATCGCATCAAAAGGACAGACCTGCGAGCAAAGCCCACAGCCCGAGCAAAGAGAGCGCTCTATAGTGACTTTTCCGTCTTTTATAACTATCCCGGGACATCCGAGTTCATTTATACACTTTTTACACTGTCTGCACTTTTCGCTATCAATAAACAACGGCTTTTCAGGTTTGATAAGTACAGCACACGGGGATTTGAATATTATTGCCTTTACCCCCGTAAGTGAAGAAACCCTCTTTACACATTCCACAGCTTCATCAAGCTTTAACGGGTTTACAGTTTCAATGCAGCTTACTCCGCAGCCTTTAAGAACAGCTGTAATATCGACCTTATCGACTACCTGCCCCATCATTGTTCTTCCTGTACCGGGATGCGGCTGATGGCCTGTCATGGCAGTAGTAGAGTTATCAAGAACGATAAGTGTCATATCAGCCTGATTGTATACTGCATTAATAACCCCTGTTATAGCTGATGCAAAGAATGTAGAATCACCGACAAAAGCAAAGCATTTGGTATCAGGCTCTATCTTGCCTATACCTTGTGTTATATTCACGCCTGCACCCATGCACAGGCAGGTATCTACCATATCAAGCGGCATAGCGTTTCCGAGGGTATAGCACCCGATATCGCCGCAGAATACGCTCTTGACGCCTTTCATTGCCTTTTTTACAGCATAGAAGGAAGCTCTGTGCGGGCAGCCTGCACAAAGAACAGGCGGCCTAATCGGGAGTTCTGGCGCATCATTGTCATTTTCGGGCTTTTTCTCCTCAAGTCCCATAAACTGGGCTATATTATTATAAACTGAAAGTATCGTATTCTCACCCGCAGGAGTGACATTTCCCGTGACCTTACCGTATATACGGACATTGAGGTGATATTTGCCGCATACATAGATCAGTTCTTTCTCGATCACAGGATCAAGTTCCTCAATGCAGAGCACTTCGTCAAGACCTTCTAAAAACTTTAACGCCAAAGCTTCCGGGAACGGGAAAGGAGTTGATACCTTCATTATCCTCGGGCTGTCAATACCATCAAGGGCTTCCATTGTATAAGTGTAGCTTATACCATGTGTTGCGATCCCGCGTTTATAGTCTTTGATAGTTTCAGATATGATAAAGTTCTTTTTATACTCTGAAAACACTTCTGTCAGTTCGGCATTGCGCTTTTCTATATGTATATGCGAATTATAAGATAGTCTTGGGAATATCACCCACTTTGATGCGTCCTTTACAAACCCCTCGGGCTTATTTATATACCTTTCCTCTTTATCTTTTACTTCAATAGATGCATACCCATGACAGACTCTTGTTGTCGGCCTGAAAAGCACAGGGGTTTTATACTTCTTTGAAAACTCAAAAGCGTCCTGTATCATATCATACGCTTCCTGAACAGTTGACGGATCAAAGCAGGGAAGTTTTGAATAAGCTGCAAAATGCCTTGTATCCTGCTCGGTCTGTGAAGATATCGGCCCCGGATCATCAGCCACAAGGATTATCATAGCGCCTTTCACACCGATATATGCAAGGCTCATAAGCGGATCGGAAGCAACATTAAGCCCCACCTGTTTCATAGTGACCATGCTGTAAGCCCCACAGTAGGCTGCGCCGGCAGAAAGTTCAAGTGCAGCCTTTTCGTTCACCGACCATTCGACATATAAACTCCCGTCATTATTCTTTGCTGCCGTTTCAAGCACCTCAGTTGAGGGTGTCCCCGGATAGCCCGAAACAACATTCAGCCCCGCATCTATCGCACCGCGTGCAATAGCGGCATTACCCATTAAGAATTCCTTATGCATAAACCATGCTCCTTTTAAGGTTATATACAGGCACGTTTTGCCTGCTCACCATACTATAATACCACTTTTTTAATACAATGTCAATCAAAAACAAGAGCGGGCAAGCATTTTTACGCTTTACCCGCAATTATTATGAAATTTAAGGAGTCATATTTATTTATCGGTCCCGCCTTTGCCGCCCATCTGCTGAGGCTGAGGTATCTCGTTTACCTGTTCACCGTTTATAATGATCGTTCCGCCGTTATAGGCAGCTGTGCCGTCGTAATCGAAAGCTGAATTTGCTGTGATATCTATATAACCGCCGTTTACAACAATATCGCCGTTTGAATCTATAGCATCAGTATCGCCCTGACCTATCGTCATAGTGATCTCACCGCCGTTGATCTCTACAGCTGTGCTGTAGGCTGTGCTTGTCTGTGTAGCATTTATAGCGTCGTCCGATGCCGAAATAGTGAATTTTCCGCCGTTGATCTGTAAAGTGGTCGCTTCAATGGCTTCGTGAGCTGTGATGCTGAACTCACCGCCGTCTATCTGTATTGCCGAATGGGACTGCAATGCATCGTCCTCTGCATTAAGCTCAAAGCTTCCGTTTGCAATATAGATATATCCGAGTTTATCATCATCGTTGTTTTCACTGTGGAATGCATCATTGTTTGTCTTTATATTGAATGTTCCGTCATTTATAAGTATCGAATCATTTGCCTGAAAGCCTTTTCCTGTACAGGTGAAGTTATATACACCGCCTGTTATTTTAAGATCGTCCTTAGCTGTGACAGCATTATCTGTGCTTTCAATATTCAGTGTGCCTTTGCCGTTTAGTACAAGGTCATCTTTTGAATAAATTACCGCATCGGTATCAAGCCCCTCTGTTTCGGTGAAACTGCCTGTTACTTTGAATGTATTCTCACTGTCTGTCGTAGTAACAAAGCATTTATCTGCCGAAACCACAACGATAGCAGGGGAGTTATCATTTGTTATGCTCACGCCGTCAAGAACAAGCTGTACCTTGCTTTCTTTATCTGTATTTACGATTATCGTACAGTTTTCGACATTACCACTCAATACGTAAACACCTTCCTGTGATATTGTTATATCAGAGCCGCTTTCCAAAGCAATATTCTGTGCTTCGGATGTATCAGCCTCCTGCTTTAGATCACGATTTGAAAACAGATCGGAAATATCAAGCAGTGATGTATAATCGGTATTGTTTGTATAGGATACCTCACCGCCTGAGGATGTTTTTACTACAGAGGAGCCATCAGATGCCGAAGAAGAATTTCCCGAACACCCGGCCATACTAAAAGCCGCAAGTGACGCAACGAGTGTATATACCGCAATTTTTCCTGTAAGTCTTTTTTTCATATTTACCGCCCCTTTTTGTTGATATTTTGATTATAATGCCCGAACCTAAAGTTTAGTTTAAAATAAAAAATCAAAAAGTAAACATTATAACAATATATTAAATATTTTACCCTTTCTGTCTGTCTTTCATTCTGCCCCAACTGTAAAAGCCGTAGATGTCGTTTACCAAGAACATAAGAAAACATATTACAACGGAAATATACCTGCTGTCCTGTGTACAGGCGATACACCACAGGATTATCAGTACGACGTCGTTCATAGCGTAAAAAAGCGCATAGGTCCTGCAGCGCCTGAAAGTCAGATATGCAGCAGAAAAGGAAGTTGTTACCGATACGGTGCTGAAAAATAAAGATGCCGTTCCAAGTGCTTTTAGTACATAATAAAATATAAACGTTACCAATATAGCAAGAAAACACAGGAAAATGTATTCCGTTTTTTTTATACTGTTTATTTCTACCTGACGTTCACCGCCTTTATATGGGTGTCTTATCCACGAAATAAGCGAAAACATTGCCATCGGCATTGTCATTCCCATATATGTTATCATTTCACCATAGTATTTTGTATAGTAGGATATCAGCCCGTAAAGCAGCGAAAAAACTATCATCAAAGCCTGCCCGGCAGCATCACCTTTTGCGCAGAATATCAGTGATGTCACGCCTATAAGTGAAGCTGTAAAGTTTAGTATGCTCGCCCCGCCGAATATAAGAAACGAAACGGTTATCGCATTGACAGATATACCCCATAGTATTATTTCATAAAGAGTAAAGCCGTCGATAAGCTTTTTCATGCAAACCTCCATAAATCAAAACAGCACCCATGATGTATCTTCGAGCTTTAAAAGCGTTGACCTGACGATACATTATGAATGCTTAAACATTCCTACCCGGTGGCAGTTTGATTATTACTTGTCTATTTTAGCATATTTAAGATAAAAATGTGTTAATATATTCTTAATTCCGCTTGACAAATTTATACCGATATGGTATACTTAAAATACCCCACGGGGGTATATGCCGGTTACACCGAGGTGATTATCATAGAAAAATACAATGTAACAGGAATGTCCTGTGCAGCCTGCCAGTCAAGGGTTGAAAAAGCGGTATCTGCTGTAAACGGTGTCACCTCCTGTTCTGTTTCACTGCTTACAAACACTTTAGGTGTCGAAGGAAGTGCTTCAAGCAGAGAAATAATAAAAGCAGTTGAAAAGGCAGGGTACGGTGCAAGTATTCAGGGCAGTAAGCAGGTCAGTAAAAAAGCAGATTACGATTATCTTCTTAAAGACCGTGAAACGCCATTGCTCAGGAGCAGACTTATAAGATCAGCTGCGGTACTTTTAATGCTTATGTATATATCAATGGGGCATGGTATGCTCGGGTTTTATCTTCCAAAGTCTTTATCGAGTCCTTCTGCGATAGGTACATTGCAAATGCTGCTTGCTGTTATTGTGATGATGATAAACAGGAAATTCTTCACATCAGGCTTCAGGGCACTTGCGGGGCGTTCACCTAATATGGATACTCTCGTGGCAATGGGTTCGGCGGCATCTTTTGTTTATTCGCTCGTATCGCTGTTTATGATATTCTATTATACCGATTTGGGTATGCAGGATAAAGCTGTGTCGATCCAGATGGACCTGTACTTTGAAACCGCCGCCATGATACCTACACTTATTACCGTCGGCAAGCTTTTAGAGGCTGTTTCAAAGGGAAGGACAACTGATGCACTTAAAAGCCTTATGCGTATAGCACCTGTTGAAGCTACAGTTATAAGAAACGGCGAACAACAGCTTATCCCGATAGAGGAAGTTGAAGTCGGCGATATAATAGCGGTAAAGCCGGGGGAGAATATCCCCGTTGATGCGATTATAACCGAAGGCGAAACATCTGTTGACGAATCCGCGCTTACAGGTGAGGCTGTTCCGGCAGATAAGCAAGTCGGAAGCCGTGTTTATGCCGCAACAATAAATTCATCGGGTTATTTTCTTGCCAGAGCGACGCAGGTAGGGGAGGATACAACGCTTTCAAAGATAATATCCCTTGTTTCTGACGCCGCTGCAACAAAAGCCCCGATAGCACGAATCGCTGACAAAGTAAGTGCTGTATTTGTCCCGGCAGTAATGGGGATATCTTTGCTCACTTTCATTATATGGACAGTTGTTGGCAAGGGGTTTTCGTTTTCTATAGCAAGGGCGATTTCCGTTCTTGTGATATCCTGCCCGTGTGCTTTAGGGCTTGCAACGCCTGTGGCGATTATGGCGGCAAGCGGTATCGGCGCCAAAAACGCAATACTTTTCAAAAACGCAGCATCAATCGAAAATGCAGGAAAGATATCTGTATGTGCACTTGATAAGACAGGAACAGTCACAGAAGGAAAGCCGGTTGTTACTGATGTAATGCCGCTGCCTGATACAAGTCAGGACGAGCTTCTCAAAGCTGCGGTAAGTATTGAAGCTAAGTCTGAGCACCCACTTGCTAAAGCAATAAACGAGTACGGAAAGCAAAAAGGGATCGAAGCGGAAAACGTAACATCATTCAAATCGCTCACAGGCAGCGGTGTTTGTGCAGTGATAAATGGCAAAACGGTACTCGGCGGTTCAATTTCGCTTATTGACAGATCTGTCGGAATAAAAAGTGATGTCAAAGAAAAATGTGAAAAGCTGTCAGCTGAAGGCAAAACGCCTCTTTTGTTTTCTGAAAACGGTAAACTGCTTGGTATGATCGCTGTAGCCGATACTATAAAAGAGGACAGTAAAAAAGCAATAACCGAACTTAAAAATATGGGCATAACCCCTGTTATGATAACTGGGGACAATAAAAACACCGCTGCTGCAATAGCGGATCAGGCGGGAATAAAAGAGGTAATAGCAGGAGTTCTTCCCGACGGGAAAGAGAAAGCTGTTAGGCAGCTTTCCGCAAATGGCAGTGTTGCAATGGTCGGTGACGGTATAAATGATGCCCCCGCACTTGTAAGGGCTAATGTGGGTATTGCGATAGGTGCAGGAACTGATATTGCAATAGATGCTGCCGATATAGTTGTTATGAAATCACGACTTACTGATGTTTCTGCTGCTGTAAGGCTCAGCCGCGCTGCTGTCAGGAATATTCACGAAAACCTGTTCTGGGCGTTTTTTTACAATGTGATATGTATTCCGCTTGCGGCAGGTTTTTATTCAGCACTTTTCGGGCTTGATTTTGAAATGAACCCTATGGTAGGCGCGGCAGCAATGTCTGTTTCAAGTTTTACCGTGTGCATGAACGCTCTAAGGTTAAATCTATTGGATATTCATTCAGACAAGAAGGATAAGAAGATTTCCTATAAATCAAATTCTATAAAAAAGGAGAATGTTACTATGAAAAAAACGATCACTATCGAAGGCATGATGTGCGGACACTGCGAGGCTACTGTTAAAAAGGCACTTGAAGCACTTGACGGTGTTGCATCTGCTGATGTCAGCCATGAAAAGGGGACAGCTGTAATAGAGCTTAACGCTGATGTGGCAGATGATATCCTTAAAAAAGCTGTAGAGGACAAGGATTTTACAGTTAAAGGGATAGCTTAAAATGCATAACTGCTGCGAAAGAATGAAGCATAAGGAAAGAAGCACGGAGGAGATAAAAGACCTGACAATAAGGCTCAACCGTATCGAGGGGCAGATAGGCGGAATAAAAAAGATGCTTGATGAAAACCGCTACTGCCCTGATATACTCGTTCAGGTAAGTGCGGTCCAGTCGGCACTCAGCTCCTTTAGCAAAGCGCTTCTGTCCTCACATATACGTTCCTGTGTTGTTGATGATATAAGATCAGGCAATGATGATGTAGTAGACGAACTTTGTGAGCTTCTCAAAAAAATGATGAAATAGAAACTTCCCCCGCCTGCGCCGCTTGTTTGTGCGGTAAGGCGGGGGAAGTATTATTACTGCTCTGCTTTTTTTATTTTTGCAAAATTTGCCATTATTTTCTTTGTCCCTTTGCTGTCAAAGGCTATTTCAAGCAAGGTGTCGTTTGCTATTTTCTTAGCACTTAAAACAGTACCTTCGCCGAAAATCTTGTGTTTTACACGCTCACCGACAGTAAAATCCTCGATGACAGCAGCAGTACCTGTTTTCTTCATGGCAAGCTGCTGCTGCAAAGACATGGATCTTGCAGCAGTTATCCCGCCCTGCGCGGGTGTATAGTAATTGCTTTCAAGCTCTGCATCTTCTCTCTTTTCGATATATTGCGACGGCACTTCCTTGATAAACCTTGATGTCCTGTTTCTGTCAGTTCTTCCGTAAAGCATACGTTCTTTGGCGTGGGTAAGGTACAGCTTTTTCTGTGCCCTTGTATAAGCAACATATGCAAGACGCCTTTCTTCTTCAAGGTCATCAGGGCTCTCTGTCCTTGATGACGGGAAAAGATTTTCTTCCATTCCCACTACAAAAACAGTCGGGAATTCAAGTCCTTTTGCTGAATGCATTGTCATAAGGACAGTGTAATCACCGTCTTCGTCAAGCTTGTCAAGATCGGTATAGAGCGATATCTCCTCAAGGAACCCCGAAAGTGACGGTTCTTCAGCGGTTTCTTCATAGTTTGCCATAGTCGATTTAAGCTCTGCTATATTCTCAAGCCTTGTCAGTCCTTCTTCGCCCTGTTCGCTGAGGTATTTCTGATATCCCGTATCTGATAGTACCCTGTCAAGCAGATCTTCAAGCGGAAGTTCCTCTGAAAGCTCTGTCAGTTCATTAAACATATTTGCTACGCTTATAAGTTTGCCTGATCTCTTTTCAAGGGGGATATAGTCAGCAGAATTCATCATTACCCTGATAGGATCCTCACCAAGGTCAGAGGATATCTGTTCAAGTGTGTTTACAGTGGCTTCACCAAGGCCTCTTTTAGGCTCGTTGATTATTCTTTTGAGCCTTAGCATATCGGAATGATTATTAATCACAGCAAGGTATGAAAGTATATCTTTTATTTCCTTTCTGTCATAAAACTTAGGTCCGCCGAATATCCTATAACTGATGCCCGATTTGATAAACGCCTGTTCAATAGCATTGGACTGGGCGTTTGTACGGTAAAGGACTGCATTATCCGAATACTTCCCGCCGTCAGCAACATACTGTGCTATGGTTTCGGCGACAAATCTCGCTTCACTCTTTTCATTTGCTGCTTTATAAACCGTGACCTTTTCACCGTCGCCGCTGTCAGTCCATAAATTTTTGCCCTTTCTGCCCTCGTTATGACTGATAAGTTCATTTGCGGCTGAAAGTATATTCTGTGTGGATCTGTAATTCTGTTCAAGCTTTATGACATCTTTATCAGGATCACAGTTAAAGTCGTTTTCAAAAGAGAGGATATTCTCTATCGTTGCACCTCTGAAACGATAGATACTCTGGTCATCATCACCCACCACGCAGATATTGCCGTATTTTGCACTCAAAAGCCTGATAAGTTCAAACTGAGCCTTGCTTGTGTCCTGATATTCGTCGACCATTATGTATTTATAAAGATTCTGATAATGGTCAAGTACATCTGAAAACTCCCTGAAAAGTGTGACTGTATGGAAAATAAGGTCATCAAAATCCATAGCATTGGCATTTTTGAGCCTTTGCTGATATACTTTATATACTTTGCCTATAGAAAGCAGTCTGTAGTCACCGCCCGCCTGACTTATGTATTCCTCCGGGGAGATAAGCTTATCCTTTGCCGATGATATTTCACTTATCACAGTTTTTGCAGGGAACATTCTTTCCGGGATATCAAGGTCATTCATCACAGCCTTGATAAGCCGCTTTGAATCGTCACTGTCATATATAGTAAAGCTTGGCATAAAGCCTAAATTGTCACATTCACGCCTAAGTATCCTTACACAAAGCGAATGGAACGTAGCCGCTGTGACGCCTGAAGCACTTTCTCCGAGCATAGCGCCTATACGTGTTTTAAGTTCGTTGGCGGCCTTGTTTGTGAAAGTGATAGCAAGTATGCTCCACGGTTTTACACAGTCTATCCCGACAATATCAGAAAGACGCCTGCCGTCATTTTCCCTGCCCGCTGCGTAATCTTCAAGAAATTTTAGTTCGTCATCATCAGGCTCACCATAGCCTTTTACACAGTTGTAGGCATTGCCGAAATATATCATATTTGCTATCCTGTTTATAAGAACAGTCGTCTTGCCGCTTCCCGCACCCGCAAGGATCAGAAGCGGACCTTTTATCTTAAAAACAGCCTTTTTCTGCATATCGTTCAATCTCTCAAAGTATTTTTCAAGAGCTTTATTTTTTAGGGTATTGTAGTTATCTGCCATAGTTTATAATATCCTTTCGTATTATAATATCATTATACCATATTTAACTGCATTTGAAAAGGGAATTTTTTGTGTAATAGTAAAATGTATAAGCAATATTATCAGCTTAAACCGAATAAAACGTGTCAATAATCAAATATGCAGGGTAAAATCAAATGATAAATAATTTAATTTATCAAAATTTTCCTTTTAGCTTGACATTTTTTATAATATAGGGTAAAATAATAAAGGTAATGTTTTGTATTTTTTGAAGGCTTCGTGCTTTCATTATATATAAGTACAGCTATTCTGAGTATTCATTCGCTGCATGGCATTTCGCCGCGCTGTACTGTCTTTACATCTAACAGCAGGAACGAACCGCTTTTGCGGTATCGCTTTGTTTGCTGTGCATCAAGTCAAAGAAAGGAGTATTGCCGTATTCGGCAATAAGTATTTTAATGGGTGCAAAACAGAATAAGAACAGAAGACTAAGCACATCAAAAAGATTTATAGCAAAAAAAGCAGATTTGAGGTCAAGGTCAGAACGAAACGCAAAAGGGGAGAGGAACGAAAACACCGTAAAGCGTGAAGCTTTACAGCAAAAGCTTTCTCCTAAAAGTCCGAGATCACAGCAAGCTCGCGACAAACAGCGCAAAACACCTGTCCGTATCATCCCGCTTGGCGGTCTAAATGAGATCGGCAAGAATTTTACTGTTATCGAATGCGCAAACGATATGTTCATAATCGACTGCGGTCTTGCTTTTCCTGATAGTGAGATGCTTGGCGTTGATATCGTTATACCGGATTTCGGTTATGTTGAACAGAATAAGGATAAACTTCGCGGAATAGTTCTGACACACGGGCATGAAGACCATATCGGCGGGCTTCCGTATTTTCTAAAAAAGATAAACGTGCCTATTTACGGTACAAAGCTGACACTTGGTCTTGTTGAGGGCAAACTCAAGGAGCATGACCTGCTTGGCAGTGTCAAACTCAATGTGGTTGTCCCGAGGCAGACTGTAAAGCTCGGCTGTATGGCGGTCGAGTTTATAAGGGTGAATCACTCTATCCCTGATGCTGTGGGAATGGCTGTACACACCCCCGCGGGAGTGCTTATCCATACAGGCGACTTCAAGATAGACTTTACCCCTATTGAGGGCGGGATAATTGACCTTGCACGCTTTGCCGAACTTGGAAACAAGGGTGTTCTGGCACTGATGTCAGATTCGACAAATTCCGAACGGCCGGGCTATACCATGAGTGAGCGAAAAGTCGGTGAGAGTTTTGAAAAACTGTTTTCACGTGCTGAGGGTAAAAGGATAATTATTGCAACATTTGCTTCAAATGTTCATAGGATCCAGCAGATTGTCAACAGCTGTATCGAACACGGCCGAAAGGTCGCTGTATCGGGCAGAAGCATGGTCAATGTTATAGGCAAGGGTATCGAACTCGGCTATCTGAAAGTTCCCGACGGTCTGCTTATTGATATTGATGTGGTATCAAGATATGAACCTGAGCACGTTTGTATAGTTACCACCGGAAGCCAGGGAGAACCTATGTCTGCTCTTACCCGTATGGCATTCAACGAACACAGGAATGTTTCGATCACACCGAATGACTTTATTATCATATCCGCCACACCTATCCCGGGGAATGAAAAGTATGTTACGAGAATCGTGAATGAACTTCTGAAACTCGGTGCAGAGGTCATATATGAAGCCATGTATGATGTTCACGTTTCGGGACACGCCTGTCAGGAGGAACAGAAGCTTATACTGTCGCTTGTAAAGCCAAAATACTTTATACCTGTTCACGGTGAGTATAAGCACCTTACCCGCCATGCAGAAAGTGCCAGAACTGTTGGTATACCTGAAGAAAATATTATTATAGGCGCAAACGGCAAAGTTATAGAGACCGACGGCGTGGATATGAAGATAACAGGAGAGGTTCAGTCGGGCAATGTGCTTGTTGACGGGCTTGGCGTCGGCGATGTCGGTGCTATAGTCTTACGTGACAGAAAGCACCTTGCACAGGATGGTCTTATAATTGCCGTTGCAACGATAGACAGGGATGCAGGAATGATTCTTGCAGGGCCTGACCTTGTTTCAAGGGGCTTTGTTTATGTAAGGGAGAGTGAGGAGCTTTTAGAGGAAGCGCGTTCACTTATGACCGATACTTTGCAAAAGTGCCTTGACAATAATATGCGTGAATGGAATTCGATAAAAACACGCCTTAAAGATAAGCTCTCTGATTATATATATACAAAAACACAGAGAAACCCCATGATACTTCCGATAATAATGGAAGTTGAAATGTAATTTACAAGGAAAGAAAGAAAACAAACGACGTTACGGGTTAAAGCGCCGACGGGAGTGATACCCCCGCTTAACTCTAACCCTTTTGAAAGGGCAAAATTATGAAAATAAACGCAAACGGCGGTATGCAGCTGCTTATCCGCCTGATAACCTTACTGCTTGTGATCTTTTCACTGATAGCTGCGTTTGGCTATGCAGGAAAAAGCGACAGCTCAGCTGCGCCAAAGATAGTTCTGATAATGATAATTATTCTTTCAGTGCTGCTTGTTCCGCTTTATATCGCTTACAGCAATAATTTAAAAAAGACCGTTTCAAAGCTGTCATCAAGGGTTGCAAAGACAGAAAAGGCTTCACTTCAGAATTTTCCTGCACCCGCAGTGCTTATTGATAACGATCTTGATATAATATGGTTCAATACATTCTTTTCGGATAACCTGTTCAAGGACAGGAATCTTTATGGGCTAAGACTTGACAGCCTTATGAATATTGACATGGCAAAAGCATTTACACCCGAGGGTGATCTGGTTTGTATCGGCGGGCGTTTCTATAACGTGTCTGCTGTCTATACTGACAGGTCAAATCAGTTCACTATAATGTATTTTAAAGATACTACGGATTTTGTTGAGCTTGATTATGAAACAAGACAAGCGCATAAATCGGTAATTATCATTATGATAGATAATTATGATGACCTTATGCGCAACAGCCTTGAAAGTGAAAAAGCGCATACAATGGTCGAGCTTGAATATTTAGTCGAGAATTTTGTTAAGGATACAAATTCAGTTTCAAAGAAGCTTTCAAATGACAGGTTCTTTGTTATTATGGAGGAACGCTACCTTTCAAAGATAATAAACAACAGGTTCAAGGTGCTTGAAGATGCCAGAAATATCAAAGTGGGCGGCAGTCAGAGCGTTACGCTGTCGATCGGCGTGGGTACAGGTGCTTCAAACCTCGCCGAAAGCGAATCTTACGCTAAAGCAGCACTTGATATGTGTCTTGGGCGCGGCGGCGATCAGGCTGCCGTAAAGACAGACAACGGTTATGAATTCTACGGCGGCGTTTCCAAGGGAATAGAGAAAAACACTAAAGTCCGTTCACGTATGATGGCAAACAGGCTTTATGAAATAATGGCGGGTAAAGACAAGATACTTGTTATGGGACACCGCTTCGGCGATCTTGACAGTATCGGTGCGGCCGTCGGGCTTGTGGGTGCTTTCAAGAGTATAAGCCGTGAAGCCTATGTCGTGGTCAATGAGGATACCTGCCTTGCTAAAAGCCTTATCAAATATATAGAAGATCACGATATTGCTAAGTATTTTATTTCCCCGCAGGAAGCGCTTGTGAAAATGACAAGCGATACGCTCCTTATAGTTGTTGATACCCATAACAGTGAGATCGTTGACTCAAAGGAAGTCCTTGCATCAGCAAAGGAAGTAGTTGTTATAGATCACCATAGGCTTATGGTCAAAGCGATCGAGAATACAGCGCTCTTTTTCCATGAACCTAACGCTTCATCAGCCTGTGAAATGGTGACCGAGCTTTTGCAGTATCTTGATAACGGTGTAAAGCTTTCGCCTTTACAGGCAGAAGCACTGCTTTCAGGCATAATGCTTGATACAAAGAACTTTATAATGCGAACAGGCGTTAAAACCTTTGAGGCTGCTGCTTATCTTAAAAGCGCGGGCGCTGATACAGTTGCAGTAAAGAAGCTTTTTGCAAATTCTATTGAAACATATCAGGAAAAATCCGCACTGATTTCCAAAGCGGAAATCTACCGGAAATGTGCTGTTGCGTGTACAACTGAGAACTTTTCAAATATCAGGATCGCCGCATCACAGGCGGCTGACGAAATGCTTGGTATAACAGGTGTAAATGCAGCATTTGTGATCTACGGCGATAACAGCAGCGCAAATATCTCAGCAAGGAGTATGGGCGCTTATAATGTACAGGTTTTGATGGAGTCGATGGGCGGCGGCGGCCATCAGACAATGGCTGCCACACAGCTCAAGATGTCTGTTGAAGAAGCTAAGAAAGCACTTTATGAAACAATTGACGAATATATACGTAATAATACTTGATATCGGGAGGTATAATAAATGAAGGTTATTTTGATAAAGGATGTTAAAGGCAGCGGTAAAGAAGGCGATGTTTTAAATGTAGCTGACGGGTATGCGAGGAATTTCCTTATAGCAAGGGGTTATGCAGTTGAGGCGAATGCCAAGAACCAGAATGACCTTGCCGGTAAGAAGGCATCGGCTCAGCATAAGCTTGATGTTGAAAAGGCTGAAAATGAAAAGATCGCAGCTGCACTTGAAGGAAAAAAGGTAACAGTTAAAGCAAAGGCAGGCCAGGGCGGAAAGCTCTTCGGGGCTGTGACCGCACAGACTGTGGCTCAGTCTATCAAGGAACAGTATTCGCAGAATATAGATAAAAAGAAGATAAATTTAAGTTCGGAAATAAAGAGTTTCGGCAGCTTCAGTGCTGTAATCAAGATGTCACAGGGCGTTTCCTGCAAGATAGATATTGAAGTCGTTGAGGAAGAGTGATCATGCCGCTTGAATCGAACGGACTCGGAAATCTGTACGAGCTTCTTCATAAAGAACCACCGTATTCGCAGATGGCGGAGCAGTCAGTTCTCGGTGCTATGATAAATGATCCCGACAACGCTGTTCCAAAAGCTGTAGAACTATTAAAGAGTGAGTATTTTTATGAACCGCTTCATCAGCAGCTTTTTTCGCTTATATCAAACAGTTTTTCCGACAGCAAGGAGTTTTCTGTTGTATCTATTGTAGACGAACTTGTAAAGCGCGGGCTTTTTACTACTGATGTAATGGCTAAAAAGTATATTCTCGGCATTTCCGATTATGTTGCATCTGTAAAAAATGTATCAAGCCTTTGTGAGATAATAATTGAAAAATACAATATAAGATCACTTTTGCTCGTTGCAAACGAAATAATCGACGATGTAAACGACGGCTCGCTTAACGCCCGCGATATGCTTGACCGGGCAGAGCAAAAGATCTTTAACATCAGACAGGGCAGGGAAGTTGAAGGCCTGACAAAGCTTGATTCTATTCTTGTTGATACCTATAATCATCTTCAGGAGATCTCCGGTCCCGATGCAAAAGACCACCTCGGTGCTAAGACGGGGTTTGCACAGCTTGACGAGATCACAACGGGACTTAATAATTCCGACCTTATAATAATAGCTGCAAGGCCCGCTGTCGGTAAATCCGCATTTGCTATAAATATTGCAACAAACGTCTGCAAGCGAACAATGAAGGATGTTGTTATATTCTCCCTCGAAATGGGCAAGGAACAGCTTGCAAGCCGAATGCTTGCTACCGAAGCGCTTGTAAATAACACTACACTTCGTTCGGGAAAATTTGAAAATGATGACTGGCCTAAGCTTGCACAGGCGACTATAAGACTTTCGGGCCTGCCGATTTATATTGACGATACCGGAAGTGTTACTGTTCCGCAGATGAAGGCAAAGCTAAGGCGTGTAGATAACCTGGGGCTTGTCGTTATCGACTATATACAGCTTATGGAGGGTACTAAGAATAATCAGAGCCGTGTAAACGAAGTTTCAGAGATAACAAGG
The DNA here is from genome assembly GCA_902780505.1 of uncultured Ruminococcus sp. GTDB lineage: Bacteria > Bacillota > Clostridia > Oscillospirales > Ruminococcaceae > NK3A76. The sequence goes on along the minus strand of CACZFN010000011.1, from coordinate 16,194 downwards.
CAGTTAAAGCTTATGGCTAAGGAACTTAATGTCCCTGTGGTTGCACTTTCACAGCTTTCGCGTGCAGTTGAAAAAAACGAAAGAAAGCCTGTACTCTCTGATCTGCGTGATTCAGGCTCGATAGAGCAGGATGCAGACATCATTATGTTCCTGCACAGGGATTATTACGGTAATGATGCTGATAAATCCCAGTCAGAAGCCGAATGTATAATCGCCAAGAACCGACATGGCTCAATGGCAACTGTTAAGCTTGCATGGATAGGTGAGTATACACTTTTCAGAGGAATTGATATCAGACGTGATGAAAATAACTGATAAAGTCTATAAAACTATAAAAAAATATGATATGCTCAAAGACGGCGATACTGTTCTTGCAGGTCTTTCGGGCGGTGCAGACAGCGTTTGCCTGCTTTTGTGTTTAAAAGAACTTGGGTATGATGTTTCTGCTATACACGTAAACCATAATATCCGCGGTGAAGAAGCTTTGCGTGATGTTAGGTTTTGTGAGAAGCTTTGCGAAAAACTTGGCGTCGATCTTCATGTTTCAAGTATAGATGTTTTCTCTTACTGTGAAAGCAATCACCTTTCTGTAGAGGAGGGTGCAAGGGAACTCAGGTATAAGGAATTTTCACTTTACAGTAAAGGAAAGATCGCAACTGCGCATAATATAAATGACTGCCTTGAAACGACCGTTTTCAATCTTGCAAGAGGAACGGGGCTTAAAGGTCTTGTTTCTATCCCTCCAAAACGGGGCGATATTATCCGCCCGCTTATTGAAGTCACAAGATTTGAGATAGAGGAGTATCTGAATTCCGTCGGGCAGGGATTTGTCACGGATTCTACCAATCTTACCGACGAGTATACAAGAAATAAGATACGCCATAATGTTATACCTATACTGATTTCGCTGAATAGTTCACTGTATAGCTCCTATCAGGCCACAAGATCGTTTTTGTATGATGATAATGATTACCTTGAAACAAAGGCACGAGAGCTTTTTGATTTATCAAGTACAGATAAAAAAACCTATGATACGCATATTCTGAGAAATGCACATAATGCGGTTTCTTCACGGGCGGTCATGATGATGCTCGAAGAAAACAATATAGAGGTTTCTTCTTACCGTATCAGAAAAACGCTTGAAGTCATCAAAACCGGCGGTAAGTATAATATCAGCGGTAATACTTACGTATTAGCTGATGATAAATGTGTGAGGATATCCGCCGGACACGTAAAGGCTGAAAACTATACAAAGCAGATCATTCCGCCATGCCGCGTGCCTTTTTTTGGCAAAGAACTCGTTATTGAGATCTCACACGGCTTTAAATACTATAAAGGTGTTTATAAGGATCACGACGGCCATATAGCCGATCTGCATAAGATATCAGGCGCTCTTACACTGAGAAACCGCCGCGACGGCGACAGAATAAGACTTGCCGGCAGGGAGTTTACATCAAGGCTAAAGACACTGTTTAATGAAAATATCCCGCTTAATGAGCGTGACAGGAAGGCAATAATTACAGATGATTCGGGGCTTATATATGTCGAAGGCTTTGGTATATGCGAAAGAGTAAAAGTTGACGAAAATACAAGGGATATTTTAATTATCAAGATATCATAAATCTGTCACAATGGTGTATTATAATACTAATTGTCAGATTTTTAAATTTTTATAAAGGTTGTGGTAAATTGAAGAAAAGCGGCGGTATCAAAACTCTGTTATTATATCTTGTAATATCTGCTGTAGCTATTCTGGGGCTTGTATACGCACTTATGTCAATGAGCACCAGCAAGGATGAAACAGATTACTCGACTGTAATGCAGTATTTCGATGACCTGAAAATAAAGGAATATGAATTTGACCTCAATAACGGTAAGCTGACCTATATCCTTAAAGATGAAAGTGAGGAAAAAACATACACTGTTCCGAATGTTTCCATTTTTGTAAACGAGGTGCTTGGCGGTGATGACGGTGAGAACTACAGGCGGCGCTATAACGCTGAAAACCCTGATTCTCCGCTGAAATATAACCTTATCCCGATATCGGATAATAGTTTCTGGCTCAATCTCCTGCCAACTATTCTGATGATAGGTGTTATGATATTTTTCTTTATTTTTATGATACGTAACGCAGGTATCGGAAAGACAACGAATTTCGGTAAGGTAAACACCAAGCCGAGCAATAAAAAAGCCACCTTTGATGATGTAGCAGGCGCTGACGAAGAAAAGGAAGAATTGCAGGAAATAGTTGAGTTCCTGAAGGATTCAAAGAAGTATAACGAGATCGGTGCACGTATACCAAAGGGTGTTCTGCTTGAGGGCCCCCCCGGAACCGGTAAAACTTTACTTGCAAGGGCTGTGGCCGGTGAAGCAAATGTGCCGTTCTTCTCAATTTCCGGTTCGGACTTCGTTGAAATGTTTGTCGGCGTCGGCGCTTCTCGTGTAAGGGATCTGTTTGAGCAGGCAAAGAAAAGTTCGCCTTCAATAATCTTTATCGACGAAATAGATGCAGTCGGCAGACAAAGGGGCGCCGGACTCGGCGGCGGCCATGATGAAAGAGAGCAGACTCTTAATCAGCTCCTTGTTGAGATGGATGGCTTTACGGCAAATGATTCTGTTATAGTTATGGCAGCTACCAACAGACGTGATATCCTTGATCCCGCGCTGCTTCGTCCGGGAAGATTTGACAGGCATATTCTTGTAGGACTTCCTGATGTAAAGGGCAGGGAAGAAATACTCAAGGTGCATACACGTAACAAGCCTTTGGCACCTGATGTTGACCTTTCAACTATTGCAAAAACAACTGTAGGTTTTACAGGCGCAGATCTCGAAAACCTTGTAAATGAAGCATCACTGCTTGCTGCAAGGAAAAACCTTAAAGCAATAACCAAGTATGATATAGAAGAAGCTTCACTCAAAGTAGTTATGGGCCCTGAAAAGAAATCAAAGCTTGTAACTGACGAGGAAAAGAAACTTACCGCTTACCACGAAAGCGGCCATGCACTTTGTCATTACTATTGCCCTACACAGGATAAGGTCCACTATGTTACTATTATCCCGCGCGGCCAGGCAGGCGGCTTTACAATGGGCAGACCTGAAAAGGATCAGGCTTATGTAAGCAAGAAGCAAATGGCAGAAAGCATAATCGTTCTGCTCGGCGGGCGCGTAGCCGAAAAGATCATTCTTGATGATATTTCAACAGGTGCGTCAAATGACCTTGAACGGGCAACATCGACAGCAAGGAAAATGGTCACAAGATATGGCTTCAGTGATAATCTCGGCCCTGTAGTATACGGTCATGATGACAGTCAGGTATTCCTCGGCAGGGATTATAATTCCACTCCAAGCTATTCAGATGCCGTTGCTTCTGAGATTGACCATGAGATAAGGAATATCATTGAAAACTCTTTTGAAGCCTGTGAAAGCATTTTAAGAGAGCATATAGATAAACTTCACGAGCTTGCACAGTATCTTATCGAAAATGAGAAGATCGACGGCGAAACTTTTGATAAACTTATGAAGGGTGAGCTTAAAAAAGAGGAAGCGATCGATGTAAAAGAGGATCTGCCCGGAGAACCCGATGAGGTTTCGGCACAAGAGTCTGTATCTGATGAACAGGAAGATAATAACGAGCAAAATCCTTCTGATGATAATACTGATACTAACGAAGAAGAAAACGAATAAATGCTTTAACAGGAGAGAATGGTCTTCTCTCCTGTTATTTTTGGAAACGAGGTCAATATGAATATACTGTTTATAGGTGATGTAGTAGGTGAAAAGGGCTGTGAATTCCTTGAAAAGCAGATATATGCCATTAAGAATAAGTATGATATAAGCCTTACTGTTATAAACGGCGAAAACTCTGCCCTCGGCAACGGCATAACACCCGCATCCTATCAGCACCTTGTCAGTCTTGGCGCTGATATCATAACTACAGGCAATCATTGTTTCAGGCGACGGGAATCTCTGCCTTTGTTTGATGAAAATGAAACGCTTCTGCGCCCTGCAAATTACCCCGAGGGTGTACTCGGGCATGGATATACTACCGTTGACCTCGGCTTTTGCAGGGTGGCTGTCATAAACCTTATGGGCACAACATATATGGAACCCATTGATAACCCATTTATATGTATTGACAGTATTCTTCCAAAGCTTGATACACACAATATCATTGTTGATTTCCACGCGGAAGCCACCTCCGAAAAGAAAGCTATGGGTATTTATCTTGACGGGCGTGTAACTGCTGTTCTTGGTACACATACCCATGTTCAGACAGCTGATGAAACTATTCTTCCGGGTGGAACTGCCTATATTACTGATGCAGGTATGACCGGCGCCGAGCTTTCAGTCCTCGGTGTCAGAAGTGAACTTGCTATAGAAAAAATGAAATATCACGCCCCTGTTAAGTTTGTTGAAAGCGATAACCCATGTTTTTTGAACGGAGTAGTTGTGGATTTTGATGAATTTAAGGGCAAAGCTAACAAAATTATCAGAATAATTGAGCGATAATACACAAAAAATAATTTTTGTATTGAAATTGTAATAATTATGTAGTATAATATAAATATAGCAAAATATGGGAGGTTTGTATTTGTGGAAGTATTAAAGGTTTCTTCAAGAAGTGTTCCGAATATGGTCGCAGGTGCTATATCTGCTGTTGTGCGTGAAAGCGGTTCTGTTGAGGTACAGGCTGTTGGCGCAGGGGCAGCTAATCAGGCAATCAAGGCTGTGGCGATCGCGAGGGGCTATCTTACCCCCGTCGGAATAGATATGGTTTGTGTTCCTGCATTTGCAAGTGTTCAGATCGACGGCGAAGACAGGACAGCTATCAAGCTTATCTGTGAAACAAGATAAACGTCATATCAGTCAATAGAAAAAGCACGCCCGATTGCCGAGCGTGCTTTTCTATTTTATGCGTCATCAGTTGATCGAAGAATATCAGTACCCGAAGAAGTCATCAGGAAAGCTGCCATATCCGCCGAACCCGCCAAAGCTTCCGTCAGGGTTCTGCTGCTGTGACTGCTTCTGCTGGCTCTGCTGTTCTTCATTTTCATCACTGCTCTTGCCGTCCTGCTTTGTTTCACCTACCGTAATGGTAATGTCTTTATATTCACCGTTTCTGTATACTTTACATTCAAGCTTATCGCCCTTGGAAGCTTTTTTAACAATAGCTACCAGGTCATTTGATGAAGCTACCGCCTTGCCGTTTACTTCTGTGATAATATCATTCACTTCAATACCGGCTGTTTCAGCAGGGGAAGCTTTAGTTATTTCCTTGACAGCAGCACCTTCAGGCAGACCATATCCTATAGCTTCCGTACTTACATCAGCCACAGATACACCTATATAAGGCTTTATAACATAGCCATTTTCGATAAGGCTTTGAATTATGCTTTTTACATTGTCTATCGGGATCGCAAAGCCTATGTTGTCAATAGAAGCCTGATTTGTGCCGGAACTTGAATACTTTGCATTAGTTATGCCAACTACTTCGCCGTACATATTGAACAGTGCACCGCCGGAATTGCCTGAATTTATCGCCGCATCAGTCTGTATAAGATTCATAGTGGTGTTTTCCGTTGTGACAGTCCTGTCAAGTGCGCTGACAACACCGGCAGTCAGCGAGAATGTCAGTTCGCCTAACGGGTTGCCTATTGCCACAACATCATCACCGACACTTAACGCTTCAGATGAGCCAAGTACAACAGGCGTAAGCCCGTCTTCATCTATTTTCAGAACGGCAATATCATTGCTTTCATCGCTTCCTATAAGCTCTGCATCATAAGTTTTGCCGTCATAAAGCGTAACTGTTATTTTGTTTGCACCATCTATAACGTGATGATTTGTAACTATATAACCGTCAGCCGAGATAATAAACCCTGAACCTGATGCAGCAGCAGTGGTCTCATATCCGAAATAATTGGTCTTGATCGATGTTGTGATACCGACTGTTGAATTTACATTGCTGTTGTAAACTTCAGATGCTGACATCTTAGTTCCGCTTACAGCTTTTGTCTGTGTGAGCTGAGTAGAAGTGGGGGAGGAGTAGATAACTGTTTTTGAGCCCTCACTTGAAACAGACTCACTCTGGTTTGTCTGGTTTAAGTAGTTCATTCCAAGATATGTTCCGCCTGTACCTATAGCCCCGCCTAAAAGCGAGAAGCACAGCGCCATTGCCGCGACCTTTCCGCCCTTGCCTTTTTTCTTGGGTGAGGGCTGTGTCTGTGTATAGGGCTGATAGCCACTGTTATAATTGTTATTTTCATAAAAACCATTCATAGTGATGACTTCCTTTCTGTTTTTATCTTAAATATATAATACCCCTGTAACTTAAAAGTTAGTTTAAAGGAATATGAAAACTTCGGGAAATGATTTTCACAAAGTTTTAACAAAATGAAAGGCATGTCAAATATGTATAATAATGTCACTTTACATGGGGAATGTTTTGTGCTATAATAGTAATATATTATTGTTCCGTCAATTGTACATTGCCGGAACACAAAAAGTATCAAGACACGGGCTGTCGCCATTCAAGCTTTTGTAACGCAGAGATCATCTGTCAGATATTTTTGCAGGGCTTGGCTGTGGGTGACAGTATTAAAGGAATGATTTCAATGATCATAAGAAAAGCACAGATAGGCGATATAGACGGTATTCTCAAACTGTTATCACAGGTGCTTGAAGTACACGCAAAGATAAGGCCGGACCTTTTTGTTTCAGGTACAGTAAAATACAGCAGACGGGAACTTGAAGAAATAATCACTAACACCAACACTCCTGTATTTGTCGCCGCAGGGGAGGATAACAGTATCCTCGGTCACGCTTTTACTCAGATATCGGTAAATACATCGCAAAATATGCCAAAAGGAATGAGATCTATGTATATTGATGATATCTGTGTAGATATTGCTGCAAGGCGGCAGAATGTAGGCAGAAAGCTTTTTGAATACTGCATTTCATACGCAAAAGAGCTGGGCGTTTATGATGTTTCTCTGAATGTATGGGAAGGCAACGATACAGCAGAGCGTTTTTATAAAGCTATGGGTATGACTGTACGCAAGACTACTCTTGAATATATTATCACTTAATATTCAAATAGTAAGAAAAATTAAAAAAATTCAGATTGACACACCGAACACTAAGTTGTATAATCATTTATGTGTTGACGCAATACCGCTTGGCCATTGTAAGGAAGTGTTTGGTAATGAACAGCAAAACTAACGATATGACAACAGGCAGCATTACAGGGAAAATAATTGCCTTTACGCTGCCGCTTTTAATAGGCAACCTGTTACAGCAAACTTATAATATAGCTGATACTTTAATAGTCGGCAAATATCTCGGAGATGATGCGTTAGCCGCTGTAGGTGCAACAGGTTCTATTACTTATTTATTCTATACACTGTGCATCGGGCTTTCTATCGGCTCGGGGATACTCGTATCTCAGTATTATGGCGCACGCCTTTATGATAAGCTTCGTCTTACCGTTTTTAACAGTGCGCTGCTTACTTTAGGCTTTGGGGTATTAACAAGCCTTATATCCTGTATTTTTGCAAGAAATATACTTATACTTCTATCAGTTCCAAAAAAGCTTATTGATACATCTGTAAGCTATATGACTGTTGCCTGTGCGGGAACGGTTCTGATAGCCGCATATAACTGGATAAACGCACTGATGCGTGCACTGGGGGATTCAAAGACACCGCTGTTTTTCCTCGCTTTGTCATGTGTGCTGAATATCGGGCTTGACCTGTTATTTGTTTTTGTGTTTCATTTTGGTGTAGTTGGTGCCGCGTTTGCAACGGTTTTATCACAGGGGTTGTCAGCGGTGTGCTGTATTGTGTTTTTCTTTATGAAAAATGATATTGCCAAACTTAAAAGAGAAGATATGTGCATTGATAGTGTAATCCTTAGCAAGGCTTTCTATACAGGTGTACCTATCGCTGTTCAGAATGGCCTTATATCCGTTTCAATGGTGGCACTTCAGAAAGTTACAAATTCCTTTGGCAGCGTTGTTATGGCAGCATATACAGTTTCTATGCGTATAGAACAGTTTGTTCAGCAGCCGTTTTCATCACTGAGTGCAGCGGAGTCCACTTTCACAGGTCAGAATATCGGAGCGGGTAAGCAGGAACGTGCGGTTTACGGATTAAAGCAGTCTGTAAAGCTTGCAGTTGCATTTGCCGTTTTTGCGCTTGTAATGCTGCTTATTTTCAGCAAACAGCTCGTAGGATTTTTTATAAGCGGAGAAGATTCGGTGGTTATTGCATCAAAAGCACTTATTATGACAGCCTGCTTTTATGCACCGCTTGGAATGATACATACTGTAAGGGGCTTCCTCAACGGCTGCGGCGATACAAGTTATGCTCTTGTAAATGGCATGGCAGAGGTCATTTCACGAATAGGGCTTTCACTTATACTTACAAAAGTATCGTCGATAGGCTTCTGGGGGATCTGGATAACCACCTGTGCAACATGGTTTGTGACGGCACTTGTAAGTATAATAAGGTATAAAGGCGGTAAATGGAAAACAAAAAGTAAAATATAATATGGTCAAACGTTTGACAGCCACGTTACTTGATATGTCAAAGGGATAACCATATGATTTTGTATTTAGGGGGTGGAACATAAAATGTGTCATAAGAAATATATCTCAGTTCTGATCGCATTTTTGTTCTGCCTTTTTTGCTCTTGTTCTCACAGCAGCTATTCCAAAACAGACAATAGCGACACCATCTCACAACCCGAGTCGCCTCCGGCTGAACAACAGACGTCGGAAACATTCAACATCAGGGAAAGAATTGAAAACAATATAAACGATTCTTCTGATAAGCTCTTGCAGGATACATCATTTCCGATTGATGAAAACACAGTCGGAAGTGAGATAACTTCACTTTACAGCTTTATTAACAAAACAGGGGATTATCCTGTTTACAAATGCTCAGATATCGAGTATTATGATATGGGGGAGAAAGCCCTGCCGCATATACTGGAAGAACTTGAAAAAGCCGAAGATTCTATATTGATTGAATACTATATTATATCGGAAGGCACGCTTTGGGACAGTATATATGATATACTTAAAAGAAAAGCCGCATCAGGCGTTGAAGTGAAAATCATGTATGACGGTCTTAGGGACGGAACTTTTATGCCATATGATTTCCCTGAAAGATTAAAACAAGACGGTATTGAATGTCATGTTTTTTCCTCGGTTCTCAGCGGCGGGGCGGGGGAAACTAATATAAGAGATCACAGAAAGATAATTGTAATAGATAATAAAACTGCCTTCAGCGGCGGAATGAACCTTGCTGATGAATATATCAATATTTCAAGCCCATACGGAAAATGGAAGGATAACTGTTTTAAAATAACAGGTCAGGCGGTTTCAAGCTATACACTTATGTTCTTACAGTTATGGAATTCATACGAAAGCGAAAAAGAATACGACAGGTACCTGACATCTTCACAAAGCACAACTGCTGATAATGGCTTTATTATGCCGTTTTCAGATAACCCATTCGACGAATACGCCGTTTCAAAAAGTGTTTATATGTCGATACTTGAAAACTCAAAGGAACACGTTTATATCACTACACCTTATTTAATGCCTGACACTGAGTTTGAAACGCTTTTATGTGAAACAGCGAAAAGGGGAGTCGATGTAAGAATAATCGTTCCCGGTATCTATGACGGATATACTGCGGCTATGCTTTCACGTTCTCATTACAGGCGGCTTATAAATTCAGGCGTGAAAGTGTATGAATATACACCCGGGTTTATTCACTGCAAGATCTTTGAATCTGACGATATAAAAGCTGTACTCGGCACAATAAACCTTGATAACAGAAGCCTTGTATATCATTTTGAATGTGGTTCTTTTATTTACAATAACAGTGTGATAAATGATGTAAAAGCCGATTATTTAAAAACACTTGAAGAATGTGAAGAAATAACTACAGATAATATAAGTCTGCTAAACGAGATCGGCGGCGGACTCATCAAAGGCTTTGAAGGATTTTTATAACAGAAAAAAGCGATATGTGCAGGCGGCGTACTTTAAAGGTGCGCCGCCTGATTATTTTATGCAAAATACACAAAAACGGCAAAATAATGCTATAATATTAATGTATATCATATGCCTCCCACGAGGGGAGAAATTTTAAAAAACAAGGAGGAAAAAATTATGGCAAACGAAAAAAGCCGTAACGCAAAGCGCATAGCCTCAGGTGCATTGGCTCTTGCGATCGTAGCGAGTCAGGTTTTACTGCCCGCAAACGTTGAATGGGGAGGATTGCTGAAAAGCAGCACTATTACGGCAAGTGCGGATGACAGCTCTATTGAATTCACTATATCCGAAGTAGGCGAAAATCAATCAAGAGATTATTTTAGTGATCCAATTACAGTCACGGGTACAGGTGGCTACCGTGGCGGTTTTTTGGTAAATAAAAGCCATACAATAACAGTTTCAAATAGTCAAGCCAATTATGTTATCAAAAGCGTTGAATTGACGCTTTATTATTCTTCTGGTACCGACACTTATGTGGGAAGTGGTAATGTTAGTTATACCGTTGCAGATTCCGGTACTGTTTCAACATCCGACTCCACAGTTACAATAAGCAATGTATATTCCAATTCGGTTTCAATAAGAAACACAGATAAATATGATGATGGAATAGAAGTAGCCAAAGTAAAAGTATACTACGCTGAAATGTCCGCCCCCACTGTCAGTGCAACTCAGGATCTCGCTTGGACCGGCTCTGCTCAGGCACTTGTTCAGGCACCTGAAAATGCGAGCATAAAATTCCGATACAAGAAGTCGACTGATGATGCATACAGCGACTGGAGCACAACCGTTCCCTCCGCAGCGGACGTCGGAAGCTATGATGTTCAGTGGTATTCTGAAAAGAATACATACTATTTGGAGTCCGGTACGGCAGATGATCCGAATCATCTTACGGTAACTGTAAACCCCGCTACCACAGAGCTCGCTCCGGAAAACTATACAATGCTCCACAGCACTTACAACGCCAAGGATCAGTCGCTTGTTACCCTGAAAGAAAACGCAGCCTCCGTTGTAAATATCGGCACGGCGCAGTATGCGGTGGGTAAGGAAGCCAAAAACGTAATAGGTAATGATGGTAGTAGTGCAGACAATCTTACTACTGACAATATTTCAGTAGACAGAGTTTTTAATCCGTTAGGCATAGGCGGTTTCAATTTCCCTGCGGGGTATTCACTTAAAGTAGGAAATACAACTTATGAACCGAACGGTGCCAGCGGCTATGTAAATTATTATTTGAATGGCAGCGGCTCCCATGCGATAATGGCTAATGGTGGGGTAGATACTGATCTCCCTGCCGGCACAAACGCCTTTTTGATAACCGGAATTGATGAAGAACGCCAGATTATCACCGGCAAGTTTGTATATGTAGATTCCAGTGCTACTTATTACATCACCACTGATTCATGGAAAAATACTATCCCCACAGCCAAGGACGCAGGCGCCTACCCTGTATTCGTCAAGGTCGATGCAGATGACAACTACAGCGCACTTGCACCGACACCCCTCGGCACAGCAACGATAGCCAAGGCTAACCTATCTGTTAAGGCTAATGAAAACCTCAAATATAACGGAACCGCACAGGAGCTTGTGACAGCACCTGCGGGGGCAGAGGTAAAGTATGCGACTGTTAAGTATACTGTCATCACAGGTTTGGCCAATGAGAGAAAACTCAACGCAAATGACATTAAAGAGGGTAATATCTATAAACCTTCGAGTGATTATGGTTTCTTTTTCCCGGAAAATTATTCAATGGAAATTGGCGATGATACATATTTGCCGAATCCGACTAGTAATACAATAAACCTTTACTATTGGCAAAATAAATATCAATTTTCTCACGGCAGCGGCAGTGCAGTAGAATTTACGTCAGAAGCAGATTCGCTGCTTATCACAGGCATTGACACGGAAAATAAGGTCTTGACCGCCGAGATAGTTAAGGCTTCTGATTATGAAGGCAAGTATATGTGGTCTGAAACCACAACCGTTCCCCAGAAGACCAATGCCGGTACATACACCGTTTATTACAGGACTGAAGGCAATAATAACTACAACAGCGCTGAGGGTAGCGTTGATGTTACTATCGCTAAGGCTAACCTCACAGCAGGCACAGACTACACCGCCCCGACGATAAAGACGGAAAAAGAAGGCCTTAATTACCTGTACTTCAACGACAAAGATCAGGCACTTATCAAGGAAGGCAGCCTGAGGGAGAACATTAACCCCACAGACGCCGGTGAAAATGATAAGGTTAAGATTGAGTATGGTATTTTAGGCTCTAAAGAAGGGGGAAAGGTTATAGAATGCGCCAGTGCTGCCTCACTGAGCGAGGATGATGTTGCAATTGGTAATATTTATAAGCCTACCGGAGAATATGGAGTATTTTTCCCCAGTGGTTATACTGTTATGTATAACGAGGCGGAACATAAAGGTTATGGTAATAATAGCGTAAACATAAGTTATTATATATATAGATCCCCTCATTATTACCTTGACTCAGATAAAACTATTACTTCTTATCCCGGTATTCCTTTACCTAATGGCTGCGATGCAGTTAAAGTGACTACTATTGACAAAGGAAATAAAGTCATTACTATTGAAGCTGTTAATGCTGAGCCTGAAAGTGTTGATTGGAAAGACACCGTACCTACCGCAAAAGACGTCGGCGAGTACGATGTATACTACAGAATACAGGGCGGCGCTAACTATGAAAACGTTGCACCCACAAAGATCGGCACGGCGAAAATAGACTACAAGCCGATAAGCCTGACGGTTTCTAACCTTGGTAACGTCAAGGTTGCAGAGTATGATTATGCAACCAAGGAAGAAACACCCGTAACAGCCACAGGCAACCAGTACACACTCAAGGCGAGCAAGACATACAAGATCTACACCGAGAAGTCCATAAACGAGGCTCTGGAAACGAAGTATGGCCTTTCGCGCAAGACGCTGAAAACAGGCGATTATAAGTATGTCTACACTATCACTCTCCCGGAAGTTCCTGATGCAGAAGATTACCCGAACGATGCGTTCACGCTTTCGCACACAAACAACTATCAGGGCAAGGTTCTTGAATCCGATGAAACAAAGCTTTATGTTGCTGACGGCGACGTGAATGTTACTGACGAAACCATACCTGCGGCAACACTTGAAGGCAAGAGCACATACTACTACGGCGACACACCTGAGTTTGATGATGTTAAGATAGAAATGCCTAACCTTGTAAAGGTCAAGGATATTTACCTTGCTGATTCTACAGGCGCAAAGGTTGACCTTACAAGCGCAAACGTGAAGTATGGCGAGTATAACCTCACAGCTATTCTTACTATCGACAATGACGGCGATAATAACTTTGATACCAAAGACGGTCAGCTTACCGAAACGCTGAGGAGAGAAGTTACTTTCGCACCCCGCCCGATGTCGGAGAACACATACTATCTTAAAACAACGAACGATCAGGGCGTGGAAACTCTGAAACCACTTGCAGTCAAGTATGCAAAGGCTAAGGCTGCCGGAACAGATTCAGGTTCGGGCAGCGGTTCGGGCAGCGGTACAGGCATAGCTGTAGGAATATCTGGAGGAACACCTGTAGAAACACCGATCGGCAATACAGAGCCTGAGCTTGATCTCACTGATCTTAAAGATACAGCAGACAAAACCTACAAGTACCCCGTTGTTGTAGTGCCTGAGAATACATACACCTACAACTCGGAAGATCAGAAGCCTGACATCGTTGTCAAGAACCCGAGCCTTGGCAAGAGCGAAACTAACCCCGACGGCACAGCACTTGTTATCAAGTCAGAAACAGCTGACGGCGAGTACACAAGCGCAGTTACAGCCCATAAGGACGCAGGCACATACAGCGAGAAGATCACGGCAGTGCCCAGTGTTAAGGACGAGGGCAACAATGTCATCACGCAGGCAAATTACACAGGCGACGTGACTGTTGTATGGACTATCAATAAGGCTAAGGCAAACGTAACTGTTGCGGCTAAGAACAACATAGTTTACGACGGCAAGAACCTTGACGGCGACGATTTTGACGTAAAGGCAGCAGCAGGTTCAGAAGACAACGCTCTCACAAAGGAATTCCTCTCAACTATCGGCGTTAAGGACAGCGGCACAACGTTTGAGGTTTCTGCGGCTAAGGTTGATGTTGCAACTAAAACTGATTACACTGCTGATGAAATGACTTCGGCTGAAGGTGTGACTGTAAACTATGATAATATTGATAGTTACGTAAACAAGGTAATCAACGGCGATCTTAATGTAGAGTTTACTAAGGGGCAACCAACTAAATCACTAACTGTAATGAGAAATGTTGCCACAATTAAAATCTACAATAATAACAATGAATATGATGCTAGTTTTGTATTCGTAAGTAATAACGCTACATTAACATATGGTGAGGACGGTAGCCTGACTATAGATGGGTATAAATTTGTTCCAGATAATGGATATCGCCTTAAAATTTCTAATTTCAGTAGGACTTTAGATACCACCGAATACAATATGGAAATAATGGAAATCCACCTTGATACCGTACCTGAAAAGAAAACAACCACTGAACTGAAAGCCTCCAACATCAAGGACGCAAATGTTGATGGCGAAGTAAAGAAAGCCAACGAACTATCAAGAGCAAAAACTTTGAGGATATTGTTTACAAGCAGACACTTAAACAGGACGGCACTGTTGACACATCTGTTGCAGATAATTCGCTTACAGCAGTTATAGGCAAGCGCCCTGTAACTATCACACCCAAGAACAATAATACGCCTTTTGTTTACGGCACATTTGTTGCGAACAATGACGATGCTAAGGCTAATTTCTACGAGAAGTATGTGACATACGAAGCTGAAAAGCAGGACGACAAGAAGGGCACAGGCCTTGTAACAGGCGAAACGGTTGATTTCAGCGGTGCATTCAAGCTGATCGAAAAGAGCGGCGAAACTAACGGCTTCACATTCGGCGATGCATGGGCAAACAATGCGGGCAGCTATAAGTACGAAGTTGTTTCCGGCTTCAAAGTACCGAACTACACCGTAAAAGTTGACGAAAAGGGTGAGTTCATTGTAAGCCCGAAGACGATAACAAAGGATATGTTCGACCTGTACTACAAGGGCGACAACGGCGCAGATACGAAGTACACCAGCGCGTTCACCTACGGCGGTAAGGCATATGACGTATTTGTCAAGGGTACGGATAAGACGACTGTTGAGAAGACTGCGGCATTTAAGGACAGTTACTTTGATGAGCGTACAGTTATTAAAAATGGTGTTACTGTAACAGCAAATAAAGATGATGGATTATTGTATCTGTATTATGATGATGAGGATAATCATAATTCGTTGTCAATCGATGCAGGTACCGGAAAGACCGTAAGCAAGGTAGTTATAAAGTTTAGTGAAATCACAGTAAATGGTAACCATGATTACCCTGATGAGGTTAATTATTTTATTAACCTCGACAGTGGTGTTGAAGGTACTGTTGATCGTGAAAACAAGACAATTACTTTGACTGGTAATGTTAAGACGATATCTGTTAAATCTTCTAATACCCCGAATTCCCCCACTATCGATATAGAAAGTATTGAAGTAACCTACACAGCTGAGAGCACACATGACCTTGCAGACACAGACTTCAACACAATAGGCGTTCTGAGGGGCATACTGCCTGATACGTTCTATGTTGGCATCGAAGGCAAGGGCAACTATACCGGCACGCTTGCAGATACCGCAACAACCGGCAAGACATGGGCAATCAAAGATGCTACACTTAATGCAGCGTTTGCTGTTGATAAGGAGTATACTTACACCGGTAATTCCGTTGCAAGAAGAATCGAATATGCAGTCAGCATAACAGGTGATGCACGTGATCTGCTCTACGAAGAATTTGAGGACTATAAGCCTGAGATAACCTATTATGAGAAGATAGGCGATAACAAGTATAAACCGCTCGAAGAGGCACCTGTTGATGTTGGCGAATACAGAGCAGTAGCAAAATTCGAGGCTGAGGGCTTCACATTCTCAGGTACAACAAACGGTACTATCACGAAGGACTTTAAGATCGTACCTTGTAATCGCGGCTATATATTTGATTTCACAAAGACATACGGCGATAGCGATATCGAGATA
>CACZFN010000010.1 GCA_902780505.1 uncultured Ruminococcus sp. | reverse complement strand
ATGTCTGTAACTTCTTGCCATAACAAAACCTCCTATGGTTTCTATTATACCATAGGAGGTCTTTTTTGTCATTGTACGTTTTTTATGGTTCGGTTCAGTTTTGTCTGCGGTTATTTTTTATGCCTTTTTCTGTGCGGCTATCTTTTCATTCCTTGCCTTTAGCTTCTTTTCGGCATAGCCTGCTATATTTGCCTGCTTGTTTCGGTCTATAGCAAGTGCGCCGTCGGGTACGTCCTTTGTGACGGTTGTGCCTGCGGCGGTGTAAGCACTCCTGCCTACCTTTACGGGTGCTACAAGGTTTGTATTGCACCCTATGAACGAATTATCCCCTATCATTGTACGGAACTTCTTTTCGCCGTCAAAGTTTACAGTAACACACCCGCACCCGAAGTTTACATTTGCCCCGACATCGCTGTCGCCGACATATGTAAGGTGTGCGACTGCTGTACACTCACCTATCACGGAATTCTTTATCTCGACAAAGTCGCCTATCTTGACACCACTCTTTATGACAGTATCAGGGCGAAGCTGTACCCACGGGCCTATCTTTACATTGTCTTCCACTACCGCATCATTTGACTGTACAAAATTAAGTACAGTATTATTCCCGACTACAGTATTGTTCAGCATACAGCCGGTCATGATATGGCAGCCCTCGCCTATTTTTGTTTTGCCGGAAAGCCTTACACCGCTTTCTATAACAGTGCCCGCACCTATTTCGACCTGTGTACCTATCGACACCCCGTCAAGGCAGGTAAACTCTATCCCGAAATCGAGCCACTTGTCTATAATATTCATTCTTGCTATATCATTGAGCATAAGCAGCCCGCGCCTGTCGTTTGCGCCGAGCGATACGTTCTTGTTGTGTGAAATATAAGCATCAGCCCGCTTCCCCTTGCTAAGCAAAAGCGAAATACAATCGGTAAGGTAGTATTCATTCTGTGCATTATTCGGTTTAAGTTCTGAAAGAACGTCAATAAGGGACGCTGTATCGAACCAGTAGCATCCGCTGTTTATTTCGTTTATTTTTCTCTGCTCGTCTGTGCAGTCCTTTTCCTCGACAATGCCGCTGATACCGTTTTCGTTCCTTATTATCCTTCCGTATCCGTGGGGCTGTGATATTTCAGATGTCACGACTGTGACCGCATTGCCTTCCTTTGTATGAAGTGCAAGTGAGCCTTCGATAGTTTCCTTATCAATAAACGGTGCATCACCGCAGAGGATAAGTGTATTGCCGCCGTTTCTTTCCTTCAGATAGTCAGCCGCCATCATAACAGCATGGCCTGTACCAAGACGTTCACTTTGCAAAACCGTCTTTATATCGGCACTGCCCTTACGCTGAGATAAATAAGCTTCTACCTGCTCACCTTCATAGCCTTTTACAACACATATATTTTCTATCCCCGCACTTTCGCAGGCCTTGATCACCCATTCAAGCATAGGTTCACCAAGTACCTCTAAAAGCACTTTCGGCTTAGTGGTCTTCATTCTCTTTCCCTGCCCGCCGGCAAGTATAATACAGTTATTCATATAATCTGTCCTTTCATATACAATATTATTATTTTACCACTCGTCCCACCTATTGTCAATATCAATTTTACATAAAAACAGGGCAGCGTAAAGCACGCCGCCCTGCATTATCTATATATAACCTGTTCTACCTGTTTTTTATCAGCCGTTTACTTTTGTCTTTATATCTTTAAGGGCTGTCTTGTATCTGTTGATAAGCTTTTCGCTCACTTTGTAATATTCACCGTCTATGCATATCGTCGGGGTGATATCCTTATAATCGCCGTTTTCACCTTTTCTGTTATACATATATACCGCCATAGCACTTTGTGTCATATTTCCGTCCTTATCATATGTCACAAAGGTCATTTCATTCTGCGGGTTTCGGTAATCATAGGCATCTGCATCAGCCTTTTCATTTTGCTTTACTTCAGATATGATCCCATCAAGTTCAGCTGCGGTATCATCAAGGATATACATATCACCTTTGTATTCAAGGTGATAATCGGTAAAGTAAAAATCATCATATCCTGACATATCGTCCTTCATAACAATTGCGGGATCAAATACTATGCTGTGTGCTGTTGTATCCCTGCCTTTTGCTTTTATAACAGCTGTCCCCAGCATGAACCGGTCAATCTTTTTGATATCCATAGGGGTAAAGGCATATTCAAAGGTTATCTTCATCTCGTCGAAGTTCAGGTCTGTATGGATAATCCCCTTAAACGGCGATGAATTATTATTGTATACAGGTGTCAGTATATTTCCTAAGAACATACCGCCGTCAGATGTGTGCATATAGTGCGGATAAGCTGAAACAGCTTCATCCTTTTTGAGTTCCTTTTCAAGTTCAAGTTCTGCCTCTGCCGAACCCTCAGTATAGCTTATTCTTTTTACATTTGCGTATACAAGCCCGTTTTCATCAGCACCTATAACTGTTCTTATATCACAGTCTATATTTAAAGAGCTGCTGTTTTGGTACTTATCAAGCTTTACGGTCAGACTGTCAGCATCTGTGTCACCGGCAGCGGAATAGATAAGTGTTTTGTCGCTTACTTTGTTCATATCTATCGTGTAATACCCTACAGCATAATCACCCACCTGCTGAGCGATCCACTGATCTGTCGCCTTTACATTTTCACCGCTGCTGTTTCTTATGTCAGCATCATAATAATCGTCACCGTGTATATAATCAGGGAAATAAGGCTCTGTTTGCTCAGGCTTATTCTCGATAAGTTCCTTTGCCTTTAACCAGTCCTCGTCATTTATCGCCTCCCTGATCTCCTGTTCATACTGCTGTTGCTCGGTATCTTCTTCAAATCGGTCAGACTGTTGTTCAGACTTTATCTGCAAGCAGGTAAAAAGGTATGCCTTACTGCCCGAATATGCATACCCTATCACCTGAAAATCAATGCTGTCCGAAAGATAGTTCTCAGGTGCTACCGGCGTATCAAAAGCCACAAGTTTGTCGCCCCAAAGTGAAACGTCACCGCCGCTTTTTTCTATTGCCTGTTCCATAAGTGAACGGTTCTGATTTTCTATAGAGCTGTGCACACCGTTTTTACTTAAAAAGCTGAGCGGGTTTATCTTGTTGTTGGTAATGCCCCAGTACATACCGCCGCCCACCGCAAGCACAAGAGCCGCCGCAGCCGCCGCAAAGAATCCTGTACGGTGAGTTTTTACCCTTGCTTTGTCCGATATCTCTTTGCTTTCTTCTGTGATGTCACCGCCCGTTTTTTCAATTACTATCGGCTTTGCGTATGTCTTATCCTCACCGGTCAGTTCATCAAGCGGTATCTCGCTTAAAAGTCTGTCTATCTCTTTCATAGAATAATGCCTCCTTTCAAAAGTGCCTCCCTGAGTTTTTTCTTGCTGCGTGCAAGTGTGTTTTCTACCTTTTTGGGCTTCAAGCCAAGATTCAGGGCGATCTCCTTAACGGGTTTCTTGAAATAGTAGCGGTCAATGAATATTTCCCTGTCGGGCGAGGGCATTGAGCTTATACACTCCGCTATCACCTTCATATTGATATGCTTAGCAGCTTCGTTTTCGTAATCAACATCTATCCCGAGGTCATTTTCTTCAATGGGTATGGTTTCCTTTTTATCCATAGCCCTTGCCTTGTCAACAGCACAGTGCCTTGCAAGCATACAGATATATGTTTTAAGTGAACTTTTTGAAGTATCTATCCCCCGCCTGCCCTGCCAGAGCTTAATAAAGCAATCCGCTGCGGCTTCCTCAGCATCAGAAGTGTCTTTAAGAAAGCCTGTGCATATCTTTAAAACAAGCTTATAGTATTTCTCCTTTGCAAGTTCAAGCCCGCCGTTATCGGCACAAAGCTTTTCAAGTATCAGTTCGTCGCTCAAATCATCACCGCCTTTAAAGCATTTGTTTCTTTCATGAAAGTTTTCCGCTTCAATTATATATACGTAAGTGCCTTTGTATTTCACTCACGTTTTACAAAAAAATCGGCAGTGCATCATACACTGCCGAAAGCTGTTATTCTTCAAGGGCTTTTATTTTATCCACCCTTACCTGATGCCTGCCGCCCTCAAACGGTGCTGCGAGAAAAGCGTCGACAAGCTCGTTTGCAAGCCCTGCACCTACCACACGTTCACCGAAGCACAGGACATTTGCATCATTATGAAGCCTTGTGAAGCGTGCCGAAAAAACGTCCGAGCAGCAAGCTGCACGTATGCCCTTTATCTTGTTGGCAGCTATTGACATTCCGACGCCTGTGCCGCAGATAAGAATTGCCGCATCATACCCGCCGGAAAGATACTTTTCGCATACTTCCTTTGCCTTATCGGGGTAATCGCACTTTTCACCCTGCCCGACACCCATATCTTCAAACTCTATTCCTTTTTCCTTCAGGTGCTCACATACTGATGCCTTCAGTGCAGGCGCAGCATGGTCATTACCGATTATAATTTTCATATCATCTCACCTTTTTCTATTGATATATTACTGCAATTCTCCCCTGTTGAACTCAGAAAGTTCAAGCCCTTCGTTTCTTTCAAGCGCCCAGCGGATATTCCACTCGCTTGAAAACAGCAAAAGATAATTGCCCCTGAAATCCTGTACTATCTTTGTGTCGGAACTTATCTTCAGATCCTTTACTTCCAAAACATTCATCTTGTCTATCCACCTGATGTATGAATACGGCAAGCCCTCTATCACAAGGTCAACATTGTATTCGTTTTTCATTCTGTACTGGAACACATCAAACTGAAGCACGCCGACAACGCCGACTATGACCTCCTCCATACCCATCATAGGCTCGTGGAAGATCTGTATAGCACCCTCCTGCGCTATCTGCTCAGCACCCTTTACAAACTGCTTTCTTTTCATGGTATCCTTGGGGCGTACACGCTCAAAATGTTCGGGTGCAAATGTAGGTATGCCCTCAAATTCAAACTTCTTCTTAGGTGAACATACTGTGTCACCGATAGAGAATATACCCGGATCAAACACACCGATTATATCGCCTGCATAGGCAGTATCAACTATCTCCCGCTGTTCTGCCATTATCTGCTGCGGCTGGGATAGGCGCATCTTTTTATCCCCCTGAACGTGCAGCACCTCCATATCCTTATCAAACTTACCCGATACTATACGCATAAATGTAAGCCTGTCGCGGTGGGCCTTGTTCATATTTGCCTGTATCTTGAAAACGAATGCCGAGAAGTTTTCATCAAACGGATCCACCTCGCCTTCAGACGACATACGCGGCATTGGCGGCGGTGTCATTTTAAGGAAGCTTTCAAGGAACGGCTCAACACCGAAATTGGTAAGCGCCGAACCGAAGAACACGGGCGACAGCTGCCCCCTGTGAACGGCTTCAAGGTCAAATTCATCACTTGCGCCGTCTAAAAGCTCGATATCATCTATAAGGTTATTGTGGTTCTCATCGCCCAGTATTTCGGAAAGCGCCGGATCTGAAAGGTCTGATATCTTTGCGCCCGCCTGATGTGCGGCACCATTTGATTCAAAGCTTATAATATGCCTTTCAAACCTGTCAAATACACCTTTGAAATCCTTGCCTGAGCCTATCGGCCAGTTTACCGGGCAGGTACTTATGCCAAGCTCGTTTTCTATCTGGTCGATAAGGTCAAACGGGTTTCTTGAATCCCTGTCCATCTTGTTTATAAAGGTAAATATCGGTATATGGCGCATAACACATACCTTGAAAAGCTTCCTTGTCTGCGCTTCTACACCCTTGGAAGCATCTATTACCATTACTGCCGAATCTGCCGCCATAAGGGTACGGTAGGTATCCTCCGAAAAATCCTGATGTCCCGGTGTATCAAGGATATTTATGCAGAAGTTTTCATACTCAAACTGCAAAACAGATGATGTTACCGAAATACCACGCTGTTTTTCAATTTCCATCCAGTCGGATACAGCATGGCGCATATTCTTCTTGCCCTTTACCATACCCGCCTGCTGTATAGCCCCGCCGTAAAGCAGGAACTTTTCGGTAAGTGTGGTTTTACCCGCATCAGGGTGGGAGATTATCGCAAATGTGCGCCTTCTTTTTATTTCACTGTTAAGATCACTCAAAATATAATACCTCAATTCTTTATATACTGCCTTAAATATTATACACTATTTCTCATCTTTTTTCAATACACCTATTTTAACAAAGAAGCAGGATTTTAAGCAGGCACTTTGGTTATTTTATTGACATTTGCGGGGAAATATAATATAATATGGTTATATACTTGACACACCGCGCTTTTGACAGCAGCTTGCCATAGCCCCCGCCCCTTCGTAAAGGCAGAGCCGGGGGTGGGGGTTGTCCCCCCTGCAAAGAGCGCTGATATACGGCTGTCAGAGCTTTGTGTGTCAAAGGGCTAACCATATAGTATAATAATAATACATAAAAATGTGAATATATCATTAAACGACTGTATAAAAAAAGAGGAAAAATATGAAAAAGGATATTTATGATGACGACATCTATGATGATGTTTCGGGCAACAGGATAGATTACGAGGAAGCATACAGGCGACAGCTTCAGAGGTATAACGAACTTTCAAACGCTTCGGGGTATGACGAAGATGACGATTACGACGAAGACTTCGACGAAGATACCGACGAACAGCCGCAGTATGTTCCCCCGAAAAAGAAAAGCACACAGCAAAGAAAAAGTGCAAGCACCTACGAGCGAAAACGTAATGTCGGGCAGAACTTCGGCTCGCATAAAGAGGATAAGAATAAAAAGAAGAAAAAGAAAACAAGCCCCGTAAAGAAGTTTTTTATAATACTAATACTTCTGCTGCTTGTGGTATTTGTGCTTTTGCAGCTGCTTATATGGCGCTACATAGGCGATATCAATACCGTATCTACAGGTCAGCGCGGGTATACCGATGGCTCTATGGAAAGCGACGAGGTTCTTAACATTCTTCTTATAGGTTCGGATTCACGAAGTATGGAAGAACGCGGGCGTACAGACTCTATGATACTGCTTTCTATCGACAAGGCGCATAACAGGACTACTATGACTTCATTTATGCGTGACTGCTATGTTACCTTCCCGAACCTTGACAACGACGGCGACGGGACAGACGACAAAGGCAAGCTCAATGCCGCAAATGTCTACGGCGGGGCTGAACTTCTCCTTGACACGATAGAGTATAATTTCGATATATCGGTGGACAAGTATTTCTATGTTGATTTCTTTTCCTTCGCAAAGATAGTTGATGCCGTGGGCGGTATAGAACTTGATATTTCCGACGAAGAAGCAGAAGGCATGCGTGCGCCTATGGCAGAGCAGAACAAGATATTTGAAAACAAGCAGGGCACCGACTTCCTTGAAAGCGGCGGCAATGGGCTTTTGGTAAACGGCAACCAGGCACTTGCCTATGCAAGGCTCAGATATGTCGGCAACGCTGATTTTGAACGTACCGAGCGCCAGAGAACTGTCATAACCAAAATAATAGAAAAGGCAAAGACGTTAAGCCCGATAGAACTTGACCGCTTTATGGAAACATCACTTTCCGCACTGACCACTAACTACACACAAACCGAACTTTACAGGCTGTCATACCGCGTGCCGTTCATTATGGGGTATGATGTGGTATCGCAGAGAATACCCGAGGACGGTAAGTATACCTACGGTGACCACGACGTAGGTTCAACACTTGATATAGACTTTGATGCCGCAAAGGAAAAGCTCAGAAGCAGCATTTATGGTTAAGGAGAATACTATGAAATATATAATGTCAATAGATCAGGGCACAACATCTTCACGGGCAGTTATATTTGACAAGGGCGGCAGCATTGTCGCCATTGCACAGAAGGAATTCACGCAGTATTATACAGGTGACGGCTATGTAGAGCATGACGCTGAGGAGATATTTTCTTCACAGCTTGAAGTATGCAGGCACGCACTTGAAAAGGCAGGGCTTACCGCTGCCGATATTGCGGCAATAGGTATTACAAATCAGCGTGAGACCACTATAGTCTGGGATAAAAATACGGGTAAGCCTGTTTACAACGCCATAGTGTGGCAGTGCAGAAGAACAGCTGATTTCTGCGCAAACCTCAAAAATCAGGGACTTACACAGTTTTTCAGGGATAAGACAGGTCTGCTTATCGATCCGTACTTTTCCGCAACCAAACTAAGGTGGATACTTGATAACGTTGAGGGTGCAAGGGAAAAGGCTCAAAGCGGCGACCTGCTTTTCGGGACAGTAGACTGCTGGCTTATGTGGAAGCTTTCAGGCGGCAAGGCACACGTTACTGACTATTCAAACGCTTCAAGGACGATGCTTTTTAATATAAACACACTTGAATGGGACAGCGAGATATTAGGGCTTCTGGGCATACCCGCTTCAATGATGCCGGAGGTAGTTGATTCTTCGGGGTATATATGTGAAACAGCGCCGGAGTTCTTCGGCGGCTCTATAGTAATATCAGGCTGCGCGGGCGACCAGCAGGCAGCACTGTTCGGCCAGTGCTGCACAGAACGCGGAGATGTCAAGAACACCTACGGCACAGGCGGTTTCCTGCTTATAAATACAGGAAGTGAAGTTATCAGGTCATCAAGCGGGCTTCTCTCAACTATCGCATGGGGTATAGACGGTAAAGTGACCTATGCTCTTGAAGGCTCGGTATTCATAGCGGGTGCAGTGATCAAATGGCTCAGAGATGAACTTGAAATGATAAATACTGCCGCCGAAACTGCCGAGATAGCAGCATCAGCCGAGGACACAAACGGCGTTTATATAGTACCTGCATTTGTAGGGCTTGGCGCACCGTACTGGGACAGCGACGCCCGGGGCATCATAACAGGGCTTACACGCGGGGCATCAAGAAAGCATATAATACGCGCCGCGCTTGAAGCCATAGCTTACCAGACCTGCGATGTACTTGATGCTATGGAAAAAGATGTCGGCACACTTAAAACCATAAAAGCAGACGGCGGTGCGTCATCAAACGATTTTCTTATGCAGTTTCAGGCTGATGTGCTTGCAAGAACAGTTGTAAGACCTTATAATGTAGAATCCACTGCAACGGGCGCATTTATGCTTGCAGGGCTCGGATGCGGATACTATAAGGATATATCCGAAATAACAAGGCTCGGCGGTAAGTTTGAGATATTCACCCCGTCTATGGAAGAAAGCAGAAGAAAAGAACTCTTGAACGGCTGGGCAAAAGCCGTAGAAAGAGCAAGAAGCGTGAAATAAAGACAGCTTGCGGCGTGCCTGCCATATGTGGGTATGCCGCATTCTTATTGCCAGACCTCAAAATATCAGATATAATTATTTCAGAATTGATTTTTCAAAAAAAGATCTTCCGGCACCCCTAACCAACTCCCCATTCCTGCATTATACAGACAGAAGCTTCTGAGAAACTTTGATGGAGGTGAACGATTTGACAGCTTATGAATACCGCGAGCAGATAGAAATGATGTCAAAATCAATGTTCCGCTACTGCCTTTCACGCACAGGCTCGTACCACGATGCCGAGGACCTGGCGCAGGAGATAATGCTTATAAGCTGCAAGGGCGAGCAGAACTTTGCAAACGAAAAAGCCTTCTATGCCTTTGTGTGGCGCACTGCCGATAATATCCTCAAAGGCTGGTACCGCAGCCGCCGTGAAACTGATGAGCTTGACGATACCATATCAGACGGCAGCTGGGAGGCACTTGAAGAACAGGCACAGGAAAACGAGCAGCTAAGGCTTATCACAAGGGAACTGTCGCTTTTAAACTCCAACTACCGCAAGGCTATGGTGGCATATTACGTTGACGGAATGTCGGTGAGGAAGATATCCGAGCACTTCGGTATCACGCAGAGTATGGTCAAATATCTCCTCTTTCAGTCACGAAAGAAGATCCGGGAGGGTACTGTTATGGAAAGAGATTTCGGAAAGTTAAGCTATGATCCCGTTGAACTGTCACTGGCATTCTGGGGAACGACCAATAACTATTATGGGACGGACGACAAGCTCGCACAGAATATTCTGATGTGCTGCTATTTTGACAAGCAGACCGAGGAGCAGATCGCCTTGCAGCTGGGCGTGCCGACTGCGTATCTTGAGGACGAACTTAAAAAGCTGACGGAATATGATCTGCTGAATGTGAAAAACGGTTTTTATCAGACCAATGTGCCGATCATCACAAATGATATTTTTGCCGAGATAGAAAAAGCTAACAAGACAGCCGTTGCAGATGTTTCAAACCTCATATCAGCTAAGACAGATGCTTTCATGAGCGATGTAAGGGCGTTGGGCTTTTACGGCAGTGATGCGCCCGATAATACGCTCAAATGGATGCTCACATCGCTGATATTGCACCTGGCGTATATCGACAAGGCGCAGGGGGAAATGCCCCTTGATCTCCCGACAGATGTGTTCGGAGAGAAATGCTTCCGCTTTTTTGTTGAAAAAAGCACAAGTGATCCTTACAGCGTGGGTACTTCATTAAGATCGGGCGGCGGCGGCACGATACTTTTCTGGGACGTGCTTATAAACGGAGACAGGCTGCACCCGAGGGTGACAGATACAAGATCGGATATGCTCTGCACGCTTCTTTCCCGTCAGCCGCAGACAGAAAACGAAAAGCTGGTCTGCTCTGAGCTTCTGGAGCTGGGGCTTGCCGTAAAGACCGAGGACGGAATAAAGCCCAATTTCCCTTGTCTTACCAAGGAACAGGGAGATGAAATAAACGGCATGATCGGGGATATCTGCGATGAGATCTGCAAGAGCCTTATCATACGCACCGACAGCATAAAAAAGATACTCATTGACCACACCCCTCAGCACCTTGCGGAGTATGTGAGCAAAATGCCCATGCTGCTTTGTTCCCGTGAGATCGAGCAGATCATACAGAACCTTTGCGAAAGCAGCTGGCTTCTGCCAATGAAGAATGGTATGTCCGGAACAACGGTGATGTATCTGAATAAGTAACAGCTTGCGGCATACCTGCTTTGTGCGGGGGTGCCGCAATATCATTTGCATAGAAAAAGCACCCTGATGTTGATATCATCAAGGTGCTTCGGACCGCTGTTTGTTTTATTCAGCCAGCCTAAAACATCAGTGGAAACCGCTAATGACGAACAATAAACCACGAGGTACATATCCGACCGCAAAACAAGCAAGAGCGACGAAGGAATGTCCCTCGCCGCTCTGAATTTCTTCATAGACTATCTGTTCCTTTCTTTGATTATGAAATATCTGCTTTACTGCAAAAAACCAAATACCAAGCGTGAACCTCGTGAAGCTGATTCCGGACTGTCAGCTTTGCCGCAGCCAGTCATTGTCAGAGCCATTACAGCTGCCATAAACATAACAGATGTTTTCATATTGTTTTTCATAAAACCATTCTCCTTTACAACCCTGGCTAAAGCTTAAAACTCACATATGTACGGTGCAGTCCATAAATAACTCCCCTTTTATTTTCCAAATCTCTTCATCATCTTTTTGGCTGTTTCTTTCATAGCTTTCTCATAGTTGCAGGTCTTTATCCATTCCTTGAGTTCCGAAATAGGATACCTGCCGTTGAAATCCCCTTTGTAATAAGGGTTTTTTACAAATGTCTTGTCGTCCTTTAGATGTTCCAGCTCGGCTTCAACATTCTCAATGCTTACACCGTCAATACTCCCCACCATACAAAATCTCCATTTATCCTCTGGAAATCTGTGATATGTATGATTAAGGGAGAGTGAATACTCGGTAGTGGACTTACCCTCTAAATCTTCGCCCTTATGAGTGTAGAATTCGACCATTTCATCGGGATTGTCGTTAAAATTGTATAAGCAGAAGACCTCATCGTTCTCAAGAACGTTTAGTTCCTCGAACAAAGAGGGAACTTCGTATTTGCTCTGATAAAATTCATCAAGATTGATACCGTTTGCTTTGTTTACGAACAGGTCTGCAAATTCGTAGAAAAGTAAGCCTATATCGAAAAGTTTGTTTCTATCAGCTATATCTTCTTGATTCAGATATTTTTCTGTTCTGCCATAAAGAGCCATTCTGTCTTTAAGGCAAAATTCCAGTGTAACGTCATTTTTATCATATATATCAAGCATTTTCAACACTTTTTCATCAATAACAGGTTTCATAGCCTGTACCATTTCAGTTGTATTAGACACCTCAACAGACTGACCGTCTGCAAGAGTGACGGTGTATTCACCGTTCTTTACTCTGGTCAGTTCAATATTATATGCTTCAAGGAATGCCCACAGATGGTCTTCTGGGACATATTCATAAGGCGGCATAATCGACGTTTTGATGAGTTCATCATACGTCGGTTTTGCCTGTTTGGGCTTTTTCTTAAATAAACCCATATTTATCACTGCCTTTCATTTGTTTGATCGCTTTTATAACCTTTACTCTATTTCTTAGCTTTTATCGGTGATCCTTTTCTTATATGGATTCCTGCTCCTTGATTATTCTCTTTTCAATCTCGTCGATTTCCTTCTGATTGATAATATATATCTTCTCATTGGGAAGAAAGCCGATAACAGGCATTCTCGGGTTTTTAACTTCAAGGGATCTCATGATCAGTTTTACTTCATCCGCCGCTTCGAGCATATCCTTCATAGAATAATTATCAAGAGAGGAGAGTGTATCCTCGTTGCGTACAGCAAGCAGATACTCGTTGCCCTTAGTCTCAACGATGTTCTGTGTCAGTTCTCTGTCACTCTCATAATCGGGCAGATAGAGGATTTTATTATTGCCTATATCAATTGTCTGCATATCGGGCATAGCCTCTGCGTCAAGGAATTCTCTGAACTCCCTGTTGCCGTCACAGGTAAGAGCAGAGTACATCTCCTTTGCCTTTTTGTATTCGGCAACGGTCTTTCCGCCGTTGAATTCAAACGTTGTCATATCGAAATTTGCACAGGTGTTGTTTTCGAGGAACATTACGGCGTCATCAACGTTTTTTATAACGCTCTTATAGCCGTTATATTCCTCAAGAACTCCCGCATACAGCATACCATTAAAAGCAAGATTCTCAAAGTAAAAGTAATTGCTCACAAACTCCGGTACACTAAGCTTTTCGATTTTGTTTTTGATTTCACTGTTCATAGTTATTTCTCCTTTGTTTTAATATTATAGCCTTTTGGCATAAATAACGATGTTTTTATTGATTCTGCCTGATGCATTACTCTGCTGCAAGAAACGTATAGTATCAAAACTGTTTTCGTTAACCCGGTAGTTAATCATCATCCTTAACACACTGAAAGCCCAGCAGTATCCTTATAGGATCGATCAGCATATATAACCAGCCTAACAGCCAACTGCCCGTAAAGCCTATCATAACCACAATAATGCTTGGGAAGCATATGATCACAAAAAACGGCGGTATAATTATATAGGGCAAACGGCCAAGAATTGAATATATAGCATGGCGTATCCAATTGACATGATACATATGGAATATACCAAGTGGTATACCGCCAAGCATCGCACCTAAAGCATAGTGTAAAAAGTAACCGGTATCTCTTTTTACCGTTGTTACGAGATAGATAAATAATAGCCAGCTGATAACTGTAAAAAACAGACAATGCTTATTGCCATGACTGGACCTTGTTCCCGAGGAGTCTTTTTTATACCCGGGGACACTGACCTTATTGAATGCTTTCATATAGACCTTTGTGTCAAAATCGTATGACATCATACATCTTGCCAGTTTATTCTCTGCCATAGCTACCGAGTTTATCGCAGTTATGATCTTGCTGTGTAAAGCATCAAACTGCTGTTTTCTGTACTGACACTCACTGCTTCCCAGTGGGCCCATCTTAAAAAGCGGAATGATTTCATTTATTGCATTATCAAGATCCTGATACAGCTTATCGTACTCTTTCCATATGCTGTCAACATTATCAAGCAAAAGCTTGCTTTCCCCGCCAAAGCTGCCAAGCATCTGTTCAAGTGACTTCTCTGTGCCCACCGACGTAGCTATCGTCTTTTTCAGAGCATCATGTGTTTTTTTGAGCTCTTTTCGCAGATTACTTGAAAGCTTTTGGCTCTCTGCTCTGGTCAAGCCTTTATCAACGGAATTAAAATCAGAGTTTAATGAACCAAGCACATTGTCCGTGAGAACCTTTAGTTTATCAAGCGTATTGCTTACCGCTATACGCTTTTCAGACTCGCTGTTGTGCTTTATCTTGTTTGGATCCTTGACATACGCACTGGTACTGATCGGGGGTGGTCCGGCAATGCTTGTATGATCCGATCGACTGCCAGTATCTACAGTTTTGCTTTGAGAGGAAGATACGTCCTTCCCGAGCTTTATCCCGTTTACAGGGACTGTATTATTAAAGCTTTTGAAAAGCCTTGCAACAGCCTCGCTGCCCTCTGCCGAAGATGCCATTTTCTCACCGCATTTAGGGCAGAAAGCGCTGTCATCATCTGTTATAAATCTACATTTTGTACAAATCATTTTATCATCCTTCTATCATTACACTTCGGGGGTTTGGTTTTCAAGACGAGCAGCAAGCTTCATTTGCTCAACGCTGTAACGCAATGCGTCAAATGAGTCTGTCAGAATAAGGCTGAACAGCTTTCCTGATTTGTCTGAGGCCTCGTGCAGCAGCTTTGATCTTTTGTGAACTGTTTCTCTGTATTTGCTCTTAAAATCCTCAGCACTATTATAATCAATCACTTGATATGTAGCTTTATACAATAGTGATAAGAAACTATTCTTGATAGAGTCTAAGCATTCAAAATAACTTGACCATAAAGAATTTAACTCATTATCAAGCACAGAACTTGAGTCCAGGCATCTGACTAAAGTATGCTGCGCATCTTTGATGCAGTTAATCAAATTGGTAATAACTCCAAAAATATTGTTGATTGATCTCTCATATTTATTATATTCCCTATCAGGAACAGTTGTTGACTTGACTGCGCTGAGGATCGCATTTACAAAATCATCATAGCTATCAATCATTTCCTGTTCACCGCTTATGTAATTATTATACAAACTAACATTAAAGTCGTACATATCTTTGCGGCTAAGTTCATATGTATAGGTGTTTCCTTTTTCAGCCGTGTCTGTTTGCTGTGAAAACCGGTTTTTTATATCATCACTCACAGTAGTGCCGCACTTGGGGCAGAAATTAGCATCATCGTCAAGCCTGAACCCGCATTTTTTACAAAACATGATCATTCCTCCGTTATGATTGTATATGTATGTATATGCATATTATATATATGCTCTTAATTATTATAACAAAAATAGAAACAATAAACAACTAAACTGACAAAAATATATGTATATTTCTACATTGCATATAAATATATCTTTATAAATGTTCTCTGCTTTTGTATAATATGTATAAAGCTGCATATAATACAAGGAGGGAACATTTATGTCAGGAAAGATAGTTATAACCCTTGATGATTTCAGAAAATCAAAGGGAGTATCGAAATACAAGATATGCCGTGCCTGCAATTTGCAGCAGACGCAGCTCAATGCCTACTGCAATAACAAAATGTCGCGTATTGATCTTGATGTTCTTACGCGCATCTGCGATTTTCTTGAATGTGATCTGACGGATATCGTGAAATATTATCCGCCCGAAAAAGAAAAAAACAAAGACGAACGCTGATATTTACTGGTCTGCCGGGTGTGTCCCCGGCAGACCTGTTATTTTATTTGTCCATGCCCCTGTCCTTCTTATCAGGATCAGCAAGCCTTGCAAACTTAGGCTGTGAACCACGCCTGAACACCCAGCAGTGTCCGACCGGCATATACAGCACTTCATTCAGCGGCTTGTCGCAGCGCTCACCGACTGCCTTTGCTGTCTGTACGTCATTGCCGCCTAAGTAGATGTAGGTGTCACAGTTGGAGATTATCGTCTGTGCATCGTGTTCATACCCCTGCCTTAGCTGTGCCTCCGACTGTATCATCAGCATCACCGATAAAGCCCTTGACCTGATAGATGAGATCATTCTCGGGAACTCATCTATGCGGCAGTTTGTGGCAAAGTCATCAAGGATAAACCTTACCGGTATCGGCAGCCTGCCGCCGCTGCATTTGTCGTCAGCGTAGGTACAAAGCTCGTTCATCGCCTGCGTGAAGAAGATGTTTACAAGTGTGTCCATTGTCCTGTCCGTGTCGCTTACCGTTACAAAAACCGCTGTCTTTTCCCTTGCAACAGATGTGAAGTCAAAGCCGCCCTTTTTCATCATAAGCCTCAGCTCCTCGGTGTCAAACTGCGAAAACTTAGCGGCAAGCGTGCTCCTGATAGTGTCATATGTCTTGTAGGGAGCGGTGTCAACCGCTTCAAACTTTTCGCACGCCCAGCTGTCGGGGTGCTTCCTCTTGTGGCTGTCAAACAGCTTTCTAAGCTCCGAGCTCTTGTCATCGCTGTCCTCCCGCTCGCCAAGCCTTACAAGCCGCAGTATCTCACGGAAGGTCATCTCCTTGCTGTTCGTTTCCTTCAAGTAACCGATGATCGCACATAAAAGCAGTATCGTCATTCTGTCCCAGTATGGGTCACAGCGTGTGCCCTCCGATTCCTTGCTGTTGGCTATCACCGATGCGAGCTTTGCTATGTCCTGTGATATTTTAAGGTAGTCCATAGGGTTGTAGCCGTCCGACATATCGGGGTGGATGAAATCTACCAGTCTTATCTTGTAGCCCTTGTCAACAAGGTACTTGCCCCACACCTTGTAAAGCTGCCCCTTAGGATCGCAGATAAAGTATGAGCCCAGCGCTTGCTTTATGTTTGGCGTGACTATTTTCCTTGTCTTCCCCGTCCCCGAGCCGCCGACTATCAGCACATTGTTGTTAAGGTTCGTTTCATAGTCATCAAGACTGTATTCGCAGCCCTCGGCGGCTATGAAAACTCCGTTTCTGAACTCGCTTTGTGCAAATATGTTGCTTGCAAGCTTCTTTAATTCTTTTCCGTCCATTGTTATACCTCCTCAAAGATGTTTGTAATGATTTTGTCGCATATGCCAAACTCTACTGCCTGCTCTGCATTCATAAAGTTGTCAAACGATGTAGCCTCGTTTATCTCCTCGATCGTTTTGCCAGTGTGCTTGGCAAGGATACCGTTCATTATATCCCTCGTTTCGTTGATCGACTGGGATATTTTTGATATGCTCGTTGCCGAGCCGCCTATGCCGTTTCCTATGAGCACTTCGTGGATCATGACCTCTGAATGCGGCAGGATATATCTGTGCCCCTTAGTGCCTGCTGCAAGCAGCGTTGCCGCCATGCTCGAACAATTACCTAAGCAGATGGTGTGAACTTCGTTTTTGCACCCCTGCATAAGATCGTAGATGACCTGCCCCGAGTTTACCTTTCCGCCGCCCGAGTTTATTACTATTTTTATAGGCTCGGGCGACCGGGTGAGATAGCCAAAGCTCATAAACGCATTCACAGCCGTTTCGTCGTTTATCTCGCCGGTGATGAGGATTATACGCTTTGATAAAAGCTCGTCCTTCAGCGAGATAGATGAGGTTGAGTTTGCGCCCTTGTGGATATAGGCAGGGGCGCTCATTTTGATGTTTTCCATGTTTGCACGTCCTTTCAAGGTTGAAATTGTTGTTATTGTTGTTGCTGTGATCATATTGTAGCATATTATTTGAGGACTTTGTTTTTCCTTCAGAAACAAAAAGTTTGCATAAAAAAAGCGCCGCAAGTGCGACGCTTTCTGATAGCTGTAAAGATGGATCAATTGATAATGCAGAAAATATCTTAAAACTTTTCAAGAAAATGTATTGCTGTTTGCATAAGTCAGAAATGTTCTATCTCTTTTTCCTTATCCTTCTGCTTTGTTATCCCGCCCGGCTGCTTTCGTATTGTCATACCGGTCATTTCATATAGCTTTTGGTTGACTGTATCATAGTCGGGAAAATCATTATAATCGTTAAGTATCCCTTCGATGACATCTTCCTTTGTACCGTGAGGATAGCGCTCGTCCTCATTGCGGTAGAGGATAAATCTCACCCGTTCCTCGCGGTTCAGTTTCATTGCGATAGCGAGAGCTATCAGAAGATCACGGGAAGGGAACTTGCCCTTGCCCATGCTAAGTGTAGTCACCGTTGACGGTACTGCGCAGATCATTTCCGCAAGCTCCGAGGCACTTCTGTCCTTCCGTTCGTAATGAACACCTGTGTAATCCTCCTTTGGGGCTCTTAGCCATTCATTGATGACGTCAGATATCATTTGCATGGAGAAATCCTTGTCTGTCTTCTGAGGGTTCTGTTTGAGATACTTTATGCGCTGATCTTTTATCTCCTGACATATCCTGAAATAGCTCTGTTCTCTTTCCTGCTCTGCTTTTTCAAAATCCCTGAACATTCTGCTCTTATCGATCTCTCTGAGATCGCTGCTGCGAAACGGATAGTAAATGCCCGGACCGGTATCACCACTGAGGTTGAATATATCGGAATCTATCTCGTACCGTCGCACCCAGATAAATCTATCTCTGAATTCCTCGAACCTTTTAAGCTTGTCATACAGTGCCCTGTCATTTATTGCAAAAGTAATGTTCATATAATCGAAATCGTGGCCGGCATTATCATTTATATAGCTGCTTACTATGTCGAAAGCTTCCACTGGATCAAAGGAATACTCGCTGCTGCCCGTACCCAGCAGAGGAAATACTATCGACTCTGCATTCAGTTCGCCGGCGCATTGTAAAGCAAGCTTATAGCAATTCTCCAGCCGTTTGTTTTCGCCCCTGATATTTTCATAATAATTCGGGACATCGATATGAAACAGCCATTTATAACCAAGTTTTTTCCCTTCGGTCACGAATAAAAACAGACCGTCCTGCTGTGCAGTATGAAGATCGTATATGTTTTTTTTCAGTTCACTTCTGTCCAAACCTGCGCGGCGGTATATCTCCCTGCAAAGCGATCCTTCCATCTTCAGATGAGGATGCGTATCCGAAAACACAAGCACGTCGGCTTTCATCTTGAATATGTCGTTGTAAACTATGTCAAAATAGTTTTCCGTTTGGTGGAATAAGTCAAATATATCATACATAGTAAAGTCCTCTGTAGTCATATAATTCAGGTCTTTGCAGCAGCATATAATCAGATCGGGATCATGATGCTATAAAAACATTACCATATAATGAGGTATAGTGAGCTTTACACCATTAATACCGACATTGCTGCCTGCAACCTTATATGCATTTGCTGATCCAAATCCGTCTAACCCCACCTGAGAAGGCCGGCTTTTTCACAGCATAGACTTTACAACATCTATCACCCCGTCAAGGCTGTCACAGACGGCGATAGTCTTTGGCTTTGTGATTTCATCAGGCGGGGTAAGGTCAGGCACCATTATCGGCATACAGCCCGCATCGTATGCTGAGGTTATCCCGTTCGGGCTGTCTTCAAGGGCTATACACTCACCCGGTTCAAGTCCAAGCTGTTCACAGGCATAAAGGTATATATCGGGGGCAGGCTTGCCGTTTTTTATCATATTCCCGCTTATATGCCTGTCAAAGCGATGGTATATGCCAATACTTCCAAGGTATAGCTTTGTGCGCTTGTCATCCGTTGCTGTGCAGACTGCTTTTTTCAGCGGTGTGGTATCAAGGTAATCAAGCAGATCATCTATGCCTTTTTTCTTTTCTATCCCATTTTCAGCAATGTATGCGTTCATAAGTTCAAGGCGCTTCAGACGTACTTTTTTATAATCAAAATCCTCACATACTATCTTTTGAAGCAGCGGTGCCGCAAGGGAAGCAGATAGTGAACGTATCTGCAAAACGTGCTCACTTTTCATAGGGTAGCCGTAAAACTGCGCCGCTTCCACCCAGAAGCGCTGTAACAGCTTTTCGGTGTCCACAAGCAGACCGTCCATATCAAAAATAACAGCTCTTAGCATATTTCATTCTCCTTTGTGATAATGTCACCTCTGCGCAGTCAGGGATCAGATGTATTGTACTGCGACATATAAAGGTCATAGTAAAAGCCCTTGTTTTTTAACAGCTGTTCGTGTGTACCCTGCTCGATTATATGCCCTTTATCCATTACAAGGATACAATCACTTTCAACTATAGTTGAAAGCCTGTGTGCTACGATAAAGCTCGTCCTGCCCTCTATAAGTCTTTTAAATGCCCGCTGTATGCGTATTTCAGTCATAGTATCTATAGAAGATGTTGCCTCGTCAAGAATAAGCATAGGCGGCACCATAAGCATTACCCTTGCTATACATAAAAGCTGCTTCTGCCCCTGTGAAAGGTTCATGCCGTCGTCGGATATCACAGTATCGTAGCCCTGCGGCAGCCTGCGTATAAAGCTGTCGGCATGGGCGCTTTTTGCTGCGGCTATTACCTCCTCACGGGTGGCATCAGGCTTTGAATATGCGATATTTTCATAAATCGTTGCGGATTTGAGCCATGTTTCCTGCAATACCATTCCATATTGTGCGCGCAGAGAATTACGCTTCAAATCTCTTATATCCATGCCGTCAACTCTTATACAGCCATCATTTACATCATAAAAGCGCATAAGCAGATTTATTATGGTCGTCTTTCCGCAACCTGTCGGTCCTACTATTGCTATGCGCTGACCGCTTTTGACATTCAGGTTCAGGTTTTCTATAAGGCTTATATCCGGTGTATAGGAAAAGCTTACGTTTTCTATTCCTACATTGCCTTTTGCCCGGGTAATGATACGGTTATTATCATCACTCTGTTCCTGTTTTTCATCTATCACTTCAAACACACGCTTAGCAGATGCAATAGCGCTCTGAAGCTCTGTAATAACGCCCGATATCTCATTAAAAGGCTTGGTGTACTGGTTTGCATAGGTGAGAAAGCAGGAAAGCTGCCCCACAGTGAACCCTCCCCCGCTGATGACAGACAGCGCGCCGAATATCCCTACAAATGAATACACAAGACCGTTCACAAACCTTGTTGACGGGTTTGTAAGGGAGGAAAAGAATATCGCCTTAGCACTTTTTACTCTCAGGCGTTCGTTTATCTCGCAAAACTGCTTGTATGCTTCCTCCTCGTGGCAAAAAGCCGACACTGTCTTCTGGTTGCCTGTCATTTCCTCGACAAGAGAAGTCAGCTCGCCCCTTATCTGCGACTGATCTTTGAACAGCAAAAACGTGTTTTTCGATATAAACCTTGCCACAAAGAGCGAAAGAGGCGTTATTATCACCACGATCATCGTTATCTTTACATTTACCGAAAGCATAAAGCCGAGTGTACCGAAGATGGTGACGACTCCCGTGAACAGCTGTGCAAAGCCCATGATCAGCCCGTCGGAAATCTGTTCCATATCCGTTATAAGGCGGGAAAGAATATCTCCGTGAGGGTGTGAATCTATGTATTTAAGCGGAAGCTTTTCAAGCCGGGCAAAGGCCTCGTTACGTATGTCACGTATTGTCAGATACGTCACCTTATTGGTACAAAGCGACATAAGCCACTGAGAAAGTGCCGTCATGCCCGCTGTCACACCAAGCTTTATAAGTATCGGTTTAAGGGCAGAAAAATCGACTTTGCCCTTTTTGATGATAAGGTCTATCCCCTGCCCTGTAAGTATAGGCGCATAAAGTGTAAGTGAAACCGAAACCACCGCAAGCAGCAATGCGATAACAAGATATGCCATATAAGGCTTTGCGTACAAAATTACGGACTTTAGCGGCGCGTCCGAATACTTTCTGCCTTTCATGCCTTTGCACCCCCCTGCTCTGTATCAACACGCTGAGAGTGGCATATCTCACGGTATACCTCACAGCTTCTCACAAGTTCTTCATGTGTGCCGCAGCCTGCAAGCGTTCCGTCGTCAAGAACAAGTATCTTATCCGCCCCGCGCACTGAAGATATACGCTGAGAAACTATAAACACTGTCATGCCTTCGGTATTATCCTTTATTGCTTTTCTGAGGCGTGCATCAGTTGCAAGGTCAAGTGCAGAAGACGAATCGTCAAGAATAAGAATATCCGGGCTGCCCACAAGCGCCCTTGCAACGGTAAGTCGCTGCCGCTGCCCGCCCGAAAGATTCCTGCCCTCCTGCAATATCTCATAATCAAGATACCCGCGTTTTTCCTTTATAAAATCAATCGACTGGGATATCTCAAGTGCCTTTTCTATTTCTTCATCGGAAGCGTTTTTGTCACGCCATTTCATGTTATCCCTGACAGTTCCCTTAAACAGCACAGCCTTCTGCGGTACTATACCAATGCCTTTGCGCAGGTCTTTAATGGCATATTCCCGAACGTCCCTGCCGTTTACTTTTACACTTCCGCTTTGTACATCATAAAACCTCGGGATAAGGTTCACAATAGTTGATTTTCCCGAACCTGTAGCCCCGATAATGCCGACAGTTTCTCCCTTATACGCACAAAAGCTTATATGCGAAAGTGCATCATCGCCCGAGTTGTAATAAGAAAAGCTTACATCATCAAATTCCACGGCAGCGGCGTTTCTGTCAGGCGTTGTACCTGCACCGTCCGTAACAGAAGAATTGACAGCGAATACATCATTTATCCTTACTGCCGAAGCCTGCGCCTTCGTGATTATGACAATAAGGTTTGCAAGCGCAACAAGTGCTAAAAGTATCTGGTTCATATAGTTTACAAGGGCTATCACCTCGCCCTGTGTGATACTGCCGCTGTAGACACTTCTGCCGCCGAACCATATTATAGCGATTATAGCAAGGTTCACAACCACATATGTAAACGGGTTCATAAGTGCCGATATCTTGCCTGCTATGAGCTGATTTTCATAAAGTTCGTCGGAATTTTGCTCAAACTCCTTTATCTCGTCCTGCTGTCTGCCAAATGCGCGGATAGCCCTTGCACCGTTTAAATTCTCCCGTACTATCTTTGAGGAACGGTCAAGCTTACGCTGTGTGGTCTTATAAAGCTTTAACGTCTTTTTTATTATAGCATAGATGATAAGCGCCAGAACAGGCGACGCCACAAGAAAGATAAGCGTCAGCTTTACACTTATGGTAAGCCCCATTACCACCGCACCTATAACAATAAACGGGCTTCTTAAAAAAAGCCTTAGTATCATATTCACACCCGTCTGCACCTGATTGCAGTCGTTGGTCATTCGTGTAACAAGCGACGGTGTCCCGAACTTGTCTATTTCTTTAAATGATAGTGAGCTTATATGCGAAAACAAGGCGTTTCGCAGTTCAGTACCAAAGCCCGTTGATGCCCTTGCCGCAAAATACTGTGCCGTCAGCGAACAGGTAAGCCCAAGTATGCCAAGCCCCACGAGAATAATACCGCTGTGATAAATATAGCTTCTGTCACCCTCTGCAACGCCTGTATCTATCATTCTTGCCATAACTATCGGCACAAGCAGTTCAAAAACAGCCTCTGTCATTTTAAACAGCGGCCCGAATATGCTTTGTATCTTGTAATGCCTTAAAAATCTTGCAAGCGTGAACAACATATCACCCACTTATAAAAATTGCTGAAATCATCAATAAAAATTATAAAACATTTTTGGTAATATTAATACCGTTTATTGTTGCAAATCTGTAAATGTTATGCTATAATTATTATACAGCAGTTTTGCTGAATATTCAAAAAGGAACAATAAATGATGTATTATATTACAGAATTTGATATCCTTGATACGATCTATAAATTGAGATGTGCACCGCTTGACTGGATAATGAGATTTTTCACCATACTCGGTGAAGGCGGGGTGTTCTGGATAAGCGTTGTCATTGTTCTTATAATAATACCCAAAACAAGGCGGGTAGGTATCTGTGCGGCGGCGGCACTGACAGTCGAAGCACTTATCGTCAATGTAACTATAAAGCCTGTAGTCAAACGTGTGCGCCCCTGCTTTGCAAATACAAGCAGAACTATAGACACGATAGTCAGGGTGCCGAACGATTATTCCTTTCCCTCGGGGCACGCGGCGGCATCATTTGTTGTATCAACGGTCATAGCAAGGCATAAACGTCTTTATGGGGCAATATCGCTTATAACGTCAGTTCTGATAGGCTTTTCACGGCTATACTTTTACGTGCATTACCCGACAGACGTTCTTACAGGTGCGGTGATAGGCGTTATTGTCGGAATACTTATGGACAAGCTTACTATATATATGCTAAAGCGGCATGATGCAAAAAAGAACGCCCTGACCGCTGAAAGCGAAAACAACTGTCAGGACAGCCCTGAAGATACCTTGACTGTTACTGCTTCTCACCGGGAAGAGTGATGATTATACCTACCTTTGCAAGCGCCTTTGCAAGCAGCGGGAAATCGACCTTGTATATTTCGCTTTTGTCTGTTCGCCTTTCCTGCTCGTAGCGCTCAAAAGACACATAGTTTTCGCTGTAGTCATCATTTGTGTAAACACTTCCCATTATGTACTCACGCTTTACAGCATAATAATTAACCGGTTTGAGCTTCAGCCAGTTTTTTGAGTCTGTACGCATATCACGGGCAAACTCCTCAAAATCGGTATCTACATAGCTTATCTTTCTCAGTTTAAGCTCGTCAAGGTGCTTTTCAAGTTCGCTTTTTGGTGTCCTGTTTCTTTTGAACAAGCCAAACATTTTTATCATCTCCATTTCAAGGGGTATATCTATGAAAGAGTATTACATTTACGGTCTGACCGACTGCGGTGACCACCGCCCCGTCAACG
Organism: uncultured Ruminococcus sp.; assembly: GCA_902780505.1. GTDB lineage: Bacteria > Bacillota > Clostridia > Oscillospirales > Ruminococcaceae > NK3A76. The sequence continues at coordinate 126,259 of CACZFN010000010.1, read as the reverse complement.
AGGACGGCATATTAATAGACCACGAGGTACTCAACAGCGGGAGCTACGGCGCCGTTGTGCGTACTCCGTTCATTACCGCAGTCTGCGACGGCGTTGGCGGTGAAAATGCGGGCGAGATAGCATCCGATCAGGCGCTCAGACAGCTTTCACTCCTGCACTACACATCGCAGATGGATATAGACCGTGAGATAGGCATAATGCACAATAAAATAAAACAGCGCGGCATACGCTTAAAGACAGCCGTGAATATGCAGACCACCCTCTGTGCGCTGTTTACTGACGAACAGGGCGTTTCCACTTGTGTAAACATAGGCGACAGCAGGATGTACCGCTACACCGACGGTGAGATCAGACAGATATCCACAGATCAGTCGCTTGCACAGTTTTTGTACGACGACGGCGCTATAGACGGCTTTGACGAGCTCACCCCGCAGATGCGTGCAACTATAACCTCGTCACTCGGAAGCGTCTATAAGGCACCAAAAGCCCAGTATGTGCCACTTGTAACGAAGATCGGTGAGAATAATTCCTTTGATGTCATACTTATCTGCTCTGACGGGATAAGCGATTACGTCAGCATTGATGAACTTCAGATAATCCTTTCAATGAACACGCTCTTTGACGATAAACTTCATATGATACTGCGCCTTGCCGAAAAAAACGGCAGCACCGACAATATGTCCGTTATCGGGGTAATATCAGAAGCCCAGATATCCGAACACGACAAAGCAATAGCCAGGCGTCATGAACGCGAGAAAGAACTTGCACGTATCATGCATGATGCCAGAAAGCGCAAAAATGCTGACCTTGAAGAAATATCAAACAACGATATCGAACGCCTGAGAAAGATGTTTTCGGGCGGGGTAGAATAAAGAATACAAATCGCGGGACAAAACGCAAGGTGTTTGTCCCGTGTTTTTTATTTTCCGAACAGTCCTCTGAGCCATGCGATAAACCCGCGCTTGTGCGGCTTTTCGGGCTGTATATCCAAAGGCACTGTCTGCACCTCGTCATAGCTTTGCCGGATCTCTGTTTGAGTCAGCTGCTCCGCCTTTTGAACCTGCAAGGCAGGTGTCGGTTTCAAAGGAACGTTTTTAACAGCCTCCTCGTATGAAAGCTGCTGGCTGTCCTTCTCAGCTTCATCATACTGTTCACGTCTGTATATGCCGTCAGGGCAAAGCACCCTGCCGCGTACTCTGTCGTTTATCTGTGCTTCAAAATATGCAACTACCCTGTCCCGCAGTTCCTCGTCCCTGACAGGTGCGGCAGCTTCTACACGCCTCGAAAGGTTTCTCGTCATAAAATCAGCCGACGATATATATACCTTCCTCCTTGCAGCACTCCCGAAAATGTATATCCTTGAATGTTCAAGATATCTGCCGACTATCGAAACAACTTTTATATTGTCGGTCTTCCCCTCTATCCCCGGGATAAGGCAGCAAATGCCCCTTATTACAAGTTCCACCTTAACGCCTGCCCTGCCGCACTCAACAAGCTTCTTTATCATCTGCTTGTCGGTAAGCGAATTGACTTTAGCACCTATATACCCCTCACCGCCTGCTTTTGCAGCGGTTATCTCGGCATCCATAAGGTCGATAAGCCTGCTCTTAATACACAGGGGTGAGATAAGCAGTTCATTCGAGCTTTCCACAAGCCGGCTTTCTTTAAGTGCTTCAAACACCGCCTCCGCATCTTCGGCAATAGTATTATCAGCCGTCATAAGGGAAAGGTCTGTATAGATACGTGATGTCTTTTCGTTGTAATTACCTGTCCCTATCTGGGTTATATATCTTGTCTGCCCGTCTTTTTCATAACTTATCAGGCAGAGCTTTGAGTGCACCTTTACGTGCGGCCTGCCAAATATGACCTGACAGCCCGCAGCTTCAAGCTTATCCGCCTTGATAATGTTGTTTTCTTCATCAAATCTTGCACGAAGCTCAACAAGTGCAAGCACCTGCTTGCCATTTTGCGCGGCCTTGCACAGCGATTCTATTATCCTTGATTCATGTGCTGCACGGTAAAGGGTAATGCTTATGCTTTTTACGTCCTTATCCTCTCCCGCTTCATCAAGAAGTCTTATAAAATCGGCTATATCTTCATAAGGATAGAAAAGCAGTATATCACGCTTTTCTATCTGGCTTATCATTGTACTGTCCCTGTCGATATATCTCGACTGCTGCGGCGACTGCGGGGCATAGAAAAGTTCCTCCCTGCCCTTGCAGCTGTCCCTCAGCCCGCCTGTGTAATCAAGGCAAAGGGGGGATATCCTTTCAAATGTTATCTCATCCGAAACCCTTAAAAGCCTGCAAAGCTGATCCCTGAACGCCTTATCCTTACACCCGCCGATCTCAACCCTTACAGGCGGCAGCTTTCTGCGGCGCTCAACAAGCTTTAACATTTCTTCACGCCTGCCCCTGTCGGAAGCATAGTCGGTATCAAGGTCAAGCGCTGCACTTCTTGTCAGCCTGAAAGTACAACTTGAAGTCACCTTTTTCTTTATGATATCGGAAGCGTATTTTATGATAAGTTCATCAAGAAGTATATATGAACTCTCACTCCCGTTTATAGTCACCATACGTGAATGTGCGCCTGTATAGTCAAGTATATATATATTCCCCTCGCACAGGAACGCATAGTACACCTTGCCGTTTTCCGCAAAGAAACTCTTGCCGTTTTCGTGTACTTTGACCTGGCGCTTTATCTCGTGATCTGCAAATGAAGCACAAAAAGTCTTTTCACCGTCTGTCAGCTTTGAAAACTGTTTTCTGACAATCCCCTTGAAAGCAAGGCCTGCTTCAATATCCTCAAACGTCCTGTCAAAAAGTTCAAACAGTGTTCTTGTTCGCTTGTATACTTCAACAAGCTGCTTTGACGGGCGCATACCTGTTCTTGCATCACGCTTGCTGTCATCATCAAGTGCCTGCCTTACAAGTGCCCCCACACGCACACGATAGAATTCATCGAGGTTTGTCAGGAATATTGAAGCAAATGTAAGCCTTTCAAGAAGCGGCACAGAATTATCCCTTGCCTCCTCAAGCACACGGTAATTGAATTTAAGCCATGAAACTTCCCTGTTTTCAAAATATTTTTTCGGCAAAGGTATCACCGCCTTTCATTATCACTTCACAACATTTAATTATATTACAAAATCATATAAAAGTCAACAAATAAATTCTGAAATTTATGCCGTTTTGCATAGCTTTATCATCATATTCTTATTTTTTGCGGACAGTTTTGTTTTTTGTACTTGCAATATTTTCAAAATGTGTTATAATATATGTAAGTGTATTTTTAGGAGGGCTTATGTACTGGGATAGAATTGCAGGGATCTATGATCTGTTTGAAAATGTATACAACGGCAAAGTGTTTAACGAAACGGGCAGGATAGTTGCAAAATACGTAAATAAAGACGACACTGTGCTTGAATGTGCCTGTGGGACGGGCGCTATAAGTGTATGTATCGCACCGGAATGCAAAAAACTCATATCAACGGACTTTTCCCCAAAAATGCTCAGGCAGGCTGAGAAAAAATGCTCTGGCTTTTGTAATGTTTCCTTCAGACGTGCAGATATGACAGCGCTAAAATGCAGTGATGACCGCTTTGATGTTGTGGTCGCGGGCAATGTTCTTCACCTGCTTGATGATCCTTATAAGGCACTTGACGAGCTTGAACGTGTATGCAGGGACGGCGGCAGGCTCATACTCCCCACATACATCAATATGTCAAAGGGCAGTTCGCGCTTTGCAGCGGGTGTTGTAAACAAAATGGGGGCTGATTTTAAACGCCAGTTTGACCTTTTTTCCTATAAAGCATTTATTGAAGCAAAGGGCTATGATGATACAGTATTTGAGCTTGCAGACGGTAAAATGCCGTGTGCGATAGCTGTAATAACAATTCACAAAAATGAAAGGAAGACTAATAATGGGTAAGATACTTGTAACAGGCGGTGCAGGCTTTATAGGAAGCCACACCTGCGTTGAACTTCTTGAAAACGGATATGAAATAGTAGTGTTTGATAACTTTTCTAATTCAAAACCTGAAGCACTTGCCAGGATAAAAAAGATAACAGGTAAGGATTTTGCCTTCTATGAAGGTGATCTCCTGAATAAAGACGACGTTGAGAAGGTATTTTGTGAAAACGAAATAGATGCGGTCATTCACTTTGCAGGACTTAAAGCAGTGGGCGAGAGCGTTGCAAAGCCTGTTGAATACTACCATAACAATATTACCGGCACACTTATACTAATAGAAGCAATGCGCTCACACGGGTGCAAGAGGATAGTTTTCTCCTCCTCCGCTACTGTTTACGGTATGGATAACCCTGTGCCATATGTTGAAACTATGCCCACACATACATCTACAAACCCTTACGGCTATACAAAGGTAATGATCGAACAGATACTCAAAGATGTTGCTGTTGCAGATGATGAATGGTCTGTCGCACTGCTCCGCTACTTTAACCCTATCGGCGCACATTCAAGCGGCCTTATCGGTGAAGATCCCAACGGCATACCCAATAACCTTTTCCCGTATATTCAGCAGGTAGCTATCGGCAAAAGGGAGTATTTAGGCGTATTCGGTGACGATTACGATACCCCCGACGGCACAGGTGTGCGTGACTATATCCACGTAGTTGACCTTGCAAGGGGACATATCTGCGCCGTTAAGTATGTTATTGAACACAAGGGCGTTGAAGCTGTAAACTTAGGCACAGGCAAAGGTTCAAGCGTTCTTGATGTTCTTCATGCATTTGAACGCGCCTGCGGCAAGGAACTGCCGTATAAGATCATGCCAAGACGTGCAGGCGATATAGCATGGTGCTATTCTGAGCCTAAGAAGGCACTTGAACTTTTCGGCTGGAAGGCCGAGTATGACCTTGATGATATGTGCCGCGACGGGTGGAATTTCACGCAGAAAAACCCGAACGGCCTTTGATACCCGAAAGGAGAAAGAAATATGAAGTATAAAGATCCCAATAAAAAGCCGCTTATCATGCGAATAATCGTTATTGCACTTTGTGCACTTATGCTTGTGGGCATAGTTGCATCAGCAATAGCAGGCGTAGCAGTATAATGGTACATATAGGCAACAGCTGGGACGAGGTTTTAGCCGACGAGTTCAAAAAGGATTACTATTTAAAACTTCGTGAGTTTTTAAAGAACGAATACAGAACACGGCGTATTTACCCTGATATGTATGATATATTCAATTCGCTTAAATATACAGATTATAACAGTGTAAAAGCCGTTATCCTCGGGCAGGATCCTTATCACGGCGAGGGACAGGCACATGGGCTTTGCTTTTCCGTCAGGGCGGGTGTTGAACCGCCTCCGAGCCTTAAAAATATTTTCAAGGAACTTAATTCCGACCTTGGCCTGCCTGTTCCAAATAACGGTGAGCTTACCGACTGGGCTAAACAGGGTGTTCTGCTGTTAAACACTGTTCTGACAGTGCGTGAGGGTGCCGCCAACAGCCATAAGGGCAAGGGCTGGGAAATACTAACTGACGAAATAATCAGAAAGCTAAACGCAAGGAATGTCCCCACAGCTTTTATACTATGGGGCGGCAACGCAAAAGCCAAACTCCCGCTGATAACTAATCCAGTACACGCCGTCTTTACAGCCGCACACCCCTCCCCGCTTTCGGCTTATAACGGGTTCTTCGGGTGCAGGCATTTTTCGGGCGTGAATAATTTCCTGTCTTCAAACGGAATAACACCGATAAACTGGCAGATACACAATATATAGGCAACACCGCACGACTACCGCCACGTCATAAACTTGCATATTTTCCGTCATAGTAACCAAAAACTCCTTGACTTACGTTAGTAAGCCTGTGTCGTTTTTAGTCACTCTGACGAAAAATCTGTCTGCGTTTCTGACGTACAATAGTCGTGCGGTGTTGCCTATAAAAACCCCGCCGCAATGGTAAACACCACAGCGGCGGGTTTTTATCTTACTTATACCTTTTCAAGTGCCTGACTGATATCCTCTATAAGATCATCAGCGTTTTCAAGGCCGACTGAAAGCCTTATCAGGTCAGGTGCAATGCCCGCTTCAAGAAGCTGTTCATCAGACATCTGCCTGTGAGTGTGGCTTGCAGGGTGCAAAAGACAAGTCTTGCTGTCAGCTACATGGGTAACTATCGTTATAAGTTTAAGACTGTCCATAAACTTGATGCTTTCTTCCCTGCCGCCTTTTATGCCGAAGCACATTACGCCGCAGCTTCCGTTCGGAAGATACTTCTTTGCAAGCGCATTGTTCGGATCAGATTCAAGGTCAGGGTACTTTATCCAAGCGACCTTGTCATTTGCTTCAAGGAACTTTGCGATCTTCAGCGCATTCTCACAGTGGCGCGGCATTCTTACCATAAGTGATTCAAGCCCTAAATTAAGGTAGAATGCATTCTGCGGTGACTGTATAGCGCCAAAGTCACGCATAAGCTGTGATGTCGCCTTTGTTATGTATGCGCCTTTGCCGAACTTCTTTGTGTAAACTATTCCGTGATAACTCTCGTCAGGCTGCGTAAGCATAGGGTATCTGTCAGCGTGTGCGTCCCAGTCAAAATTACCGCTGTCAACGATAGCACCGCCTACTCCGACTGCGTGACCGTCCATATACTTGGTCGTGGAATGTGTCACTATGTCAGCGCCCCACTCTATCGGCCGGCAGTTGATAGGTGTAGCAAAGGTGTTGTCTACTATAAGCGGAACACCCGCTTCGTGGGCGATCTTCGCAAAGCGTTCTATATCAAATACATCGCAAGTCGGGTTTGTGATAGTTTCACCGAAAACAGCCTTTGTGTTCGGCTTGATAAGTGCCTTGATCTCGTCATCAGACATCTTAGGATCAAAGAAAGAACACTCTATCCCCATTTTCTTCATAGTAGTACCGAAAAGATTGAATGTGCCGCCGTAAATAGATGATGATGCGATAAAATGATCGCCCGCCTCGCAGATGTTGAATACCGCAAAGAAATTAGCAGCCTGCCCGGAAGATGTCAGCATTGCAGCAACACCGCCTTCAAGTGCACATATCTTGTTAGCTACTGCATCATTTGTCGGGTTCTGTAAACGGGTATAGAAATAGCCTTCAGCCTCCAGATCAAACAGCTTGCCCATATCGTCACTGGTATTATACTTAAAAGTTGTTGACTGATAAATAGGCAGCTGCCTCGGTTCTCCCTGTCCGGGCTTCCAGCCCTCCTGAATACATTTGGTTTCGATCTTGTTCATAATTTATTACTCCTTTTCAATGCATTGTTTCAATGCACTATTTACAAATCAATATAAAGGAAAGCAGTTCCAACGGCATTGCCGCAAGAGCAGCCTCCCCAAGTTTACCGGTTTTTCACGGCAAAATCGACAGCAATTCCGTAAGAGTCCCCCGAGTTTATCGGTTTTGCGCAGCAAAATCGACGACATTGTCGTCGAAGATAAACTCGATAGCCAAAAACCGACAAAGGAGGTTTTTAGCTAATCCCACCAGAAATACCACACTTTCGACACGCTAAGATCTCCCGCAAGCTCGCCGAGTTTTCCTGTACGTGTGCACTGTGTCACCCTGTCAGGACAGAACAGATAGTGTTCCCGCGCAAGCGCAAGCGCCTTTTTCCTCTCAATGGCATCCGGTACGACCATCTCTAAAGTGTCATGTGTTATCGCAGCGGGTACAGCGCCGTATATTTCAAACCAGTGTTTTAAAACCGCCGCCATGTCCTCGGGTTCGGGGCATTCGTTCCAGCCGCCGAACGGCACTAAAACGGCAGCCTCCCACGGCTTGTCTGTCGGCAGATACACTATCGCACTTTCCCCTATCTCTCCGCTTTCATAGTCAAATACAGAAACAAGCGTGTTGCTTGCATCACCTGTTGTAACATCTGACATAAGTTCGTCAATGTCGTCTTCGTATTCATGCTCTCTCTGAGAAAAAAATCCTGCGGCACCGCGTTGTTCAAAGTGCCCTGACACATCATCGTCCATATCCTCTAAATACTCGTCTAAATTGTCTTCAAGCGGTATTATAACGGGCGTAAAGCCTTCTTTCCTGCCGCGCTCACACTCACCTGCAAACAACTCCATAAGCCCGTTTGCATCAGTATCGTCGGGTATCATTTTGTATTCAAATCCAAGATAATCAAGTATTCCTGCCATATCAACCACCTGTCATGCTTTCAAGAAGTCTTACTGCGTTTGCAACACAGTCATCACATTCGCACAGTACCCTGCCCGTTTTTACACCTTTAAGGTCTGCACATTCTACAGCGCCGCAAAGCTCTGAAAAGCTTTTGTTCAGCATTTTTGCATCCGCCATGATCGGTGTGCCTTTATATTTCATAAGCCCCTGAAGCATCTGTGCCGCACATAAAGCCCCGCAGGTCGAGTTCAGGCAGCCCATGCCAACGCCAAAACCCGCGCCAAGCTTCTTTAGAGTCATTTCGTCAAGGTCTGTTTTGTCCTTAAAGCTTAAAAGCACTGCCTGCGCGCAGTTGCAGCCGCCATGCTTCAAAGCTACTGCTGTCTGTGCCCTGTCCATTATTTGAGGGAGTTGAGCTTCTTTTGCAGCTCTATCATATGGTTACGGCAGGCGGTTATCTCGCCTGTATACTTGTTGAACCACTCAACGTCGTTTTCGTTAGGCGTTTCCTGCAAAAGCACCGCCTGAACAAGTGCCGACTGTGACCTTGAACGCTTGCGCTCTATTTCTTCTATAGTCTGCTGGCATATCTTGATTTCCTTTTTAAGCTTGCTTTTTTCACTCATAATCTATCATCACCCTTGCTTAATTAATTACCCTTTTTGTTTATAGACTCAACTATTTCCCTGGCTTCATCATACCCCTTGTCAAGCCCTGCTGCCATATCGTCGGCGGCTTTTTTTACATCTTCAAGCTTTCCCGTCATCTGCTCGGGGTATTTTAGAAGACAGGTGGCAAGCTCGTTTACTATTATCTGCTTATCCGTAAAATTGTCTATCAGGAATGCGTAAGAACTTGCTGTGTTCATATCGCTCACAAGCCTTGTATATCGCATATCCCTGTCGCCCTCACTTTCAAGGTAGGAGGTAACATCATCAGATACGTGCTGCAAACTTGTGTAATACTGCGAACGAAACGTTTCCTGCACGCGGTTTGACTCATCGATATAAAGCCCTATGAATACAAGGCAGGCTATCATTGCTATGATACAAAGTACAATGGCTGTCACCATTCTACGTTTCATTATCCCTTCCTGGTTCACAGTCCTTCACCTCTTTGTCAGTTTTCTGTGAGCTTTCTTCTTCACGGCGAAGAAGCTCCTTGTGCTTTTCTATTTCTTTCCTGATAAGCTGTTCACGCATTTCCTGCTGTGAAAGCTTATCATCCTGCCTGCTCTGCACAAACAGCTTTGCAAGCGTTTTTACTTCATACAAACTTACCAGTGCCATCGGAATGATAACAAATATCATTATAAGCTTCTTAAAGTCTGCAAACGAACCTATCAGTTCAAAAAGCCTTGCCCTGCCCGTGTATTTTCCTACAATATCCTCAGGCCTGACACGCTCTGTATCGGCTGTTTCATTGGCATCACCCTTCGTCAGGAATGTGCCGTCGCCGTATCGCTCGATTATCCTGTGTGTTACAAGCCTGCCCCTGATATCTTCATCTCTTGAATAAAATGATATGATATCATTTTTTTTAAGGTCATCGGCATCAGCCTTTTCAACGATTATATAATCTCCCTCGTGGATAGACGGTTCCATACTCCCCGTGACCACACTCAGTATACTTTTGCCGAAAACACTTACTGCCCTGCCCCTTGAAGCATTTATCATAATATATGCCACAAGTACCACGAGTACCAAAATAAGGACAGTAAGTGCTATATCAGTTATCCTTATTAACCTGCCCTTTTTGCTTTCGGGCTGTGATGTTTTCTGCTCTGCCAAAGCTATTTCCTCCGGTGCCTGAACCTGAAATCCTCAAGCCAACGCCTGAATTTCTCAAAGACCGTTACGTGATACTGCTTATAAAGCTTCTTCATCATCTGATCTATCTCACGCTGCTGCTCAGGTGTGCGTACAGGCGGGGTATACGGCGGCCTCGGCTTGTTTTTAAGTTCCTTGCGCTTCTTACGCTTGAACTTGATATCGCCTATCTTACGCATAAAGCGGTATTTGAAAGTCTGTGCATACTTTTTGTAGTAGCCTTCCATTTCGATACGCTTCTGCTCGGCGATCTCTTTTGCCTCGGCATCTGCCTTTCTCTTGGCAAGCCTGGCTTTCAGATCGGGGTTGTCAGTATCTTCGGGTATAAGCCCGAATACAAACGCGAGTATAAACCGGATAAACCTCGGTATCGCGTAGATCGGGTTCTTTGAATACTCCTTGTATATCTCCCTGAAAGGCTTGCTTTCAAAGCGCTGCCTGTCAGCTTTAAGGCGCTCGGCGCGCTCTCGTTCGGCACGCTCTTTCTCCTTTTTCTGCTGTTCGAGCTTCATTCTCGCAACGATCGCCCTCGGATCTTCTTCCTCCTCAGGCGGCGCTTCGCCCTCCTCGACAGCTTCCTCTATTTCGTTCTTTACTTCTTCTATCTCGGCCTCGGTCACTTCCTCGTATGCCTTCTGTTCCTCGGCCTCCTCCGCCGCCTGTGCAGAATCCTCTATATCCTCGGCATCTATGCCTTCCGCTTCGCCGAGTTCGGTCATTACCTGAAGCTTCTCCTGTTTTATCCTCTCGCGTTCGGCAGCTTCGGCTTCTTCCTTTTCGCGCTTTATGCGTTCTTCTTCCCTGCGCTTTCTTTCTTCTTCAAGTTTCGCAAGGCGTACCTGTTCAAGCCGTTCGCGCTCCCGTTCTTCGGCTTCCTGCTCACGCCGCTTCTGCTCAAGCATTTCACGCAGCTGTCTTTCTTCTTCCTGCTGCTGCTGCCTGATACGCTCTCGCTCGGCTTCCTTTGCTTCCTCTATCCTGCGCAGTTCTTCCTGCCTTGCAATTTCTTCCTGCCGTCTGCGCTCTGCTTCCTCCTCGGCCTTCAGCTGTTCAAGCCTTATCCTTTCCTGTTCACGCATATAATTGCGCTCTATATTTATTACTTTCGCTACCTGATCAATAACGCCGCTGACATCCTCCGGCATTTTCTTTATAAGCTTTAAGTCGCTGTCAGCCGCTAAATACCCTGCCGCCGCATCAGTCTGCACATCATATGAGCTTGCAAGCTCTTTGTCAAAGTGCTTTAAGAACCTCGGCATGAGCGATCTCTGCTTGACGGTCTTCATTTCTTCAAGCTTCTTATTGCCGCCGTCCGAATTATAAGAACGGAAAAGCAGAAGGCTCAGCACAACAAGCTTATAGAAATCATCAACATACCTGATGTCAGGCTTTACCGCTGTGTTTTCGACGTTTATCTCGTACCCGACTTTATCATAGCTTTCTATATACTGCCATAACGTCAGGCAGGCTTTGAGGTCAACGTTTTTCATTATAGCGTTTGTACGCATAACAGGCGGCCTGATAAATGTGTTTCCAAGCGTCATGCAAAGTTCAGAGCCTTTATAGCCCTCTATTACTTTTTTGAGCTTTTCCACCCTCTGCCATATCGTAAGTCCGCTTTCGTTGACAGTGTCAAGGCTGTCGATAGTTTCGATATTTATGTTTATCTTCATCTTCCCGCCCATACCGTCATCAATGTCGGTATCGTAGCCTAAAGTGAGAACTTCCTCATCCTTTGCTACCTGAGCAAGTTTTTCATATCTGCGGTTTATAAATATATACAGCCTGTCAACAAGTGTGTTCACAAACTTGTTTTCATACGTCTGCAAGCTTTCTTCCTTGTGGACATTAAGTATCTTTGAAGGTGTTATCTTTCCGGTTTTCTTGTCAATGCTCTGTATAAGGTCTGTATGCTGGGCAAGGTGCTTTACGCTTTCAACCGTTATCTTGCGTGAAAGCGCTATCGGCACTACCTCCTCGACGTCCTCGATGGTACGCCTCGGGTTTCTTATAACATTATCAACGTGGTAAAGCCCGTTTTCAATAGCCTCTACCCACGATATATCTATTGCCTTTTCCATTATCTTTTTGTTAAAGGCAAAATTATTCCTGCTTGAACGAAGAAGTGAATCGAGCGAAGCAAAAAGCTCATCATCATTGAATTCCTTTACAAAGCTTTTGAATTCCTTCAACCATTCCTGATTTGAACCTGCCAAAGTGCCGACTCACCTCCCCTTTATTGATATACCGGTTTATCAGAACAATTTCTGTAGTCTTTCAAGGTAAGCGATAGATTCATTCATCTTATTCTTACCGAAAGATTTATTGATGTAAACACAAAGCTCTCTTAACTCGTCACGAAGCATTGCAAGGTTAAGGCTTTCAAACTTTCTGAATATCTTTGTTGCAAGTACATAGTCGATACCGTCAAGTTCCTCGCCGCCGCAGGCTACGTAAACAGGCACAAAGAGATTCATCTGTTTAAGAATACGGTTACCGAATGCCACCCTGAGTTTTTCAATTACCCAAAGGTCAAGCTGTTGTATCTTCTTTAAGTTTTCCTGTGATATCGGGTACTTTTCAAACGCCTCTTTAAACAGCTTGTCAAGGTGATCGAAGCCGATATTTATAGGCGGTGTATCGGGCGCATCAAACGCCACGCCCTTTGCATCAAGGTTTATCGGCTGAGCACGGTCATAAACCTTATCCGAAATAGCATATGTCGAATCGTCGTTGTTAGCTGTGCCGATATACCAGATATTCTGCGGTATCTTTATCTTGCCGTGGTCTAAGTTGACAGGATCCGTACTCCATGCATTGGGTACTATGTCAAGTTCCCACTCCTCGGGGTTAGGCATTTCAAGTATTGAAAGCATTTCCGCAAAATAATACTCAATACGTGCAATGTTCATTTCATCGAGGAGTATAAGGTTGATATCATTATTGTAGCTTGCCGAATATATTCGTTTGAGCGTTTCCGTTTCATTGAAGTTTTTGGTAAATTCATTGAAGTAACCGAAAAGCTCAGTTCTGTCACGCCATGAAGGCTGAACGGAAGCTATCGTCGTATCATTTTGCAAAAACTTCCCGAATGAATACGGCAGTGAAGTCTTACCTGTACCTGAAATACCCTGTAGGATAATAAGCTTTGTAGATGCCATACCCGCTACAAACAGGCGTATCGTCTTAGGCTCATAATACAGGTGCATACGCGAGCAGGCGAAGTTTCTGTACCTGTCGCAGAACTGTTCAAGTGTGATCTCATTATCATACTCTGGCGGCGTGTAGGTCTTATAGAAAGCATCGACCTCCATAAGTTTTGAGAAACGCCTGTCCGTTGTCTGCACAACGCCGTCGTCAGTAACAGCGCCCTCCTGTGCCATACCCTCAGCACCGGCGGCTTCACCTTCAAGCATCATCTGACCGTCGCCAAGCGACAGCGCACCGGAAACAGGCAGCCCCATCTGCGCGACCTTCATAGCCATGATCTCGTCCTTTTCCTTAGTCATTTTAAGGACACGGCGCTGTAAAAGCGCTATTTCTTCAAGCAGATCTTCATTTGAAACGATAGAATGGCGAAACCTCACATACTTTCTGACTGCCAGAACTATCATAACAACTATAAGCACATAGATAGCCGCAACTATCACAATTGCCAAAATAGAAAGTATCCACCCGAGCGCTCCGAATTCCGTTGAATAGGTCTTGAAAATGTCTATATAATTTTTGATGTTGAATATCTGCTTCACACCTCGCCACAGGCCGCCGAATATATCGCCGAAGCCCTTGAGCATTTCGGATATGAAAACAAAAAACCATTTTAAAAACGCATTCATAGCTTTCCCCTACACTCTCTTATTCTTCCTTTTTATCGTCATTTTCTGCCTGCGGCGGCACTTCACCGGCGGGCTCTTGTTCATTTTTCTTCTGCTCAGCAAGGTATTCCTCGATAGCGCGCTTTTTGATCTCTTCCTCGTCCGCTTCGGTCAGTGTGGGCTTCTTGACCTCTACAAGTGTTATAATAAACTTATAAAGTTCAAACAGGAAGAAGATTATCATAGGTATCACAATGCAGATAAAGAACCCCTTCTTAGTCCTTAAAAAGTCCATTACCTTGCCAAAACCCGTTATCTTCGTTTCTGTCCACTTGCCGACGATATCGCTCGGCAGTGCGGGATCTGTATCGTTCTCGGCGTTATTGTCGCCCTTCATCACGAAGCTTCTCGTGGCCTCAAATTCGTTGATATCCACGATACGGTGGGTGTTTTTGACTCTCTGCCCGTCAATTATCGTCCAGTAAGTTATGACATCGCCTTTTTCAAGCTTGTACAGGTCATCAACTTCCTTTATGATTATAAGATCCCCCGTTGCAAATGTCGGCTTCATTGAATCCGACTCTACCGAAAGCGGTATGTACCCGAACAGGTTTGCCGTATCACCGTTTCTTGAAGTCGAAAACACTATTATTGTCACAAGCAGTGCAAAAAGCAGTATTATCCACGCTATAATATTCAGTATTATTGAAAGCGCCTTTTTCATATCTCGTTTCCCCTTTTAAATGTGTTATCAGGTCGACTCGGTGATCTTGAAATCCATTCCAAGCTTCAGCGTCCCACCGATAAGCTCGTCAGTGCAGTCAGGATCATTGCCCTCAAGCCATACTACAACTGTATATTTATCCTTTGCCTTAGGTTTAAAGCCCTCAGTCTTGCAGGTCATAACGATATTTGATGTTTCAAACTCCTTATCACAGTCACTCTCTATTCCCGCACCCGTTGATTTTGTCTTGCCATAAACCGTCTTTTCCCCGTTTATATAAACGGCTATCCTTATAGCTTCATCAAGGTGGTTTGTAACATTTTCAAGTGTCATCTCACCCGTATAGGTAAGTGTGTCGTCACCCGAATTGATAAGGTAGAAGGTATACGCTATATAACTGTCACCGTTATGTGAGCCGTTTACCATATCAATATTCGCAGGAAGATCCTCCCCCGAAATATTCGTCATATCATAAACTATATCCGCATTCAGCACCGAAACGGTCTTGTCCCATTCGGGGTTTTCCGAAAGCGTAAGCCCCTGCTTTACCATATCGTATTTGTTTATCCTAACAGTAAAGCTGCCGTACTTGTCATAGAAATATGATATCGCATATGCTATAGACACAATAGCTATCAGTATTATCACCAGAAGACCGAGCACACGCATTATAACAACGTGCCGCTTGACCTCTTTGGCGGTTCGTCTCAGTTCCAAGACATCTCTGATCTTTTCGTCCATGGAAATTCTCCTTTATTTATCAGGTTCATCGTCATCGCCCCTGCGCCTTATGTAGCGTTCCTGAGTGTACTTTCCTGCAAGACTTCCTGTGCAGTAGTTACATTCAAATTCAAAAAGCGTTTCTGCCTGCTTGATATTCACAACACCGTCAGCGATAGGCTCAGCACCCATATCGTTTGCAAACTGTATCATCGACTTGACGGCATTGTCAGACCTTTCATCACGCCCGAGGTAATTTGTGACCTCCGCCGACATAAGTACATAGTCCACCGCGAAATCCGACAGCCGCATCATAGGCGTTGACGCCGCCCCGAAATTGTCAAGCATAAAGTGAAAGCCGCGGTTTCTCAGCTTTTTAATGTTTTCCGAAGCCGCGCCGTTTTTTTCATCAAGCAGCTTTTCGGGCAGTTCAAAGCATATCTGGTTAGGCTGAATCTTATAACGCTCTGCATAGCCCATAATGCCCTTTTCGGCCTTTTCGTCCCGCAGGAAATTGACAGGCATATAGACCGAAAGCCATTGGAAAGCCACCTCACGGTCAATAAACCTGTTTATAGCATCAAGCGCCTGAACAAGTTCAAGCCCGAAAAGAGCAGTGCACTGATTAGTATAATCGCAAAGCTCCCTGTATGCTTCGGGCATAAGAACGCCCATATCAGGGGTATTGAGCCTTGTCTGTGACTGTATGAATGCCGCAGAGCCGCTTGAGATCTCGCGTACACTTCTGTAATAAAGTTCAACAGCCCGCAGACCGCCCACCAGCGTTTGTTCACCAGCCATATCAATGCTCCTTTCTGTACAAATAGATACTCTATTATATTATACAACATTTTTGCCTAAATGTCAATTAATTATCACTATTTGTTTGTAAAAAATGGCATAAAAATCCCCCCTCTGAGGAGAGGGGGGTAGAAAATCATATTATGTGTTCGATACAGATTCAAAATGAAGCTCAATATTGAAATCCTGACCTGCGGTTGCATTCCAGCAGCTTTCGTCTTCGCCTTCAAGCCATACTCTGACCATAACGCAAATTGCTTTGCCATAGTTTGTTGAATCATCAGTTGATAATCCTTGATAAACATCTGTATCGCTGTCCTTACCAGGTACAGTCACAATTGTTTCTGCACCAGTCGAGTGATTCTGAACAACCTTATCCACATTACCAAAAATAGAACCTGCACCATCATTGGTTCCTGTAGTTTTGATAGCTCTGCTATCTCCTGTTCCTTTATCTGATCTTACATAGTACGTACCCTGAGTTGTAGTGTTGCCATCATAAGGAATTATAACGCCTTCTGATACACCAAATTCTGAATTAGCGCTATCATAGTTCAATATTGAAACACGTGCAGCTTTATATAGGGTATTTGCAGGTGTACCGGTAGTATTATCCCCCTTAGAAACCCTTGCAACAATTCCCAAATCAACATCGCTGCTTTCAGCAGACCTAAACCATACAGGAAAATCTACATAATAGCCGGCAGCTGATGTATCATCAGGCGCAGAAGTTTGCGCTCCACTAAGAGTTAAGGTAGCGGCTTTACTTGCAGTTACAGCCGAAAAAGCTTCCGCATTCTCTTCCAGAGTCTTTCCTACAACAGTAACATCATCCGTATAAAAAATATCATTTCCTGTATCAGAAGATGCAGGATTCAATTTGCTGCATACATACCACCTATTAAATTGTACAGAATTAGCCCAGTCTGTAGATGTATCGGTATTAAGGGGAGCTTTAACCAACCCAACACCGTCGGCTGTAGTGCTGTTAATAGCCGTCAATTTGGCACCAGTTGTCGAACTTCCCATATTATTACCAAGTGAGATCTGCAAACCTGCCGGAACAGTTGCAGTCATATTAATGCCTTTAACTTCAACTTCTCTCGACATCGTAAACCACGCATAAGTAGCCGTTGAGAGCATTGCTGCGGATATTGCAAGCATTGCGGCTGCGGGTATAAGCTTTTTCTTTGCATTTGTCTTTTTCATAGCATTCATTTCCTTTCCCTTTATATTTAATTCTATAGGTCTTTTGCGGCACCCGCCGCTTTCACAAACACTTATTTACACTACTATTATAAATCATTTTACGTTTTTTGTCAATGCTATTTAAAAAGTTTGTTACATTAAACAAATTCACGCCTGTCTTTTTTACAACTAAATAGAAAAAGGACAATATCCTTATATAATAGATATCGTCCTTTTGGAATATTATTCAAGTTCTTTACAAAAATTTAATAAAATGTTGCAACTTCCTGTTTCGGCGGGCTTGTCATTGCAACGTCTGTAACTTTCAGCACAGGTCCTTTGCCGCGGTACATCTTGCTCTTTTCAAAAGCTATTTTGCCGGTAACTTTTATCCAGTCACGCGATTTAAGCGTTTTAACGCCGCCCCATTCAGCTGCTATGCCCATATACTGTATATCCTCAACACAGCAGGTCATAACGTGCCTGCCGACCGCAAAATTATTATCGGGAAATCTCGGATCAACAGCCACAATGCCCTTAAAGCATACCTCCTTGCCGTCGTATTTCTTCGGATCTTCCATAATATCACGGTACCATAGGGCATAATCAGTATCTTCAAGCTTTATCGAAGCCGCATTCACATCAAAAGGCAGAGGATCTTCTATATCATCATACTTCACCCTGCCGTCGCTGTATTCATATGCTATATTTATCCCCCTGCTCACACCCCTGCATATCTTGTGCAGTTCAAGCATATCAATGGCATCATCGTACCTGTTGAAAACTATCAGTTCGGCAGAGGACAGCTTATCGACAACAAGACTCCTGATATTTGCATTGAAGCTTAAAAACGTCGTGGAATCGGCAATGCAGATCTCCTGATATATGCCAAAATCGGCGGGAAGCGCTTCAAAAAGTTCGTTCATCTGCCACATACCGTTATATTCGATAAGTATGCGCTGCGCGCCCGTTTCATCAGCAAGGCGGTTGAAAGTCGCTTCTGTAAGCTGCTCTTTATCCTCGATGACACGTATTTCAACGCCCTTTGAAGCCATTTTGGAGGTGTCAAGTTCCTCCTCGCCCTCCTCACAAAGCACAACAAGTGTCTTTTCGCCTGTATCAAAGCGCTTGTCTTCAAGCGTCTGCTGTATAAACCTCGTCTTGCCCGCTTCAAGGAAGCCGGTGAACAGGTAGACGGGCATTCTTATCTCGGGTTGTTCGGGCATATATTAAGCCTCCTCTACGCCGAAAAGCTCAGAAATAGCCTTTTCGTTTATCTTCGCGCCGATCACGCAAAGTCTGCCTGTAACACCTGCGGCACCGGTCCTTACGTCGGGTGTGCCGGGGATATAGTCGTAGTGGATCCAGCTGCCGTCCGCTGCGGGAACGATACCCTTTGCACGAAGTATCATGCCGTATTTTTCCTCGTCACCGAGCGCTTCAAGGCAGGCGGTTATCTCCTCCTTAGTGAACTTCTTGGCACTCTCTGCGCCCCAGCTTGTGAACACATCATCAGCGTGGTGGTGATGATGATGTTCATGGTCATGGTCATGGTGGTGCTCATGTTCGTCGTCATGGTCATGGTGGTGGTGCTCGTGCTCGTCGTCGTGGTCATGGTGGTGGTGCTCATGTTCGTCATCATGATCATGGTGATGGTGATGATGTTCATGCTCCTCACTTTCCTTTTTAGCCTGTTCAAGAAGCTCTGCAAGCTCATCATCAAGGGTGTTCTTCATGGTCATGGCTTCAACTATCGCACTGCCCGAAAGTTCGTCCCAGTCAGTCGTTACAATAGTTGCCTTGTCATTGAGCGCCCTGAGCCTTGCAACAGCATCATCAAGCTTTTCCTGGGAAAGCCCCGCTGTATGGCTGAGTATAAGGCAGCTTGCGTAGGTTATCTGATTGTCAAAAAACTCGCCGAAGTTCTTCTGATACATCTTGCACTTCTTGGCATCTACAACCGTAGTAAAGCCGTCAAGCTCAACGTCCTTTGAGTCGATATTCTGCACCGCCCTGATAACATCTGAAAGCTTGCCGACACCCGAAGGCTCGATAAGTATCCTGTCAGGGTGATACTGTTCAAGTACCTGTTCAAGCGCCTTACCGAAATCGCCCACCAGTGAGCAGCATATGCAGCCGGAGTTCATTTCGGTTATCTGTACGCCTGCTTCCTGCAAAAAGCCGCCGTCTATACCTATCTCGCCGAATTCATTTTCTATAAGCACAAGCTGCTCGTTATTAAAGCCGTCAGCTATCAGCTTTTTTATAAGTGTCGTCTTACCCGCCCCGAGAAAGCCCGAAAATATGGTTATTTTTGTCATTTAAAAAACTTCCTTTCCAAAACAATATTTAAGCCAGCGCCGCAAAACACACGGGAGTTGTGCGGTACTGCCTTAAATAGTATACAATTCTTACAAATAATTATTATACCACATTATTTATTATTAATCAAGGTATTTTTTATGAATGAAAAAAGCGCCTTTTACGGTGCAAACACAAAAGGCAGCCGGTCACACGGCTGCCCTTCATGAATTTGGATAGGAAATTAAGGCAACACCGCACGACTATTGTACGTCAGAAACGCAGTCGGATTTTTCGTCAGAGTGACTAAAAACGACGCAGGCTTACTAACGTAAGTCAAGGAGTTTTTGGTTGCTATGACGGAAAATATGCAAGTTTATGACGTGCAAAGCCGTCAGGCGGTAGTCGTGCGGTGTTGCCTTAATGATTAACAAAGATCTTTTACAGGTATTTAACGAGTTCTTCCCTTACCCCGTCAAGACGGGTGTCAGTAAAGCCGAAGTCCATTTCCTTGTAAGTCCATGCGCTTCTGGAAATGCCGTATTTTTCAAATACACCGTTTATAGTCCTGAACCACTTTACAACATCTTCGGGTGCGGCTCTGTCAATTACTCCGTATTCGCCGCAGTAAAGCTCAGCACCCTCAGCCTTAGCCTTTTCGATAGCCGATATGAACTGCCCCTCAAAGAACTCTGCATCAACGCCCGATTCTTCAAAGCTTATGCGCCTGTTTACATCAAAGTCTTCGTTTTGCACCCACGGCGCCCCCTGATGCGTGAATTCAAGCGGATCATAGCTATGGAAGTTGTAAACCACCTTGTCATCATAAGGCGATTCAAGTGCCTTTACCGCCGATGCATGGTTGTTCCAGTAACTACCCACAAGAATAATGGTATCGGGCGCATACTTCCTTATTATAGATATGCAGTTTTTTATAATTTTGTTCCATACTTCAATATATTTATCATCTGTAACTTCATTGAGCAGCTCGAAAGCTATGTGCTCACTGTCACTGCCAAAGCGTTTTGCCATCTGTTCCCACAGCCTGTAGAAGCGCTGCTGGTACTTTTCGTCCTCAAAGAAGCCATGCTCGTTTTCGCTGTAGCTGTCAAAGCTGAAGCCCGCTGTCTTGTGCAGGTCAAGCACAATATTAAGCCCGTATTTCCCTGCAAGCTCTGCCGCCCTTGCAAGGTGAGCAAAGCCTTCCTCCTTATATTCGGTGCCTTCTTCGTTTTCTATTATATTGTAATCAAAGGGTACACGTATATGGTCTATCCCCCATGATGCCGCTTTTTTAAAGTCTTCTTCCTTAATAAAGCCGTTTAATCTTTCATCACTGTAATCACACTGGGAAAGCCAGCCGCCGAAATTGATCCCCTTGTAAAATCCTTTTTCTTTAAGCATATAACTACCTCCTTATTCATCAAACGGGGTGAACTTCACCCATTCGTATTCTGCCGTAAGCGGGATATTCTTATCATCAAACGCATTGAGCCAGCCGTCTACCCCCTTGCCGCACCATGCATTTGCCATTATCTTGCCCGGTGTTACAGGGAGTGTTTCCGTTGCAGTATATGCCTCCCTGCCGTCAACAAACCATACTATCTTATCCTTATGCCATTCAAAGGCATATGTGTGGAAGCCCTCACTCGCATCAAATCCCAGATCATAAAGGTATTCGTGATTACCCTTTCCGTCCGTAAAATAATTGAACTGCACCTTCGTCGTATCCTTGCCGAGGATCTCAATATCTATCTCGTCCCACGGGTTTGAATCGGCAGGCCCTGTGTATGTGAAAAGTGATGTAACAACGCCGTCATTCTTTATAGCCTTTATACTCGCTTCATACCTGCCGTAGCCGTAGAAATCCTTAGAACGGAACTCGCCGCCCGAATATGGTATTCCCTGCTCCTCACGCGGATCATGATCAATTATAAGCTGCATTCTGCCGTTTTCAAAAGTCGTATTCTCAGCCCGCCAGAAAACATTGAACATACTGCCGTTCGTCCAGCCGTTTGAGCTTTCAAAAAACCCGGGGCAGCCCTCCGAAAGGTCTGCATACATCCCCGTGTCGTTTTTATAGCTTTTGAGTTCGGTCTGTGATGAAGTACCTGAAGATGCACCTGCATTTTCTGACGCCGTTGTTTCCGATGAACTTTCAGCCCCGCCGCAGGAAGCAAGCATAAGCGCCGATAAAAGCAATGCCGCAATAATGTTCTTTTTCATAACTTTTCCTCCTTACAATTATGCCGATAATGTGTAATTATGCTTCATTTGTGTTGTATGTATTATAACATCTTCGGGAAAGAAAAAATATAAGAAATTTAATCTGAATGTCAAATTTCGTGCTACAAGTGTGGCTTGTGCTTCGGTCAAAACATATTATACCATACTTAATGCCCCTTGTAAACAGAGAAAGGTTATAATTCGCTTATTTATAGTTTTGTGCAAAATGTATAAACTTAATATCCGATTTGCCAAAGATTTTATAGTATTATTGCTATTTTTTCGCTTTTGTGGTAAAATGTATTAAGGGTATCTATGCCCTTACGGTGTAATTTAGGAATATGGCGGTGGAAGTCATGGGAAACGATAACAGATTTGAAAACTTTTACAGTATAGATTACGGCGTACTGAACGTTGATGACAGCAGTCTTGCAACTACAGGGTGCGACGCCGGCTTCTGTGCGCTTACAGGCTATACAGCTGATGAAATATCGGACGGTATTGCACTTGATAAACTGTTTGATAAAGATTCGATAAAGGCATTTGTCGAATTTTTCAAGTTCACAAAGGACGCCCCTGACTATCAGTGCTATGAACACTGTATGTTTGCAAAGAACGGCAAGCGTATGGGCATAACCAACCTTGTCTATTCCAAAGGTCAGGGCAACGGTGCTGTTTTTCACATAAACCGCCCTGTAGGTATAGGTGAGGACGGTTCAGGCGTTATAGATATAACCTCGCTGAAGATACTTGATACTATCCTTTCGGGTATACCCGGTGCTGTTGCTATTTATGAATATGACAATGATTCGCTCAAGGTAATAAAAGCATCAGACAGCTATTATAAGACACTCGGCTTCGGAAGCAGGGATAATACCCCGACATTTGTCGGCGCACATTTTGCCCCCGAAAAGAATGATGTGCTTTTTGAAAAGATAAAGACCTGCGTCAATGAAAACAAAACCGTTTTCGGTGAATTTGGTGTGCCGTGTGCAGACGGCGTTATGCGTTGGTTTGAAACAAGGGCAAAGCCGTTTATAAGCTTTGATAAAAAACAGCTCATATTCGTTATCATAAACGATATCACCAGATCAAAACAGCAGGAAAACGAAATAAAAAGACAGAACGAACGCTTTGAACTGATAGCAAGAAGCACAGGTGAGATATTCTTTGACTATGATGTTAAAAACGACAGGCTCACCTTCCCTAACAGCGATAATTATATAAGCCGCTATAATAGTGTGATAGAAGGCTACTACTATATGGGCAAGTATAAAGAATTCATGGCGCCCGAAGATGTTGAAAGAATGGGGCTTGAATTCAAAAAAGCTGTAGAATCGCCCACAGTCGGTGCACTTGAATACAGGACTAACGCCTACGATGATGATTACGCATGGTATAAAATGCAGTATAAGAGTGTTGCAGATGAAAACGGCAGGGTTTCAAATGTGTACGGGCGTATAGCCTCGATAGAAACCGAACAGATGCTCAAAAAGCGTATAGATTCAGACAGAAAGCTTATCGAAAAGCTTTCCGAAACTGACCTTGTAACAGGGCTTTACAACAGGCATACCTTTAAAGAAAAGGCTGCAAAGTATATCAAAGAAATAGATGATAAACGATGCTATGCCGTTGTTTATTCAGATATCAACGATTTCAGCTATGTTAATGAAAACTTCGGCTATGATGCAGGCAACAGAATGCTGCTTGACTTTGCTGATATCATAAGGGGAAGCGGTGTGCTTGTGTTCTCCTGTCGTATCTATTCTGATTTCTATGTCGGGCTTTATGTAGCAGAAACAAGGGATAAGCTTATAAAGGCAATAAACAAGCGCAACACGGATTTTACCGAGCTTCAGAAAGAGCGCTATCCCGCAAGCGACATAAATATTTCAAGCGGTATGTACTTTATAACCGATAAGAATGTCGATATTACCGTTGCTATGGATAATGCAAACCTTGCAAGGCGCAATATCAAAGGCTCTGATGATGTTCTCTGCGGTATTTACAGTGAGCGTATGCGTAAGGAAAGGCTTCGCGACCAGTCGATAGCTTCCGAAGTGAAAACTGCAATGGAACAAGGCAAAATAGAACTGTTCCTTCAGCCGAAGTTCGACCTTGTGACAAGGGAAATAATCGGTGCGGAAGCTCTTGCACGCTGGCGAAATACCGACGGCAGCTATAAAATGCCGTATGAATTCATAAGCGTTCTTGAAAGAGTAGGGCTTATAATAGAATTTGACTTCTATATGTACGAACAGGTGCTCAAATGCTTTGTAAAGTGGAAGCAGGAAGGCAGAAAGCTTGTGCCGATAAGCGTGAACTTCTCCCGTGTTCATTCAAATAAGGATAATTTTGTTGACAGAGTCAATTCCCTTGCTGACAAATACGGTGTTGATAAGAGCCTTATCGAGATAGAAATAACAGAAAGTGCCTTTGTTGAGGACGTAAACATTATGATACGCTACCTGAGCAAACTGCGTGAATTCGGCTTCAAGATAGACATTGATGATTTCGGCATGGGGTATTCATCACTTAGTGTACTGCTCAATGCACCTGTTGACATAGTCAAAGTTGATAAGGTGTTTATAGACAACATTGCCACAAATCTGCTTGAACGCGAATATGTAAAACAGATATGCTCACTTATTGCCACTACCCATAAGGAGGTCATATTCGAGGGTGTTGAAACCGAAGAACAGGCTACATTCCTGAGCGGCATTGGCTACAACATGGCGCAGGGCTGGCTGTTTGACAAAGCAATACCTGTACCCGAGTTTGAGAAAAAATACATTTCATAACAAAAAAGCCCGAGGGTTTTCCCCGGGCTTTTAACAATAAAGACCTGCATGGCATAAAACCACGCAGGTCATTCTTTATCCTAAAATATCATCAGCCGCCTGTGAGCTTGTGTAAGGGCCGCCGTTGTTAAGATCAATGAATTTTGATGTACACTTCTTTTCGGCAGGCTTGGGGTATGAACCTATAAAGAGGTCATTCTCCGTCTTTGCCGCATATACAGTAACGGGAAGCCCCGCATCGACCTGAACATAATATACCCACTTTGATCCCGAGCCAAGCTCAGCATCAATATCCTTGAATATAAAGCCCGAATATGTCACGCTTGAAGCACCGCTGCCGCTTGTCGTCTGCTTGAATATCCTGCCGGTACCAAGGCTTTCCCCTGCCTTTTCCTGCTTAGCGGATATTCTTGATACAGCTGTGTAAATACTCTTTGCATTGGTATTTGCCGCTGAAAGCTTAGAATCACCCACATAGCCGATAAGCGAGGGTATAAGTATTGCTGCGAGCACGCCGATTATTGCAATTACCACAATCAATTCTACAAGAGTAAAGCCGCTTCTCGTTTTTTTCATTTTATTCCGCCCCCTTAAACGTTTACTTTTCAGGATCCCAAACCCGAAAACTTATAGTTGCTTACACTAATATTATACTATTTTTCCATATAATTGTCAATCATTTAAAATGTTTAAATAAAATAATACTTTTTGTGCAATTTGTTGTTACTAATAACTAATAGATGCGAAAACGATTGACTTCCCTTATTTGTGCGGTATTGCCTTAACAGATTTTTAAAATATCATTTCTTTGCTATTGGTCGATACGGCCAATAAAAACGTATACGCCGATATGCTATTTATATAGGTTTACAAAAATATACAAGTCATATTAAAAAACATTTGAAATTATGTAAGAATAATGCTATAATATACTTAAAGATATGCGAAAGGACGTATGCTTTTATGAATATTGCTGTTGCCCAGTCGGGCGGACCGACCTGTGCTATAAACGCCTCCCTCGTCGGGGTATTTAAGGAAGCGCTCAAAACCCCTGATATCGACGCGATCTTCGGTTCTGTAAACGGTATTGAGGGTATAATCAAGGACGAGCTTGTAAACCTGAAATCCAAGATAACCACCAATGAAGATATGGAACTTCTGCGGCAGACGCCCTCAACGGTTCTCGGCTCTTGCAGATATAAGCTTGATGAAAATGATGATGAAACCTTTGAAAAAATACTGACTTGCTTTGAAAAGCACCGTATATCCGCCTTTTTCTATATTGGCGGCAACGACTCTATGGATACAGTCGAAAAGCTTTCCCGCTTTATGAAGAAAATGGGCAAGGATATCAAAATAATAGGCATCCCCAAAACTATCGACAATGACCTGCCCGTAACAGACCATACTCCGGGCTTTGGTTCGGCAGCCAAATACGTTGCGGCAACTGTTCAGGAGATCATCAGGGATTGCTCGGTTTATTCTATAGAAAGCGTTACTATCATAGAGATAATGGGCAGAAATGCAGGGTGGCTGACAGCCTCTACCTGCGTGCTTAAAGCAAACGACGAGGAAGCCCCGCACCTTATCTACCTGCCGGAAACGGATTTTGATATAAACAGGTTCCTTGATGACGTAAGGGCAGAACAGGCAAAGCACTATGCAGTAGTCATAGCCGTGTCGGAGGGTGTAACGATACCCGAAGACCAGCTGAGCGGCGACTATCAGTCAAATGTCACAGATAATTTCGGGCATAAGTACCTTTCGGGCATAGGAAAGGCACTTGAAACTATAGTTCGTGAAAAAATAGGCTGCAAGGTACGTTCAATAGAGCTAAACGTTATGCAGCGCTGCTCATCTCATATATGCTCAAAGACTGATATCGACGAAGCCGAGCAGATAGGTGCAGCAGCGGTCAGGGCGGCGCTTTCAGGTGAAACAGGCAAGACAATGGTTTTCAAGAGAATAAGCGATATACCATACGTGGTCAAGATAGAAGCTGCCGATACTTCACTTGTTGCAAACAAAGAAAAGTTCCTTCCGTCAAGCTGGATAAACGAAAGAAAGAACAACGTTTCAGCTGAAGCTATAAAATACTTCCTCCCGCTTATACAGGGCGAAGTAAAGATAAAAATGAAAAACGGTATGCCCGTTCATTTCAAGCTCAGAAAATAAAAAACATCCGATACAGAAATCTACTGTATCGGATCATTTTTTACTGATTGATCGTAAAGAAGCTGCCGTATGCCCAGCCTATAGTACCGTTATAATCAAGGTAATACCAGCCGTATTCTTCCTTCTGTACCTCAACAACAGCACCCAGCGGGATAACCAGAAGGTTTTCCGACTCAGCCGACGGCTCGGGGTGCAGGTAAACTGCACTTGTGCATCTATACTGTGTAGTGTTCCCAAGCTTTGTGGTCGTTGTTTCACCACCGCCGTTTGCAGGCTTTGTTGTGGTAGTCGCTTTCTTAGTTTCTTCATTATTCTCAGCGGGCACTTCAGGAGAATCATAAACAGTCGGCATAGTTGATGTTATACTTCCGAGTATAGTTTCCACTTCATTGCCCTCAAGCACAAACATACTCCTTGCTGTATACATAAGCACAATGATAACAAGCATAAGTGTTACCATTACCGCTATAACGCCCTTTACCGTGGTGGCAAAATTGGCATCATCTTCTTCATAATCGTCATAATCAGCCCCTGCAGGCTTAGTGGAAGCCTTTTTGCTGCTGTTCTTCTTTTTATCTGCCATTATTTTATCATTCCTCGCAAATTATAAATATATATTTATTATACAGCATTTACATCTATAAGTCAATTAAATTTTGGTTACATTCAGGGAAATCAATTTTTACAAAATTTATTTCCGAGAGGTTAGAAATTAGAGGTCAGAAGTTAGATAATGTGTCCGCAAAGCGGACGAAAGTTTTAAAAATCGTGCCGCAGGCACTCCTTGTCTTGCTTCTTGCCTCTGATAATCCTGCATCTAAGGAAATCAATTTTTTTAAAATTGATTTCCGTGGGTTACATTTGCCTTATATAGTCACAAAGCCCCATAAACACTGTGATCGCCATATGCTTCTGATATTCAGGCGTTTCAAGCCTTGCAGCCTCGCCTGCATTTGAAAGGAACCCGCATTCTACCATTACGATCGGGCACTTTGCATTATTAAGCAAAAACAGTTCATCTCCCACAGGCTTTGTTTCCCTTTCATTTTCAGGCTGAAGTGTAGAAACCACCCTGCCCTTTATCGACTCTGCCAGAAGGTGTGACTGCTCGCTGTCCTTCGGGTAAAACACCTGCGTTCCGCTGTACTGCGGATCTGTAAACTGGTTCTGGTGTATAGACAATGCTACAGCGCCTTCATACTTATTGATTATAGCAAGCCTGTTATCCATATCCGATTTTTTCTGCTTTGCAAGCCCTGTTACACCCTCGTCATGGATCGATATATCGCTTTCCCTTGTGCATATAACATCATATCCCATTATTGCCGCAGTGTCACGTATAGTCTGCATAATGCTCAGGTTTATCCCCTTTTCCGGTGTTCCACCAATACTTACACAGCCGCCGTCTGCGCCGCCGTGCCCTGCATCAAGCACGATCAGCTGCCGTTCAAATGCTGTTGACACAACACCCGCCGATGTCTGCTGCGGCTTTGGTTCATCAGAAAAAACGACTGCCGCACAAATACATATTATCGCGCCAAACAACATTATAAGTCTGTTTCTTTTATTACCCATACACATTCCCTCCAGTATTTTCTACTTAATGATATGCGAGGATATGTATGTTTATTCATGCAATTATCAGTTGACCTTCCCTGATGCATCTGTTATAATGTAAGTGAAGTTATTAAGGATATGCCGCACAAAGTCCACGGGCGGTCTTTGTGCGGTGTTGTTTTATACATTATCTGAGGAGGTCTTTAGCATGAAAACAGTAAATTTTGCAGTGTTAGGCACTGGCAGGATCGCCCATACCTTTGCCGAAGCTCTTGCAGGGACCGAAGGCGCCTGCGCTTATGCAGTCGGTTCAAGAAGTGAAGATAAAGCTCATGCATTTGCCGAAAAGTTCGGCTTTACAAAGTCTTTCGGCAGCTACAATGAACTTGTAAAGGACAAAAACATAGATGTTGTGTACATTGCAACCCCAATGTCTGCACATTTTGAAAACACTATGCTCTGCCTTGATAACGGGCTTAATGTGCTTTGTGAAAAATCCGCGGCTCTGAGTGTAAAAGAACTTGACCTTATGCTTGCAAAAGCCAAAGAAAAAGGGCTTTTCTTTATGGAAGCCATGTGGATGAAATGCCGCCCGACTTACCTAAAAGCACTCGAATGGCTTCATTCCGGGCAGATAGGCAGCCCTGAATACATAAAAGCCGACTTCTGCAACCTTGTAAAATATGACAGGTCAGACAGGCTTTTTGCCCCCGAATGCGGCGGCGGTGCGCTGCTTGACCTTGCGGTCTACCCACTTACACTTGCAAGCGACTTCCTCGGTTCAGAACCTTTGCAGATAACATCACGCGCACATATCGGCAAGGACGGTGTTGACCTTTCAAACAGTATACTTCTTGATTACGGCAGTGCATTTGCATCTATAGACTCAGGCTTTGAACTGCCCTGTATCAACCGCGCAGTTATTTCAGGAAATAAAGGCAGCATTGTATTTAATGACTGGTTTTTCTGTTCAAGCGTTGTCGAGCTTTACAATGACAAGACAGAGCTTATAGAACGTTCAGAGATACCAAACATTGTAAATGGTTACGAGTACGAGATAAACGAAGTAATTCACTGCCTTGAACGCGGCCTTACCGAAAGCAGACTTGTCCCCCACAGCAGTACACGCGCCGTTATGAAAATAATGGACACCTGCCGTACCCAGTGGGGCATGAAATACCCGGGTGAATAAAGCTTTAAAGCCACAGCCTTTGGCAATACGCTAAAGACTGTGGCTTTATATTATACTAATATTTTCCGCCCGAAACCGTCAGACGGTTGAGTGCACGTTTGAGCTTCTGCTCGGCACGTTCAAATTCCTTCTGGCTATTCTGCTCTTTAAGGCGCTTTTCAGCATCCTCCTTTGAGCGCTTAGCCCTTTCAACGTCTATCTCGTCAGACCATTCAACTGCCGAAGCAACAACTACACACTCGCTGTTCCTGACCTTTATCATACCCGCCGAAACTGCCGCTACGCGAAAACTTCCGTCTGCCTGCCTTACCTTTAAAGGTGATGCCACAAGGTTTGCGGCATAAGGCGTATGCCCTGCTAAAAAACCCACGTTGCCCGCAGGTGTCTTAGCGATAAGCTGTTCAGTTTCGCCCTCGAAAAAGGTCTTTTCAGGGGTTATAATTTTAAGCTTAAAAGGCTTCATAAGCTTATTACTCCTCTTTTACGCTTTACTTTAGGCTCTTTGCTTTTTCAACAGCCTCGTCTATAGTACCAACAAACAGGAACGCCGACTCAGGCAGGTCATCATGCTTACCCTCGATTATTTCCTTAAACCCGCGAATAGTTTCCTTTATAGGTACATACTTGCCCTTATATCCTGTAAACTGTTCAGCAACAAAGAAAGGCTGTGAAAGGAATCTCTGTATCTTTCTTGCCCTTGAAACAGTCAGCTTATCTTCCTCTGAAAGTTCGTCCATACCCATAATAGCAATGATATCCTGAAGCTCTTTATACCTCTGAAGTATAGACTGCACCTGTCTTGCCACCTGATAATGCTCGTTTCCGACGATCTCGGGTGAAAGTATCCTTGATGAAGAATCAAGCGGATCAACTGCCGGGAAGATACCAAGTGATGCGATAGACCTTGAAAGAACAGTCTGTGCATCAAGATGAGCAAATGTTGTAGCAGGTGCGGGATCCGTAAGGTCATCAGCAGGCACATATACCGCCTGAACCGATGTGATCGAGCCCTTGTTTGTAGACGTTATCCTTTCCTGCAAAGCGCCCATTTCTGTCGCAAGTGTCGGCTGATAGCCAACGGCAGAAGGCATTCTGCCAAGCAGTGCCGAAACCTCAGAACCTGCCTGGGTAAACCTGAATATGTTATCAATGAAAAGCAGAACGTCCTGCCCTTCAACATCTCTGAAATACTCCGCCATAGTAAGCCCTGAAAGACCAACACGCATTCTTGCCCCGGGCGGCTCATTCATCTGTCCGTAAACAAGAACAGTCTTATCTATAACGCCCGATTCCATCATTTCATTATAAAGATCGTTGCCCTCTCTTGTTCTTTCACCAACGCCTGTAAATACGGATATACCGCCGTGCTGGTTAGCAACGTTGTTGATAAGTTCCTGAATAAGTACAGTCTTACCAACGCCCGCACCGCCGAAAAGGCCTATCTTACCGCCTTTAAGGTAAGGTGCAATAAGGTCTATTACCTTAATACCTGTTTCAAGCACTTCACTTGCGGCCTTCTGTTCCTCGTAGGAAGGCGGCTGTCTGTGGATAGCCCATCTTTCCTCCGCCTCAGGTGCCGGCTTGTTGTCAACAGGCTCACCCAGCAGGTTAAATATCCTGCCCAGCGTAGACCTGCCCACAGGAACAGTTATACTTGAACCCGTGTCTACAGCCTTTACGCCGCGCATAAGCCCGTCAGTCGAGCCCATAGCGATACATCTTACAACGTCATCACCGATATGCTGGGCTACCTCAACTACAAGGCGGGTGCCGTTATTGTCTATCTCGATAGCGTTGAGCAGCTGCGGAAGGTGATCCTTTTCAAATTTTATATCGACTACCGCGCCGACGATCTGCACTACCGAGCCTACATTCTTCTCACTCATCTATTTCACACCCTTTGTCATTATTCATCTCTTAATGAACCAGAAGCTATTTCAGTAAGCTCCTGAGTTATCTGGCTCTGTCTTGCTCTGTTATACATAAGTGACAGGCTCTCTATCATTTCATCTGCGTTATCACTTGCAGATTCCATAGCTGTTCTTCTTGCCGCCTGCTCGGAAGCAAACGAATCAACTATTGCCGCATACAGTATTCCCGACATATACTGCGGTATAAGCCCGTCAAAAACCTCCTCCGGCGACGGATCATATATCATAAGCGATTTCTTTTCACCGGAACCGCTTATCATCTGCTTGACCGGCAGCACCGGCATATGTACAGGCTCCTGTGTCAGCGCCGACACAAATGTCGTATATACTATTTCCACCTTGTCAAACTCACCGAGTCTGAAGCGTGTTATAACATTTTCCGCAATATCAAGTGAATCATATACATCGAGGTTTTCTGCTATCCCGGGGTATTCATCAAGCACCTCGAAATCACGCTTTTTGAAATACTCAACAGCCTTTTTGCCTATAGTTATTATCTTGACTGTATAGCCTTCCGCCCTATGCTCGTTTGCCTTTTCAAGTGCAAGCTTCAGAACATTGTGGTTAAAGCCGCCCGCAAGCCCTCTGTCACCTGCAATAACAATAAGCAGCGTGGTTTTGAGCATTTCCTTTTTAGTATATATCGAGCTGAACACATGGTCTCTCGAAACATCAGCCATAGTATCATACACCGCCGCAAAGAACGGCTGCGCCGCAAGCGCTCTCTCTTTAGCCCTTCTCAGCTTCGAGGAGGCGACAAGCTCCATAGCCTTAGTTATCTGTCTTGTACTTTCAACGCTTTTTATACGGCGCTTAACGTCCTTCATGTTTGCCGTAGCCATATAAAAGCCTCCCCCTTTTCAAGAGTTTATTTACGCCTACTTAGTCTTTAAAAACTTAGAAACGCACTCGTCAAGTGCTTCTTTGAGTTCGTTTTCGGTTTCCTCCGAAAGGTCTCCCGTTTCCCTTATAGCACCCGTCACACTTGGGTGAGCAGATTCTACATAGTCAAACAGTTCGTTCTGGAACTCTGCAATATCCTCTACCTTTATATCTTTAAGATAGTTGTTTACTACCGCATAAATTATAAGGACCTGATGCTCAACTTTAAGCGGTGAATTTCTGCCCTGTTTGAGAACCTCAACGATACGCTCGCCCTGCGCGAGTCTGTCCTTTGTGTCCTTATCAAGGTCTGAACCGAACTGAGAGAAGCTCTGAAGTTCTCTGTACTGCGAATAGAGAAGCTTCAAAGAACCTGAAACCTTCTTCATAGCCTTTATCTGCGCTGAACCGCCGACACGGGATACAGATATACCGGGGTTTACCGCAGGTCTGATACCTGAGAAGAAAAGTTCTGTTTCAAGGAATATCTGTCCGTCGGTAATGGATATAACATTTGTAGGTATGTACGCCGAAACGTCGCCCGCCTGTGTTTCGATAATAGGCAGTGCCGTGATAGAACCGCCGCCGTAGTCCTTATTCAGGTTGCAGGCACGTTCAAGAAGTCTTGAATGGAGATAGAATACATCACCCGGGTAAGCTTCACGGCCTGTAGGCCTTTTGAGCAGCAGTGACATTGTTCTGTAAGCCACGGCGTGCTTTGAAAGGTCATCATATACACACAGTACATCCTTGCCCTGAAGCATGAAATGCTCTGCCATTGCAACGCCCGTATATGGTGCTATATACTGCAGCGGTGCAAGCTCGGATGCAGTCGCAGATACCACTATAGTATAATCCATAGCGCCTGCCTTATCGAGTGTTTCCACGACATTTGCAACTGTCGAGCGCTTCTGCCCGATAGCCACATAGACGCAGATAACGTTCTGCCCCTTCTGGTTTATTATCGTATCAAGTGCGATAGTCGTCTTGCCTGTCTGTCTGTCGCCGATAATAAGCTCACGCTGTCCCCTGCCGATAGGTATCATAGAGTCGATAGCCTTGATACCCGTCTGAAGCGGTCTGTTTACCGACTGTCTTGTTATTATACCGAAAGCCGGGCTTTCGATAGGTCTTGTTTCTTTTGAAAGGATAGCGCCCTTGCCGTCTATAGGCTGGCCGAGCGAGTTCACAACTCTGCCGAGCAGCTCGTCGCCAACAGGAACAGAAACTATATTTCCCGTTCTCTTAACGCCGCTGCCTTCCTTTATCCCCTCGTCATTACCAAGCAGAACCGTACCTACAAAGTCCTGCTCCAGATTAAGAGCCATGCCGAATATCCCTGTTTCAAATTCAAGCAGCTCACCCGACATACAGTTGTCAAGCCCGTGCACCCTTGCTATACCGTCACCTACAGTAACAACAGTACCCGTATCCGCAAGTTCAAGCTTTGACTGATAATTCTTTATCTGCGACTTTATAATGCCGGTTATTTCATCAGGCCGTAAATTCATAAGCTTTTTCCATGCCTTTCGTAATTTTTATGCTATATAAGAATCAATACTCTTTCTGATATCCGCAAGGCGCTTTTTAACGCTGCCGTCTATCTCGGTATTTTCATATCTTACCACAATACCGCCAAGTATAGACTTATCGACCGTCTTACGGATATTTACCTTTTTGCCCGTGCTTTCTTCAAGCTTAGCCGCAAGCTTCTTTTCAAGCGCTTCGTTAAGCGGCTCGCTCGTCACGACTTCGACATCAAGTATACCCTTTTGTGTGTTATAAAGCGAATGGAAAGCATCAACTATCTTATCAAAGAAGCCTGCCCTGCCCTTATCCGCCAGAACACAGAGAAAATTAAACGTCGTTTCCGACACTCTGCCCTCAAAGATATTTTTGATAATATCGTGTTTTTCATCCTCACTCACCACAGGTGACGCAAGAAGCGATACAAGCTCTTTATTTTCATCAAATATCTCTTTGAGTGCTTTTAGTTCCTCAAAGGTCACATCAAGTGTACCTTCCTCGACACTCAGTTCAAACAAAGCGTCGGCATATACCCTTTCAACCGCCTTAGCCATTACAGATCACCCACGCCGTCGATAAAGCTTTCAATAAGCCTTTCATTATCCTGCCTGTTTATTTCCTTTTCGACAACTGCGCTGGCAGCACTAAGGGCAATATCGGTTATTTCGTCCTTTATCTGGTTTACCGCGATCTTCTTCTCACGTTCGATCTGGTCGTGTGCATTATCCACTACAGCCTTTGCCTCAGCCTTTGCATCCGCGATTATCTCATCGCTTCTCAGCTGTGCCTTCCTGGTTGCAGCCTTGACTATCTCCGCACTTTCCTCCTTGGCGTTAGCAAGCTTTTCGCTGTACTCGGTCTCAAGCGCCTTTGCGTTTTCCTTGGCCTCGTCAGCTTCCTTATATGTATTTGCTACTTCCTGCTTCCTGCTTTCAAGTATCTTGTTTACAGGTTTGAACAGAAAATGTTTGAACACCAGAAACAGTATCAGGAGATTGATCCAGTTCGGAATTATTGTATGCAGATCAATGCTTAGAAAATCGGTAATATCGCCTGCTGCGAAATGCATATTCTATCCCTCCGAAATCTAAGTTTACTTTAGTTTATAACTTATCAGAGCTTGCCGATAAACGGATTTGCAAACAGCAGGATAAGTGCTACTACGAACGCATAGATACCTGTCGACTCTGCCATAGCAACACCGATAAACATTGTTCTTGTGCAGTCACCCTGTGCTTCGGGCTGTCTTGCGATAGCCTCGATAGTCTTACCTACTGCGTAACCTTCACCGATACCAGGGCCGATACCTGCGATCATTGCAAGACCTGCACCGATTGCCGAGCAGCCTAATACGATAGCCTTTTCCATAAATATTTCCTCCAAACATCATTATGATCCCCAGACGGGGTTATTTTTTTATCAAACGCACTCTTTCGTGCGCAGCGAACGATCATCAGTCCTTTGCAGCACCCACATTTACCATTGTAAGCATTGCAAAGATATACGCCTGTATCGTACCCGAAAACAGGTCAAAGTAAATAGACAGCACCGCGGGTATACCCACCTGGAACACGTCAAACTGCCACGAACCCGCCGCAAAGGAAAGCCCCACGACCTGTGACAGATAGCCAAGGCATCCATAAAGCAGCCCTGTGATAACCATGCCGCCCGCAATATTGCCGAACAGACGGAACGCCATTGATGCAGGTGTTGCGACCTCACTTATGATATTAAGCGGGAATATGAACGCCACAGGCTGTGCAAAGCCCTTCAAATACCCGCCTAAGCCGTGATATTTTATCTTGTTGTATGTTATAAGTATAAACGTTATAATTGCCATTGAAAGGGTAGTGTTAAGGTCAGCCGTCACAGACCTCAGCCCGAAAAGACTGATAAGCGAACCCATAAGAGCATACACAAGCAGCGCACAGATATACGGCGCATAGTGCATCATGCTCTCACCCATATTTTCCTTCACAGTCTTATTGACGAAATTGACAAGCATTTCCGCCACGACCTGTCTTTTCGTTTCTGGCACCTTTTTAAGGTTACTTGTAAGAACCTTACAGAGGATAACCGCAATAACTATAACGAGCCAGCCCATAACGACCGTTTCCGTACAATGCCAGCCGAATATCTCAAAAACGATCTTAGGCCCCTGACCTACTCCGTCCATATCATTTCCTTCTCCTTTCAGAAAGCTGCCCGACAGACAGCAGGATTTTAGGGAAAAGCTGCGGGATAAGCACCCCCGCAAAGCTGAATATCCTGAATAAAAGCGCCGCCGCCCCGAGCATAAACAGCCCGAAGAACCTATAAAGGTAGCACCTGCGCATCATGGCCTTTGCCTTTTTTATATTCCCGCACCCCGCAGCATCAGCGCAGGTCCTTGCAAGGTAAATAAGGCAGAAGCACGCATATATGTAGCCGATCGCGAACCCCGGGATATTCCTCAGATCAAAATCAATGATCATAGCCGCACACAGGCACACCATACTCAGCACCCCCATTTTAGGGATTAGTTCAAGTATCATTTCACCTATGCCGCTTTCATTCAGTGCCCTTGTCCCGAGCAGGCGTTTTAACATTTGTCTGAGTTTGCCCAAGATTTTCACGCCCAATCAAAACGGCTGATTTTTGTCAAGCTTTTGCGTTCCACAGCTACAGATACATTATAACACAAACTCACAGATTTTTAAAGTATCCACAGTAAATGTATACATTTTATTTACATTTTTTCTTTTATTTGGTAATATTCAGCCATAAAGAATAATTCACATCAAAGCTGAGCATAATAAAGGCGGTCAGTAAAAAAATCACAATCTAACAAAAGGAATGATAAAAAAATGAAAAAGCTTCTGGCGATCATGCTTGGTATCTGTGCTGTATCTGCCGCATTTACAGGCTGTTCCGCATCAGACGGTGATGTGGATAACGGCAGCGGCGCCGGCGCAGGCACCACCACACGTATGACAGACCGTGACCGTGTAAACAGTTCAGATGATTTAGGCGACGATATCGCCGACGGCATCGGCAAAGGTCTTGACAAGACCGAGAGCGTAGTGGACGATATTTTGAAATAGCATTTCGTAAAAAAGAGTTAATGCGTTTTTGCATTAACTCTTTTGCCTTAATAGAATTTTGTTTTCAGCTTTATAAACAGGAACACAAGCCCCGCCGCCACAGCAAGCCCTACTATCACAATAATGACCACAACAAGAACATTTGTCCCCTTGTCTGCTGTATCATCCTTTTCAGCGGGGGTTATACCTGTATCATTGCTGGTCTTTTCCTTTATTTCAAGCTCCTCGACTGTTTCCTTCGGGGTTGCGTTCTGATTGTAGCCGTCAAGGTTCTTTATATACCCGACATTGTCAGGCAGAGCTATATCAAGGTTATCAAGCGACAATACCTCGCCCGAATAAGCTTTCTGCACAGGTATCTCAACAATTATCTTTGTAGAGTTCCCGCCCTTAGGTATACTAAGAACAACGTCCCTGTACTGCGTGATATTGTTGCTAAGCGTTTCATTTTTCTCAGCCTTGCTGTAGCCGCCCGTATCCTTATAGTTATCATCAGCCGCAAAAGCCATTATCGAGTTGCCAAGCAATGCGTTTACGCCGTTTTCATCAAACCTGTACTGGAATATTACCGTTGAGCCGTCAAATGTAGTTATCCCGACATCCTTTGCATTTATCTCAAACCCCATTGTAATAAGCCCCTCGGTATCGCTGTCAGCATCAGCGCCCGCAAGCTCCCAGCAGAAATTCTGCTGCTCGGTTATATCAGCTTTGTTTTCAGCTGAAACTTTCAGCGTTGCCCCCTGATAAGCACGCTTTGTGTTTGCAGCTATTTTTATCCCCGCCTTTGAAGCGTCGGGTGTCAGCTTGACATAATTCTTCCAGTCGTCCTTATCAAACGAAAATGTATAACCGAACCTGTCAGCCTCACTTACTACCATATTTTTGTCATATTCAAACTTTATAGGCTCCTTCTCCTCGGCAAAGGCAGGTGCACAAACAGCCGCCGCCATTACAGCCGCAAAAACAAGCCCCGTGATCTTCTTTATCAGCATAGCAGTTTCCTTTCAATATAAAACATCTGATAATATATTTTACTACTTTTTTAAAGATTTGTCAATAGGTCATTTGTAAACGTTTACAGAGTTTTGCAAATAAAAGCCGCAGCAGTGCTGTAATGCCTGCTGCGGCTGATCATCAGCTCAGTCCCAAGAATTCAAGATACTGCTTCTTAGGCATATTAGCTTCAGTTATTTCACTAACGTGTTCTTCACCGCCGTCTGTCAGCCTGTAGAAGATCTGGCTTTCGTTGAGCCAGCCGACATCAGGTATATGCCCCCTCTTGCCCTGGCTCGAAACTGTTTTCTTAATGCCCTTCTGCCTTAACTTGAAAAACCCGAGATCCTTATCCTGTCCATAGGGAACAACATATATGTTCACCGAACCCTTTGAACTGTTCTGGACATCAGCTATATAGAACCTGTATTTCCCGTCAGGCGATACTGTGTTCTTATAGTCTGTCATTATGTTTATCTTCTCCGCCGAGGATTTGTAAAGGTCATATACCTCCGTCCCCGGTTCAAGGTTTATGTCGATAAGCGTTTCGGTAGAGTTGCCCGTCATAAGCATATTCATAACGATATAAGCCACAATGCCAAGTACATACATAAGCAGGTATATAGTGCCCATTATAACCTTTGTGGTATCCCCTATCCCGCAGACGAAGAACACCACGAGCCCCACCACAAACGGCGGTATAATAAGCAGCCAGTTGCCCATATTGAACAAAAGCATACAGAACACCACAGGCAGCATCAAAAGCCCCAGCAGGCAAGTCACCTTTTGTTCCCTTGTATAGATCATCAGCAGCATAAACAGCACGCTTGCCACTGTGTAAATGGCATAAAACTTGCTTTCTGAACCCTGATTTATCTCCAGTGTATAAAGAAACGTCGCATATGTGAGCATGGTTATAGCGCCCACATACATTATATTAAATACTGCAACGGTTCGCTTTACCCAGATATTGGATAAAAAACCCATCATAAAAATACTCCTCCGATTGAAAAAATATACCAAACTATATTATATACTATTATTTCAAAAAAATCAAGTACCGGCAGAGAATTTTTACAAATTCACACCCGACGGTACATATTTTCCCGTCGGGTGCCCGTTTTAGCCTTTGCGTTCAAACCTTGTAGCGCCTATTGTTATACTGCTCACATCATCAATATCCAGATAATCATTGAAAGTGATCTCTACATTTTTATAACAGCCGTTTTCATCAGGTTCTTCGTCTGTGCAGCTATATACCTTTATTTTTTCTGTATTTCCGTCCTTTAACTGTACTTCCACCTCCCTGAGCGGCAGCGTATCCTGTGCCGTTTCTATTGTAACGTTGTTTCCCGTAACACTGTTTGCGCTCAGATGTATCTGTTCACCCTTGTCATTTTCAAATATATATACATCCGAATTTCTGACAAATTCAAGTTCAAAATCGCCAAGTGACTCAAATCCCGTTCCTTTTTCGGAATCAACAAGCAGAGTCAGCGGTATCGTCACCCTATCCTGCGGCTTGTCAAGCGTATATGTCAGCCGCATTACCTCTCTGCCGTTTTCATAGAAATAACTTATCTCCTCGTCATATTCCGCTTCATACATATCATCTCCGTCCTCGGTCTTTACGGTCTTTTCACTGACGACTGAAAGCGGCGTATGCAGGAAAGGCTCTCTGCCGTCTTTTATAAGTTCCTCCCCCTCCTCGTCATACGGTACTGCACTTGCTGTCACGGTCAGGCACTTCCCGTCAAATATCATGGTTTCGATATCAACGTCAAAATGCCTGCACTTTACCGTCTTTATAATATCACTGCTCTTTGCCCCCGTACTTTCAAGCAATTCCTGACTGCTTTCACCGAAATAGATATCCGATGTGCTTCGCTTTCCTATCACATACGCTGCCCCTGCGCCGACTGCACCCGTTACCATTATCGCCGCCGCTGCCGCCATACCTATAAATCGCCCGCTTATCCGTTTTGTCTTAACTGAAGTTATATTCCTGTTCATATCAGCACCAGCCTTTCCAAGTGTCATTGAAAGGATATGCCCGCAGGTCTTTTTGTCAAGCCTTCCGCCTTTTGCG
This sequence comes from uncultured Ruminococcus sp., assembly GCA_902780505.1. Classification (GTDB taxonomy): domain Bacteria; phylum Bacillota; class Clostridia; order Oscillospirales; family Ruminococcaceae; genus NK3A76. The sequence continues at coordinate 86,289 of CACZFN010000010.1, read as the reverse complement.
AACACCTTTAGCGTCTGAACAAATTTTTCGGTATCATCAGGCTCAATTATGTTTATCAGATAACGTTTTTCGCCTTTCATTACATATCCTCCTCAAGTATTTTCCTTAACTTAACAAGTCCGCGCGATATTCTTGTGTTAAGTGTTCCTTCCTTTATTCCGAGTTCTTTTGCTATGTCCTTATTCCTCTGCCCGAGGTAATACTTGCGTATAAAAATACTGCTGTCGGGTTCTCCAAGACTTTTTATCATATCTGTAATGTACCCTCCGTCGCATATATCATATTCGCATATCAGGTTTTCAAGCTCACTCAGGGGGACTGTCTTCTCCTCCCCCGCCTTTGACCTGAACACGCCTGCACAGTGCCTTACAGCTATTACCGCCAGGAATCCTCTTATCGTCTTTATCTCAAACCCCTGCCTGCTTCCGCTTTGGAAGAATTTATAGAAAATGTCGCTCACAGCCTCCTCTATATCCTCCTTCGGGCAGATATCACCAAGCTTTATGTAAACTATCTTATACACATACCCACCGTATTCCCTGATAGCCGCCGCAAGCCCCTTTTCGGGGCTTTTTCTCAGCAGCGCACACAGCTTTTTGTCTTCCATAACAAAACCTCGCTTTTGAAACGTTTCATAATACTAAGTCGCCAAAGCGCTTCAAAATGTTACAGCAAAAATAAAAAAAGTGAATGACCGTTTTTCCCGATCATTCACCTGACATTTTATTCACCGTTTATGATTATTTCTTCACCGCCGACAAGTCCGTTTGTCACCTCGACCATGTCGCCGTCCTCAATACCCGTTTCAATGTCCTGCTCGACCTTCACGCCGTCAATAAGCAGGTTCACATATTTTCTTTCCTGTATCGTCTTTACGGCCTTTGCGGGTATCTTTACAACATCCTCCTTATCATACACATCAAAGCATACATCTACTTTGTTAAATGCTTTAAGGTCTTGCTCATCGCATCTTATCTCATATATGTAGGTCTGAGTATTGCCCTCACCCTTTTCACGGACATTTGTGACCATTCCCTCAACTTCGCCCGAAAGCGTTGTTATTATCGCCCTTGTGCCATAACCTATGCTGTCGACCTTCTGAAGCATACGGCAGCTGAGTACATTCTCGCTGTTATCACTTACAATGCAAAGCCAGTCGCCGCCCCAGACCTTCGTATTTACATTAAGTTCTCTTTCATAGTCATTCACAGCCGTCACCTGTCCGTCGCAGGGCGCGGTGATCGTATACTCCGCAAGTTCTCTGTCAAGCTGCTCTCTTGAAAGCTTCTGAAGCTCATAATCTATCCTTGCATACTCTAGTTCCGTGGCGGGGGTATTCTTGGCAAGAAGCTTTTCGTATGTTTCCTTGCTCTGCTTGAGCCATACGTCTGATTCTTCTATCTGTTCCTCGATATCCTCAGACCTCAGCACACAAAGCACATCGCCCTTTTTGACCTGATCGCCGTTTTGAACATTTATCTGCGCTATCTGCCCTGAGCGTGAGAACTTCACATACGAATCATGCGATATCCCAAAAGAAGCCTCGCCGTAATACTTTTCCGAAATATCTCCCGTCTGCGCCGTTACCGTGTTGTAAACAGGTGCACTTGTTTCAAGTATAGGTATGGATATTTCCGCAGAGTCATCGTTTTTCCCGCAGCCTGTCAGCGCAAGCACAGCCATTGCCGATAAAACTGCAAGCGGTCTTAAAAAAAACTTTTTCATATCAAAAACCTCATCAGTTGCAAATACAATTCACCACTTTAATTTTAACACCTTTCCCCGCAAAAAACAACACCGCGCAAAAACTTTGTAGCCTTTCACAATCTTTCGCTCTTACTTTTGTAACTTATGACAACCCCGCTATATCGCAGAGCCTTGCAATTATGCTGTTAGAAACAAGGAAGCCCTTTGGTGTCAGGCTTATTTTTTTCTCATCCACTCTGCAAAGCCCGCCCGTTTCAAGCGTCCTGCAAAACCTTACCATTTCTTCTGCCGCCAGATCACCGTAGAGTTCTTTAAGCCTTTGCTTTTCAAGTCCGCTTTTTAATCTCACCCGAAGCATAATATACTCCTGCCTCTCGTCATAGGCTTCTTCCTCGGGTATTTCCTCCTGTAAGGGGGCACTTATATACTTTTGAACATCTCTTTCCACATAATACCGCTTTTTATCAAACAGCGAATGTGCCGCCGCACCGAAGCCTATATACTCCTGACCGAGCCAGTATTTAAGGTTATGCCTGCTTTCATACCCTGCCCTTGCATAGTTTGATATCTCGTACTGCTCAAAGCCCCTGCCGTTCAGATGCTCTGTAAGCGACAAATACATATCACTTACAAGTTCATCATCAGCGGTGTTTTTTCTTACTTCCTCACAGTCAAAAGCCGTACCCTTCTCAATTTTCAGCATATATGCCGAAATATGTTTTATCGGCAATTCACAGATCTTTCCCGCCGAATAAAGAAGCGACACCATGTTCTGCTCAGGCGTCCCAAGCATTATATCACAGGATATATTATCAAACCCGACATCTTGCGCAAGTGTCACCGCACGCCTTGCACCTTCATAGTCATGAAGCCGCCCGAGAGCTTTGAGTTCACTGTCATCTGCCGACTGCACCCCGAAGGATATCCTGTTTATCCCTGCCTGCCTGTATTGCAAAAGCTTGTCCCTGTCAACAGTGCAGGGGTTTGCTTCTATTGTTATCTCAGCGTCATCGGCAATATCAAAGCTTTCATAAAGGCCTTGTGTTATCCTTTTTACCTGCCCGCCTGTCAGTACAGAAGGCGTTCCTCCGCCAAAATATATCGTATCAGCTTTTACGCCCCTGTACTTTTCCGCCCTGAAGTTCCTGCATAAAGCGTCAATGTAGCTTTCCAAAAGCCCATTATCTATCCTCACCGAATAAAAATCGCAGTAAGGACATTTTCTCAGGCAAAACGGGATATGAATGTATATCCCCGTCATATCTCACCGCCGTCCTCACTGCTGTCAAATGCGTTATCTATATACTGCCCCGCTTTTTCACGGTTGTCATTTACCTTTTCCACGGTCTTTATAAGCAGTATCTTTGCAAAAAACGCCACATACACAAGACACATAAGCCCTATAGCCGTCCCGAAAAAGCTTACCTCCTCTTTAATAGTAAGGTAATAGTATTTTGAGTTCTTTTCAAGGAACCCCCTCACAGCAGGGTGGATAATAACATACATGACTATCCCTAACACCCCTGTATATGCAAGCATACAGCTTATAGCAAGCAGCCCTTCCTTAACAGGGAAGCGTATAAGCTTCCACGAGCACACCGCCGCCCATATAAGCAAAAGCACCATAGCAAAAGTCTTTGAAATATTGGCATAGGCTTCATAAAAAAGCGGTATCATCACGCTGCCCGCAAGCCCGAGTATTATTGAATATTTCATTGGCTTTTTAAGTTCCATACATACCGCCCTTTCCGCATTTGTAAATAGTTATGCCGCATAAAGCATTATCGCCGTATTAATAAGCACGCCTGTCATTATCACAGACAGCAGAAATCCCGAAATGATCGTCACCCTCGCATTAAGGTCAAACACACGCTTTCCGTCCTTTGAAAGCCTCAGCGTCACCTCTCTGCCCTCCTTATAAAAAAGGCTTTTGAGCGAGCTTTCGTAAGGGAATATGTTTTTTATCTCACTTTCACCTACAATGTAGTAAGCAGTATCAAATCGTGCCTTGTCCTTTTTCTTAGCACCTGCAAAGTACCCGCTTGTTTTCTTTGCGCATAAAAGCCTTGCCAAAAAGACCATAAAGAATATGCACATCATAAAACACAGCAGCGCACACGCTAAAAGTATCATCCACGCAGAGATATTTGCTATCAGCTGCGTGCTGACACCGAGTATTATCATTATGACAACTATTACAGCTAAAATAATAATGTACTGCATTTTCCCCGCCTACTCATCAAGCTTGAGCACTGACATAAACGCCTCCTGCGGGACTTCTACAGTGCCGAGCTGGCGCATACGCTTCTTGCCTTCCTTCTGCTTTTCAAGCAGTTTCTTCTTTCTTGTGATATCACCGCCGTAACACTTTGCAAGTACGTCCTTGCGCATTGCCTTTACGGTTTCCCTTGCTATTATCTTCCCGCCTATGGATGCCTGCACAGGTATCTCAAAAAGCTGTCTTGGTATATTCTCTTTAAGCCTTTCGGTGATCTTTCTCCCCCGGGCATAAGCCTTGTCAGCGTGTACTATAAACGAAAGTGCGTCCACCACTTCACCGTTAAGAAGAATATCAAGCTTTACAAGCTTGCTCGGTACATAGCCCTTCATTTCATAGTCAAACGAAGCATACCCCTTCGTGCGTGATTTAAGCGCATCAAAGAAGTCATATACTATCTCGCCCAGCGGCAGCTCGTAGTGCAGATCTACCCTTGTGTCGTCAAGGTATTTCATATCAATATAGTTTCCTCGCCTTTCCTGACAAAGTTCCATAATATTGCCGACATACACCTGCGGTGTAAAAATATGTGCCGTCACCATAGGCTCCTCCGCCGAAGCTATCAGTGAGGGATCAGGGTAATTTGACGGGTTGTCTATCATGACAGTTTCCCCGTTTGTAAGGTTTACCTTATATATAACAGAGGGTGCCGTGGTGATAAGGTCAAGGTTATACTCACGTTCAAGCCTTTCCTGTATTATCTCCATATGCAGAAGCCCTAAGAATCCACACCTGAACCCAAACCCGAGCGCCGCCGAAGTCTCAGGCTCAAAACTCAGGGAAGCGTCGTTTAATGCAAGCTTGTCAAGGGCATCTCTCAGATCGGGGTACTTTGCACCGTCAGCAGGGTAAACGCCCGAAAATACCATTGACTGCACCTTCTTGTACCCCGGGAGTGCTTCGTCACACGGCATATCTGCCCTTGTGACAGTATCGCCCACACGGGTATCGCCTATATACTTGATAGATGCTGTTATATATCCTACCTCGCCGGCTTTCAGCTCACCCACCGGCACTAAGTCCTTAGCCCCCATGTAGCCTATCTCGACCGTCTGAAACTCTGCGCCCGTTGCCATAAGCTTTATGGTCTGCCCCGCCTTTATAGAGCCGTCCATAACACGCACGTATATTATAACGCCCTTGTACATATCATAAACGCTGTCAAATATAAGCGCCTTGAACGGCTTTTCGGGATCGCCGGAGGGCGCGGGGACATCTGTTATGACTCGCTCTAAAACATCCTTGATATTAAGTCCTGTCTTTGCGGATATACGCGGTGCATCAAGTGCCGGTATGCCGATGACATTCTCTATTTCCGCACATACCCTCTCAGGCTCGGCAGAGGGCAGGTCTATCTTGTTAATAACAGGAACGACTTCAAGGTCATGTTCTATCGCAAGGTAAGTATTGCCAAGTGTCTGCGCTTCTATTCCCTGAGATGCATCTACGACCAGAACAGCGCCCTCACACGCCGCAAGTGAACGTGAAACTTCGTAATTAAAGTCAACGTGTCCCGGGGTATCTATCAGGTTAAAGACATAATCCTGCCCGTCATCAGCCTTGTAATTAAGGCGTACAGCACGTGCTTTTATGGTAATGCCGCGCTCACGCTCGATATCCATATTGTCAAGAAGCTGATCCTCCATTTCCCGAAGTTCCACAGAAGATGTAAGTTCAAGTATCCTGTCCGCAAGCGTAGACTTGCCGTGGTCTATATGTGCAATAATACAAAAATTTCTTATATTTGACTGGTCATATCCGTTCATTTTAGTCAGCCTTTCATTTTAAATACGTTAAATTATATTATAGCATATCAAAGGGCGGGTTGTCAAATGGTAAAAAAGCAAAAAGCCGCCTTTGCGGGGCGGCCGTACATACAAATCAAAGAATGCCGAGTATAAACAAAAGAACAAAAGCAAACGGGAGGACGATCAAAACTGGCATAAACGCCCAAAGCAGATATGATTTTCCACATTTGGGCTTTCCGCTGTTGAAATTAATTACAGCTTGTTATACAATGCCTGAATTATGCACTCGATAATATGGAGGAACCCGAACAGGATAATAAATAATGCCCCCGACAGCGCTCAGGGGCATTATTATTTATCAAGCCGCTAAAGTCGATCAGATCAAATCGTTGACTTCAAATGCTTATGGGTTCTCTTTTGTACATACAGTTTTAAGTCCGTAAGTAATAAATGCCATAGTACCCTGATCTTTCATCAGGAATACTATGGCATTAAGCTTGTGTTTATGGCCGGTTTTTTAGCTGTTAAGCTTCCTTGAAAAGCTTCTTGTAAGCGATTGCTGCAAGAGCACCGCCTACGCAGGGACCAACAAGGAATACCCATACCTGCTTGAGAGCATCAGTGCCGGAGAATATAGCCGCGCTCAATGATCTTGCAGGGTTTACAGATGTGCCTGTGAAGTTAAAGCCCACAAGGTGAACAAGTGTAAGGCCAAGACCTATAAGTACAGGCGCAAAAAGCGAAAGACTCTGATCATTTGCAACTCTTAACACGATAAGTACAAAGATGCAGGTGATAACAACTTCAACTATAAGGGCACTGAAAAAATTAATGCCTGTTGCCGAGTTGTCACCAAAGCCGTTGGGAGCAACGTTTGTGCCCCTCAGATCCTTAACGTCTTCATCAGCTAAAGCAAGGCAGATTTTAAGGATACCGCTGCCTGCAAGTGCGCCGAAGATCTGCGAAATAATGTAAGCTCCGAGATCGCCGCCGTCAAGGTTGCCGTTTAGATAGCAGCCGATAGATACAGCAGGGTTTACGTGTGCACCCGAAACATTTCCGAAAAGGTAAGCTATAAAGCAAAGGGATATACCAAATGCAAGTGATGTGCCAACAAGGCCTGCACCTGCCGCAGCTGCGCCGCAGCCGCATATAACGAGCATACAAGTGCCGATAAATTCAGCAAGGTATTTCTTCATGGTAAGACACTTCCTTTTTAATATTTGATTTTCAGCCGATCAATAATTATTCGTCAACTTCCTCAACAGGCTCTGTAACCTTATCAAGGTCAGCTTCAACGTCATCAGTTACCTTTTCAGCTGTTTCTTCAGCAGCTTCCTTAGTTTCCTCGGCCTTAGCTTCAGCTTCGTCGAGGCAGTCATCGAAGTCATCGTCAAGTTCTTCGTAATCGTAGTCCTCAAGCTCCTTACGCTTTTTAAGAGCTAAAACTGCTGCTGTTCCTGCTGCTGCAACACCAAGTGCTGCTGCTACCTTTAATGCCTTTGACATAATAAAACAACTCCTTTTAAATAAAAAATTTACACAAATCGCGGCTCGTCCGAGCCAATTAAACGATACATTAATTATATCATATGTAATAAAATTTTGCAAGTGCTCACCAAATAAAAAAAATATCCAAAGTCATTTTTGTCATTTTTCACAAAAACCATTAATTATTTTCTATGTTTTGATAAAGCTGTTATTCCATCTCTCCTGCAAGTGACATTATAATACTTGCCGCCGCCAAAGGCGCTGTCTCACACCTGAGGATCCTCATGCCAAGTCCTGTCAGCGTACCTCCCGCCGCCTTAAATCTGTCTGCTTCGCTCTGTTCAAAGCCGCCTTCACTGCCTATGACAAGCGCTATCCTGTCGCCTTTGTTTATTCCTGCGGCACTAAGGCTTTCACCGCCTTTTTCGTAACACATAAGCGCCTTGTCAAAGCTTTTGATGTTTTCAAGCATCTCGTCAAAGCTTATTATCCCGCGTATTTCGGGAACTATCCCTCTGCCGCACTGTTTGGCAGCTTCAAGGGATATCTTCATAAGCCTTTCCCGCCTTTTTGCAAAGCTCTTTTCGTCAGGGCGGGAAACACATCTTCCGGTCATTACAAACACTATCTCACTGACACCAAGCTCTACCGCCTTCTGCACAATAAACTCAGCCTTGTCACCTTTAGGCATTGCCTGAAAAAGTGTAAGCTGAGTCAGCGGCTCACTTTCACACCTGTGCCTGTCAATGACACTGCAATATACCTCACTGTCTGAAAACCCCGTTATCACACAATCATATTCCTCGCCGCCGCATACTACAGTCAGGCTCTCCCCCGCTTTCATTCTCAGGCTCCTGCCTGCGTGTCTTGCATTTTCACCTGTCAGGGTGACAGCTTCCTCACCCGCATTTTCTACAAAAAATCTCGGCATTTTAAATGTTTTCCTTTTGATAATTTTTGCGTTTTATATATTTAACCTTAAAGTCAAAAATATATCACTTAGTTTTCACCTATATAATGTATATTAATAATCAAGCCAAATTTGTTTTTCATATTTTGGTATGGGGGCTAACCTCCCCCATATTCCGACGGTGACAAACCGTCGGCTTCTCCCCTATAATTTTTTCTTTTATTTCCCGCAGTGAATGCTGCGGGGGATTTTTTTTATGTCATTCATGGCTTTGCTCTGGCTCGTCAATGTATACATAATCCTTTATGCTGTTGTAGAACTTCTCGTCAAAGCGCTTGTCCGTTTCTTCTATGTATAAAAGTTCGAGCGTGTCTGAGAAAAAACCTATCTTTTCACGGAAATCAACTATCTCCTGCGCCATATCAAGTTCTATCAGCAGACACTCGGCTATCTCACCGGCATCAGCGCGGCTTATGTTCACACGTTTCTTTTCACGCGGCTGCTCTGTCTGTGTCGTTGTCTGTGTCTTTGAAGTCCTTACTGTTGTGCGTGCAGTCGTTGTTTCTGAAGCAGCAGTTGCCGCAGTGCGTTTCGTCGTTGATACAGTTGTCACTGTCGTTGTGGTGGAAGCCTTTTTGTAATCCCCCTGCGCCACAAACAAATACCCGCAAAGCATTCCAAGCTTGCCCTCGCCAATTCCGTCTATTTCAAGCAGCTGCTCCATGTCGGTTATCTTTCCCTTGCTGCTTCTCAGGTCAATTATGTTCCTCGCCGTGTGTTCACCGACTCCGCTGATCTGTAAAAGCTCATCATACGTCACAAGGTTTATGTCAATGGGGAAACTCGCCCGAGCTTTCGTCGCGGCTGTCGTTTTTACTGCCGTTTGCTTTTTACTGCTTTCAGCAGCGGTCGTAGTTGCCTTTGCAGCAGTTGTGTACTTCACATAATCATCATCAGCCACAAACAGATACTGCGAAAGCCTTCTGCACATTTCCTCGCCTATCCCGTCGATAAGCAGGAACTCGTTTATGTCGTGCACCTTGCCGTTCTTTTCACGGTAAGCTAATATCTTTCCCGCCGTTTCCTTACCCACGCCGTCAATCGCCGTAAGTTCTTCCTTTGTCACCTTGTTCACATCTAAAGGAAAGCTTATCTCCCTGCGGCTTTGTGATGTCGTCTTTGATACACTGTTTTCCGTCTGTGCGTTTACAGGCAGCGCCCTGTTGTTCTGCTGTGAAGGGGCTGTATCATTTATACTCTTTTCCCTTTTACTGTAACTGTTTGCATAGTACACAAATCCCGCAGCAAAAAAGGTCACCGCAAACGCCGCACAGACCAGTTTCACTACCTTTTCCTTGTCCATACGCATTTGTGATGACCTCCGATATGTTATTTATTATTCATTATAAAAGCTCAACGTCCCACTCTGCAAGCTTCTGCTGTAAGCGTGTAAGATCCTGCATATTGATCTTGCCGTCGCCTGTCACCTCTGCATTGCTTGTGTTTATCTCCACATCCCATTCTGCAAGCTTCTGCTGCAAACGTGTAAGGTCCTGCATATTTACCTTGCCGTCATCATTTACATCACCGGGTATTCTTGCTGGCGCCTGCTTGTTTATCGTAAAGGTAACGCTCTTGCTGCCCGTGTAATTGCCCTTGCCCTTGACTGTCACTGTACCTGTGCCGACATTCTTGTTGTTGCTGTAGGAAACTTCGTAATCAGCTGCTGCAAGTGTCTTGCCGTTTAATACGACACTCTTTACCGCAGGCTTTATCTCGCTGCCGGTGTAGGTGTAGCTTGTGTTTTCAAGCGTTACAGCAGCGCTGCTTATATCTATAGATGTATTTTTACTGTTTATCGTAAACGTCACGCTCTTGCTGCCTGTGTAATTGCCCTTGCCCTTGACTGTCACTGTACCTGTGCCGACATTCTTGTTGTTGCTGTAGGATACTTCATAATCAGTTGCCGCAAGTGTCTTGCCGTTTAATACAACGCTCTTTACCGCAGGCTTTATCTCGCTGCCGGTGTAAGTGTAGCTTGTGTTTTCAAGCGTTACAGCAGCACCGCTTATATTTGCACAGACAATAGTAAAGTCAATGCTTATGCTGCCTTCATAATTACCTGTACCCGTTATCACGACACTTCCTGTACCCGCAGATACATTGTTTTTGTAGCTTACTGTATAATCAGTGCCGCTTGTAAGTGTTGTGCCGTTTAATACAACACTCTTGACTGCCGGCTTCATCTCGCTGCCTGTATACACAAGTGTAGTATCATCAATTATTACCGACGCATCACTTATATTTGCCTTGTTTATAGTAAATGTCGCCGTTGCACTGCCCGAGTAATCACTTCCTGTCTGTGCCGTTACCGTTACTGTACCGCTGCCGCTTATATTTGTGCCGTAGCTTACTGTATAATCGGTATCCCTTGAAAGCGTCTTGCCGTTTAAAACAACGCTTGTGATAGGCGGCGTTATCTTTTTGCCTGTGTAGGCATAGCTGTATTTTTCAAGGTTTACTTTGGCTGTGCTAAGATCCGTCTTTGCTGTACTTATAATAGTAAATGTCTTTACAACAGAGTTTATATAATTCCCGATGCCCTTTATAGTCACAGTACCCGTGCCTTCGATATTTGCGGTGGAAGCTGTGGGGTATCTGACCTGATAATCAGTCCCCTCAACAAGTGTCGTGCCGTTTAAAACAACACTTGTCGGCTTTGGCTGTATCTTACTGCCCGTGAATGCATATTCATCATATATGCCGTTTACCTCGGCCTTGCTTATGTCAATGTTTTTAAGTTCGGGCGCAGTTATGGTAAATGATACACTCCTCTGCCCGCTGTAGCTGCCGATACCTGTAATGATCACTTCTGCCTCAGTGTTGTCAACATTCTTAGGTCCTAAATTTACGTTGTTTTCATAGGATACTGTGTAATCAACGCCCTTTGTAAGTGTCTTCGTGCCGTCCTTGACTGTAAAATCAACAGGCTTGATTTCAGATCCTGTATAGGTGTATTTCTCTTTTATGCCGCTTACGGTCACACTGGAATCTTTTATGCTTTTGGTAGAAACATTACCTATAAAAGTAATCTGATATCCACCAGCATTCATATCCATTGTTTCACATCGTAAATAATAAGTTCCTGCATTAACACTTACAGTATATGAAATAGTCTTAGCATTATCAATTTTAGCTGTTTTAAAACTTAGAACTGCATTATCATTTGAATCATAAAGTGTATATTGAACTGCATTATTATGGAACACATCAATGCCAAGATTCATAGCGCTTGAAACATTAACACTGAAAACCCGAACCACATTTGATTGTTCAAAATAATACTCATCACTCGCAACCCCCAGTGTCAGCGGGATAGCGCCGCTTGCATACTGGCTTGCCGCATATGCCGTCATCACCGTAAAAGCTGTGCTTTCCACAGGAACCATAACGCCCGCAAACAGCATAGCCCCGCTTGCAAGCCCCGAAATGATCTTTTTCTTCATATTAACCCCTCCGTCAGATTTAAGTTAAAAATATTATACTATAATTTCCGCCTTTTGTCAATTGTTTTTATGCTATTTTGTCAAATATGACAATCATTTGCTGTTAAAAACGCACATTGACAAAGCCTTGTATGTGTGTTATAATTTTTGTAATCGTTTTGAAATATTTTAACCGGGGAGTAATAATTATGACTACTTTAAAGAAAAAAGCTCTTTCCTTAGCACTTGCCCTGTCGCTTGCATTGGGCGCAGCTGCACCCTTTACGCAGACGGGCAGCATTTTTGAAAAGACCGATATAGTATCACAGGCGGCAGATGTCAAAGTCGCTGTGCCTAAGTTTACAGACTATTCCGCCACTAACAGCTCAGTAACGCTTAAATGGAAAAAGGTCTCGGGCGCTACAGGCTACAGGCTGTATAAATGCACAAACGGCGTTGAAACAGACCTTGTTACAATAAGAAAGAATGTAAACACCTATACGATATCAAAACTCAAAGCGGGCACAAACTATACTTTTAAGATAAGGGCATATGTAAAGGGCAAAACCAAGAATAACTGGAGTGCCAAATCAACTGCCATAAACACGATCACCGTCCCCGCAAAAAAGGCTTTAAGATAACCTCCGTAAAAACTTCGGGCAATGATACAAAAGTAACTGTCAAATGGGATAAGGTCAAGTGTACGGGGTACCTGCTGTATGTCTATGACTGCCACCAGAAAGAATGGGTAAGGGCTGCTAATGTCAAGGGCATGAATAATACCGAATTTGTTTTTGACACAAATGTAAGGGCAGCAGGCGGCAAATGCCCGATAACCTATGTCGCATGGGGCGTTTACGGATATCAGTTCGCATTAAGACCATACACAACAGACAGGGATAGCCGCCATACCTGGTACAGCCCCTCCTATAAACAAACAGAGCCTTATTACGATATAAATACCCTCACAAGCTACTATGGCAGTGAATACAAGCTGCTTTCAAAGCTTCTCCCGAAGAATAAAGTATCAAACGCACCGGGGTATTATTACACCTATATAACCTCAAAGGACGCTAAAACAGGAAAGATAACCTCGACCAAAAGCAAATCCTATGTAAGCGACGCAAGCAAAAAAGCATATGACGCTTTTGCAAAGAAACACTTCGGCAAAAACTGGACAGACGCACAGAAGGTCGTTTATATGCTCAACTGGATAAATAAAAACAGTACCTATGATACCGAGTATAAAGCTAACGCAGGCGGCTACCTTGCAAATGTGCTCACGCAGCACTTAGGCCAGTGTGACAGCTATAACGGCGCTATTGCAGAAATGCTTACATACCTCGGCTATAAGGACGTTTACCTCCAGGGCATGACAAACAGTGTGCGAAAAAGCGGTCAGCACTTCAGGACAGAAATGAAGATAGGCAAAAAGACCTACAGCTTTGAAGTTGGCAATATGGGCAAATACGAAGGCTGGCTGTGGCTTTTCGAGGAATACGACGAGGTCCCTTTAAGTAAATCATAACCACCACTAAAGTGGTGGTTTGCTCTGCCCCTAAAAGGGGCTGGTACTGGCTTGACCCCTCAAGGGGCGCCGAAAGTTTAGCACCGCATTACATTCACGGGCAGCCGCTTAAGCGGCTGTTCTTTTTTTGCCTACTTGGTCTTACTACCCGTAAACGGGTCCATAAACTCTTTCAGGCTCATCTGATCCTGCATATAATCTTCTTCCGTCTGATTCTTTATGTACTCTCGTATGACTTTTTCGTTGCGCCCTACTGTATCTACATAATACCCTCTGCACCAAAAGTGCCGGCTTCCGTACTTGTATTTCAAGTTTGCGTGTCTGTCAAATATCATCAGGGTACTCTTCCCCTTGATATATCCCATAAACTGTGCTATACTTATATACGGTGGGATACTCACCAACATATGGATATGGTCGGGCATTGCATTTGCCTCCAGTATCTCCACGCCTTTCTGCTCACACAGCTTTCTCAGTATTTGTCCTATGTCAGTCCTTAGCTGTCCATATATCACCTTTCTGCGATATTTCGGCGCAAACACTATGTGATACTGGCACCTGTATGTCGAGTGCGATAGGTGTTTTATCTCGTTTTTCATTAGTTTATAACCTCCTTGTATTTTACTTTAGTAATGCGGTCGCCAAACCATTTACTATTGTATCACACTTGGAGGTTATTTTAAAGCGCTCGCTGAAGCTTTTTTATGTCCCCCGGTAGAACCGGGGGTTTATTTACGCTGAAGCATCCAATAAAGAAAAAAGGCAGGAAGCTTTTCCTGCCTTTTTTGTTTGCTTATTTCTGTTCAAACTGATCCTTGCCAACTCCGCAAAGCTGACATTCAAAGTCATCTGGAAGATCTTCAAACTTCGTGCCGGGTTCTATGCCCATTTCGGGGCATCCGGCATCCTCGTCATATTCCCATCCACAGACCGAACATACATATACTGCCATTTTTTCACCTCCGTCTTTTCAGTTATTTACAGATACCTGTATATATCCTCCACACTGTCTGCAATATCAACAGCCCCGTGGGCTTCAAGGAATCCCCTCCCCCTGAATCCGTAAGAAACCCCTATAAATGCAAGCCCGCTGTTTTTTGCTGTATCTATGTCAACATCCGAATCGCCTATGTATACCGCTTGTTCGGCACTCACACCTATGTTTTTAAGCGCTTCAAGCACCGAATCCGGTGCAGGCTTTTTTCTTATGCCCTCACGCTCACCCACGTAAAAATCAAACAGCCCGTCAAAATAATCCCTGCAAAGCTCACCTACCGCATAATCCGCCTTGTTCGATACTACGGCAGTCTTTACCCCCGCCGCTTTAAGGTCATAAAGAAGCTTGGGTATGCCGTTATAAGGTCTTGTATTGTCGGCGCAGTGCGCTTTGTAATACTCAGTAAATGCCCTGTGTACTTTATCGGTGTCTTCCGCTGAAGTACCCTTTGGTACTGCACGCTCTATCAGCTTCCTTATGCCGTTACCGACAAACATTCTTACCTCCTCAAGCGTTCTCTCGGGGTATCCGCACTGTGTCAGCGCGGCATTTGTTGCGTTTTTAAGGTCAAGAAGTGTGTCAAGTATCGTTCCGTCAAGATCAAATACAACTGCTGAATATTTCATTTTAAAAGTCCTTTCAATGCCCGTGATATTTTTTAAAAAACTATTTACAAATCAGTTAAAATAAGCTATAATTGTTTAAGGGGGGATCTTGTCTTGAAAAGAAAAACCGCATACAAATACAGCCATATGGCAGACGATGTAAGGCAGCGCCTTAAAACCGCCCGAAAAGAATGTCATCTAAGACAAAAGGATGTCAGTGAAAAAACAGGGATAGCCCAGTCATTCATATCTGAATTTGAAAGCGGCAAAAGAATGCTCACTGTAAGTGATACCTTTATGCTTTGTGAACTCTACGGCAAAAGCCCCGCATATATTTTCACGGGTATCGAATATGAACAGACGAAGCAGAATGTGAACAGCACCGAAAAGTTTTTCGCACTCGCTTCACGATTAAGTTCACTGCCAAAAGGCAATGCCGGTGAGATCACACAGTCGTTTTTGTATATAAGTATGTATTATCTTGTAAGATGCCTGTATAAAGCCGATCCACGTCATGATAACACACGGCTGTTCAGCCTTGATGATGTCGAAGCGCTTTTACTGCTTGAACGTGCTGCACAAAGCCTTTCCCCCGCACTGAACGGGCGAATGAAAGGCAGCCCGGGCCCTGCCCCCTGCATTGAGCCTGAGAAAAGTGAACTTGATACCCTCACCGAGCTTATACTGCTTGCCGAGGGGCGAAAAGGTCACAGCACTCCTTAATTATAACACATACAGAATATTTTTTCAAGAGAGTGTGAGAAAATGCCGAAAAACATCGCTGCATCTGCGGCGGCACTTATCATTATACTGGCAGGCATCGTTTTTGCTTCAGTAAGCTGTGTCAGAAAAGCCGGCAGGTCTGAAACCTCCTTCACTGCAATGGACACCGCCTGCAATATTACGCTTTACAGTAAAAAGCATGAAAAGGAATACATAAACGAAATAGCCCGCCTTGATAAAGAACTTGACAGATATAATAAAGAAAGCACAGTATATATCTTCAATGATACCGGCAGTGCAGAACTTTCCGAAGATGCCGCATTGCTTTTTGAACAGTCAAAAGAGCTTTATAATGAATACGGCAATGTTGATGTCACCTGCGGCGGTCTTATAAGCCTTTGGGGTATCACAGGTGACTCGCCTGAAGTCCCTTCTGCTTCGGAAATAAAGTCTGAACTTTTAAAAACAGGCTTTGACAAGATAGAAAGACAGGGAAGCCGCTTTAAAACCACAGTCAGCACACAGCTTGACTTCGGGGCGACAGCAAAAGGCTATGCGCTTGACAGGATAAAACGAAAACTTCTGGCAAACTCTGAAAAATGTGCGGTGGTGTCACTCGGTTCCTCTACCCTTCTGTTTGGCAAAAAGCCCGATAAAAGCAGCTTCACAGTCGCCGTCAGAGATCCTAAAGCCCCCGACAGAATTCTTCTTGAATTTGAAACCGACGAAGGCTTTGTTTCCACCTCGGGCGGGTATGAACGCTACTTTGACTCCGGCGCTCAGAGATATATACATATCCTTGACCTTAAAACAGGCGCACCGGTCCTCACAGACCTTGAAAGTGTGACCGTCATTGCCGACAGCGGCATCAAAAGTGATTTTTTGTCCACAGCAATTCTTATAGACGGTTCACCCGGACTTGAAAAACACCTCAGCACTGACGATTATCAGCTGATAGCCGTAACAAGTTCAGGTGAGATAAGATATTCCCCCTCGCTTGAGGGTAAAATAAAACTGAAGTAAAGGATAGTTTTTATGAACCTTACGCTTATAAAGAAAAATAAGAATACACTCAACTCCGAAACAATAACCCTGAATGAACCCGATGAGATATTTATCCCACTGAAGCAGGGCGACTGTGAAGAATGTACCCCCTGCGTAAAGACGGGCGACAGGGTGAAGATCGGCGATATCGTCGGCAAGCCCGTGAGTGAATACGGCGTGCCGGTTCACAGCGGCGTTTCGGGGTTAGTGACCGAAATTACCGAAAGCGGCGATAAATGCGCTTATGTCAGAATAAAAAGCGACGGTCTGCAATATGTGTCTGACAGTGTGGTGACACCCGTCATAGGCTCAAAGCAGTCGCTTATCGAAGCGGTAAGGGCATCAGGTCTATGCGGGCAGAGCGGCGCGGGGCTTCCCACACATATGAAGCTGTCTACCGACAAGAAGATAGATACACTTATAGTAAACTGCTGTGAGTGTGAGCCTTACATAACCTCCGATCACCGTGAGATAATAGAAAAAAGTGACGATATAAAAACAGGTGCAGGGCTTGTGACAAAATGCCTTGATATCCCGCACTGTATATTTGCCCTGCCAAAAGGCGAACGCGAAGCGGCAGATATTTTAAGAGCGGCGGCATTGGAAATAAACGGCGGCGAAGTAAGAACTGTTCCCGCAGGCTACCCGAATGGTTCAGACAAGGTGCTTGCATACCTTTGCACAAAGCGCAGGATAAAAGCATCACAATCCCCCGACGATCAGGGGCTTCTGATACTGAATGTTTCCACAGTCGGCTTTATAGGCAGGTATTCAAAGGACGGTATGCCGCTTGTAAAACGACGCGTTACCGTTGACGGCTCTGCCGTAAGAACACCGTGTAATGTCTATGCAGTAATAGGCACACCTGTGTCACAGCTTCTTGAATTTGCCGACTGCAGGCTTGAAGCTGTCTGGCATATCCTTTCGGGCGGCCCTATGATGGGGAAGGAGATAGATGGTATAAGTTCGCCCGTAACAAAAACAATGAATGCCATAACCGCATCTACCGAACCGATAAGGGATAAGAAATATATAGAAGCCAACCGTGTAACAAACTGCTTCCGATGCGGCAGATGTGTTGAAGCCTGCCCCGTCGGGCTGATACCAAACTTGCTTGAAACGGCATTTGATAAAGGCAATGTGCAAAAACTCAGAAAGCTTCATAACGAGGTCTGTTTAGAATGCGGTGCCTGTTCATACGTCTGCCCCGCAAAGCGTGAGCTGACGGATAAAATAGCAAGATCAAAACAACTCACAAGCGAACCGAATGATGAAAAGGAGGGCGGCATATAATGGAAAAAGCAGGCTTTGAAAACGCCCCATACGAAAAGAAGGATATATCCACCACAGCCGTCATGACAGATGTCATAGCCGCACTGTTCCCTGTGCTTCTGGCATCAGGTATCGTGTTCGGCGGGCGCGGGCTTATGCTTACAGGCACCTGTATGATAACCGGCCTTGCAGCAGACTTCATATGCGGCCTTATACTCAAACGCAAAAACAGCGCTTCTGACCTTTCAGCGGTTGTCACAGGTATGCTTGTCGCGCTCTGCCTTCCGCCGACATTTTCCTTCGGCAAGGCAATGCTCGGCACAATTATCGCTGTAGTCGCCGGCAAGCATCTTTTCGGCGGCTTCGGCAAAAACATCCTGAACCCTGCCGCACTCGGCTTTGCGGCTCTGCTCCTGATGTTTAAAAACAGCTTTTCCACCTGGCCTGTTCCGTTTTATAATGAAAGCGACGTAGTAACAGGTGCCACCCCGCTTGCTAAAGAAATCGCAGATTACCCCTCACTCTTTCTTGGAAACGTAAGCGGTTCAATCGGTGAGACATCAGCGGCGGCTATCCTTATCGGCGGAATGTTTCTTATAGCAAGAAAGACCATCTCACCGATAACCCCTGTTGCTTTTATAGGTACAGTTTTCGGTTTTTCTTATCTCGTAGGCAATGATGCCCTTTATCAGGTGCTAAGCGGCGGACTTATGCTCGGTGCGTTCTTTATGGCTTCAGATCCTGTAACAACACCCATGACCAAAACAGGCAAGCTTATCTTCGGCATTGCCGCAGGTGTTATCACCTGCCTGTTCAGGCTGTATTCTCCGTTTAACGAAGGCGTTGCCTTTGCTATACTTATCACCGATCTGCTGTCACGTCCTATAGATATGCTGGTCATAAGCCTGAAGAAATATTCATTCGCAGACTGAAAAACTGATAAAAAACAAAACCCGGCACCTTGTAAGCGCAGCAGCGATATAGAAGTTTTTTTAGATTCACGCTTTGTGTTCGCTGCTGCTAAAAGAATAAATAATAAAGAAGAAAGAATAAAGAATAAACATGGTGTCCGCTTTGCGGAAATCGCCGAAGGCGATACCTTCATTATTATTTCTTATTTATTCTTTCTTCTTTTTTCTTTTAGCAGGCGCGGACATTTATAACGCAAAGACACTTCTGCCGTGATACAGCAGAAGTGTCTGAATAAAAACTTCTTTATTGCGCCTGCGCATAAAAGATGCCGGGTAAAATATTTAATTGACTTATATTATCTTGCGTCCTCAGCAAAACCGCTTTCAACAAGCTCAACAAGGCCGTTTACTGCTGCTTCTTCATCTGCACCGTCAGCAATGATCCTGATAGTTGTTCCGCCAACGATACCAAGCGAAAGGATGCCGAGAAGTGACTTGGCGTTTACTCGTCTTTCTTCCTTTTCGATCCATATAGAAGACTTGAACTCGTTAGCCTTCTGGATAAAGAATGTTGCAGGACGTGCGTGAAGACCGACCTGATTCTGAACTACTACTTCCTTTAAAGTCATGATAAATCTCTCCATTCATACAAAATAACCTGTACAGCCCTCTTATGCTATACTATATACAGGGCTTTAAGCCTGTAGGTGCTTTCTCCCCCTGTTACATTAATATTATACAAAACATTTTTCCCCTCGTCAACGCAAATTTTGAACAAACAAACTTTTTTCGGGGTTTTTTTGTATCTTTGCTCAATTAAGGCGCGCAATCTTTCAACAATCCTATCACTCTTTCACAAAAATAATTAACCGCATTAAACAGTTTATACAAAATTATTTAACAATGTTCGTCTTTTAGTCTAAATTGCCATTTATCTGGTTTGTTTGTTTTCACAATAGTTGTGAATTATAGCCAAATCCTGCTCGCTCAGATCAAGCTTTTCAAGCAGTTCGGGGCGTTTTTTTGCAGTCGTTATAAGTGACTGCTCGTGCCGCCATTTAAGTATATTTGCATGGTGCCCTGAAAGCAATACCTGCGGCACCCTTTTTCCGTCCCAGACCTCGGGGCGGGTATACTGCGGGTACTCCAAAAGGCCGTTGAAATGGCTCTCGTCCTCGTATCCGTCACGTTCTGAAAGTACGCCGTCAAGCATTCTTGCCATGCTGTCTATAAGCACCAGTGCAGGCAGTTCCCCACCGGTAAGCACGTAATCGCCTATAGATATCTCCTCATCAACTATCTTGTCTGTTATCCTTGCATCAACACCCTCGTAGTGGCCGCAAAGTATAAACAGGTTTTCTTTTTTTGAAAGCTCTATGCATTTTTGCTGTGTAAGCGTCCTGCCCTGCGGGGACATATATATAACATAAGGCTGCGCCCTGAGCATATCACACACCGCCTGCCAGCAGCGGTATATAGGCTCTGCCTGCATAAGCATTCCCTGTCGTTCGCTGTAAGGCGTGTCATCGACACGTCTGTGCTTGTTGAATGCATAATCACGTATATTATGGCACTCGGCAGTAAATATCCCCTTGTCCCTTGCCCTGCCGATAATACTTGCCGAAAGGTAGCTTTCCATAAGTTCGGGGAAAAGTGTAGCAATGTCTATCCGCATCAGTCAAAAAGCCCCTCAAGCGGTGTTATCGTCATGCTTCCTGCTTCAAGGTCTATTCTGTCTATGACATCCGGTATTGCCGGAATATACTTTTTATCACCATTGCTGTCCGTTATTTCGTACACATCATTCGCGCCTGTCTGCATCACGTCGGATATCTTCCCGTATTCCTCGCCCGTCTTGCTGTCACTGACTGAAAGCCCGATAAGGTCCTGCCAGAAATACACGCCGTCATCAAGCGTAACATCATCCCTGTCCATATACAGTACACGCCCGCGCAGCTTAACACCCTCCTCCGGGGAATCAACACCTTTTATCTTAATAAGCGCCTGCCCTTTATGGACACGGCTGCGCTCTATCAAAACAGGTGTGCCGCTTTTATAATAAAGCGTATCAAACTCGCATATCAGTGCAGGATCATCACACCACGGCTCAACTTTAAGTTCGCCCTTTACCCCGAACACAGAAACTATCTTACCTATTTCAAGATATTTTTTCATAAAATGCTTTCCTTTCTCAAGTGCACTCCCGGGATCTCAGGCTACCACATAAAATCCACATCAGGTGCTTTTGTCATCTGCTGCTCAAAAGGATTTGTGTCGGATATCTCTTTCTTTGCCTTGTTTATAAAGTCATTTTTCACAAGTTCGTTAAAGTATTCCTCTATCGGGAAAACCGCTTCAAAGATCTCCGCCACCTTTTTCTTCAGTCCCTTTGAATAAAGCGTGCGCCCGTCCGTTATTATCGAATGTATACTTATACCCCTGATATTAAACAGTTCCTCGTTAAACGGCTGTGCGCCCTCCTTGCGGCGTTTGTACTGCTCAGTGACCACAGTAAACCGCTTGTCGCTCTTTATCTCACGGTAAAGCTTCAAAAGCTCGTCTTTTTCGTCGCTTATGTTGTTTCTCAGCTGTTCAAGTACCCGGGCATCAGGCTTTTGTATGCGAAACCCTGCCGCTGCCCCATCGGGAGATATCTCAAAGAAAAGCGCAGGTGTCTTGTTCCACCAATATGCTTCATGGCGAACGTATATCCACATAGTATCCCGGTATCTTATCTCAGGTGATAAAAACGGATCTTTGTATATCCTGCCCGACTTGAACATCATATCAGAGATCCCGCTGTAAGGCTCAAAAAGCTCCTGTGCAAGCTCACATAGCGGTCTGTACACTTCACTTTGATATATTTCCTTGTGTGCTTCAAACCACGGCTTATTGTTGTTTGCCCTTATCCCCGCAAGAAATTCTGTTGCCTGCCTGTTAAAACCGTTAAACATCTGTCTGCTGCTTCTCCTTTGAATGTGCCCTGTCCTTCTGCGCCTTTGTCGGCTGCAAATAACTGACTGTAAGCTGCTGCGGGCTGACGATAAGGCTGCTGTCACGTAAAACCGCCATGCAGATGCCCGAAGCCCTCGGCATCGCTGCGTTTTTAGGCGCAGTGGTTATGTTGCTTTTATCCTGCAAAAGCGCCTTTATATCCTGCGCGCAGTCGCCTATAAGCATTACCCTTCCGCTGTAGCCTGAGATCAGTGAAACTATCTCATCACTTTCCGCAAGGCAGTCCTTATGCGCCCTTGCAACAAAAGAATCCTTTATGTCAAACATAGCAAAATAGCATATACTGCCCCTTGCCTTCATAACAGTTACTGCCCTGCCCTCAAATGCAGTAAGATTGTAAGCAAGTGCCAGAAGTGTTGACACGCCCGCACATTCAAGCTTTTTGCTGCCTGCACACATTCCCTTTACCGCACCTATGCCTATCCTCAGCCCTGTATATGATCCCGGGCCGTTTGCGGCGGCTGCAATATCAATATCGTCTATCGTCATTTCACAGTCATCAAGAAGCCTTTGCACCATAGGCAGTATCACCTGTGAATGTGTAAGCCTTGTCACCACAGCGGTTTCACCCAAAAGCCTGCCGTCTTTCATTATGGCAGCGCTTGCAGTCTTGCCCGAGGTATCAATCGAAAGTATCGTCAAAGCGTTCATCTCCGTCTATTATAATTTTCCTTGTATTATCGTCTATTCTTTCAAATGATATAGTGATCGCACCGTCAGGCAGTTCGTCTTTGATATTCTCACTCCACTCCACAGCAATAACACTGTCGTCACTGATATAATCAAAAAAGCCTGTCGTTTCAAGGTCATCAGCCGAAAGAATACGGTACATATCAAAATGCACAAGCGATATATCGCGCCCACGGTATTCATTTACAAGTGCAAATGTAGGCGAATAAACATTATCACCAAGCCCGAGCCCTGCCGATATACCTCTTGTAATAGTGGTCTTTCCGCAGCCGAGCCCGCCCACATAGGCGATCATATCCCCGCCTTTAAGGCGTTTTCCTATTTTCTCCCCAAGTTCTATAGTTTCCTCGGGTGAGTGTGTTATAATTTCTTTCATATATTTTCCCTTTGTCAAGAAGTTTTTTGAAAGTGTTCCACGTGGAACACTTGTTCTAATCAATATCAACTGCGTATGCAATAATAACGTTCCTGTCATCATCAGTGATATCGTCTATACCGGATATCTCACTTCTGCCTGACACTGTATTATAACGGTTCAGCACATATTTTTCCCTCCCGCCGATAATGCAGACAGTATGTATCTCACTGAAATACGGTGTGCCCGTATAGAAGGAAAATATAAGGCTTTTGCCGTCATCAAGGGCTTTATCACATTCTGCCCGTGTATACAGCGTTTCGTACTCTGCCCCTGCTTTGTCAAGCATAAGGTACATCTTCCTCGGATCACTGCCAAAGGAACCGTCCTTTGCCACAAGGATATTTTCTTCAAACTCAAATACAAGCTTAGGCATATCAGGGCTTTTACCCGCAAGGGTTAGCATATTATACCCTGCTATCACCTCACATCCGTTATAGCCGAACCGGTAATTTCCGAGCCTCAGTTCATTCTGCGGCGGTGTATCCTGCCCTGCTTCTATAAGCTTGCCTGCCTGAGCGCTGTTATCCCAGACCTCGCGGTTATTTGCATAGTTTTTTACTTTCATATCGTCATCAGTGAGTGTCGGATAGATCTCATCAAAGGTTTTCCACACCTGCGGCGTTTGTTCTTTATTATCAGATACGCCGGTGCTTTCTGTGCTGCTCTCAAGTGCACGCTCTGCCGAAAAATATTCGCTCTCACTTCCCTGCCCGTCTGAGCAGGCACACATAAGAACTGCCGCACATAACGATATCAAATATGCTTTCTTTTTCATTCTATACTCCCGCTGTCATAGTAGAAATCAAGCAGCAGATCAACCATTCTGCCGTATGATCTTTTGCCGTCGGAAATGCCGTTGAGTTTAAGTGAAGTTTCCATGGCCTTATCGGAAACCTCTGCGACAGTTTTGCTGTCAAGGATACCCTCGTCACTTTCCTGAACATCGTCCCAGTATTTACGGTTGCCTGTAATATCCTGCCATACATGATCATTAAGAAGCCCGTACAGCCTTTCCTGCTCATGTGCGCCTATATATTCGCCGACTTTGCCGAGTATATATTTTACCGTACTCAGATACCCCGAATAGTTATAATCCTTATTATCACTCCTTGCGCAGGCAAGGAATGCTATGAAATTCGCTTCGTCCTCGGGCATAAAGCCTTTGGTATGGGCGAGCTCATGTGTCACAGTTTCGGGGAGGTTGCTCTGATACATTTCCTGATTATAATTAGCTTCCATAGAAAACGGAAAGTATATCCCCATAAGATACTGCTGCGACATAAAGTAGGAGTTGACTATCTTCTTAGGTGTGACATAATAGCCTTTTAAGCGCGGGTAATCATCACCGAGCGCACGGACAGCCTGCTGTGCTGTCTTATCAAGGTCAGCTGTAAGGACAAAATAGCCGTCATCATCACGCTTTACTTCATAGGAAAGCTCATTGGTGCGGGCAATAAGCACCTCGGCAAGCTCAGTGAGCTGGGCGTCGGTATGCTCACCGCCATTTATACCATAAAGCTCACCAAAGGACGAGCAGTGATATAGCACAAAGCAGTTAAGTGTTTCGGTCAGCAGAATAAAAACGAATATCCACATATATGTAAAGCCGTATATCTTGCCGATAAGCTTTCGTTTGCTTTTTAGTTTCAGAAGCAGCGGTGCAATTGCAAGAGCAGACACTATCACAAGCACGATTCCCGTGATAATAAGCACCTCACCAAAAGAAAAAGGCAAAAGTGAAGTCAGCCTGCCGTAAGTATTTACCCATACAGGAAAAACATACTCCGCATACACATCAGAAAAGCCCTTGACCGTCCAGGCAAGGACGTTCATCAGTACGCAGAAAGCCACAAGTATGATAATAGCCGTCCACTGTTTATGCCGCTTTATAAAGCCCTTTTTACCGCCCGACATTCCGCCCGCCCCCTTTAGTGCTGATACACATTAATTTTATCACGATAAACGTAAAAAGTCAATGATATATCTATTAATATCACGGAAATCAATTTTTACAAAATAAATTTCCGAGAGATTAGAAATTAGAGGTTAGAAGTTAGATAATGAGTCCGCATAGCGGACGAAAGTTTTAAAAATCGTGCCGCAGGCACTCCTTGTCTAACCTCTGGAAATCAAAAATTGATTTCCCTGTATTATTATATTAAGGCAGGAATTATTGACAAAAATGGAAATATAATATAGTACAGCATTTTGAAAGAATATGTTTGTCTTGACAAACCTGTCAGCAGTGTGATAAAATTTAATCTGTTGAAGCGGGGTTTTCATCACCCTTTTCGGAGGAAACACCAATGGATCTTTTATTTATTCTAAACAGCCTGCTTTTAGGTGCAGGGCTTGCTATGGATGCTTTTTCGGTATCGCTCGCAAACGGTCTGAACGAGCCTGATATGCGCCCGTTCAAGCTGACAGCCATAGCAGGAACATTTGCATTTTTTCAGGCACTTATGCCGCTTACAGGGTGGATATGCGTAAAGACCGTCGTCGGGCATTTTACAAAGCTTTCGGCGGCTGTACCGTGGATAGCTCTGCTTTTGCTGTTATACATAGGCGGGGAGATGCTTTTTGAAGGTTTAAAGCCCGGAAACGGCAGTGAAAGCACATACAGGCTTACACCTAAGAAACTGTTTATACAGGGCATCGCAACATCAATTGATGCATTATCAGTAGGGTTTACGATAGCTGACCACAGTGCAGCCATGGCAGCAGTCTGCTCACTGATAATTGCGGGCGTCACCTTTATCATATGCCTTTGCGGGCTTATGACAGGGCGTAAATTCGGCACACACCTTTCGGGAAAGGCATCTGTTCTCGGCGGGATAATACTGATAGGGATAGGAATAGAAATATTTGTTACAAATATATGAATAATTGTCTGCGAGGTTTTCTTCTGCGGACAATTTTACATTTTAGCGCTTTAAATTCCCAAAAGACACTTGAAAAAGGGAAAAAAGTGTAGTATAATATATTTGTAAATAAAAAGGGGTGAACGAATTGAGAGCAAGCGGGATACTTATGCACATTTCAAGCCTGCCGAATGGTTTTCTTATCGGCACACTTGGGAAAAGTGCTTATGAATTTGCGGATTTTCTGAAAAAGGCAGGGCAGAGCTACTGGCAGATATTGCCCATTTCGCCGACAAGTTACGGCGATTCGCCGTATCAGAGTTTTTCCATCTATGCGGGCAACCCTTATTTTATAGATGCACAGCTTCTTGAAAAAGACGGACTGCTCAGAAAAAGCGAATACGCACCGCTGAACTCCAAAGGCGACGGCGAGGACGTTGACTTTGAACTTTTATACAAAACGGTCTTCAAGGTGTTCAGAAAGGCTTACAGGAGATTCACACCCGAAGACGACTACAAGGAATTTGAGGAAAAGAACACCTGGCTTGATGAATATGCGCTCTTTATGGCGCTTAAAGACGCCCACAACGGCAAGGCATGGGAAAAGTGGGAAAAGCCGCTGAGGGCTTTTGATAAAGCGGCGATAAAAGATGCAGAAGAAAAATACAGGGACGATATCGGGTTTTACAAGTTTTTGCAGTATGAATTCTACAGGCAGTGGGGAAAACTGAAAGAATACGTCAACTCGCTTGGCATAAAAATGATAGGTGACATTCCGATATATGTGGCTTATGACAGTGCTGATGTATGGGTACACCCCGAGTATTTTCAGCTTGATGAAAACAAAGTGCCGACTGATGTTGCAGGCTGTCCGCCTGATGTTTTTGCGGCGAAAGGTCAGCTATGGGGCAACCCGCTTTACCGCTGGGACATTATGAAAAAAGAGAACTACAAGTGGTGGACAGACAGGATAAAGGCGGCATCGGAAATATACGACGTTGTAAGGATAGACCACTTTCGGGGGTTTGAAAGCTATTATGCTATTCCCTACGGGCGTGAGGACGCGGTCATAGGAGAATGGCGGAAAGGTCCCGGCACGGAGCTTTTCAGGGAAGTAAAAAAACAGCTCGGCAAAACAGAGATAATTGCGGAAGACCTCGGGTTTCTTACACCAAAGGTAAAGAGAATGCTAAAAGCAAGCGGATACCCGGGAATGAAAGTTTTAGAGTTTATGTATGACGAAAACTACGGAAGTGATTACCTGCCGCACAACTTTAAAAACACAAACAGCGTATGTTACACAGGCACTCACGACAACGAAACGCTTGTCGGGTGGGTAAATTCACTAAGCAGAAAAGAAGCAAGGTTTTTCCGTGAATACCTGAATGTAAGCAGGAACAAGGACATTGCGTGGGCAATGATAAGGCTTGCATGGTCAAGTGTGAGTGATACCGCCATCGCACAGATGCAGGATTTCCTGGAACTTGGCAGTAATGCGAGAATGAACATACCCTCAACTCTCGGCGGGAACTGGCAGTGGAGGGCAAAATCAGGCGTGTTCACAGATGAACTTGCACAAAGAATACTTAACATAACAAAGATGTACAACAGACTTGGAGATAAACAGGAGGACTGATTATGCGTAATTCAAAGCAGACACCTGAACAGCTTTTAGGCTTCAGGGAAGAAATAAAGGTACTTGATGCAACAGTACGTGACGGCGGGCTTGTAAACAGCTTCCGCTTTACTGACGAATTTGTAAGGGAACTTTACAAGACAAATATAAAAGCAGGCGTTGACTACATGGAACTTGGCTACAAGGCAGACAAGACGATCTTCAACGTTGATGACTTCGGCAAGTGGAAATTCTGCAACGATGACGATATCAGGGATATCGTCGGTGACAATGACACTGACCTTAAACTCTCAATAATGGCGGATGTCGGCAGGTGCGATTACAAAAACGACATTATCGACAGGGCCAACAGCGCTATTGATATGGTAAGGGTGGCAACATATGTGACCACGATGCCTGCGGCGATAGATATGATAGAGGACGCCACCAGGAAAGGCTATGAAACCACCTGCAACATTATGGCAATATCGAACGCACAGGAAAGTGACATTGACATAGCACTTGATATGCTCGGCAAGTCAAGTGTAAACGGGGTTTATATTGTAGACAGCTTCGGTTCGCTGTGCCCGGAACAGATAAAGAGGATCAGTGACAAATATTTAGGCATGGCAGACAAGTACGGCAAGCAGATAGGCATACACGCCCACAACAACCAGCAGCTTGCATTTGCAAATACCATTGAAGCAATAAGCGAGGGTGTAAACCTTGTTGACGCCACTTACGACGGCATGGGCAGGGGTGCCGGCAACTGTGCCATGGAACTTCTGCTCGGATTCCTCAAAAATCCTAAGTACAAACTCTACCCTGTAATACAGTTTGTTGAAAAGTATATGAACAAGCTGAGAGAAGACGGTGTATTATGGGGCTACGGAATACCGTACATGATAACAGGCCAGTTCAATCAGCACCCGAGGGAGGCTATTGCATATTCCGAGGCAAGGAGGACAGACTATTCGGAATTCTACAAGCATATTCTGGACATGAACTCTTGAAGGGACCGCACTACAGAACTTACAGCCCCAGAGGAGCTGCCTGAAGAACTTAGTGCATTCAATATATAAAATTCAAGGCACCTGTGCTATTATATAGCGCAGGTGCCTTTGTGTTTGCAGATATAAATACTAAAACCGCAGATTATTTACAGAAGCGGTGCGAACAGGCCGAGCAGGGCGCTTAGCATTCTTTGCGCTATAGGTCTGCCTGCACATTCTTCGTAGGTGACTTCGTGACATTTATTTGAGAACATATCCTCAAAATCATATTTGATATCCTTAATGCACTCACATTTATACATATACGCCGCACATTCAAAATGCAGGTAAAGGCTCCTGTAATCAAGGTTTACTGTTCCAACGACAGCTGTTTGATCATCTGACAGGAAATTTTTGGCGTGTATAAAGCCTTCCTTGTACTCAAATATCCTTACGCCGCGTTTTATAAGGTCTTTATAAAACGACTGGCCTATAAGCTTTATATACCATTTATCCGGCACACCGGGGACTATTATCCTTACATCAACACCGCTTTTGGCGGCATAACCGAGGGCTGTCATCATTTCATTATCAAGTATAAGGTAAGGGGTGGTGATATAGACATAATCGTCGGCATTATTTATGATATTAAGATACACAAGCTCACTTACATTTTCATCATCAAGCGGCGAATCTGCGAATGGCATAACAAAGCTGTCGTCTTCAATTGACTTTTCCCTGAAAACATTAGGACGGTACTTATCATACTGTGCGACAGACTGTTCACCTGTTATCTCCCACAATTGGAAGAACATCATAGTGAAATTCCACACAGCCTCACCTTTGAGCATAACTGCCGTGTCCTTCCAGTGGCCGAAACGTTTTTTGCGGTTTATATATTCATCTGCTATATTAACACCGCCCGTAAATGCGGTATGGCCGTCGATAACAAGTATTTTTCTATGGTCACGGTTATTCTGTATAGTTGTAACAAGCGGCACAAAGGGGTTGAAGACCTTTGTCTTTATACCCTCGGCGTTTAATTTTTTATCGTACCTGTAAGGCATTACGGACTGTGTTCCCATGCCGTCATACATGAGCCTTACATCTACGCCCTCTCTGACTTTCCTTAAAAGGATCTGATGGATAGTATCCCACATATAGCCCTTATCTATTATAAAATACTCCATAAAGATAAAGTGCTTGGCCGCTTCAAGCTCACGCACCATAGCTTCAAACTTTTCCTCACCCAGACTGAAATAGGTGACTTTAGTATTCTTATATATCGGGTAGCCGCCGTAGACACGCATATACCTTGCAAGATTTGCGACATTCCTGTCAATTTCTTCAAGTTCTTTGGTGACACCGAGTTTTTGTTTAAGATATGGCTTTGTGTTTTCGATCTTTTTGATAGAGAGGTTCTTTTCATACCGATAGCTGCTTTGAAATTTCAGGTACACAAACGCAAACGCGCCAAATACAGGGAAAACCAGTATCGGCACGATCCACGAAAGCTTATATGCGGGGTTTTCCGATGAATTGATAAGGTACATCACCAGAACAAGCCCCACAAGAAGCGAGATATAATAAATAAATATAAACTGCCCCGTAAGCGAAAGCACTGAAAAAACAAGGAAAACTATTTGCAAAAGCAGAAGTGTTATAACAATAAACTTCTGCGAAAACACACCGTTTATTATTTTCTTGATACCGAAGGTCTTTTTCCTTTCTTTCATTTACTTTCCTTTCTATATTCTTACATAAACATACGCATGACAAGTATATCTATCTCTTTTTTATCATCAAATTCATCCTTTCCCACCCTGACCGAGCTTACCACCTGCTCGTCATTGGGCTTAAAGACAAATTCATACTCCGTCCCTTTATTTTCACCCGAAACGGTGACTG
The DNA here is from genome assembly GCA_902780505.1 of uncultured Ruminococcus sp. Lineage (GTDB taxonomy): Bacteria > Bacillota > Clostridia > Oscillospirales > Ruminococcaceae > NK3A76. The sequence goes on along the minus strand of CACZFN010000010.1, from coordinate 56,091 downwards.
TATTGGTAAAAAAGCTATACTCCCAATACGGTTCATCAAAGAAGTTTTCGGCCGCTTCACCGAAATTATCAAAACTCATCTTTGCAGAGGTTTCTATAACCGGCTTTGTCTTTTTTATCTCCCTTATCCTGAGCGCACGTATCACAGTCAGAAACGACACACACACGACTGCTGCGACGATCACTGCTGCCGCAAGGACTTTCAGTCTGGTATTCTTTTTCTTTTTTCTGCGAACAGGCTTACGGGCATGATGTTCCCTGTGTTCAGTATGTGATGCACTATCACGTTCACCGGCAGTTTCCTGCACCTCGATCTTTTCCGTTACAGCTGTCGGTATTGGCTTATGCTCAAAGATCCTTGCGTCAGTCTGCACAGTCGGCGAGGGTTTTCTCACCTGGACCTGTTCCGACACGGGGCGGAAATTCTTAGATACTATCTTTCCGCAGTTTGTACAAAGCTTTGCGCCCTCGGGCAATATTGCCCCACAGCTAAGACATCTATCAGGCATAAACTCACCGCCTTTCAAATGAAGATCAAAAAGTCAACGCCCGTCATTCCGGACGAGTTTTCAGAAATACCTGATAAGTGCTACCACCTTACCGAGGATAGCGACATTATCACTTATAATAGGCTCCATAGTATCATTTTCGGGCTGAAGGCGGAAGTGGCCGTCCTCTTTATAGAAAGTTTTTACCGTTGCTTCTTCATTATCGACAAGCGCCACGACTATTTCGCCGTTATCAGCGGTTTCACGCTGTTCAACGATCACCGTATCGCCATCGAAAATACCGACATTTATCATACTTTCGCCCTTTACTTTAAGTGCAAAAAGCTGACCTGAAAACTTTTTATCTGTATTGAAGGTGATATATGATTCTATTTCCTCAATAGCGGTGATAGGCTTACCGGCTGTTACAGTACCAACGACCGGCACACTTATACCGTTTGTATATGCAGAGAGCCTTATAGCGCGATTGCGTTTTGTACTGCGGTCTATAAGTCCCTTTGCGGAAAGCGTCTTTATATATCTATGTGCCGTGGAGGAAGATTTTAAGCCGAACTTATCCTGTATCTCCCTGACTGTCGGAGAGTAGCTGTTTTCCTCGATATATTCCTTTATAAATTCGTATACCTTTTTTTCTTTTTCAGTTACTTTACGTGCCATACGTACACCTTCCTTTTAATATGTTTTATTCCTTTTCGTGCAGTTTTTTTGCGAAGCGTTTTGCTATTTTATATGCATCACCGCAGCCGAGTGTCATAACAAGATCGCCCTCTTTTGTATTTTCAAGAAGATAATCTATAACCTGCCCGAAGTTATAGTCCTTCTGCTCTGCTGTCTGTTTATCGACGACATCGTGCGGGGTATCAAAATAGACGCACCCTTTTATCTTCTCACCGAGCATTTCGGTATATATACCATGTGTATTTTTTTCACGGCTGCCGAAGATATCGGTAAGCACGCAGACATCTGCGATACTTAAAGCTGTTACGAAATCATCCATAAGTATTTCGGTCCTTGAATAGGTAAAGGGCTGAAAAACTGCGATAACACGTCCAAAATCAAGTTCCTTTGCGGCTTTAAGGGTAGCTGCAAGCTCACTTGGATGGTGGGCATAGTCATCAACGATCGTTATACCGCCTACTTCATCTATTTTTTCAAACCTTCTCATAGCGCCGCGGAAATCCTCAAGGCCTTTTCTTATCCCTTCATAGGAAACACCGACACACCGTGCCGCCGCAATTGAAGCAAGGGCGTTGAGCACATTATGTTCACCGGGGACGAATATTGAATAATCGCCCTGCTTTTCACCCTTTACATAAAGCTCAAAATCAGTTCTGAGTCCTTTTTTGGCGGTTATCCTTGCGCTGTAATCATTGCCCTTTCCGAAGCCGAAAGTTATCATTTCTTTATCAAGGCCATTGACAGCTTTAAGTGTATTTGCATCATCGCCGTTTATAACAAGGCACTTTGAGGCCATTGAAGCGAATTTTCTGAAGCTTTTTATTATATTTTCAAGCGTACCGAAATAATCGAGGTGGTCGGCATCAACATTGAGTATAACTGCGATATCCGGTGAAAGCTTTAAAAAAGTATCAACAAATTCACAGCTTTCACATACCATAACATCACTCTTGCCCGCCCTGCCGGAACCGCCTATAGCTTTAAGCTTGCCGCCTATCACGCAGGAAAGATCAACACCCTCCGACAGAAGTATCTGAGTAGTCATACTTGAAGCGGTAGTCTTGCCGTGGGTGCCCGAAATACATATAGCATTATCGTACCAGGTGGTCACAAGTCCTAAAAGTTCAGACCTTTCAAGTACAGGAACACCGCTTGCCTTTGCCGCGACAAGTTCGGGGTTATCCGCCATGATAGCGGCGGAATAGACGATAAGGTCAGCGCCCTCGATATTTTCAGCCGACTGCCCCATATAGACCTTTGCGCCCATTTTTCTGACAAGGTCAAGCGTTTCGGTTTCGTTATTATCGGATCCGCTGAGATAATACCCCTGTGAATGGAGTATCTGCGCCAGCGGGAACATTCCCGATCCGCCTATGCCTATCATATGGATATGCTTTTTACCTGCAAGTATATTTTTATCAAACATTTAAAATGACCTCTTTGCATAACAAATTATTTAAACCAACTATTCAAATATTATTATACTACATTCGGGAGGAAAAATAAAGGCTGATTTTGAATAAAAAAACGCCTGCTTCCCATAATGAAATTATACATTTTAGAAAGGGTGGTTATTTTTGAAGATAACTGACATCAAAGTGAGGAAACTTCTGCCCGGGGGCAGGCTGAAAGCTGTAGTGAGCATAACGCTTGACGACTGTTTTGCCGTTCACGACATAAAGGTGATAGAGGGGACTGACAGGCTTTTTGTAGCAATGCCCTCACGCAGGGACGAAAGCGGCATTTACCGAGATATCGTACACCCTATAAACGCACCGGAACGTCAGGAAATAGAACACCTTATACTTAAAGCCTACCGTGAAAAGGCTAACGGGGCTTTACGCTGACCTCGCCGCTTGAAAGGGCGGCTTCGGTACCGTCTTCATATTTAACGATAAGCCTTGCGCTGTCATCAATGCCTATCACACGGGCAGGGGTACGTTTATCGCCTTTTATTACCATAACGCTTCTGCCGTCGAGCATTGAATAGGAACGGTACTCGTCAAGATAGTCCATAGTCTTATCCTGCATAAGGCGCTTATAAAGCTCACTGAGCACCGCAGCTGTAAGGCGGTTGCGGATATTTGCCTGTTCTGTCTGCCCGAAAAGCGAGGAAGCGACAGGCTTGATATCCTCAGGGAAATCGCCCTGCGGTGTGAAGATATTTATACCTATCCCAAGCACAGCATAATCGAGCTGACCGCTTTCAAAGCTCACAGCGGCTTCAGTTAGTATTCCGCACACTTTTTTCTGGTTCAGATATATATCATTTACCCATTTTATCTTAGGGGACAGCTTTCCGTCAGACACTTTTTCTATAGCCTTACAGACACACACAGCGGCAGAAGTAGTTATGCAAAGCGACTGTTCGGCTTTCATATCAGGGCGAAGAAGAAGCGAGATATACACACCGCTTCCCTTCGGGGAATAGAACTGTCTGCCGAGTCTGCCCTTGCCTGCCGTCTGTTCGGCGGCGATAAGGGCATAGCCTTCGGGTTCACCCTTATGGGCGATCTCCTTTAACAGGTCATTGGTTGAAGTGACGCTCTGCCTTACGTCTATTTTAAGGGGGATATCCCCTGTAAGCGCCCTTATACCCTCAGCCGAAAGGCTGTTATCATAATCAGGCAGGAAGTACCCGCGCTTTGGTCTTGCAAGGATAGTTGAACCATCTTTTCTGAGCTCCTCGATAGCCTTCCACACGGCATTACGCGAAACGCCTATCAGCCCTGCAAGTTCCTCGCCAGAAACTGCCTTTCCTCGCCTGCTTTCAAGCAGTTCAAGGACACGCTGTTTAGTTTTCATAGTATTACCCTCCTTTCACACTGAAAGACCGTTGGTCCTTAGTATACTCACCGCCGCATCAAGCGGGAGGTGTTTTACCATATGTGTCTTATGCTTTTCATTTTCAGTACATATCTGGATAGAGCAATATCCCGCCCGCTTCTGGAACCATGTCTGAAGTATAGCGGCACGGGTTATCTTCTTCTTTTCGACAACGAGCCTGTGGAAAGTATACATTTTACAGTAATCAAGCACACAGCAGTCATCATTAAAACCTATACCCGTTTTAAACGAAGCAAAGAACTTTACTATTATAAGCCACACACACGGAACGGAGGATATAAAGCTAAGAATATTTATCTCACTTACCCACCGCGGAAAGACAAGCACGAACACCTGTCTTATAACAGGCACGCACAAAAACACCATACAGGGTATCCAGATAAACTTGGTTATCTCACGTTTGCCGGTGATGAGCGTAGGCTCGGGGCAGTCAACTTTGGGGATAAGCATTTTAAGGGTACGCCCGACCTCGGCATCTGTGGTTATCGGGGCGATAGTAGGTATCTCGCTTCTTCTTTTCCCGTAGCCTGTACAGCTCACATTCACAGTACACATTCTGAACACCCGCATAAAAAGCGAGCGTGTGATATCGTAATAATTGATATCCCGCTGGAACATAACATCATTTCTCAACGTCCATATACCGCTTCTGACTATAAGCCGCCCGCCGTGTCTTGTAACGCAGAAATGCCAGTAGCGCATAAGGTTTGCCGCAAAAGACAGAAGCCACCCGCCAATTATCACAAGGGCGACATACACAATTATCATTGGTATCTTTTCGGTGAATTTTGATATTTCACCTGCAGCGGTATTCAGGAGCCGTATTTCGATATTTCTGTCAACTATACGGGAGGTCTCAAAAAGGATACCCGCAAATATTATCACCCCCGAAAAGGTAGAGGAAAAAAACAGCGAAAAAGCAAGCAGGCTCCTCTTTTTCGATTCAAAGGTATACTTCACTGCCTGTTCACTTTCATCTGTTATAAGTCTTAATATATGCTCGGCACGTTTTGCGGGCAGAACGAGCTGGATATCGGTCTTTGTAACGCTTCTTGCGTTGGTGTCGATATAAAGGGTAGTCGCCCCGAAAAGCCTTTGCAGTGAGCCCTGATGTGAGGAAACTGTCGTTACATTTTCAAATTTCACCATTGTAGCCGCAAGGCCGAAAAAGCCCGTATGGGAGGTTATGCTTTTATCGTCTATCTCAAAATAGATAAACACCCACCTTAAAAACGCAAAACCGAGTATAGCGCTTATTGCCACTATATCAACCCAGTTTGTGACAAGCCACGAACGGACATCAAACCTGAGCGCTATCAGGTACTTTACAAGCGGTATGAGCAAAAGCCACATGGTCTTTGAAGTATAGGATATTATCTTTATCGGGTGCTGACGGTGCCTGAAAAATCCGCGCACACGCCGCGAAAGCTTATTCATCTTCATTATCTGTGAATTCTTCCTTTTTTATCACGCGGTCGATACGCTTTGTTATTTCGTTTAAGTCACTTCGGGTAAGGAACATAAACACCATTTGTGAGCCAAGTGCGTTGATTATCAGAAAATTCAGCCCCGTTGCCCCGCTGAGCGGTGTAACTACAGCTGTTACTGACTTGACACTCGACATTTTCATATACTGTCTTTTATAGATAAAAATACCTGTGCGGCAGACAAGTTCGTTATTGCTGACAGAATACCTACTTTGTGAAAAAAACACAGGTATCACCACAAGCATAATGAGGAAGCTCAGAACTATAACAAACAGCATAACATACCAGAATATCACCGATATGAACAGCGCCCCGAAGCCGCAGGCTGAACACAATGCAAGCATCAGGATCGTCACAAACAGGTATATTGATATCTGTGCAAGCCTGCACGGCTTATACATATGCATTAAATATTACCCCTAAGTTCAGATGACGGTTTCAGCGTGTCGTGTTACGTGGCAGCCGACATTTACGCTGACAGGCAGCCCCGCGATATGTGTCGGCGCCTGTTCAATATTTACAGCAAGGCAGGTGACTGTCCCGCCGAAGCCCTGCGGACCTATCCCGAGCGCATTTATACGTTCAAGCATTTTTGCTTCAAGTTCTGCATAAAGCGGCTTGGGGTTCCTGAGTGCCACATCACGGCAGAGGGCTTTTTTGGCAAGGTATGCACACTTTTCAAAATCGCCGCCGATACCGACGCCTATTACTATAGGCGGGCATGGGTTGGAACCTGCTTTTGCTATACATTCCACCACAAAATCGACTATTTCATCCTGTGTTGCAGAGGGTGTCATCATTTTAAGCGCCGACATATTTTCAGAGCCGAAGCCCTTGGGGGCAACCATTATCTTCACCTTATCCCCGGGTACAAATCTGAGATGAACCACCGGCGGGGTATTATCATTTGTGTTCACACGTTCGAGCGGATCCGAAACGACAGAACAGCGAAGCCTGCCGTCAATATACCCCCGTGAAACGCCGTGTTCGATCGCTTCGTTTATATCGCCGCCGACAAAGTGGACATCCTGGCCGACTTCCATAAATATCACAGCCATACCGGTATCCTGGCAGATAGGTATAGTCTGTTCACGTGCCACGTTAAAGTTTTTTATTATATCATCAAAAACATTTCTGCCGACCGCTGACTGTTCTTCGGCTGATTTTTTTATTATACATTCTTCAAGTGTTTCAGGCAGAAAGAGGTTTGCTTTTATACAGAGTTTCCTTATACTGTCTTCTATCACACTAACATTTATCTCACGCATTATATTCACCCTTATGTTTTATTTCTCCGCCTATTATCACCATGGCGGGAGAGCTGTATACATCAAGCGGATCGCCCGCAAAAAGCGACATATCCGCAAGCCTGCCCTTTTCAAGAGAGCCTATTATATCCTCAGCACCGAGCGCTTTTGCGGGGTTTACTGTCATAGCTTCAAGGGCGCTTTGCCTTGAAAGACCGTTTTTTACGGCAACTGCGGCAGTCAGCGGGAGGTATTGTACCGGTGTTTCACTATGGTCGGTACAAAGGCTGACACACACGCCCGCTTTATCAAGTATACCTGCATTTGCGGGGGTAAGGTTGGCAAGTTCGGGCTTGCATTTATCACAAAGGAGAGGCCCTACCACCGCAAATGCGCCCTCCTCTTTAAGTTCGTCTGCGATAAGGTGCCCGTCGGTACAGTGGATAAGCAGGTAGTCAAGGTCAAATTCCTTAGCTATCCTTATAGCTGTAAAGATATCATCCGCCCTGTGGCAATGAAAATGCGCCTTGACTCTTTTTTGCAGAAGCGGGATAAGCGCTTCGTTTTTCATATCAAGTTCGGGCAGGTCTTCACCCTCTTTTTCTGCCTTTTGCTTATCCTGCATATAGCGCTTTGCTTTACTCAGAGCTTCCCTTATTATTGCCGCTATCGCAAGGCGGGTATAAGGTGTCTGCTCTTTATTCATATATGTCATTTTAGGGTTTTCACCCATAGCAAACTTGATACCGACGGTTCTCAGGCACATTTTATCCACACGCCTGCCGCTTGTATGGAGGAGTGCGATATCCCCCGCCACAGCATTTGCAGAACCCGGCGACACCGCAACAGATGTTATGCCGGCCTTTACTGCTTCATAAAAGCTTTCATCCATAGGGTTGATACCGTCTATTATATGCATATGCGGAGTACAGGGCTCACTTTCCTCGTTGAAGTCATCACTTTCCTCGCCGACGCCGTTTGTGGTAAGCCCAAGATGCGTATGCGCATCAATAAAGCCGGGGTAAACGGTAAGCCCGCACGCATCAAAAGCGTCAGTATCGTCACACACGCCCTCGCCTATCGCAGTTATGATACCGTCCTGCCATTTTATATATCCGCATTCTATGACACGGCGGGTATTATCCATTGTTATTATTTTAGCGTTTTTTATTGAGTTCATACATTTTCCTTTATATATGTTTTTTTCTTACCCGCAGACGGGCGTTCAGTTCTTACCTGTCGAGCCGAACCCGCCTGCGCCCCTTTCGGTATCGGAAAGTTCATCGACTTCCTCCGTTTCGGGGGTAAGCACGTTTGTGATAACAAGCTGTGCTATCCTGTCACCTGTTTTGACCGTATAGTCCTTATCGCTGTGGTTATGCAAAGCGACTATTATCTCGCCGCGGTAATCCCAGTCTACCACACCTACGCAGTTTGCCGGCGCAAGGCCGAGCTTTGCTGCAAGTGAGCTTCTTGCGTAGATAAAAAGGCAGACATCTTTTGCGCCGTCCACCTCGGCGGCGATACCCGTATGCACCTTAGCGGTCTTACCCGCTTCACAGAGGATATCCTCTGCCGAACAAAGGTCATACCCTGCCGAATATTCTGTCTGTCTTTTTGGTACAACTGCATTTTCGTTAAGCTTTTTTATAAGTAGTTTCATATTTTACCTCACTTCAATCCGCGGTAATACAGACCTCTGGTAATATCCTTTATCTGAAGTCCCACGCCGCTTTTATATGCATTTATTATCTCACGCACCTGCTCAGGTGTTTCATCATAAAGCACGATATTCAAAAAATCAGCAAACGCAATGTCCGCCGTTTTATCCGACATAACGAGCACGTCACTGTTTAATATCTCAACATACCCCTGTTTCTTACTGCACTTGAGCTTAAAGGTCCTGCCGGTCCTGTCATACAGCGACTTTGTACAGTCCTTACAGCCGAGAGCCTGCCTTACGGGGCAGTTGACATTAAGCATAAGCGGCAATCTGCCGTATGCAAACACGCCAACAGGCACAGGTGAGCCTATCTTTGCAAGCGCTGATGCTTTAAGTTCAAAGGAAAGAGTGATATCACTCACCCCAAGTCCTGCGAGCATACCGGCAGCGGCGGAATTTGTGATGTTCAGGCCGAAATCCCCATGCACCCGCATACCGAGGGCTTTGCCTATACGTATATGCGCTAAGTTTTCGGCAGTAAGGTCATTAATGCCGAGTTCCCGCACAGCTTTGAGCCGCGATATCAGTGCCGCTTCATCAAATGTGAACCTGTCAGCTATTACAGAGCACTTATCAGCAGGAACGCCCATACCGAGAACATCAGGCGCAAGTTCAGGCTTAAAGCATACAAGTTCTGTATCGGAAATGTCTGTTCTGGCAAGCTGCCCTGTATTTGTTATAAAAAGCCGCAAACGCCGTCTTCCTTGCGGCTCACGTTTATTTATCGTATAATCAAAGGGTGAAAAATTGTACTTTTGCGTAAATTTGTCTGCGCGTTTGTGTTCAAGGCGTTCACAGACCTCCCGCCTTAGTTTATTGATCTGAGATGAAGCCGCAGCAGGCTCACCCCCGATATCAGCATTAACAGCCGATAACTCAAATATCGTATCGCCGAGTTTGGAAAGGTGTCTTTCAAAATAATCTTTATCAGCGGGACGGTTACGGGCTTTTTCCAAAACATCGCCCTCTGCCGATACCCTGTTCCCGCAGCCGTCGTCAGCTTCTATAACAAGACGCTCTCCGGTATGTGCATACACACTAAACGACACGGATGCATATTTATGTTCATACCTGTAAAGTTCGTGTATCTTAGGCAGTGCCGAATTGGTGGCTTTTACATTTTCCTTTGTTCTTGTACCGAACATTTCACTGCCGGTCTTATTGTAATAATACCCGTCAGTAAACCCGCCGCGCGAAAAAACGTCAGCAAGGACAGAGATATCATACCCCTCCCCCGCAAGTGCCTTATTGCAGGCATCGGCAGCGGCAGCAGAGTATTCAGGGCGCTTCATTCTTCCTTCTATTTTAAGGGAAGCCACACCCGCCTTTGAAAGTTCGGTCAGCTTTGGGATATATGTCATATCTTTAAGGGAAAGGTCATACCTTTCCTTACCCTTTACCGCCGACACGGGAAGCCTGCAAGCCTGTGCACACATTCCGCGGTTAGCGCTTCTGCCGCCTATCAGTGCGCTTATATAGCACTGACCTGAAACCGACATACACAAAGCACCATGAACGAAAACTTCCGTTTCGATATCTTGGGCGGATATCTCTTTTATTACCCCTATCGGCAGCTCACGCGCAAGGACAACCCTTGAAAAGCCCATATCACGCATAAGAAGCGCGCCCTCTTTTGTATGTACGGTCATCTGCGTTGATGCGTGTGCGGGAAGTTCGGGGCAGCACTGCCTGATCGCCGCAAGCACAGCAAGGTCTTGCAGTATTATACCGTCTACACCTATTTCACAGGCAAAGCGAAGTTCTTGTACAAGGTCATCAAGCTCGTCATCGGTAATGACGGTATTTATGGCCTGATACAGTTTTACGCCGCGCTTATGACATTCATACACAGCCGCTTTAAGTTCATCACGGTCAAAATTATGTGCGCCCGCCCTTGCGCTGAACTTCCTTGAGCCGACATACACAGCATCTGTGCCTGTTTTCAGCACAGCCATAAGCGTTTCAAAGCTTCCGCAGGGTGAAAGAACTTCCGCCATTACTTACCGTTTGGCTTAGCGGGTGCACTTAGCGTCACCCTGTTTGCCGGCTGAGCAGATCTTGCGCTCTGCTTTTCGGCTTCAAGCTGAGCCACCTTTTCTTTAAGGAAAGCATTCTCACGCTCAAACGCCTTTATATTCTCTTTAAGGGTATTGTTTTCGCTTTCAAGCTTGTCCGCCTTGTCCATAAACAAAGCACTGCCCTTTTCGTACTTATCTATAGCTTCGTTTAAAGATCTGTTCTCGTTTTCAAGCTTGCGCATAGCATTGTCAAGAACTTTCTTTTCGTTATCTATCCTGCGCATATTGGCATTCATTTCGGCTTTTTCGGCTTCAACTGTGGTAAGGCGGGTGTTGAGCTGTCGTATCTGTTCTGTCTGCTTATTGGATTTATCCATTATCATATTCTGTCCCGCCGCCATTTTGCTTGCACTTTCGACTGCAAGCTTGCCCTCGGCTTTAAGCTTTTCGCATCTTTCTTCAAGCAGGGCTATCTCCTTCCTTGCGTCTTCAAGGTCGGCCTTTGCCTTATCTGCGGCATCAACATAGCCCTTTATCTGGCTTCTGATATTTTCAATGCTCTTTGTACCCTTATAAGCTTCGTCGATCGCTTCAAGTGCCACGAGCATTGCACCGTCAAGGCGTGAAAGCTCACTCTTGCCGTTCATGACCTTCCTCAGCTTTTCATTGAGCATATCCGCAAGCCTGTCGGAGTACCCCTGTGATTCCTCTGTCGCGAGCAGATAATCCCTGCCGTAAATTTTCACCAGAACTTTGTTTTTCATATCTTTAGCACACCTTTCAAATAAAAATAGGTACTATTACTTATATTATACTATATTTACATAAAAATCACAAGAGGTTTTAGGAATTTTTTTTATATTATACAAAAAATTATTTAATTACTGTAATATTCGCACCTTGAAAAACTTATATTTTTTTGGTATAATATATATTAGGTATATTATAACTTTTGAAAGGGTGAGCATTTTGGCTAAATTTGAAGCAGGCATGGAATCTATGCTTGACACCTTTGTGTTTGAAACGTCTTCACTGCTCGAAGAACTTGACGATATACTTATGCGGACAGAAAACGACGAACTTCTCCCTGATGACATAGCGGAGATATTCCGTGTAATGCACACGATAAAAGGCTCTGCCGCCATGATGGGGCTTCAGAATATGTCAAAGCTTGCCCATTCGGTAGAGGATCTTTTCTACATCATACGCGAGGACAACTCTGTAACATATGACAAGCCTGCAATGTATGAACTGCTGTTTGCGGCTTCTGACAACTTAAAAAACGAAATAGACGTTATTCAGGACGATTCGCAGGAGCTTACCGATTTTACTGAGCTTATGGATAAGATACACGCCTTTGCCGCAGTCATGAAGGGCGAGGATACTTCGGCCGCCGCTTCTGATGCGGGCGGGTTTGACTTATCCGTCGTTTTTCCCGACGACGAGCCCGAGGAGGTAGTTACCGCTAAGGTGACGTTTGATGCGGAGTGTATGATGCCGACTATCAGGGGACTGATACTTGTGCGTGGGCTTGGCGACATAGCCGAAGTCTGCGGCACATACCCGCCTAACCTCAACGACGACAAATCCGGTGATGAGATACTAAAAAACGGGCTGTATATAAAATTCGTGACAGATGACAATGACGCTGTCGTAAATTCGCTGAAAAACGGGCTCAATGTCGCAGATGTTTCGATAGTTGAAAAGCCCGCTGCGGGGGCTTCGGCGGGGGCTGCGAGCAATATTCCCGATGGAGTATTTGCAGATGACGAGCCTGAGGATATGATGACTGCCAGAGTCACATTTGACGACGAATGTATGATGCCATGCATAAGAGGTATGATACTTGTAAGAGGACTTGGTGATATAGCTGAAGTCTGCGGGACGTTCCCGTCTGACCTGAACGATGACAGCTCGGGCGACAGGATACTCAAAGACGGGCTTTTTATAAAATTCATAACTGATGACGCACAGGCGGTAGTGGAATCGCTTAAACAGGGGCTTAACGTCAAAGCGGCGGAACTTGTCAAAAAGCCTGACAAGAGTGCTCCCCCGCCGCCTGCCGAAAAACCCGCTGCACCGGCTGCGACACCCAAAACGCCGCAGACAAGTGAAGCTAAAAAGCCGCCTGCACCCGCTGCCAAAAAGCCTTCGGGAGGCGACAAGGCTTCAAGCATTATATCGGTAAAGCTTGAAAAGCTTGACAAGCTGCTTGACCTTGTGGCGGAGATAGTTATAACAGAATCGACCGTTATATCAAACCCCGACCTTAAAAATGTGACTACAAACCTTGACCGCTTCCAGAAATCATCTCGTGAACTCAAAAAGCTGACCGACGAGCTTCAGGACGTAGTCATGAGCATAAGAATGGTACCCGTTTCAAACGCATTTTCCAAAATGACGAGGGTTGTAAGGGACATGAACAAAACGCTCGGCAAAGGTGTCACACTTGTATTTGAGGGCGAGGAAACGGAAGTTGATAAATCTATCGTGGACATACTTAACGATCCGCTTATGCATATTGTGAGAAATGCAGTTGACCACGGCATTGAAACACCGGAGGAACGCGCCGAAAAGGGCAAGACAGAAATACCTACGGTCACTTTATCGGCAGGGTATGATTCGGGTGAAGTCGTTATTTCCTGCCGCGACAACGGCGCGGGTATGGACAGGGAAAAGCTTCTTGCAAAGGGCAGAAAGAACGGCTTACTTACAAAGCCCGAAAGCGAATACACCGACAGGGAAGCCTTCGGACTGATAATGGCGGCTGGCTTTTCTACCAATGAAGTCGTTACGGAATATTCGGGGCGCGGCGTCGGTATGGACGTTGTAAGAAAGAACATTGAATCCGTCGGCGGAAAGCTTTATGTGGATTCAAAGCTTGGCGAGGGTTCAACTTTCACGATAAAGATACCGCTTTCACTTTCTATCATAGATGTAATGGGGATAGATGTTGCGGGGTATAATTTCTCGGTGCCCAAGAACTCAATAGTTGAGCTTTTCAGGGCAACGGAAGATACTTTGCTTGAAAATGACACACTTATAATGCGCAGAGGTATGTGCCTGCCCGTTTACAGAATGAGCCGTGTGTTTGATGTAAAGGGCGAAAACAAACCGCTGACAGACGGCATAATGCTCCTTTGCGACGTCGGCGGCAAAAAAGCCTGCTTCTTTACTGACAGGCTGATAGCTGACCAGCAGGTAGTTGTTAAGCCGTTCTCACCTTTACTTTCAAGGTACAAACTTAAAGAGCAGGGGCTTTCAGGGTGTTCGGTACTGGGCGACGGTTCTATCACACTGATACTTGACATGAAAGAAATAATCGACAGGCTCGAGGAGGAGGCAGGCAAATGAATGACGAAATGACATCTGTTACCGGGGAAGAAGCCGGTATGCAGATAATGACCTTTGTCTGCAATGATGAAACCTATGCATTTGATATACGGGACATAACAGATATTATAGAGATACCCGATATAACCCGTGTGCCGAAACTGCCCGAATTCCTGCTTGGGGTTATAAACCTGAGAGGACAGGTAGTGCCTGTTATGGACTTCAACCTTCGCATTGGCAAGCCTGTGCAGGAATACGATGAAAAGACCTGCATCATAGTCACTGAACGTGACAAGGCAAACATAGGCATTGTGGTTCACAGGGTAGTGGACGTTGAAATGGTAAACCGGGAAGACATTATAGACTCGCCTGTTAAAAATTCGGTAATAAGCGGGTATATAGAAAAAAGCGGCACAAGAACAGCCCTTATCGACTGGAAATCACTTGTGCAGATGGAATAGGGTAATGTGATATGCAGATACTTGACTGCGATTTTGAACGTCTGGTCACGTTTGTAAAATTCAAATACGGTATTAATTTGCAGGATAAGAAGTTCCTTGTGGAAACAAGGCTTTCAAACTATATCCTTGACTGCGGTTTCCGTGATTTTGCAGATTACTGTACGGCACTTTACAACGATACCTCCGGGCGTGAAGTCGCCAATATGATAAACAGAATAACGACAAATCATACATACTTTATGCGTGAAACGGAACATTTTGAACATTTTGTATCGGTATTCCTGAAAGAAGCTGTCAAAACCAAGAAGGACCGTGAACTCTGCATATGGAGTGCCGGCTGCAGCTTCGGCAACGAGCCGTACAACCTTGCCATGTGTGCAAACGAGTTTTTCGGCAGCGAGAAGAAAAACTGGGACTGCCGCATACTTGCAACGGACGTTTCCTTCCATGCATTGAGGAATGCAAAAAACGGTATGTACCCTGAGCAGGATCTTGAAATGCTGCCGCCGGGGTGGAGGGAGAAGTATTTCATAAAAAAGGCAAAGGGCATCTATCAGGTCACTGACGAGATACGAAACGATGTTATTTTCAAATACCATAATCTTATGGAACCGATAGAGTTCAAAAAGACCTTTGACCTTATACTTTGCAGGAATGTTATGATCTATTTTGACGAGCGCACCAAATCTCTGCTTTGCAGAAGGTTCTATGATGCCACAAACGAAGGCGGGTACCTCTACATAGGCCACGCGGAGGCTGCGCCCGAGGACATGAAATACAAAAAAATAAAGACCGCTATTTACAGAAAAATAACGGAAGGAGGCGAAGGCACAGATGGACAATAAAATAAGGGTTCTGATAGTTGACGATTCTGCTGTATACCGTTCTGTATTTGAAAAGATACTGAATGAAAACCCCGACATTCAGGTAGTCGGCAAAGCCGAGGACGCATACAACGCAAGGGACATGATAATAAGCCTTCACCCCGACGTTATGACGCTTGACATTGAAATGCCCAAAATGTCAGGGGTTGAGTTCCTCAAAAAGCTTATCCCGCAGTATGCGATACCTGTTGTGGTGTGCTCATCTGAGGAAAAGAGTGCTATCAAAGCTATTGAAGCGGGTGCTGTTGACTTTGTGCCAAAGCCAAAGAACCTCACTTCGGGTGCTGAGCTTAAAAAGTTCGGGGCAGTGCTTTCGCAGACGGTAAGGCAGGCAAAGGGTGCGAAGCTTATACATTCGGGCACTCATAGCTTTAAAGTCAAGACACATGATGGTTCTGACAAAACTGATAAGATCATCGCTATAGGCGGTTCGACGGGTGCTACCGAAGCTCTGCCGACTGTTCTTGCGGGCATGAATATACACACACCGCCTATCATCTGCACTATCCATATGCCCGAAGGCTACCCTGCAATATATGCCGAAAGGATAAACAAACAGCTGAAAATAGAAGTCAGAGAGGTAAAGGACGGGCTGTACCTTAAACGCGGCATGGCAGTTATCGCACAGGGCAGCAGACATATGCGCGTATACAAGGACAAAAACGGCTACTTTGTGACATCAGAAGCAGGCCCGAAGGTTTCGGGGCACTGCCCGAGCGTTGATGTTATGTTTGAATCATGCGCTTACTGCGCTAAGGATAATGCAATAGGCGTTATCCTTACAGGTATGGGTGATGACGGCGCAACAGGTCTGCTTGCTATGAAAAAAGCAGGCGCATTCACAATAGGTCAGGACGAGGCAAGCTCACTTGTATACGGTATGCCTAAAGCGGCTTTTGAGCTTGGTGCGGTCGATGTGCAGACTTCGCTTGACAACATATCATATGAAATATACAAGCGCCTTAAAAAGCAGTAAGGAGTGTTGAGGTATGGTGACCTTTGACAGCAATAACGAGTTTTTGCGCTTTGAGGTAAACGGCAGGATATTTGCAGTGCCAATGAGCAGTATTGTGATAATACTACAGGCGACCGAGCCTGTGAAAATACCCGAATTCCCGGATTATATTGCGGGTACTGTGAGCCATGACGGGAACATAATACCTGTGGTAAATGCCCGCATACGCTTTGGCTACCCCGAAGCTGAAATAACAAACAGAAATGTTATTATAATCTGCGAAGCACAGGGCAAGTGTGCAGGGATACTTATTGATACGATACTCAGCTTTCAGCGTGTGACAGAGGATAAACTCCTCCCGCCGCCAAATCTGAACAGCGACGCTTCTTCAAGGTATTTAAGCCACGTTTTTGATGACGAGACCGGTCAGCCATGCTATGTGATAGATGTTTTCAAAATGTTTAACGAAAGCGACGAACACATTATCCCCGATATGATAAAAGAAAACTGAAAGAATCCGCTTTATATGGGCGTGCGTATAAAAAAGGTTTACGTGTTCTACTGGGGAAAACCCTCAGGCCCCTTTCCTAAAACTTTTGACCTAATTACCCCTAAAGGGCATATGCCCTTTAGGGGTAATTAAATTAGAAGTCTTTGGAAGGGGGTTCGGGGGAAACCTTTCTTCAGAAAGGTTTCCCCCGATAAAACACGTAAACCTTTTTTATACGCACGCCCATATAAAGCGGATTTTTTCAGCTTACCTTCAGCCATGCGCAGGCGAAGTCGAGGGCAGTATATAGACTGTCAACTTCCTTAGTCTTTACTATTGCATCAACAGGGGAAATAGAGGTATCAGTCGCCATTTTCCTTATCCTTACCTTAGTGGCGACATCGAT
The DNA here is from genome assembly GCA_902780505.1 of uncultured Ruminococcus sp. Lineage (GTDB taxonomy): Bacteria > Bacillota > Clostridia > Oscillospirales > Ruminococcaceae > NK3A76. The sequence goes on along the minus strand of CACZFN010000010.1, from coordinate 39,054 downwards.
ATCGCCTTCCTTTTTGGTTTCGAGAATTTCGATCCAGATAACAAATTCATCATACATATTGCCAAAGTAAAGCTGCTTGCCCATTCTTACCAGCGGCAGCCCCTTATAGGTAAAAAAGCTTGCTGTCTTTTCTGCCATATATATCATTCCTTTCTTAAAAAGTGTATTTTTAATTCTAACTTGTCTTTGATGTGAAAAATGTCACAATCAGTAGGTCTCACCTATTTTCTTTCCCGCTTCAAGGTTTGTGATGTTTTCTTCAAGCTGGGTTATCCATGTGGATTTTATCCTGTAGGAGGTTATACCGTTTAGCTTTACTATCGTTCTTCTGCCTGTATCGGAGAAATATTCAAGAGTATCACCGCCGCCGTCTGTACGTTTTATCTCTATTTTCATTATAGATGTGCTTTCATCAGGCTCGGTGAAGTAAACTTCATCTGTCGGGCAGGTCAGTATATATTCATAGAAAGTCTTCAGGCTTTCTATTTCAAGGCTCTTTCCGTTAAGCGTTGCCGAGCCGATATCCTCCTTACCTGCATCATAGGTGAGAAGTATATCGTCCGTTTTGCCGTCCTTGGTAATTACTATCTCACTTACGTCCTCGATATAGTTGAATGTCATAAGACTTGAAAGGATATTCTCAGGAGTATTTGTTGCCCACGGCAGAGATGCCGCAGGTATCCTGAAAACGCAGTCAAGTCCCTCGGCGCCTTCAAGTGTGCAGTAGTATGCGCTGACAGCGTCCTTGTCATTGCCGTCCTCGTCCTTTTCGTGGATAGCCGCACCGATATTAAGCGTATAATCATACCCTTCACCCTTTAGCGTTACTACCGCTGTAGGATCATCAAGTCCGTATTCCCTGAGGTCATCATCAGTCGGCTTTATCTTTACGGCTGTTTCAGCAGTAAGCCCCCACATACCGTGAGTAAACGCAGTCGAATTTGATATATTGAGATAACCATAAACGGGTGATGTCATTATCTGTGCCGAAACTGCGCCTTTTTCGTTATCATCATTTTCAATAACGATATCATAGTCAAGGTCTTTTCTCTTGACTGTAAGCGTACCGTATTCCGGGTAAGCTTCACTGCCTGGCTGTACAATAAGTGTCTTGGTGATGTATTCCTCCTTCGGCTCGACCATATAGGAAAGATACGTTTCAAGCACCTGATACACGGTATTGCTGCCCTCCTCGTGCAGGTAATAATACCTGTCGCTGTTAGGAAGCATATTGCCTACCACAAACGTCCTTTCCTCACCGTCCGAAAAGGTAACGGTGAATGTAGATGTCGGATCATCAAAGCCGTACTTTGACATATCCCCGGCGTTTTCCTCTACAGTATCAAAGCTTTTAAGTGTCGCCGCACAGTCCGCAAGGCCGTTTTCTTCAGAAAGCGAAAGTGTCAGGTCAGGCAGTGCGTCTATATTCCACACAGTCTTGCCTGTATTGTTCCTTTCCATAACAAAGCTGTCAGTCTTGTTTGTAACAGCCACCTTTACCACATCTTCGGCTGATCTGTCAACAAGCTGTGTTTTGTTGTTTTCCTTCTGCTTTATAACGGCACTGCTGCTTTCATCAGCGCTCGAACTATCCGTCTGCCCGCCTGTTTTATCAAGGAAAAGCAGCACACCGCCCATTGAAGCCGCAAGCACGCCTACAACTATAATACCTGTAAGTTTACTGTTCATAGGGTTTACCTGTTCTTTCTTCTTATCCAGATAACAAGGCCTGTTATCAGAACGACTGCGGGTATCACAAGTATAAACGTCCATTTGAGCCTTGTTTTCTGGCTTTCATTTATATCAAAGATATTGCCGCTTATTACCTTTGGTGTTATGGTAACGCCCTGTGTCTTGCCCGTCATACCGTTTAATACGCTTAAAATATAAAGGCTGTTCTGGTACTGGTTTGTCTGCATCACCCTGTCCTCTAAGATAGATGTAGAACCGATAGCCAGTATATTACTGTAATAGGTATCGTCATTATCAACACCGAAGGAAGCCTTTGATGCAAGCACGATATAGTTCTGCTTGCCCTTTGCAAGGGTGTTCATATCCTTGGTGCTGTCGATAGTATAGCCGTCATCGGTAGTTGTGACATAGGCAAATGTCTTGAGCATACCGTCCGATTCAAAGAGTCTGTTGACAGGACGGGATTCAAGGATAAGCAGTGCAGGATCGTTTACTGTAAGGTCCTGAGTAAAATCGTCCGATATATTATTGGCGATAGTATAGAAATTATACCCATAGTAATTTGACTGATATGTTTCGCATACGATACCCTCACCTATGGATATACCGTATTCATTTAAAAACTCCTCAATATTCGGGGTAGCACCCTGACCGCTGTCGGCGATATAGATAAGCTGTTTGCCGAGCATACTGTTATTGAGCAGGAACTTGTCGACCTTTTCAAGTTCGGCGTCCATATAATCGACTTTAGGTGCAGCGATAACAAGCACATCGGTATCCTCGGGGATATCGTCGGTGGTTATATTTATAGAGTTTACCGTATAGCCGTTTGCCGCAAGGAATGTACGGAAGTAGCCAAGTGTCGAAAGTTCCTCCCTGCCCTCAAGGAATGTCACTGTAACAGGAGAAGGATCTGTAACTGCCATAATAGCAGATGTGAACGCCTGCTCAGCAGATGAACTCTCAATATAGTTGCCGTAGTAGCTTAAAAAGGTAAGGTCATTGCCTATCTGCTTTGCATATTCCTTAGCAGTGATGCCGTACTGTGAGAACATCTCCGTCAGTTCGTCATTGAATTCAACAAGGTCAATAAGGCCGATTATCCTTGTTCGCTTTATCTCCTTGCCGTCATCACCTATGGGGTTTGTTTCGACTATTATATCGTACTGAGCAACATCATCAGTATAATCCTTAAAAAAATCAGGGTTCTGGTTTATATCCATATACTGATATTTGATCTTGTCATTATACTTTGAATAGGTCTTCATTACCTCGTTTGCCTGCTGAGTATAGGATGAAAGCTGTGAAAAGTCAGATTCCTGTGCACAAACTGTCATAGTGACTTCCATATCTATGCTTTTTATATACTCCTCTGTCTTATCGGATACCGAGTATATCTTTTCTTCAGTCAGGTCAAATGTTATGGGGTAGCGCTCAAAAAGCTTTGTTGCCACAACATTCACAAGCACTAAAAACACAAAGAATATCACAGTCAGTGTTGTTGCCATAGCGCCGTGTTTTAGTTTCTTCACACCGCCCGATTCAGTCTTTTGCTTTTTATCCCCGTCTGCTTTTTTATCATTCTTTTTATCTGTATCGTTATCTTCTTTTTTGCGCTTTTCTTCCTTGATAACATCAGCTAAAAGCTCACTGCCACCGGTAGATACTTTATTTTCATCAAGCTTACTCAATCAAAGCACCCCCTTAACTCCAGCGGCGCTTTTCAAGCACCCTGACTGTAAGAAACAAAAATGCCACAGCCGCCGAAACAAAGAACAGCACATTTGACATATCAAAAAGCCCCAGTGTAAAATCGTAATACCTGTTCCAGAAGCAAAGCTTGTCAAGCACCTTTCCGACAGCATCTATCGGGATAAGGTTGCCGACTGTTGAAAGCAGGTACAGAAGCACCATTGCAAAGAAAGATATAACAGCCGCCACTATCTGATTTTCAGTAAGTGACGAACAGAATATGCCGACTGCTATATAAGCCGCCCCGAGCAGCAGAAGCCCTGCTATATTGCCGACGATAACGTTCCAGTCAGGCTTTGCATAAGCGGATACGACTACTGCATAAACAAAAGTTATAGCCACACCTAAAGTATAGATAAGAAAGCTTGCAAAGAACTTTCCTGCCACTATACCGCCGAGAGATACGGGAGATGTGAGCAGGCACTGGTCAGTTTTCTGCTTTTTTTCCTCGGATATTGTCTTCATGGTGAGGATAGGTATTAAAACTATCAGCACCAGTATCAGGTCTGCAAAAACCCTGTCAAGCTTTGTGGAGCCGTATTGGAGGGAATTCTGCGAGAATATAACGCCTGTACAGCAATAAAACCCTGCAAGGAATATGTACCCTATAGGCGAAATGAAATAAGACGAAACCTCTCGTCTGAATATTGCACCCATGAAATGATCTGTCCTTTCAAAAATTAAGAGTCTGAAGCATCTGCGGTAAGTGCAGGTATCGCCTCACCCATTGTAAGTTTAAGGAATATGTCCTCAAGCGAAAGCTCACTCGTTCTCAGGTCAAGTATCGGCATATTGCGCTGTGCAAGCCTGTTAAACAGCTCGCGCCTGATATCCGTACCTTCCTTAGCCTCTATCCTGTATTCATACACACCCTTTTCGCGTTCATTGCCGACTTCGACCTTTACAACGCCCTTTATGCCCTTGATGATCCCCTCGACCGTATCGGAAGGCCCGTCGATACGGGCAGTGAGCAGGTGCTCGTTTACAAGCCTGCGGGAAAGGTTGTCCTCGGTATCATCAGCCACAACTTTGCCCTCGTTGATAACAACTATCTTATCACACACGGCCTGAACTTCGGAAAGAATATGCGACGAAAGAATGACCGTTCTGTTCTTGCCGAGCTTTTTGATAAGCGTTCTTATTTCAATTATCTGCTTCGGATCAAGCCCGACTGTCGGCTCGTCAAGAATAAGCACCTTCGGGTTGCCTATAAGTGCCTGAGCAAGCCCCACACGCTGTTTATAACCCTTTGAAAGATTCTTGATAACTCTTTTATACACATGGTCTATCTTTACAAGGCCGCATATATCTTTGAGATGCGAGTTGCGCGGCAGTTTGCATTTTTTCAGGTCGTACACAAAATTCAGGTATTCCTTGACAGTCATATCCATATAAAGCGGCGGCAGTTCAGGCAGATAGCCGAGTTCCCTCTTGGCTTTGATAGGGTTTTCAAGTATATCTATGCCGTTTATAAGCGCCTTGCCCGAAGTTGCGGATATATACCCCGTAAGTATATTCATCGTAGTAGATTTACCCGCACCGTTTGGCCCGAGAAAGCCAAGAATCTCACCGTCATCAGCCTTGAAGGATATATTGTCAACAGCCTTTTTATCGCCGTAATGCTTTGACAGGTTCTTAACCTCTATCATTAATGATCCCTCCTGTTATTTCAGAAAAACACTCACTGAAATAATTTAGCACACTTTCGTGTTACTTATGTGAAAGCCTTCTGAAAATCAGTTGTTTTTCAAAAGCTCTATACCCTTAGCTACTCTTTCAAGGGTATCAGCCTTGCCGATAAGTGCGGCTATCTCGACAGCACCGCCCGGGGTAGACATCTTGCCCGATACCGCCACCCGGAGAGGCCACATTATAACACCGTTCTTAACGCCCTTTTGCGCTATCAGTTCAAAAAGCTTATCGTGGATAGTTTCTTCATTCCAGTCCTTATCATCAATACCCTGCAATACAGGCACTATGCTTTCAAGGGCTTCAAGAGAATTCTCCTCGTTTGTTTTCATCTTTTTATGAACATAAAGTTCCTTGCCGTATTCAGGCAGTTTATCAAAGAAATCGACCTTTTCGGGGATATCGGTAAACACCTCTGTCCTGTCCTGCAAAAGTGAGCATATGCGGGATATATCTATATCCTCACGTTTTACAGACTGTCTTATATATGGTGTAGCATATTCCATATATTTTTCAGGGGTGAGTTTTTTGATATACTTCGCATTTATTGCAGTAAGTTTCAGCGGATCAAATATCGCAGGCGATTTTGAAAGCCCGTGAATATCAAATTCCTTTATAAGTTCGTCAAGTGTGAAGATCTCCTCCTCACCCTTGGGTGCCCAGCCTAAAAGTGCTATATAGTTGACTACTGCTTCAGTAAGGTAGCCCTTGTTCATAAGATCCTCAAATGAAGCGTCACCGTCACGCTTGGAAAGCTTATGCTGTTTGTCCTTCATTATATGCTCAACGTGGATATATGTAGGTACCTCCCATCCAAATGCCTTATAAAGCAGGTTATACTTAGGTGCAGATGCAAGGTATTCATTTCCCCTTACAACGTGTGTTATGCCCATAAGGTGATCGTCCACAACATTTGCAAAGTTATATGTAGGCATACCGTCTGTCTTTATAAGTATCTGATCCTCAAGCTCTGTGCAGTCTACCGTGATGTCACCGTAAAGCTCATCATGGAATGTCACCTGACCTTCTGTCGGTATCTTCTGTCTTATTACATAAGGTGTACCCGCATCAAGCTTTGCCTTTACCTCCTCGCAGGAAAGGCATCTGCAATGCCTGTCATAGCTGTATGTCCTGCCCTCTGCTTCACACTGTGCCTTGAGCGTGTCAAGTCTTTCCTTATCGCAGAAGCAGTAATAAGCCTCGCCCTTATCAACAAGGTCAACGGCGTACTTTTTGAACATTCCCATACGCTCACTCTGGACATAAGGTCCTACAGGGCCGCCGATATCCGGTCCCTCGTCCCATTGAAGGCCGCACTGCTTTAGTGTCTTGTATATCACATCAACTGCGCCCTCTACATATCTTTCCCTGTCGGTATCCTCTATCCTCAATATAAAGTCGCCGTCATTCTGTTTGGCGATAAGGTATGTAAAAAGCGCTGTTCTCAGGTTTCCTATGTGCATATAGCCCGTCGGTGAGGGCGCAAATCTTGTCCTTACTTTTTTCATAAGTTTATTATTCCTCTCAGTTATTGTATTTTAAAAATGCTCTTTTAGCATATTCGGTATTCTTTTTTATAACAGCCTTCAGCTCGTCTATACTTTCAAACTTTATTTCAGGCCGTATGAATTCATAAAGTTCTATCTCGACATCCTTGCCGTAAAGATCCCCTTCAAATCCTATGATATGCGTTTCACAAAGCGGTGCGGAATTTTCCTCAACGCTCGGCTTCACACCGATATTTGTCACCCCCGCATAAAGCCTGTCCCCGATATGTACACCGGAACAGTACACGCCGTATTTCGGCAGTACAAGTCCTTTCGGTATATACTGGTTTATAGTCGGGAAACTCCATGTCCTGCCTATCTCGTTGCCGTGAGAAACATTCAGACAGTAACCGTAATTATAGCCTAAAAGCCTGTTCGCCTTGATTATATCGCCATCACTCACAAGTTTTCTTATAAGCGAAGAACTTATCCTTTCGCCGCCCTCGTCAAGCCGCGGGACTATCTGTACCTCAAAGCCGAACTTTCTGCCATATTCTTTAAGTGCTTCACTGTCACCCTCACGATTATAGCCAAAGCGGAACTTTTCACCGCACACACATATCCGCGCACCGAGTCTGCCCTTTAATATATCACGGGCAAAATCTTCCGCAGGCATAGTGCGCATCTTTGTAAAATCGGGCGAAAACAGATATTCTGCCCCTGCGCGTTCAAGCAGCTTCCGCTTGTAAGCATCGGTTATAAGCATCTTATAATCCTTGCCCTTTGAATCTACTGTATCTGTAGTGAAAGTAAACACTGCGTGCCTTAGTCCGTCATGCGCAAACGCCGTACCGAGCACACGCCTGTGCCCCCTGTGAACGCCGTCAAAGATACCGAGTGCAACGGCTGTTCTTTCCTTAAGGCTGAGCCCTGTATCAGTAATATCCAGCAAATGGTTTCCCCCCTGCCGATAGTTTTGTCAGTAAAAGTTTCTGAGCGCCCTGAGCTCATTTTTGGCTTTATCGGTATAAGCCACAGCTATGATCTTATTATCATGCCCTGTCACGCGAAAGCGCTCACCGTCAGTGATCTTTCTTATGCCCACCTGCTCCGGGCGGAATTTTACACCGTTTTTATAAAGCACTGTTTTTCTTTCATCAAGCCTGATAGGTCTTAAAGAAGCAAATATTTCATCAAGCGGTGTCAGTATCTCGCTTATTCTGCCCTCGTAAGCCGCCTTTTCTATCTGCTCAATGGTCAGGCAGCTGTTTATATCAAACCCGCAGGCATTCACCCTCACCAGTGATGTCATTGTCCCGAAAGACGAAAGCGCAGTACCAAGGTCATCAATAAGCGTTCTGACATAAGTGCCGCGGCTGACAGAAAGCTCTATAACACCTTCACGTTTTGCTTCATCAAACTGTATAAGTTTAATGAAGTCTATATGCCGAAGCCTGCCCTCACGCTTTATCTCCCTGCCCTCACGGGCGTATTCGTAAAGCTTTCTGCCGTCCACCTTGACCGCCGAATACATTGGCGGCACCTGCATATAATCGCCGACAAAGCTTTCAAGCGCCGCTTCAAGCTCTTTACAGCTCACCGCGGTGTCACTTGTATCTGTCACCTCACCGCTTATATCCTGTGTATCCGTACGGATACCAAGCTTAAACCCTGCCCTGTAAACCTTGCCGCTTTCGGGGAGTATATCAGCCGCCTTTGCCGCCTTGCCCACAAGCACAGGCAGAACACCCTCCGCCATAGGATCAAGCGTTCCTGCATGGCCTATCCTTTTTGTGTGCAAAATACCCCTGAGCCTGCCGCATACATCAAAGGAAGTCCAACCCTTAGGCTTATTCACAAGCAGTATTCCGATAGGTTCGTTTTCGTCATTCTTCATTTTTTATACCTAAAGCGCGTTCAACTTCTCTCAATACCCTTTTTTTCACTTCTTCAAGTGTTCCGTGTATCTCACAGCCTGCCGCGCGGATATGCCCGCCGCCGCCGAAGTTCTTGCAGAATTTTGACGCATCTATCTCCTCGGTTGTCCTGACAGACAGCTTGAATACATTCTCGTGCCTTTCCTTGATAGTAATGCCTATCTGCACGCCCTCTATCTCAAGCGGTATAGAAGCAAGCCCTTCAAACTCAGCAGGCTCGGCGCCGCAGCTGTTCATAAGCGACTGTGTCAGCACGATAAGGGTACACTTGTCTTCATAGTAATACTCCATATTGCTTATTACCTGCTGTTCAGCCTTTATCCTGCCCCTGCTCTTGGCATCAAACATCTTATGGTTAATACTTGAAAAGTTTATGTCATACTGCATAAGGTCAGCCGCCGCCATATGTGCTTCGGGGATAGTATTCTGATACTTGAAGCACCCCGTATCTGTAGCGATAGCTGTATAAAGGCAAAGTGCGATATGATCGGACATTTTATAGCCGATAGTCTTGAAGTATTCATAGAATATCAGCGCCGCCGCAGATGCCCTTGCATCAAGAAATGTACTTTTCGCAAAGAATTTGTTTGAAATATGGTGGTCTATACAAAGGTCTATGATGCCGTCCTCCATATACTTTGCAAGATGTGTGCCGAGAAGCTGTGTATCGGCGACATCCACCGCTATGATATACGAAGGCTCAAACTCCTGAACATAGTACCCGTCATAAAGGAAGTTGTACCTTACGGGAAAATTCTCGTTATTGATAACATTTGCTTTTTTACCTATATCCCTGAGGTATTCACAAAGTGCAAACCCACAGCCGAGCGTGTCCCCGTCGGGACTTTTATGCGTGAGTATCAGCACATTGTCGCATTCCCTGCTTTCAAGTATCTTTCTAAGCTCGAGTAATTCCTGCTTTTCCATTAAATAGCCCTTTCTGTCATTGCTCGCTTTCAGCATCATTTATAATGATGCTCTTGAGCTTTTCGTTTATCTGTGCTGAATGTTCTATAGAATCATCAGCGATAAACCTAAGCTCGGGGCACTTTCTCAGCCCCAGCACATTTGATATCTCACGCTTCAAAAAACCCGATGCGCTCTCAAAGCCCTTTACAGCTTCCTTAGCCTTATCAAAGCCCTCAAAGCTTGAAATATACACCTTACAGTATGAACCGTCAGATGCCACATCACACCTGACTACTGTCAGCATACCGTTTTTACTTATTCTCGGATCTTTAAGATCCCTTATCTTGCCCGAGATTATCCTCTTGATATCCTCAGACATTCTTCCTGCTTTATAGCCCATTGCAGTTCTCCTTATCCACCGACAAGAAGCCTTTGCAGCAAGGCTCTTGTCACTTATTGTTCGATCTGTTCCATTACAAAGGCTTCAAAGATATCGCCTTCCTTGATATCCGTGAACTTTTCAAGTGTGATGCCGCACTCAAAGCCTGAAGCGACTTCCTTTGCATCGTCCTTGAAGCGCTTTAAGGTGCTCATCTTATCTTCAGCTATTACAATACCGTCACGCACTACTCTTATCTCGTCATTTCTGCCGATCTTGCCTTCAAGTACGTAAGAACCTGCGACATTGCCGACACCTGTGATCTTGTATACCTGTCTTACCTCAACACGGGCAGTTTCAACTTCCCTGAACTTAGGTGCGAGCATACCCTTCATAGCGTCGGTTATTTCTTCTATTGCGTCATAGATTATCCTGTAAAGCCTGATATCAACGCCGTCACGCTTAGCATTTTCCTTCGCTACGGGATCGGGGCGTACATTAAAGCCGACGATTATCGCATTTGATGCATTGGCAAGCATAACGTCGCTCTCCGAAACCGCACCGACACCGCCGTGTATGACCTTTACCCTAACCTCGTCGTTTGAAAGCTTCTCCAGGCTCTGCTTGACAGCCTCTACCGAGCCCTGAACGTCTGCCTTTACGATTATCGGCAGTTCCTTCATCTCGCCCTCGGATATCTGATTGAACAGGTTTTCAAGCGTTACCTTCTGGTACTGCTTGAATACCTCCTCCTTAGCGTCAAACTTACGCTGCTCAACAAGCTCTCTTGCAAGCTTTTCATCCTCAACAGCATTGAAGGTATCGCCTGCGCTCGGCACCTCTGCAAGACCTGTTATCTCAACAGGGGTAGACGGTCCCGCCTTGTTTATCTGCTTGCCGTGGTAGTCTGTCATAGTCCTTACCCTGCCGACTGCGGTACCTGCAATAATAACATCGCCCGCATTAAGTGTACCGTTTTCAACAAGAAGTGTAGCAACAGGGCCCTTGCCCTTATCAAGCCTTGCTTCGATGACTGTACCCTTTGCAAGCCTGTTGGGGTTAGACTTGAGTTCCTTGACTTCGGCGACCAGCAGCACGTTTTCGAGCAGTTCATCAATGCCCATGCCTGTCTTTGCCGAAACAGGAACAGCTATCACATCGCCGCCCCATTCTTCAACAACAAGCTCGTGCTCTGTAAGCTGCTGCTTTACTCTGTCAGGATCAGCGCCCTCTTTATCCATTTTATTGATAGCAACTATTATAGAAACGCCCGCTGCCTTTGCGTGGTTTATAGACTCTATCGTCTGCGGCATTATACCGTCATCAGCAGCGACAACAAGTATAGCGATATCCGTTATATTGGCGCCCCTTGCACGCATTGATGTAAACGCTTCATGTCCGGGGGTGTCAAGGAAGGTTATCTTCTTGCCGTTATACCTTACCTGATATGCACCTATATGCTGCGTTATACCGCCTGCTTCGCCCGCGGCAACATTTGCGTTTCTTATCCTGTCAAGGATAGATGTCTTACCGTGGTCAACGTGTCCCATAACAACTACAACAGGGCTTCTTTCAACAAGGTCTTCTTCCTTGTCCTCCTCGTCTTCGATAAGGCGTTCTTCTATAGTAACGATAACTTCCTTTTCGACCTTTGCGCCGAGTTCGTCAGCAACAAGCGATGCCGTATCAAAGTCGATAACTTCGTTTATGGAAGCCATAACACCAAGCCCCATAAGCTTTTTGATGACCTCGGTAGCTGTTACTTTCAGTCTTGACGCAAGCTCGGAAACAACTATTTCATCAGGGATAAGTACCTTGAGCTGCTGTTTTCTTGCACGCTCAAGTTCAAGCCGCCTCAGCTTATCCTTTTCGCTTTCATTTTCACGCTTGCCGTGGCTGCCCTTCTGCTTCTTATACTGCTGTGACTTCTGGGTAAGCTTCTGCTTCTTTGAATAGTTATCCTTACCGCCGCCCTGCTTTGAGCTTGCCATGTTATCGTACTTTTCGTTATACTTATCAAGTTCTGTATAGCTGCCCCTCGTGTCAACTATGCGTCTGCCTGTGCTGCTCTGTTCTTCGGTAACAGTATACCCCGTACTGCTCTGCTGTGCCGAGCCGCCGCCGAGTATAGTCTGCTTGCCGTGTTCGTGTTTCTTTTCCTGTTTTTTCTTCTTTTCATTAACAGGCTTCTGCATAGCCTTAGCCGTGTCAAACTTATCCGCCTTAGATGCAGCCTCAGTCTTTGCTTCGGCAGCAGGTGCTGCTTTAGCAGGTTCGGGCTTCTTAACTTCCTTTTCAGCCTTTGCAGGCTTAGCTTCCTTCTTATCCTCCGCCTTTTTAGCCGCAGGCTTTTTATCTTCGGCTTTCTTTTCATCAGCCTTCTTTTCCTTTGCTGCCTTTTCGGTCTTCTCCGGCTTTTCGGGCGCTACATTATTTGCAAAATATTCATTAAAGTTTGCCACCTGATTTTTCTGTGTAAAATACTCAAACACAAAGCTTACTTCCTCAGGCGTAAGTGCAGACATAGCCTTTTTCTGCTCCCCGCCAAGCTTTGCAAGGCACTCAAAAAGATCATTATTTGTAAGTGCCAGATCCTTAGCTAACTGGTTAAGCTTTACTGCCGCGTTCTTCATAGGCAAATTAGTCCTCCTCGTTTATATCAGTCTATGCTGTAAAATTCGTTCTCATTAATTTCTATCGGTTCAAGGCATTTGGCCATAGCCTTAAAAAAGCCCTTATCACACACCGCCATAACACCGACACGCTTGCCGAGTTCCTGCCATATCCGATCCATAGTAAGGTCTGTTCTGTACAGAAGCACTCCGTATTTATAGCAGGAAAACTTTATTTCCTTCAGTGTTTTCGGCGACAAGTCACTTGCAGCTATACAGCCGGCTGCCGAGCTGTTTGCACAGGCTTCCTTTGCCATATCAAGCCCCATGCTGAGCTTTCCCGCACGCCTGCACATCGTCACGAGCCCCATAATGTTTTTATTCATTATCCGCAAGCTCCTTTTCCATGCTGTCGTATACCTCGTCGCTTATCCTGCACTGAAAGCTTTTTTCAAACTTCCTTGCCTTTCTTGCAAGCCTGAAGCATTCGGCGCTTCTGCATATATAAGCACCCCTGCCGTTTTTCTTGCCTGTAAGGTCAAGGCTTATCTCGCCCTCGTTTGACTTTACTGCCCTGATAAGTTCCTTCTTCGGCTTCATTTCGCCGCAGCCAAGGCACATTCTAAGCGGTATCTTCCTGGGTTTCATAATGCTCTCCTTAAACTGATGTTTATTCTTCTTCCTGATCACCTTCGGCAGGCTTTACGCTGTCGTTAAGGTCAGGCTCCTCCGGAACTATATCTATCTTATACCCCGTAAGCAGGTTGGCAAGCTTTGCATTCTGTCCCTTATTGCCTATTGCAAGCGAAAGCTGTCTGTTCGGGACAGTCACCCTGCAAGCCTTTACCTCGGGATCATCATCAAGTATCTCTACCTTCGTCACCTCAGCGGGGGCAAGTGCCATAGCGATAAATTCTTCATCATTCTCGCTGAAGTTTATAATGTCTATCTTTTCACCGTTAAGTTCGTTTACGACATTCTGTATCCTTGATCTCTTAGGTCCTATGCAGGCACCCACAGCATCAACATTCGGATCTTTACTCCACACTGCCATCTTAGAGCGTGAACCGGCAACTCTTGATATCGCCTTTATCTCAACTGTTCCGTCGTATATCTCGGGCACTTCAAGTTCAAAGAGCCTCTTTACAAGGTCTTTATGCGTCCTTGATATCCTTACCGCAAATTTCTTGTCAGGCTCGGAAACTCCCACAACATAAACCTTTATGATATCGCCGGGCTTCAACACTTCCCCGGGTATCTGTTCACGGCGTGACAGGAATATTTCATTCCTTGTACCCGATTCATTCTTATCCATAACAAGTATCGCATTAAGCGTTTCAGGCTCTACCTTTTCCACCTTAGCGGAAACACATTCCTTTACCTTATCTGAATACTGTGCGATCAGCCTTTCCTTTTCGATACGCTTGATATCATTTCTTATCGACTGCTTTGCCGCCTGTGCCGCAACCCTGCCGAATTTAGCAGAATTCAGCTTTATTTCAGCAGTTCCGCCCACCTTAGCCCTCTTTGAAAGCGTAAGTGCTTCATCAAGTGTTATCTGGTTAGCGGGATCTTCGGGTTCACCCTCAACTATTTCTTTAAGTATCTTCATTTCAAACTTGCCCGATTCGGGATCAATAGTAACGTTTATGTTCTCACTTCCGGGGTAGTCCTTCTTTATCGCCATAAGTATACCCGCCCTTATCTTTTCGATAAGCACATCAGCATCTATATGGTTATCGGTTTCAAGTGTGGACAGTGCCTCAAAAAACTCGTTGTTCATTTTTTTAAATTCCTCCTTAAATCAAAACAGATCGTTATCGTCATTAAGCTTTATATACGCGCAGTCGCTTATCTTCACCTCAAATGGTGCGACTGCATCACCGTTATCATCAGTTTCATGCCCGTAAAGCTTTTCCTTATCATAGGAATCAAGCCCGAAAAGTATCTCACGCTTTCCGTCCTCTCTCGGTCTTATAAGCTTTATCCTCAGCCAGTCGCCTATACAGGCTTCAAAATGCTCAGGCCGTCTTAATTCCCGCCCAAGTCCGGGCGAACCGACTTCAAGCACATACTGCTCTTTTATCGGATCCTTTTCATCAAGCAGCTTGTTGAGCGGCCTTGTGACGTTTTCGCAGTCCTCAATGCTTATCCCGTTATCCGAGTCTATAAACACCCGGAGATAATAGCTTGAGCCCTCCTTTTCATACCTTACATCCCACAAAAACAGCCCGAGCTCATCACATATCGGCTGAGCAAGTTCTCTTACTATGGCCGCGGCGTTCTTTTTCTTTTCCATACACTACCCCATTTCAAGCAGGCGAAAACCGCCATACAAAATCAAAAGACCGGAAGTCAAGTTCCAGCCTTTCTACTAAAGTTATCATAAATATTATACCACATTCTGCAAGCTTTTGCAAGCGGATAATCGGATTTTAAGGCTTTGAATATTAATTTTATTCACATATTTTGTAAATATTCTGTTATTCAGTGCCTTGATCATCCTTTTTTGTATCCTCCTGCGGTTCAGGCTTCTTAGGTTGTTCCTTATCAGGAACAGGTGCACTTCTCCCCTTCTTTGTACCCTCAACAAAATCAAGCGGGATAGTAAACAGTATCCCCGTATTCGGCTTTGACAGGTCACCTACCGTTTTATAGACAACCCTTCTCACCGTATCGAGCTGATCGTTCTTGATGACCGAGATTATAGTCCTGTTATCCTCATCCCCGCTGAAAAGGTTTCTTATCGACGAACTCAAAACACTGCTGTCAAGCTTTGAAAGTGTCATTGCCATGCCCGACGATTCTATAATAGTCGCGCCGCCCACGCCAACTGCCGAAAGCCCTTCAAGCAAAGCTTCAAGCGCATCTATTTTATTAAGGATAATGACCATAAGCTTCATAATGCTTTCCCCTTATAATTCTCTTTGTTTTATTGATCCTCCGAAGAAGATGATGCTGCCATAACTTCGGGAATGAACTGGTTTGAAAGTTCCTCCCTGAATGTTTCGGAAACGGTAAAACGTGTTTCATCCTCGTTCCACGATCCTGTAGGTGTATATGCCACAACAGGTGACACACCCCTTGAAAGCATATCGTTTATAACGCTTTTAAGCTTGCTGTAATCCTTCTCCGTCATATTTGTATCTGATTTCTTTGATGCAAGCTGATAGAGCGTATCAAGGTTTGACTTAGTTGATTCTGGCAGTGAAAATGCGTTTTTAAACATAGTTTCAAGCGCACCCGCCATAAACTTCACATTCCCCTGTTTACCCTCGGAAAACACAGGGTATGACATTATAAGCCTTATCTTCCTGCCCATAAGCGTTTCGGTCTTGCTTTTCTTTAGTGTGATGTCGTTTACTTCTGTATCAGCCTGCCCCGAAAGGTAATAGAGATCCTCCGAAGGCGTATATGTATAGCCGCCGAGCAGGTCACAGATATTTTCAAATGCGCTGTTGGATATCGTCATATACCTGTCGATATCCACCCCGAAGCACTGCGAAACGCTTGATGTAAGTGCCCCTATCCCCTGTGTTTCAAGCGTCTGCCTGAGCGTTTTTCCCGTATCAACATTTACAGTATAAGGCGATACCGGCACAAGGAACACCTTATCTTTAGTAGGATCAACGCGCATTATCATCATATCATTGAGCATATTCTTGCTGTTTATCCTTACAAAAAGCATAGTCGAGCAGTCTTTGGAGGTATACCCCTCATAGCTGTCGTCATTGCTGCCGCCAAGACTCAGCATATCGTACTTCTGGAACAATGTGAGCACCACCCCGCCTATCAGCACAAGGCATATGCTCAGTGCCGCAAAATACACAAGCGCTATCGGTGCCTGTGAGCGTTTCTTTTTCTTCTTTGCCACTTTCTTACTGTTCTGCATTTTCTATATTGTTCCCCTTTCTGAGGTGTTTAAGCACGGTTTTTATTCTTTTATTTTAAGATAACTGCCAATTATTTTGTAAAAACACTTGAAAATACGATTATAATGTTGTAAAATAAATAAGTGTTCAGACGATCTCAAAAAACTGCGGGTTCTTGTTTATCTCTATGACCTTCACATCAAGCCCGGTGTTCTCGGCATATCTTATAGTATGGTATGTGCCCGAGCCCGCCTGCTTGCTGCTGTCATACACCGCAAGGAGTTTTGATGAATTTTCTATCATAAACTCATTCCTGTCCTTGTAGCAGTTTTTGTAATAGCCGGTTGCAAGCGTTATTGACCTGAAACAGCTTCGCTCGATAAGCGAATATACGTATTTGTCACGGTCCGTCTTCATCTCCCTGATATGGCCTGCATACGGGATAACGCATATGATGCCGATATCCTTGTACTTGCTTTTGAGCCTTAACACAGTTTCGGCACATATAAGGTCAATGCCGTTCGCCATGCCTGTTATAAAGAACTGAAAGCCGTTTATTATCAGGCGTTCTATCTCAAATTCGATAGTGCTTTCAAGGCGCTTGATTCCCATAGCATTCCTGTCGCCTTTGAATGGGAGTTTATCGTTTCTGTTCCCACTGAAGCAGCATATCTTCTCAACATCAATATCAAAAAGCAGATCACCGCGCATAACAAAAATCGCCCCCAATAATACATACAATAGTATTATAACACATATTTTGCCGCTTTTCAATAGTCAAACTGCAAAAAAATCAGCTTGCAAAAGGGGCATTACACAACGTAAGTATAAAGCACTTTGCAAAAGTGTTAAAATATATAAAGAAAAGAGTTAATGAAAAATGTACTACCCAAAACGCGCAGAGGCCTACATAGACCTCGACGCAGTAAGCCGCAACTTAGAAAACTACAGGCAGTTCATCTCCGAAGGGACTGATATAATGTGCGTTGTAAAGGCCGCCTGCTACGGCCACGGCGACGCTGCCATCGCCCCGTATTTACAGGATAAACACGGGATAAAGTATTTTGCCGTATCAAATATCACGGAAGCACTCCGTCTGAGGGAACACGGCATTAAGGGCGATATACTTATCCTCGGCTATACAGACACAGACGAAGCAGATAAGCTTTGTGAGGCGGATATCATTCAGGCGATAACCGACCTTTCCTATGCAAAAGAACTTTCATCTGCCGCCGGCGGCAAAAAAGTAAGGTGCCATATCGCTGTAGATACAGGCATGACAAGGATAGGCGTGGGCGGCAGCGCTGAGGAATGTGCAAAACAGATTAGTCAGATACTAAGCCTTGACGGGCTTAAAGTCGAAGGGCTTTTCACACATTTTGCAGTTGCCGACAGCGACGGACAGGATAATTCAGCCTATACAGATATGCAGACCAAAAAACTGCTTTGCACCTATGACCTGCTGAAAAAGGACGGGATAGAGCTTGAACACCTGCACTTTATGAACTCAGCGGCAGGCGTCTACAGGCCGGACAGAAGAAGCACCCTTGCAAGGCTGGGCATAATCCTCTACGGGCTTATGCCCAATACCGCAAAAGCCCTGCCCTTTGAACTTGCACCCGTTATGACGCTGAAGGCTAAGATATCACTTGTAAAGACAATCGAAAAAGGCACACAGGTAAGCTACGGCAGAACTTTTACCGCACCGCACGATATGCGCCTTGCGACCATCACCTGCGGCTATGCCGACGGCTACCCCAGGGCACTTTCAAACAAGGGATATGTGCTTATAAACGGCAGGCGTGCGGGTATCTGCGGAAGGATATGCATGGATCAGTTCATGGTAGATGTGACGGATATCGAAAACGTTTATGCCGGCGGCTATGCAACACTTATCGGTAAAGACGGCGATAACAGGATAACTGCCGACGATATTGCCGATATGACCGGGACTATCGGCTACGAGATCGTTTGCGGTATTTCGCAGAGAGTGCCGCGTGTCATTATCAGCAATAACACCGAAATTGCGGTTCTTTAGGGTGCTAATTTGCTGAAATCGCTGAAAAATTAAAACGTTTGCGAAAAATCCTGATAAAACTATTGACAAAGCTCTTAAAATATTATATTATTATATTAATGTTTAATAAACATTTTTATCACGTTATTATCATAATGTGATAAGGCTTATAATATGAATATGGAGGAATAACATCATGTCAAAATTCTGTACATCATGCGGCGCACAGCTTGATGATAATGCCACCTTCTGCACATCATGCGGCGCACAGCTCGGCAATTCCGCACAGCCTTCGGCTGCTCCGCAGTCAAGCGGCGCTACTTTCTCAGGTGCGGCAGCACAGGCAGGCAACGCTATGAAGGAAACCTTCAACAAAGCTAAGGACTCTGTAAATGTTGATGCTATCAAAGATTCTCTTTCTATGGAGAATATCAAGAACCTCAAGTCCAACCCCAACAAGAACACTATAGTAGCACTCGGTGTTATAGCAATAGTTGCTATCGTTGTGGTCATCATTCTTTACAACCTTATCTTCGCACACCCCTATAAGAGCGCTCTTAATGACCTCTTTAAAGGCTTTGCAGAAGGCGACGGCGAAAAGATACAGAGTGCAATGCCTAAGTGCCAGATAGATTATATGGATGATAACGATATTGATGTGGACGAGTATTTTGATAAGATCGCTGAAGGTGTTCAGGAAAGCCTTGAAGACGAATACGGCGAAGACATCAAGATCACCTACGATATCAAGGAAGAAAAGGCACTCAAGTCCAGCAAGTGTGACGATATCAAGAAAGACCTCAAAGATGATTACGACGCTAAGGGCATAAAGGTTTCCAAAGCATATAAGGTCAAGCTCAAGGCTACTATCAAGGGCGACGACGATAAGGATACAGATACGATCACCCTTACAGTTGCTAAGGTAGACGGTGACTGGTGTGTAGTTGACCTCTCTGACGCAATGTCTTTAGGTGACTGATAAACAACAAACAACAAATAAAAGAACGGACGGGTACTTAAAGTCCCGTCTGTTTTTGAATATAAGGAAATATGAAAAAGTTTTTATTGGTAACATTATTTGTCACATCAGCCGTAATGCTAAGCGGCTGCGGCAGCGAAAACAAGCCGTCAATGAACTATGAGCAACCCGTCAAAACACTTGCACTGACTATGGAAGGTTATGATGAGCGCGGGTATCTTGACTGCTTTACAACCCCCGCAGCAGAAGAATTTGTTTCATCAAACGGTTATAACGAGGATTTTGTAAGATACCTCTACCCCGAATCCTCAAACAGCCAGAAGCTTTCGGTAAGTATCCTGTCGCATGAAGAACTTGACGAAAGGGCTGTAGGCGAACTTGAACAACAGTACCGCAAACAGTTCAGACGCAGGATAGATATAACAAAGGCAGTAAAAATGTCCGTCCGCTTCAAACTGTATCAGAAGGACGTCAAGCGGACAGATATCAAGGATATTACCGTTGTAAGAGTTGAAAATGCCTGGTATATCTACGGCGGCGTGATAAATGATTTTAATTTCACATCAGATGATGACGCTACACTGTCAAAGACAATTTCCGATGCACTTGACGGCGTGGCCGGAAGTAAACAATAGACCATGAAAGGAATGTAACACTATGTCTGTAATATGTAAAAACTGCGGAAAAGAACTCCCCGACGGTTCAAAATTCTGCGGCGGCTGCGGTACAAAGGTAGAGATCCCTGCGGCAGCCCCCCGGACAGATGCGGCAGCAAAGAAATTCTGCCCGAACTGCGGAAAGGAATTATCAGCAACAGCAAAATTCTGCAACGGCTGCGGCACAAGACTTATGGGGACAGAATCCCCTGCGCCTGCACCCGCACCTGTAGAAGAACCTGTCATAACGCCTGTTCCTGAGATAATCCCCGAACAGCCTGTTTTGGAAGAACCGCCGATACAGCAGTTCAGCCAGCCTGTGTACGAACAGCCGCAGCAGCCACAGTTCAACCCTGCACCAAACCCGGTTCCGCAGCAGATGCCCTACAATAACGACCAGTTCCCACAGCAGGGCATACCCACAGCCGAACAAACAAAGGGCGGAAGCCCCGTAGCTGCTATAATACTTATCATACTGATCCTTGCTGTTATAGCAGTTGATATATTCGTGCTGTTCCCCGATAAAATATTCGGCAAGGATAAAGATGATGACGACGAGGATACATCGTCTTCAACCTCCGAAAAGGACGATGAAGATGACGACGCCGCCGAAGAAGACGCTGCATGGAAGCTTCGTGACGGCACTATACTTATAAGACAGCAGTAAATAATATTCAAGGCTTCGGGTTTAAAACCGAAGCCTTTGTTTTTTTATAACGAATCAATATAGCCACAAGCCGCAAGCGCCGCCACAGCACCGTCCGAAGCCGCAGTGGTAAGCTGCCTTACCGTCTTTGTACGGCAATCGCCTGCCGTGAAAACGCCGTCAGTGCCGGTTTTGCAATCCTCTGCTGCTTTAATGTAACCTCCGTCATCAAGGGCGGCAACATTTGCAAAGGGTGTGTTGTCAGGCGCCTGACCGATCGCTACAAAAAGCCCTGCAACATCTATCACAGTCTTTTCACCGCTGAATTTGTCAGTCACCTCTACCCCACAAAGCCTTCCGTTATCCTCAATAAGCCCTGTAACATTTTTGTTGAGCACAAACTCAACATTTTCACGTCCTTTCAGCCTGTCGACCTCTTTTGCATCAGCCCTGAAAGCATCACGCCTGTGTATAACATATACCTTTTCGCAGTAATTGGACAAAAACGCAGCGTCTTCTATTGCTGTATTGCCCCCGCCTGCTACAGCAACGGTCTTTTTCCTGAAAAACATACCGTCACAAGTCGCACAGTAGGAAACACCTTTTCCGACAAGCGCCTTTTCGTTTTCAAGCCCGAGCGGCCTGTTCTTAGCCCCCGTTGCAAGTATGACCGCTTTGCATTCATACTCGCCCTTATCAGTCCTTACAAGCTTTGCTGCGCCATTGTCAGATACAGCGACAACACGCTCCATCTTCACCTCAGCGCCAAGTGCAGTTGCCTGATTATACAGCGCCGTGGCAAATTCAAAGCCCGAAATATTTGCAATACCCGGGTAGTTCTCTATCTCAGGAGTGTTTATTATCTGCCCGCCATAGGCATGAGCCTCGAATATAACAGCCGTCCTGCCCGCACGCCTTGCATATATAGCAGCAGTAAGCCCCGCCGTTCCTGCGCCGATTATAATAATATCTATCATAATATCGCCTTACTTTGTAAGCTGCAAGATCTGATCTTTGCCGATAACGCCTACCGACTGGTTTGCAAGCTGCCCGTTTTTAAACACAAGAAGTGTCGGTATAGAGCTGATACCAAACTTTTCAGCAAGTTCCATTTCATCATCAACGTTTACAGAACACACCTTTACGCTGTCCTCGGTATTGGAGATCTCCTCGACCACAGGAGAAAGCATCTTACAAGGACCGCACCATGAAGCCCAGAAATCAACGATCACAGGCTTGTCTGCCGCTAAAACCTCCGACTCAAAATTTGCATTTGTTACTACTGTTACTGCCATAATGACCTTCCTTTCTGTTTTATAAAATAGTGTTTTATCAAATCTATATTCATATTATACACTATACACATCACTTTGTCAAGGGGGTTAATAAAATGTTTACTTTATTATACCCACAGCGTAAAAGATCATACATAAAAAAAGACCGCCGAAGCGGTCTTTTAATTGTTTTAACAGGTTTTACAAGATTACTTGCAATCTGTAGCATTCATTGTCTTGAAAGCTTCAGCAGATGCACTTGTGATACCTGTATTTGTAGACTGGTTACCAAGCTTAGTAAGAGCTGTAATGTTCTTACCAGTCTTGTCTGTTTCTTCCTTAGGATAAGAACCAACATAGAGATCCTTGTCTGTCTTAGCACAGTAAGCAGCGATCGGAGAACCGTTGGAAACTACTACATACCACTTGTAATCATTACCGGAACCGAGGTTAGCCTTAACCTTAGCACCGAAATCGCCGCCGTTGTTCTGCTGTGTGGAGTCATCACGATAGATACCTGTTACTACAGAGTCGCCAGCTGTTTCACACTTTGTGCACCATGTAGCTGCAGCTGTGTAAACCTGCTTAGCGTTTGCGTTAGCAGATGAAACCTTTGAATCCGATACGTAACCTAAAAGTGAAGGTACGAGGATTGCAGCGAGAACGCCGATGATTGCGATAACAACGATCAGCTCAACGAGAGTAAAACCTTTGTTTGACTTCTTCATAAGAAATCCCTCCATAATATAATAATATTTTTAAGCCGCTGCGTATAGGGGCACAGCGTACTTGGTTACTACGGGTAAGCCCTTTGCTTGCCCTTTCACTATAGTTAGTATAGCACCTATCAGCGTTTTTGTCAATAGTTTTTTTATCTTTTTTTTCGATTTGTGCAAAATACATAACTTAAAAGTGTTCATTTGGTGAAAATGAATACTCTATTAATAAGCAGCAGTCCGTATTATCCTACGAAAACGTTTTACAATCAACGTTCCTGCGCGCATTTCAATTGCCGCAAGCGTTTTACCGCTATTTATTAGTTAAAATATTAAGCCTTTATTCCTCCTGTGCAGGCTGTTCTTCCGGCGGCTGCGTTTCAGGCGGATCGTCAGCCGGCGGATCTGTCACCTCAGGTGTGGTATCAGGCGGATCGGTCTGCTGTGTCACGGGTTCAGTCGCTTCCGGTGTGGTTTCAGCCGGTTTTTCAGTTGTTGCCTTGGTTTTCTTTTCTGTCTTCTTGGTGGTCTTTTTGGTTTCCTCAGGCTTTTCCGTGGTTTCTTCGGTTTCCTCTGTGGTAGTCGTTTCCCATGTGCCCGTCCACTTTGCAGTCGTTGTCGTTGCAGGTGTTGTCGTAGTTGTTGTGGTGGTTATATTCAGCGATTCATCAATCTCGCCTATCTGTATAACGCCCCACTTGCCGTCCTTTCTTACCCACGCAAGCCCGTTGAGCACAGGTCTTGCCTGCTCAAATTCTCCCGGCGTAACAACAACATTTCCCTCTCTGTCATAATAGCCGAACCTGCTGCCGACAGATACAGCCACATAATCATCAGCAAACAGGTAAGGGTGTATGCCCTCAGATGCGGAGAAGGAACTTGCAAGTGATGCGTGCGGCACAACATCACAGATAAAGTCTATTATCTGATTTCCGTCGCCGTCAAAATACCCCCACTTGCCTTCCTTTTCAAGTGCCATGCCGGTCTTGAATGTACTCTTATATATAGAATAGTACGCCGAATCATAGATAAAATCCGTAATAAGCTCATTATTATGCACAAGTGCGATCTTTTCATTCACAAGTTCTATCGCATATGTGCCGTCGCCCCTGTCAGTGGCATTAGCCTGCTGCACAGCCATAAGCCTTGAGCCTGTATACTCCTTTGCAGCACTGTCGCCATAGTTCTGGTAGTATGTCTTTTTCCTGCCCGAATCGTAGAAAAACTGCCTTTCGTTTACCTTTCTTTCCTGCCCTGTATGGACTGTATACCCATACTTATCTATAGCACAGTATTCAGTCCCGTCCTTTGTCACCTTCATAAGTGTCATCTGGCCGTCATAGTCAATGTAATAATCGGTATATTCAGGCTTTACTATAACAGATCCGCCGTAGTCGATAAACCCGTACAGGCCATCACGTTCAAGTATGGCAACACGGTAATACGCATTGTTTATAACATCATCAGCATATACCTGTGCGCCGTCGGGGCATATTATGTTTTCTGCTTCTATCGAAGGCATTATCACCCACTCATATCCGGTCATACGGTTTATGGTGCTTCCTCCTCCGCCGCTGCCGTCACCACTCGAATTATTTATCTCATCAAGAAGCGACGGGCGCTTTGAGCTTTCCTCAGTATTTCCGCAGCTGACAAGCATTGCCGCAGCGACTGCTGCCGCCGCTACAGAATAAAGCTTCTTCATTTTACTCACCTTGTCCTATTCCTTAGTCCATTTTTCCCAGATGTCGGGCTGATAGCCCACTGCCGCCTTTTTGCCGTTCCTGACAACAGGCGTCCTGATAAGCGTGCCGTCCTCAAGCAGCTTTTCAAATTTAGCATCATCGCCCGACAGATACTTAATCAGCACCGCCCCCTGCGACTTTGATGCCTTGTCAATAATTTCATCAAGCCCGCCCGCGGCCTTTACGACGCTTTCAAGCTCACCGCGGCTGAACCCTTTGGACTTTAAATCAATATACTGGTATTTTATACCTCGTTCCTTGAAAAACCTCTCCGCCTTTTTAGTATCAAAGCATTTGGGCTTCCCGAATATCTGTATGTTCATTTTCTCTCCTTTATGCAAGCACCTTTGCATCTTTGCAGTCAAGCACGATAGTAAACGGCCCGTCGTTTTCAAGGCTTACCTTCATATCCGCCCCGAATATCCCCTTTTCGACTTTACAGCCTATGTCCTCCCTGCATCTGTCACAGAAAAATCCATACATTTTCTCCGCCATATCAGGCTCCATGGCATTAATAAAGCTCGGTCTGTTGCCCTTATGGCAGTCAGCACAAAGTGTGAACTGCGATACACAAAGCACATCGCCGCCGACATCTTTTATCGAAAGGTTAGTCCTGCCGTCACTGTCCTCAAATATCCTGAGTGTACTCAGCTTTGCGGAAAGCTTGCGGGCATCGTCATATGTATCTCCTTCAGCCGCGCCGAAAAGCACAAGAAAACCCTTTCCTATCTCACCGACAGTCCTGCCGTCAACCTTTACATCTGCGTGGCTGACACGCTGTATAACAAGCCGCATCACCTGACCTCTATGAAGTATCTGTAATCAAATACCTCACCCGCGGCAAGCTTTACTGCGTGCGGCTTTTTCTCGATATCTTCAAATTCGTCATCACAGTACACAGGCACACTCGTCCACGGTTCAAGGCAGACAAATTTCGCTCTGTCATCGCCGGTCGATGACCAGACCGCTATACACTTTGATTCAGGAAAATACACGCTTACACTTCTGCTGCCCTTGTCACTTTTAAGCGTTACCCTATCGGATGCAGGTGCATCCTTCATAATAACGTCCTCGTCAAAAAGCGCTCTTGTAAGGTCATAGCTGTCACTGTTTTCAAGGATAGTCCTCTCCCCGCCATTTAAAAGCGGCTGTACAATGGTTTCCTTTTCACTGTAGACCACCTTGTAGTCACCAAAACTAAGTCCGTCTTCAAGCGGGCAGTTGAAAGCCGGGTGTCCGCCAAGATAGAAATACATATCCCTATTTCCCGTATTCTTAACGGAATTAAGCACCTCAACTCTGTCGCCGTCAACAGTAAACTTAACTGTCAGTTCAAAATCATAGGGGTATATTTCAAGTGTCTTTTCGCAGCTTTTAAGCTTAAACGAAATACTTCTGCCGTCAGTTCCAAGGCTCTCAAATTCCATATCTCTTGCAAAGCCATGGTTTGCCGGCATTTTATAGACCTTGCCGTCAGCCTTGTATGTCTTGTCCTTTGGTGAGCATATAAACGGGAAAAGTATAGGCGCATATCTTTTCCATGCGTCACCCGCCTGCCACAGATACTCCGTCCCGTCCTTTTTCACGGAACAAAGCTCTGCCCCTGCCGTATTTGCCGATATTTCAAGTGTATCAGTCTTAACTGTAAGCTTCATAGCATCAACCCCCATAGTCTAACATAATCAAGATTATTATACAATCATTTTTCTTTTTTTTCAATAGGTTTTGCACAAATGTATTCATTTTGTAATGTTTTTAAGCGTTTTTTCACAAACCTCCCCTGATACTGCCGGAGGTCAGTATGCTCTTTTTCAAGCACACTGACCTCTGTTGATACATAGCATTATTCCTTTGTTATCTCAAAAACCGTTATCGCCTTGAAAACATCACCGTCAAGCTCTACCCTGAATTCTCCGCCGCAGGCTTCGGTAAATGTCTTTGCGATAGAAAGCCCAAGCCCGCTTCCGCCGTCAGTACGGGATTTGTCCCCCCTTGCAAAACGCTCGGTTATCTCCTCGGCAGTAAAGTTCATTTCCTCCCTTGATACATTTGCAAAAACTATCCTGGCGTGCAGATCATCATTTGTCATATCGACATACACCCTTGTGCCTTCAAGCGAATATTTCAGCGCATTGTCAAGCAGGTTCTGAAGCACGCGTGAAAGCTTGTCACCGTCGCCGATAATAACGGCAGGCTTTTCAGGTATGCTGCATTTTACAGCTCTGCCGCTTTTTTCTATCAGATCCTGTGAAGATGCTATCGTCTGGTTGAGGAGCATGGTCAAGTCAAGGCGCTCTCTTTTTATTTCAGCACCGCCTGCCGCTTTTGCAAGGGTAAACACATCATTCACTATGCTTTTGAGCTTTTCGGATTTCTGCTGTAACACTTTTACATAGTCCCTTGCAGTATCGGACATTTCTTCATCACCGAGCAGGTACACATAGCTGATTATCGAAGTCAGCGGTGTCTTTAGGTCATGCGAAACATTCGTCACAAGCTCGACTTTTGTCCTCTCGCTCTTTATCATTTCCCCGGCGTTTTTCTTCGCTATTTCATCAATGTCGCCCACACGCTTGTATGCAGGGTAGAAAACAGAAGTATCAGCCACTTCTTCGCCTTTGTATTCTTCATTTTCAGAAACACTGTATATCTTGTCGCAAAGCCTTGAAGCATCTGTATAATACTTCGCATTATTAAAGGTAAAGAAAGCAAAATAGATCATATACAAAAATGTTATAAAAAAATAGTAATCGTCCCTGTCATCAATATAGTCGCTTGTTGAGTTTACAGCAAGCAGGACCACATAGATAATTGACACACCCGCAAATATAACATTCCTTATCACCATGCGTTTTGCTACGCTCAGCTTGTCGGCAAGGGTTGAAAAGTATCTTCTTTTTGCATCTGCAAACAGCTTTCCCGCTTTGGAAAATACTACCTTTGCACATTTTATTATCAGGCTGTCCCTGAAAAACTCCCTTGCTTTGAGCTTTCTTACCATAAGAAGTATACTGCCAAATCCTGTCAGCCACAAAAAGCCGTAAATACCGAGGATAACAGCATACTGCCCCAATGCATCAGGATCCCCGGGTGCTTTTACACCGCCCGAAAATTCATAGAAGTTCACACTTGCCCCGACAAGTGAGCCGAGCGCTGCCGCTACCATTAATTCTACAGGAACAACACGCTCTAAAACAGTATCTGCAAAAAACCTTTTCAGTGTCTTGTCATATCCCGAATAAATAAGCAGTACAAGCACCACCACAAACAAGGCCGCAGCAGCAATTATGCCTGTAATGATAAATAACCTCGTA
This sequence comes from uncultured Ruminococcus sp., assembly GCA_902780505.1. Taxonomy (GTDB): domain Bacteria; phylum Bacillota; class Clostridia; order Oscillospirales; family Ruminococcaceae; genus NK3A76. Next base: position 11,378 of record CACZFN010000010.1, on the reverse strand, counting down.
TCGTCGGTCTGCACAGCTGCACTTGAACGTGCCGCAGCCACAGCACTTTCTTTAGGGCTCAGCGCCACGACAAGTCCGCTGCCATCAAGCGGCATGATCTTTCGCTGTTCGTATCCGCCGCTTTCCTCATCGTACTTTTCAACAAGCCCGTCGGGGTAATAAGTGATATTACTGTAACCATTATCACTGTACTCGCTGACATCATACTGGTTCACAAAGTAAAAGATATGCATCTTGCTTTCGCTGTCATAATACGTCCTGCCTGCTCTTAACTGCGGTGTAGTGTAATACTTTGTACCGTCTGTATCATAAAGCACCGCATTGCCGCCTTTGCCGTTACCCGAAAACACAGCCCCGTCCATAAGGATAAAAAACCTCTGCCCGCCGTTTTTGAAAATCCCCTCAAGTTCCTCAAAAGTCGCCCCTGTGGTGTAGAATCTGAGGGTATCTATGTTTGTCATGATCCTGTTGCCGTATGCCACATAATAATCAAAATCGTCCGACATAGTTTCAAGCGTATACCCGAAGCCCTTGTCCACGACAGCACCACCTTTACCGCCGCCTGCTATAAGCGAGTTTATAACATCGGCAAGGTTTTGCATATATTCCCCGCTTAAATACGAAGAATCATACCTTAAATACCCCGAACCCACAAGGCAAAGCGCATCATAGAAATGCTCTGTTTTTGTTTTCATAAGCGCTTGCGTATTTTCTTCAAGCTCGTCCTGTTCGTTTTCGCTCAGAAGTGTTTCAATATTCCAGACAACTTCACTGTCATTTACTATATGCACCGCAAGGCACAGATACGAAAGCAAAAAAATGCTTATCACAAACAGCACCACCCTCGGTGCTTTAATGCTGCTCACTCCCGCCGTATTTTTGTCATATGACTGCCTCCCTGCCCCCTGCAAGGGTGTTTCCTTTTCTTTTTTCTGCTCTTTTTCCCTTTCTTCTTTTGTCATAGCCTTTTCTGTTTCTTTTTCATCTTTTATAACAGGCATGACATTTTCATCCGTTTTGTTGTCATCATTTCTCGATCTTGTATCCAACGCCCCACACCACCTTTAAAAATCTCGGCTCTTTCGGATCTATCTCTATTTTCTCCCGAATATGCCTTATGTGCACCATTACAGTGTTTTCTACCGCATAGGCATCTTCACGCCAGACACGCCTGTATATCTCCTCGGCAGAGAATACCCTCCCCGCATTTGACATAAGCAGGTCAAGCATTTTGTATTCCGTTGCGGTAAGGGAGCTTGTCTTTCCGTTTGCGGTAACTTCTCTCGTACTGCGTGAAAGTGTCAGCTGACCGACTCTTAACAAGTCATCACTTTCGCCAATAGAGTTTCCTGCACCGCCAAGACTCAGATAACGCCTTAAATTCGCCTTTACTCTCGCGATAAGCAGCGGCGGGTTATAAGGCTTGGTAATATAATCGTCAGCCCCCATTGAAAGACCTAAGATCTTATCTGTATCCTCGCTTTTTGCTGACAGGACTATCACAGGTATATTGTTTGTCTGCCTTATCTTCATAAGTGCAGAAAGCCCGTCAAGCCTCGGCATCATCACATCAATAATGATAAGCTCCACCTGATTTGAAGCAAGGCTGTCAAGCGCTTCAAGCCCGTCATAAGCTTTGATCACACAAAGCCCTTCGTTTTCAAGCAGCTTTGCTATCGCCGCAACTATATCCCTGTCATCATCTACCACCAGTACGGTGCTTTGTTTTTCATCACTCACGTCTATCTCTCCCTTTAACAGAATTATAGCACACATTTCTTAAATAGGTGCGGAGATTTTTCTTAAATAATTCTTAAAATGATACCGCATAAAATCCAAAACAGCCGCGCACAAGGCACAGCTGTTTTTATCTGCGTTTATCCCTGAGTCCTTTAAAAAACTCACTTAAAAGCTTTGCACATTCTTCTTCCATAACGCCGCCTGTGACTTCAGGCCTGTGGTTAAACGGCAGGTCAAACAACGCTATAACAGAGCCGCAGGCACCAAAGCGCCTGTCATACGCCCCGAATATGACGTTTTCCACCCTTGCATTTATAACAGCCCCGCTGCACATAGCACACGGTTCAAGAGTAACATAAAGCTCACAGTCTATAAGCCGCCACCCGCCGAGTGTCCTGCTCGCCTGCTCTATCGCAGCGATCTCTGCGTGTGCTAAAGGGCTGCGGTCGCTTTCCCGCCTGTTATAGCCCTCGCCCACTATTTCGCCCGTCTGCTTTTTCACAACCACAGCCCCCACAGGCACCTCGCCCATAGCCGCTGCCTGTTTTGCAAGCTCTATCGCCCTCAACATATATTTTTTATCCATATTCACACCAGTAAAACATAAAGCTGCATTACTATAACAGCAGCTGTCCAGCTTATCATAGGCATAGCCGTAAAGAACACACTGACCTTTTCCCCGAAGGATAGCGCGGTCGTAACATTGTCAATATTGAAATCCCAGTCATTTCTTGCCATAAGCCTGCCCATGCAGAAAAGCCCGAAGCCTATTACCAGCACCTCAACGATGATAAGGTATATCTCGCTTTCCCTCCCGCCTGTAGAATAGTTGATCAGTTCCGCAAGATAGAATAAAAGGTTCACGCTTATCCTTGCAGCCGCCCCCATTATTACCGAGCCTGTTTTAAGTATGATAAGCCCTGTTATCATAGAAAGGACAAATGTAGCCCCCACCGCCCTTATGTTCATTACCATAAGGCCTTCAAGTACCGACACAAGGAATATCGACGTTGAATCGCCAAACTGCCGCAGGCTTTGCGTCAGCAGACCGTTAAAAAATACCGCCTTGATAAAAGAAATGACAATATAGTCCAAAAATATGTACAGTATATCCAGCCATACACTGCCGCTGCGGAAAAAAGCTACAGGCAGAGCCAGCCAGTCCGGTGGAAGCACAAAGGAACCGAATACAAATATCAGGTACCATATCATTGCAATGCCGTTTAATATCCCAAGCAGATACACGACATGGGCAGGCTTAATGGTGCGTTTTGCAAAGTATACCTCTCTGGGAAGCTTTATGAACATCATGAACACTATACCCGCCGCAAGATACATGACAAGCTTTGCTCCCAAAAGTATAAAAGCGTTAAGGATATCCATGCTGTGCCCGCCCGAAGTCAGAATAAGCGTTCCGTCCTTCATAAGCTGTGATGTCCCGCTGTCAAATATCTCCTGCATAAGCCTTAAAAGCGTAGCCACAAGCAGACACCCGCCGGTAAGTGATGCACAGCTGCGAAGCGCTTTCTTTTCTGCATCAGATGCTTTCTTATGTTCATAGCCTTCGCCGTAAGCATAGGTATGCTCTCGCTTGTCCTTTACAAACTTATACCCGAAGCGGTTGTTTTCATTCATACGCCAGCGCGTGTATGACTTGTAATACTCGTCACTCTGGTTCTGATACTGCGAGTCGGAAGCAATATCTATCAGGTAATCATTATTCTTTTTATCAGACATAACTCCCTCCCCTTTGCATACAAAAAGCGGCCAGATGCATATATACGCACACTTGGCCTACCGCACGACTATTGTACGTCAGAAACGCAGTCAGATTTTTCGTCAGAGTGACTAAAAACGACGCAGGTTTACTGACGTAAGTCAAGGAGTTTTTGGTTGCTATGACGGAAAATATGCAAGTTTATGACGTGCAAAGCCGTCAGGCGGTAGTCGTGCGGTGTTGCCTTCATATCTCGTTTCTGTTTTCAAGCGCCTTGTAAAGTGTTACCTCGTCAGCATATTCCAGTATGCCGCCTATAGGCAGCCCGAACGCAAGCCTTGTGGTCTTTATCCCCAGGGGCTTTAAAAGCTTTGAAAGGTACATAGCCGTCGCCTCGCCCTCAACAGTCGGGTTGGTCGCCATTATGACCTCGCTCACCTCACTGTTGTTCACGCGGTAAAGCAGTTCCTTTATCCTCAGCTTATCAGGTGTCACACCGTCAATCGGCGATATAAGCCCATGCAGTACATGGTACACCCCGTGGTACTCCTTTGTCCTTTCAAAGGCAGTTATATCCTTAGGGCTTTCCACTACGCATATTACCGTATGATCCCTCCTGACATCAGAGCATATCGGGCAGATCTCCCTGTCGGTAAAGTTCTGGCACACACGGCAGGCGTGCACCTTTTTCCTTGCCGCCGAAAAGGCGCTGATAAAAGCATTCGCGTCTTCATCAGACATACCCATTACGTGATATGCAAGCCGCTGTGCCGATTTCATGCCTATACCCGGAAGCTTTGCAAACTGCTCGGAAAGCACAACAAGCGGCAATGCGTTAGCTTCAGCCATATCAGAAAAGTCCCGGGAAGGATACGCCGCCTGTAAGCTTCTGCATCTCAGCGTCGCTTTCCTCGTCAAGCTTTGCAACAGCCTCGTTGAATGCGCTCATGATAAGATCCTGAAGCATTTCAATATCGTCAGGGTTTACCACCTCCGGCTTGATGTTGAGTGAGAGCACGTTTCTCTTGCCGTTAATAGTTATATCTACCATACCGCCTCCTACTGATGCGGAAAACTCTCTCTGCTCAAGATCCTCCTGCAATGCTGTTATATCGCTCTGCATTTTCTGAGCCTGCCTGATCATCTGGTTCATGTTGTTTGAAGGGCCCTTGCCCATTCCCTGCGGAAGTCTTGCTTTCATAGTTTCTGTAACTCCTTTTTATATGTTTATTTTTTTATTTCAACTTCAATGCCTAAGCTCTTTGCACGCTCTTTAAGCTCGTTGATAGGGTTTTCCTTATCCTTTATATCGACCGAGTTTGCCGCATAGAGCATAAAGCCGAAGTCACGTCCGTAAAAATCATGTATCACCTGTTTGAGTTTATCCGTATCGCTTGAAGCCTTTACCTTCTTGACAAAGAACTCACTCGCGCAGATAATATTGAAGGTATCCCCTTCTATCGCCGCCGCCGAATTATCAAGGAACGCAGCAATGTCAGGGTAACGCTGTTTAAGAATATCAAGTATCTGCTGCCACTCCGAAAGCGGCGTGTAATTATTGACATCAAATTTCTTCAGTGGCTTTACCGGGGCTTTTTTGACACTTTTAGGTTCAGCCGCGGCAGTGCTCTGCTGTGATGATGCTGTCGGGGCTGAAGCCGCATGCCTTTCAAGCTCACCTATCCTCTGCATAAGTGAAGACACATCCACACCTGCGCCTATACCCGTCTGTTGTACAGGTGCTGCCCCCGTACAAAGCCTTATTATGCACATTTCAAGTTCCGTCCTCTTGGATGATGCCCCCCTGAGCTTGTCCGAACAATCCTGAAGCTGTGAAAGGTACATAAGCACCTGATCTATACTTACCCCTGAAGCTATCTGTTTAAGCCTTGCTATTTCTTCGGGCAGGCAGGTCATAAGGTCATCAGCGCCGTCTACTGCCTTTATAAGCATGATATTGCGCATCTGCTCAATAAGTTCACCGCACAGGACTTTGAGGTCCTTGCTCATCCCGTAAAGCTCGCTTATCGTTCTTAATGCCGAAGCCGCATCTTTTTTTGTTATCTTTTCAATTATGTCAAACAGATAATCCCTGCCCGCAATACCTGCCGCATTTGATACTATCTGTCCGTCAATGTTTTCCGAATAAGCAGCACACTGGTCAAGCAGCGAAAGCGCATCGCGCATTCCGCCGTCAGAAAGCCTTGCTATAAGCTGTGCCGCATCATCTGTAAGCCCTAAGTTTTCCTCGCCCGCGATATATTTAAGCCTGCTTACTATATCCTCTGTCCTTATCCGCCTGAAATCAAAATGCTGGCACCTTGAAACTATAGTTGCAGGCACCTTGTGTATCTCGGTTGTAGCAAGAATAAACTTTACGTGTTCGGGCGGTTCCTCCATAGTCTTTAAAAGCGCATTGAACGCCCCTGCCGAAAGCATATGGACTTCATCTATGATATACACCTTATACCTGCACATTTCGGGCATATACACTACGCCCTCACGCAGTTCCCGTATATCATCGACCTTTGAGTTTGAAGCAGCGTCCATTTCAAATATATCCGAAAGTGTCCCGTTATCGGCGTTTTTGCATATCTCACACTCAAGACACGGCTCTCCGTCCTTAGGATTAAGACAGTTTATCGCCTTTGCAAATATCCTTGCACAGGTCGTCTTTCCCGTCCCCCTTGAACCTGTAAACAGGTATGCATGGGCAGTCTTGTTGTTCTTTATCTGGTTTTTGAGTGTCTGTGTGACCTGCGGCTGTGAAACAACGTCATCAAAGGACATAGGCCGCCATTTTCTGTATAAAGCCCTGTACATTGCTTCACTCCTTATCACAAAAAATCGATCCGACATAAAGGTATGCAGGCGAAACTGTGTCACACGAAACAAACCGTTTAATGCTGCTCGGTTCCCCGCCTGACATGGTTCACAGCGTTTCATTGCACAGGACCCACATACCCATATCTCGGATCGATCGGTTATTACTGTCCTAATATCACCTGATTATTATAACACATCTTAATATAAATTGCAAGTGTTTTCACAAAAATTTTTTCTCTGTACAAAAATACTCCCACAAACGTATGTGGGAGCATCAATTATCTGTTCATCAGCCGTTTGAAATAACGAAATTGACCTCGCCAAAGCTAAACGATACAGGGATAAGGAACGCAGGGTTTTCAAACACGATCTTGTCGTGGTTGTGTATCTCCTGCGGATCAAGCTGAAGTTCTATGCCGTGTTCGTTTGATTCGTTCACCGTGAAAAGCCCGTTGTTTACATTCATAAACTCACCGACAGTCGCATCTACGAAATCATCGACCTCCGTGAATTCTTCCTTTGCAAACCTTTCGGCAAACGCCATATATTCAGCCGTATCAGCCGCCACACAGGTGATCGAGTTATACGCACCGGTTATAGCCTGCTTGACGATATGCGGCGCTTCAAGTTCGTGGATTATGCTTGAACCGAGCGGCGTGAAGTCATCACCTATAAACCTGATTATATCCTTGAAAAGAAGTGTTGTATACTCTGTATATATCCTTGCATTTGCCGCCGTATCAAAGTGATAGAAGCCCGAAATAAGCTTTGACAGCTTATCAGACTGGTTGCCGGATATATCGTCATTTGAAAGCGAGTTTTCTTCCTTATATTCCTTTATAGCCGCCTCAAAGTCAGCATTTGACATAACACCGCTGTTCACAAGCGTCTGCCCGAGCAGCAGATAGTCAGTCGGCTGTTCGGAAAGCAGTCTTTCAACATCATTGTCCGTGAGGTATCCAAGTTCAACGCAAAGGTCGCCGAAACGCTTGTCAACACTCTGCTGTGTTACATTTACGTGCTCTACCTGTTCCGAGGTCATAAGCCCCGCATTTATCGCAAGAACGCCAAGACGCATTCTTGTGTTCTTCTTTTCCTCAAAAGCTACCGTCAGATCCTGCGCTGTAACAAGACCTTTGTGCAGTAAAAAACTTCCAAAAAACTGTGCAAACATAAAACTATCTGTCCTTTCGGCCCGTAAAGGCGTGATTATTTATTTTACTTCCTTAGCCGTGTTTTCAAGTATCTTCTGTATCTGGTCATTTGAGATCGGCTTCTGTATAAAGTCAGAAGCCCCCGCCATGATAGCGTCACGCAGGTGGTTCTGTGTGCCGACTGATGATGCCATTATCACCTTTGCGGAAGGATCAAACGCAACTATCTCCTTAACAGCCTCAATACCTGTCTTTTTAGGCATAACGATATCCATAAAAACAACATTCGGCTTTGATGCTTTATATTTTTCAACAGCTTCTTCGCCGTCAGCCGCCTCAATCACCTCTGCAACGCCAAGTGTGGATATGAAGTTTATAAGCTTTTTCCTTGCAAACATTGAATCGTCGGCGATCATTACCTTTATATTTTCGAGTGCCATCTGAATTCCTCCAATTGTTCCGAATATTTTTACACATTTTTCCAAATTGTGCATATTAATGCACCCTCACAAATGCCTTATAGTAATTTTACCACATTTTTGTACAAAAATCAAGTAGAATTTTGACTATTTTTTATAGTAATAATGTATAAAAAAAGCGCCCGATTTTCTATCTTGCTGCCATAAGACACATTTTTTATTGAAAAGCCCCTCAGCAAAGCTAAGGGGCTTATTGGTGCCGGTGGTCGGGTTTGAACCGACACGGTATCGCTACCATCGGATTTTGAGAATTGTAGGCAACTTTGCAAATGGTTGCAGAGCTTTGCAGTTTACGGCAGATTGTTCCCTATTTTCGGGGCTTTTCAAGCTCTCTGAATACAAACATACGAAAATACGGGAAATGTAAAAAATGAAAAAGAGGTTGATTTGGTAGAAGTGTGGTAGAATATAACGAGAACAAGGCTGGTAGAAAGAAAAGATTGGTAGAAACGTGGTAGAAATCAAGTAAGGTTTACCACGGTAGAAAAATGAAAATCAACATCTCAGCGTATATCGCTCTTTGATGAATAATCTGGAGCGCTATACGCTATTTTTATGCCCAAAACTGAATACTGTGTTAAGCGTTCCTCAGAAATGAGGGGCGCTATTTTTTTCCTATAAATCCGAAACACCACTATATGCAACGTGAATAATCGCCTCTCGGCATAAGATATTCGACACTAAATTAAACATATATTTCGTCTCAAAATGAGTTCAAGAGCCAACATTTGACTCTCTATCATTATATCACGCTGCTATATTGATGTCAAGATTTTTGTAACAAATAAACAAAAATTAGGAGGAATTTTCTATGCCTGAAAAAATGAGGATTGATCCAAATGATGATAAGCTGTCCTGCGAAGCGACTGCTATCCTGCTGAGAATGCTCAATTTCCCTGACACAGACTACCATACTGCCGAGGAGCTTTGTCCGTTCTTCGAGAATGACTCGCTGAAAACGATCCGAAACGCTCTGAACGAGCTGTATGATGCAGGCTACCTCTGGCGTATCGGTGAGACTTATATGGTCAACAAGTTCAGGATCACTCAGATGAAGCTCGCCTGAGCTGCGGGAACGGAGGAAATGGAATATGTCAAAGAAACCGAGAAAATCAAAGACAGCACCTTCATCGGTGTGCCGTGTCAATAAAAATGCCAACTATACCGTGATGAGCAACTATCATCTGCGGTCAACCAATCTGAGCCTGAAAGCAATCGGACTTCTCAGCAAAGTGCTTTCTTTGCCGGAGAATTGGGACTACTCTATCGCTGGACTGACTTCGATCTGCAAGGAGAAAGAGACTGCGATCAAGGCAGCACTCGACGAGCTGAAGGAGTGGGGCTATCTCACGGTCACGAAGCTGATGCCGAATCAGACCGAAAGCGGGCGCATTGAGTATGTCTATGACTTCTATGAGTATTCTGAAAAGGACAAGCCTGATGCGGACCAGGGCGATGATACAGAAGATGAGGACGGAGATGTTTCAACAGTCTCCGTAAAAAAAGCCCCACAAGGGGCAGGAAAACAAGGCATAGAAATTCTACCCCTTGAAATTCTACCCGTAGAAATTCAAGCGGTAGAAAATCAAGGGCAATTAAATACTAAAGACAAAATACAGAGAAATCAAATACTGATCATCTTGCAAGCTAAGAGCCAGCTAAAGGCTATCTATAAAGATAATGCAGATACGATTGAGGGCAACTGTGATACGATGCTGTTTTTGCGAGGTGCGTTTCGATCTTCGGGACGGGCGTGAACTACAATAAATTCGATGAGGTCTAAGCACAGCTCACGGGTAAGACACTCCACATCGCTCCACTTCTTCAAACGCTGAATGAATCTCTCAATGTCCTGTTCGTCCTGCTGTTCCTGCGCTCTTGCTTTGCGATACTGCTCCGCCTGCGTGGTAAGTTCCTTCTGTTCGGCAGTATACTTTTCAAGCATTTTTGCACTCAGATCTTCGGGCAGCTTACCGAGCATTCTTTCTTCGTAAGTCTTACTGATGATCGTTTCAAGCTCCGCCAGACGGCTCTCAGCCTGTTTCAGAAGTCGGCTCTCGTCCTCGGTCTGCTGCTTACGCTCATTCGCCTTGATCGCAAGATAGCGCTGTCTCTCGCCGTCCTCGTCCTCAATGACACGCTTTGCCCTTGCACGAATGTCCTCAAGAACAAGCCCCTCAATGATACGCTGTAAAATTGAATGCGAGGAGCATACCTCCTTGCCGTGGTTCGCATAAGTGTTGCAGATATAGGTGACGAGCTTATATTTGCCACGCTTTTTTGATTCATGGAACGTGGTATTATTTTTCAGCTTTGCCCCACAGTCGGCACAGTACATCAGACCGCCGAGCGGAAGTATCACTCCGCTTTTTGTGACCTTGCCGTGACTGCACGACTTGTTGACCTCCTGCACCTTATCCCATAATTCCTTGTCCACGATAGGCTCAAAGGCATCTTCAACGACGATCCATTCATCAGAATCTCTGATATACCTTTGGTGATTTTTGTAGGAAATAGTGGTGTATTTCTGATTGACAACACAGCCCTTGTAAATGGGATTTTCGAGAATATCACGCACCATTGCGGCATTCCACAAGTGGTTGGATATGTAGGGATTCGGCTTGCCCAAACGCTTGTATGTGTAATCGGACGGAGTGATAACCCCCTGAGCGTTGAGTGCCTTAGCGATCTGCGGAGAGCTTGCACCCTCGGAACGCATTTTATACATCATACGGACATAGGGAGCGTTCGTTTCATCGACTACGGGCAATCTGTCCTCAGTGTCTCCCACAAGATAGCCAAACGGTGCAACAGGAGCATGATACTTGCCCTGCTTTGCATTGGACACCATGACCGCACGAATTTTCTTTGAGGTGCTGGCGGCGTGCCATTCGTTGAAAAGATTGACTATCGGCATCATGTCCATAGCCGTGCTGTTGCGTTCAAGGGTATCCACGTTGTCGCTCAGGGCGATGAAGCGGATATTGAATGAAGGGAAAACGTAATCAACATACTGACCGACTTCGATGTAATTACGACCGAAACGGGAGAGGTCTTTACAGAGTATCAGGTTTATCTTTCCCGACCTCGCATCATCGAGAAGTTTCTGGACACCCGGACGGTTGAAGTCAGTACCCGAATAACCGTCGTCCTCGTATATTTCCACCAAATTCCAGCCTGTTTGCTTGCTGACATATTCCGTCAGCATTTTTTTCTGATTTTCTATTGAAATGGATTCTCCTGTGCGCTCGTCCTCCTGCGATAAACGCACATAGATACCCACGTTATAATGTGACTGCTTTGTCATGATAAAAAACTCCTTTCTGATAAAAACAAAGCAGCCATATTCGGTATATCTCAAAGAGCATGGAATACCGAATATGGCAGTAAGGACTACGCTGTTTCGGGTTCTTCCATTGCTCTGTGAAAAGCATGATCGTGAAGCACCTTGTCGAGATTTTT